>CASEYW010000031.1 GCA_949292215.1 uncultured bacterium
AGCAAGGCTCCAGCATTACCACAATTCCCGCTATCATGGTGTCAACTTTCATAGTTTATTTTATCGGGGAACGGTAGAATTTCGGTGGTTTGAGGCAACGCTTCATGCCGGAAAAGTCAAATCCTATGTTCAATACTGCCTGTTATTGGCAAATCGGGCTCGGCGGGTGAAATTCGCCGCTTCAAAGAAACGGTCATTTAATCCTGAATCAGCCAAGTATGATATGAGAGTCCATTTACTGCGGATTGGTGCAATCGGTGACGAATATAAAACCATGCGGCATTTTCTTTTGGAAAACATGCCAGGGAGCGCCAGTCATAAGCATACACCCGAACCAAAGGTTGCGTAATATGTGCGGTCAGTGTGGTTTGATCTTAGGGCAAAAGCGCAGAACACGGAAAGAGCTGGAAACTCTTTCCGGCATATTTACAAACTTGCTTTTGTTGAATGAGGCTCGTGGACGTGATGCCACAGGTGTTTATGTGGGGAATAAAGATGGGTCGGGGCAAATTTTGAAAGATGCCGTTCCTGTCAGTTGTTTTGTGGAATCGGCGAGGTATCGGGAATTGATGAGTTCATTTGATAATTCTGTTTCTGTCTTTCTCGGACATACCCGCTGGAGGACGGTGGGGACTCCGGCAGTCAATTTTAACAATCATCCAATTGAGTCCGATTTTTTCATCGGTACTCACAACGGAACAATCCTGAACCACAAAGAACTGTTTTTCCGGCATAACTGGAAGAGATCGGGTCAGGTCGATTCGGAGGCGATATTCAGAATGGCTGATGCGTCCTTGGGGAATCACAAGCTGTTGAACATGGAAAGTTTTACTGAAGGGCTTCGGGAGTTCATCGGAACCATGAGTTTCGTTATGCAGAACAAGTGTGATCCAGCTTCTCTTTATATTGGAATCGGCAACATGCCGCTTCATTTTCTTCACCATAAAAAATTCCGGTGCTACTGCTATTCCAGTGATTTTGAGATGCTGATTCACACAACAGGCAATATGCCGGATTGGAAAATTGTGGAACTGCCGAAACACAAATTCTATCAGTTCGATATTCCAACTTTGAAACTGAAAAAATACATGCCGATGATTTTTTGTTCTTCCAGAGCCTACCAGAGCCTTGCATGAAAACAGTAAACGGACAAACCGGATTTCTGACAGAGGAGGTGATAATTTCAGAAATCCACTTTTTTTAACCGGAGTGTTCCAAAACGTTCGTTTTCGGAACAGATTTTTTTGAAAAATTCTGAGCGTGAAAAATCGGAAAATTTGACTCCCCTTTTGGAACGGCAAAATCACCAATAAGGATAGAATACTATGAAATGCATTATTTACAGCAGAATTTCCACAAATGAACAAGACACGGAAAATCAAACAAGACTCTTGATCGAATACGCCGAACGGCAGGGATGGGAAATCATGGAGGTTATCTCAGAGGAAGCGGTCAGCGGAGGTGTTTCGGTATTTGTGCGGAAAGAATCGGCAAGAGTATTGCGGTTGGCACGTCAGAGGCGGTTTGATGTGTTGTTGACGTTTGCCTGTGACCGGATCACCAGAAACGGCGCAACCGAACTGCTGATGTTCCTGCAGAAACTTTCTGAGTTCAAGGTGAAATTTGTTTCTTATACGGAGGAGTATATTTCATCGCTGGGGGATTATGCTCCGATTGTTCTTTCGGTTCTTGGGGTGCTTGGCAAGATGGAGAAGCAAAAAATTTCGTTGAGAACCAAAGCGGCACTTGCCAACCTGAAAGCCAAGGGGAAAAAGCTCGGTCGTCCAACTGATGTTGTCGCCAATCTTGAACAGCTTCGGGAACTTCGCCAGCGGGGGCATTCTCTGTCGGAGATTTCAAAAACAACGGGAGTTTCAAAAACTCGTGTCCATCGATTGCTTTCTGCTTGAATCCGATTCAATTTTTTTTGAAAAAAATAAAACGGATTCATTTTTGAAAATCAGAAAGTGTCTTTCTTTAACCGTATCCGGCGATCCTTCGCTCCGATGTACATCTGGAGATGCTCCGAACAAAGACACTTTTTCCTCGTTTCCACCAGATATTTTCCACTCTTTCCCCTGAACAAAGATTTTATATTATTATCGATTATAATATTTCATTTCCCGTTTCCGAATCAGCGCTGTTTTTACTATTTTTCTATATTTTTCCATCTATGATCGGTAATGATACCGAATAAGGAGAAAATAACAATGGAAAATAAAAATGGAGTCTTGCTTACTCATAAGGAAGCGGCGCAGCGCCTTAATGTTTCCGGGCGCACTCTTGCAAACTGGAATTTGAACAAAATCAGAATCGGAAGAAAAATTTATTATGAAGAGCAGTTGATCGAAAAGATTCTATTGGAGGGCTGGAAGCATGAAAACAAGAGATGAAGCATTTAAGGAGATCACAGACAAGTTGGAATCACAATTCCAGAAATGGCTTGAACAAGGTGATTTTACTCAGCTCTTCCGCTCTATATGGGAACTCAGCGGAACTTTTGAGGATATAAACCCTTATCATGATAAATTATGTTACGGTATATTCTGGAAAAATGATGAGCTTCATTATGATTTTTACGACAGTTGGAATGAGGCTTCAGCAGGTATGGCAAAACGCATAAAAGAGGATGGGGTCAGTAATTACAGATTATGGACGAACACAATCTGGAAAGCTCTCTGGAAAGAATTTGAGTTTTATCAATTCCTTGCATTGATGGCAAGAAATGATGAAGAATATAATTCCTGCGTTGATAAAGCGACAGAGATCGCAAGCTATATGCTTGATCCAGTTTAAATTCCAAAGAAAAATTACCGTTGCAGAAAATCGCTGTTTTTTTGAATGATGTGAAAGATCACCAATAGTCATGGTGTATTACTTATAGAAAAACAGTTTGGATAAAAAAATTACAAATATCTGCTTGATCAGATTTGAAATTTCAGGAGACTGGAGCAATCTGTAGAGCAAAACAAATAGGAGGCTGTTTTTGAGTAAATTTATGTCCGTTTTCATGCCGATTATAGCAAGGTCATCTCGAAAGAAAAACGTCGGTATCAGGTTTCTTTACTTGACTTTTCTGCAACAAGGTCGTATATTCCTGCTGTCATATTAACAGCAAAGGGATTAATAAGATACAAAAACAGAAAAGTAGAAAAAACGACACCTGAGACTTTGACGTTCGCTTCCGATCTACCACATCAAAAGATGACGTCAGCAGAAAAACGATATAGTCGTAGTGTATTCGCATATTGCGGTACATTTCGATTTATGTTTTTCTGCAAGCTGTGGTAGGCTGGAAGCGGACATTCTTCGGAATGTGCCGCTTTTTTTCTTCAAGAGAAAACATGCCGAAAAAACACTACTCCACAGCTACGCTTGATGTTTATCGACATCACGGCTTGCCACGCAAGACGGCGTTCCGCTGTTGGCTTCATCTCCTTTTCTGCTCCTCCTGCAAGCAACGTTTCCGGCAATTGTATGATGACGATCTCCTGATCGAAGACCTGAAATCTGCACTCAGAACATTTGATATTCCTGATGATCCGCCCCAGCTTCAGAAGCTGAGTCGGATTTTTTCTCAGAAGCCAAAAAAGATGTAAGGAAAATCTATGTTGAAAAACTTGTTTGATCGAAGCGATAGAGCCATTACCTGCATGGGGATATTGGGATTTGCGTTTTCTGCTCCTCTGCTTTGGCTTATGATCAAAGTCGGAGTTGGAACCGTTGTGGCAATCCCCAGTATGGCAAGTAACGTCAAGGATTCTTCTTTGGGGCTTACAATGCTGTTTATCGGAGCTGTTGCCTCTCTGTTCATCATTGCAGGAGTATGGGGATTCTTCGGCAGGAAAGCCGGTATCATCGTCAGCATCATATTGGCTTGTGTGTACTGGAAACTGGTTTTCATGCTCTTGTTCCTGTTGCTGATCCCGATTCTTCCGCTGGTTTGCCTGGGGTCTGTCGTGTTACTGATTATATCCGCTGTCAGATATTGTTTACGCAAGGCGGAGGAGCGGTCAGACTCACCAAGCCTTTGCAGAAAATACAGCAAGAAGTGATTAAATAGAGGAGAAACTTTCCTATGGAAAATAAATTTTTCAAAGGGCTGGATCTGGCAATGATTCCGAGCGGCATTGTCGGAATTATTTCAATTGGCTTTATGCTTATCATCGGCATTGGTTTCCTTGGGGTGTTTCACCTTATGTTATTTGAATCAATATTTGAGGGGAAAACAAATATTTATTGCTTGCTGGTTGTTGCTTTTTTTGATTCTACGATCTTCCTTTTTCTGTGGGGAGTGTTTGGAAAAAAAGCGATTGCGGTATTTCTCGTACTGGTTCTGCTGGTACTCGGAATATGGAATATTGGTGCGGTATTCAAGGTTGGTATTCCGCTGGTCTGTACCATTGTATTCATCTGTGCTGTAATCGGAAGCATTGTAAAGGCGACTAAAGGAAATTCAACAGGAAACGATACCGTAAGCAGCTCATCACCGAAAAGCTCTTCCATGAAAAGCAGTCATAGTGATCTGGCGGATAAATTCTGAACGTTTTCAGCAGGAAAGACGATGAAAAAATATTTTGATAAAATCATTCTGAATCGGATGTGGATTCAATTATTGCTGGCACTTCTGGTTGTCGGCTTGATCGCCATCATCGCAACTCCTGTGGCTCAATACTACATTGCGAAGAATCCGTTGGATCAAAATTTCCACTCCTCCTGGCTGTGGGGACTGCTCCATCTCTGCGATGGAGGATTCATCGGACAAACGATTTCATCGGTTCATGATCCGAACTCAACCGGGCACAGCAATTTCGTTATTTTTTCGGCGTTTTTTCTGTGGATCTGCGGAGCGGTATTATTCTGTTTCATCACCAGCGTCATGAGCAATGCTTTTGAAGTCAGAAAGACACTGATCGCCACCGGACAGGTTCGATACAGCTTCAAAGGAAATCACGGCGTGGTGATCGGCTGGGATTCGCATGGGGCAACCGCCATTGCCGCAATGCAGGAAATTTATGAAATCAAAGAGTTCGTGATTTTGTCCGCTACCCCATCCGAAGAGATCAGGGAGGATTTGAACAATCTGTTTTCTCCGCAGGAAATGGCGAAGATATTTATTCATAAGGGGAATGTATTCGACAAGGACGAATTGAAAAAGCTGTGTCCGTGGAAAGCCTCCGTTGTCATCATCTTGGGGGATCAGAATGACAATAACAACGACGGGGGCAATCACCGGATTTTCTCTCTGCTGGAAAATATGAAAGTGGATTCCCCGCAACCATTTCCAACACCTTGTTTTATTGATGTCGGCAATCCGTATTCTCTGGTTCAGGACGAGTTCAATCTTCAAGCCATGCTGAGAAGTCCGAAGGCTAAAATCAAATATATTCCGCTCGTGCTGAATTTTGCCAAATACAGCGTCAATGAGGTACTGACTTCAATGAACGCCATTCAATCCTACAACACCGGAAGACGGACAAATGTGTACGAACCGAGGTATCGCCCATTGGCGTTTCGGAAGAATCCGGAGGCAACCCATGTTCATATCGTCATCGCCGATTTCGATGATCTGGCGCACATGTTCATCATTCAGGCGATCAAGGTGTTGGCTCCATCCAAAGAACCGCATAAAATCACCATATTCACGGAAAAGACACAGGAGATTAAAAAGTTCAGGAATTTTTATCACTTGGAAGAGTTGCACGGCATCCGTTTTAACTTTCATACCGGAGAAATCACCGCACCGGAAAACCGGAAGGTTTTGACGGAGATTGTTCGGGATATTTCCGCAAGCGTCACGCTGCTGATCGCCAATCCGGTTGCCGATTCCGCTTTGGAGACGTTCAATCGTCTTCCCTGTGAACTGCACTTTGAGAATATTCATATTCTGATCGAACAGCGGATTATGAGCCAATGCGTAAAGCCCACCTATCAATTGCGGAGGTTCGGTTATGCGACTGTCGATTACGTCGGAATGATCGACCGCTTTTATTATTCACTTGCCAGCCGTGAGAAAATGGCATGGCTGATGAATGCGCTGGATTTGGAAGATGCCAAGCTGTTTGATCATTGGCGGGTCAAAAACTCTGCAACGGAAAGAGAAGATATTCGTGGATTCGTGGATTCAATTCTGGAAAAACTCTATGGCTTGAATCTGTTTTTTAACAAAGTTGACAACGAATCGGATGTACAGCCGATTACCGATTTGAAGCACTATCAGGAAGAACTTGCCCAAGCTGAACATGTGCGTTGGGTCAATACTCGAATCCTCTCCGGTTATCATTACGAACCGGAAAGCAATGACCGTTACTTTGCCTCTTCCAAGCTGGTAAACTGGAATGACCTGTCTTCCGATGACCGGAAGCAATATCATGATTCCATTGAGCAGATCATTCCCATCGTCAACCGGATTTTCAATACGGGGAACAATCCGTACACATTTTTTCCGCAACGCTTCAAACTCGTTTTGGGGATCGTTGATGAGGGTTATTCCAAACAACGGCATACAGCTTGGGGTGATGAGTCGAATTATTATTTTCAGACGATCATCCGTGAAGTCAGACGGTTGAACATATCTACGGTCAACAAGAAAAACAATTCCAGAAATTACCCCTCGTTGGCTGTTTGTTGCAGTCTGGCGGAGGAATGGAGTGAAATGTTTGTGATCATGGCAATGCGGGAACAGATTCCGGTAATTGCGATACTTCCAGAGCCGCCGGAACAGTATCAGTTCCGTTTTGCCGAAGGAAACGCCAGAGAACGCTTCCGGCAACGGTTGCGTTATGTTCTGACGTATTATGTGATTCCACAGGATATTCCGGCAGATCGGCGGGAACAGGCGGTTCGGGAACTCATCGTAAAACATTCGGATCAGGTGTGGAGCTATAAGGAGTTCTCCCATATCGGGGATTGGAATTTGGAGTTTGCGGAAGAAACGCCGTTTTTACCGAAGCGCAATTGCTCTGCATTCTTCAGAATCGATGTTGAGAACGAGAAGGTATTAGTCCCGTTCTCTCCGATGGCACAGGCTTTACAACAGGAATAAAATAATATCAAACGACAGGAGAATTTATTATGATGGATCGTTTTTTTAAAGGGCTCACCTACGCAATGATTCCCAGCGGCATTGTGATGTTGCTGATGATGGTTGCTGCGATCATTATAGGATTTGCGTTTATTATTGCAACGCACGTTGTTGCATTTGAAAGCATGTTTCCTGCAGAAAGTATAACAACTGTTTACAGTAATTATGCACCTCCCACAGTAATGGATAATACACCTTCTCCAACATTGTATCCATTATTCTTATGTTTGTTTATTGATATTTCAATTCTTTTGGGGATTTGTAAATTTTTTAATCTGAATATCAATGTTGCACTTGTCGTGTTTGTAATTGTGCTTTTTGCACCGATTTCCATTCCTTGTATCTTGCTTACCTACTGGCTTCAGTCAAAGGGAGAATCAATTCGGAAAATTTCGTTGAATACGTGGAAAATTGTTATGATCGTTCTGACAATTCTTGCTGTTCTTGTGTGTGGCGCATCACTTATGATTATGGAAAAGCCAGACCCGGAGATGATGTTTGTTTTTCCTATAATCGTTATCTCAAACATCATATTGATAATCCACCTTTCTCAAAGAGCTAAAACAAAAGGCTCTGGAACAACATCAACGTCGAGTAAAAACAGTTCCGTTTTTAAAGGTATAAGTGATGATTAAAATAATAAAATTTGATAACGGAGGAATTGGATATGCCGGAAGGTCTTTATAAAGCAGTTGAGGCGCATAGCTGGAATTGGGTCAGAGGCGCTATTGAGAATGGTTATTCTGATGCCAATGAACGTTCGGAACATGATTGGACACCTCTGCATCGTGCGGTCAGTTGCAACTATGAACCGGAGTGGATAGAATTTCTGCTGGCACTTGGGGCTGATCCAAACGCCAGAGAAGAATCTTCGCCGGAAACCCACGGAACAACTCACTATACTGGAGCTACTCCGTTCCATTATGTTCACTCCGTTGAACATGCCCGGCTTCTTCTTGATGCCGGAGTTCAAATTAACATACAGGACGATTCCGGTTGGACATTGCTTCATCATGCAGCGTTTCATGGAAATACAGAGCTGGTCAAATTCCTGCTGGATTCAGGAGCTCACATCAATATTCCGAATCAAACCGGGATTACTCCGCTTCATGCAGGAGTGAACGGCTGGAAATATGGAAGCGCCGAAACTGTCAAACAGATGATTGAGTACGGAAAAGACCAGCTTCTCACTGAAGCTCAAGCGGATCTTACTGCCAGGGATCAACAAGGAAAGACTCTTCTGCATTTTGCCGCAGGGCAGAATGTCGATGCGGTCTGTTATTTTCTGATATTGGGGCTGGCTGTTAACGCCAAGGATGATAGCGGTCGGACGGCTTTATACTATGCCGCCGATGCTGAAATCATGAAAACGCTGGTAAAAGCCGGAGGGGATATCTCTATTGTCGATCAGAATGGAGTATCGCTTCTGGAATGGTTCATGACAGGAAATGTGAATTTGGAAATCGTCAAATTTCTGTATGAACAAGGCGCTCAATATCCCGATTTTTCTTATCCCTGCGATATTGTGTGTTCGGAGCACTTCCCGGTAAATAACAAGCGTTGGGATTTGTTTCGCTATCTGGTGGAAACGAAAAAGACAGATTTCATCTGTCCGCTTTGCGATAAGGGATCGGTTCTGATTGTTGCAGCTAAGCAGCAGAACTGGGAAATAGTAAAATTCCTGTTGCCCCAAATTTCCGAACACAATAAGAGCATTGTCGATATTAAGGACATTGACGGCAATAGTGTTTTGTTCTTGGCGATCAAGAGTAAAGACACTGGAATAGTGCGGAATCTCATTGAGTTCGGAGCTGAGATCAAGGGGAATGATGAATTTCTTCTGGATCTGGCTAAAAACGACTCAGATTTTTTAATATTTCTTCTGGAACATGGAGTGGATACCAATGCATCTTCCGGGGCTGATTCCATTCTTGCCGAATGGGTGGAAGACGGAAATGTGGCAGGAGTCAGAATCCTGAAAAAATACGGAGCAAGAATTACGCCTGAATTGCTGGAAAAAGCTGATACTGACGAGATGAAACAACTGCTCCGTAGCTTTTTAGCAGAGAAAGAATGATCTATGAATACAATTATTGAGGCTCTTGAATCGGGAAAGCTGATTGCATGGGAAAAATTTGACGGTGATATGTGGTTTGATGCACTGTTTTATCACTATTCCCACCAATATGCACTTGAACCATGCAATGTTCACAATGGTTGGGAGAAGCTGGAAGGTCTTCAATGGAGGCTGTTGCTTGAGCATTATCCTGAATTACTGGAAAAATGTTGCTGGGAAAAACTCGAAGCAGAGGATTGGGGAAGTTTATTACAGGCGGTTCCGAAAGCCGCTTCATATTGTGACCAGTATAATGGCTGGGAAAAAATGGATGGTGCAATTCTGGCAACGGTCATACAGCTCCAGCCTCAACTCATCAGCCATTGTGATTTTTCCAAGTTTTCCGTGAATGACTGGAAGGAGTTTCTGGCATCTCTGCCGCAATACGTTGACCGTTGTGATTTCAAAAAGTTTTCGGTAAAAGATTGGATTGAGTTCTTCTCTGCGTTGCCCTCTCCTGATGTTCCGTATAATTGGGAACATTTTCAACATAGATGCGCAGAAGGTGGAGCCCAAATGCTTTCTGCCTCCTATGCGAACCTCTGTGATAAATGGGATGAATTTCAATCGATGAATTGGGCTATTCTGCTTCGTTCTCAACCGCAGTTCGCAGATCGCTGCGACAAATGGGATCAGATGCAGCCTCTGGATTGGGCGCAGCTGATCCGCTATCAGCCTCAATTCGCTGATCGTTGTGATAAGTGGGATCAGTTCGATGGTGACTGCTGGCAGCAGGTGTTGATTTATCAGCCCCAGTTTGGGAATCGTTGCAAAGACTGGAGTTGGCTGGAAACGCTTGAGGGGTATGATTGGGAATATGTGGTGGAAAAGCAGTTGGCTTTCCTCCCCAAGTGTGATCAATACAATGGCTGGAGTAAGTTTTCTTCCTATCACTGGAAAATCTTTCTGAAAAAATATCCCTGCTTTTGGGATCGCTATGAAAAATTCGCTTCGGTGAAATTATCGCCGGAGGAACTCGCCTACATTCAAGAAAAGACACCTGAAGAAGCCGAGAACAGCTAATTCGGAAGGTAATTCTATCTTCTGAATCACAAAAATAACCAAGGAGGTGAAGGGGAGAAAATAAAAATCGTATTTGACCAAAACAAACCTAAGCTCCAAAGGAAAGTAATCATGAAAAAGAAAAACGAAATTAAGACAATCACTCATGTGACAATGGCGCAAGCCGAGGTAAAAAACAGATTGATCGCTCGTGCAGCAGGACGCTCTAACTCAGACGATAATTTTCGATATGTTGCATTGATTGGTTCCGTTTTTGAATCCGAAGATTTCTCCCGTTGCAATTTTTATTGTAGCAAACTTGAAAATGTCACTTTTTCCTGCTGTGATTTTTCAAGCTCAGAATTCAAAATGACGGAGTTCGTCAATGTGAAATTCATTAACTGTCAGATGCCGAGCTGTGAATTTCACATTTCCAAATTGGCGGAAGTTTCTTTTGACCATGTAATTCTGAACAACAGTGAATTCCATTACGTTGAATTTCTCAACAATTCCTTTAAGGATTCTACTCTCGACTCCTGTGATTTTGATTTTTCAACAGGGAATTTGACGGCTTCCAATTGCAGCATGGAGTATATCACAGCTCCTTGCGCACATCTTGATCTTGCATTAACAAATTGCAATGTTCAGAGAGGTCGTTTTAACTTCTCGCAAATGATATTGAAATGCACAGATTGTTCTTTTGAAGATGGCGAAATGAATGATGGCGTTCATAGAGGCTCTCTGAGTCATTGCTTCTGCGAATGCTTGGAGTTTAAGCGGTCAGATTGCAGGGAATTGACATTTGATAATTGTGCCACAGACAACATGAGTACGGATGGTGCAATCGGCTTGGAAAATCCAAATGATGATGACGAAGAAGATGACAATCTCTCCTCGTTGGAGGAAGATCTTGAAGCATTATGCGGTCGAGATAAGGAGAATGAAAATGAATAAATATATATGTACGGTCAGAACTTCAAAAGGAACTGTAAAAATCACAGTTGAAGCTCGGAATCCTTCTCAAGCAAAAGAAATTGCCAGTGCTCATGGACAAGTTCTCAGCGTAGTTGCTGGCTAAAATCAATCAGAGAGTTGCTTATAATCGATATTATAGGCAACTCTCTATGGAAGAACATCTATGAAAACAGTTATCCCGGCGATACTTTTAGGAACATGTCTTTTTTGTGGAGGAGCGGAACAAAATTCTTCTCTGTCGCCTGAGTCGTCTGCTTCTGATGTCGTTACGCTTATGCAGGAGAGTATTGATGAAACGGTAGAGGGAACAGAACGGCTGGAGGGGCTCATTCTGAGAGCATTCTACCAGAGGCTCAGACAGTTGCCGCCAGAGCGGAGAAACAAACTGGTTGCAGAACAACTCCAGTGGCAGGAGGAAATGGATCGGCGCAATAAGCGTCCGGTTCCCTCCCGTGGGCAGCTGGCGACACTCAGCCGGATCGGAATCGAAGAGCGCCGTTTAGCCAATCGCTTGGCATTGCTTCGGTCGCCGGAGAAAGTATACCAGGCATTCCTGGATATGAAAGATTTTCCGGTTCGCTTCAAAGGAAAAGAACAGTGTCTTTGTTATGGGGAGCTGGATGTCCAGATTCGGAATGAATTTATGCCGGATGATGATTTCAAGATCAATACCGTTGCTCAACTGGTTCCGGGATTCTGCCGTCGTTGGGTATATGGAAATGCTGTTTATCATGCCGGAATCATCGTTCCTACGAATGATCATGTTTATTCCAGTTCCAATATGGGGTATAACCAAAACCTCGTCATTTGGCGCAACAGAAAGCCATTTGCGGTATATGAGATCGACAGAAAATTTGATATTTCCGATATTATAGTGGAAGAGCGGAATGTCACGGTTCAGGGGAAGAACGGCGAAAAACAAAAGTTTGATTTTCAGCAGGAAAATACGAATCCAGTGAAAATAGATGGCGGATATTAAACAATATTATGTTTGATGACAATGAAGATGAGAACGACAGGAATTAACCAATAGTATCTTGCAGGCTCCGGTTGCATGAAATATCACAACCGGAGCCTGTAATTCCTATATCCAGCGAACGGAGGCGATCATGGCAAGAGCAAAAGAAAAGACAATCTGGAAGATTCTCACCCCGGAGAATGCTGAAAATATTACCTTGGAAGAAGTCAAAAATGCATTATGGGGAGAGAACCCTGATAGGGTAAATTTCGCAGACTTTTGTGGCAAGGGTACTCCCTTATGTTACGCTGTGTGTACCGGACGAATGGATATTGTCGTTATTTCGTTGAAGAACTCAAGGTAGATATTGTAAAACCGCAGAATAATACACCCTTGCAAGTTGCGTTGAGCAAGGGTAACATGGAAATGGTAGAATATTTCTTTGAAATTGATCCTCTGATCGGCGGTAGTGATTATCAGGCAAACTGTATACGTGCAACAATTTGGGGCAGACAACTCGAAATGCTGAAATTTCTTGTTGAAACCAAGCACTTCTTCATAGGAAATGAAAAAAATGATGAACCTTTGCGTTCTTCCGTGTGCTGTGGTTGGGAGTTCTTCAAGTATTTAATTGATCATGGAGCAGTTCCAACGGATAGAGTTGTTAAAGAGGCGGCAAATCATAGTGCAGCAGGAACAACGGATTATACAGAAAAAGATGCCGTTCGTTTCCGGATATTGAAATATTTACTGGAACAAACCGGAATAAAATACAACCTCTATGAAGCTGTAAGAAACGCTATCTATAAGAAGAATTTGGAATGCGTAAAGTATCTTTTCTCAAAAGGAGCCTCTGTTAAAACGGAAGGAGATGAATATGGTCATCGCATTTCACTTTTATTTACAGCTGCGGATTATAATGACATCGAAATGATGAAATTCCTGATTAGCCAAGGCGCTGATATTCACGAAAAGGATGAAAGAAACAGAAGCATTCTCGAAAATATACAGTGGAAGGATAAAAACTTATCAACTCTTAAATATATCGTCGATGACTTGAATTTTTTTGATGGATTGGAAAAAGACTGCAGTATGTGCAAATTCGAGACATTAGCACCTTTAAAATTCCTGCTCGAACATGGTTTGGCATATAGCGACAGTGAAGATAGGGAAAATTTTAAACATGCAGTAAGGAATGGGGATTTACCTCTCGTAAAATATCTTGTGGAAGAACTCAAATTTCCTATTGATCCCATAGGCGATGTGAAACGATCTATATTGCTTGAAATTTATAGTTTAGACACACGTAACTATGAAAATTTTCTTTATTTAGTTGAAAACAGTACCTCTGTAAATGTCCAAGATCGTATTGGGAGAAGTATATTGGACGAGGTGTTAGACCGCTGTTCAGAACGTCACTTTAGGGACATTCCGGAAAAACAAAAAGAGATCATCAAACTCTTACTCAAAAAGGGTGCTATCCCCCCAAAAAGAATTCATAATCAAGCAATTTTAACTCTTCTTAATGAGTGTATTGCAGAACTCCAAAACGAGTTACCGCCCGAAAAGCTGCCTGCAATGACCATTGATATGCTGGAAGATGCAATGGATAATATCATGAGCGATGGACTTAAAAAAATGAAATCCTTATTGGCTCATGGGCTTCAGGTTCCGCAAGAAGTGGAAGGTATACCCACATTAGGTTTTATTGCTCAAAAAGATAAAGATAAACTGCTGAAATATTTTGTGGAAGAAAAAAACTTTGATGTCAATTATCGTGATTCAAAGGGCAGAACTCCGTTGATTTATTTTCTGATTAAGGCAATATCTTGGGGCGGAGAAATAGATATTGAATGTTTATCCTATTTGCTCGATCAAAAAGCTGATGTTAACTACGAAGACAAAAACGGAATTTCCGTTTTACAATACGCTTGTCTTCTTTGTCGAGAGGACAGAGTTGAAGCAATTAAAGCCCTTATTCGACACGGAGCCAAATACCAAAAACTCCTCAGAAAAGGAAATCCATTTATCATAGAGGCGTTAAAAGAAATCAAACAGGAGAAGAAAAAATCTGCTCAGGAAAAATAAATTTCTGAAAAAGACACTTCTCCCGGCTGGTTCCGAAGGAAAAAACTATAGGGATTGGGTGAAATCAGGAATACAGATTTCTGCCCAATCCCTATATATTAAAGGCATCCATTTGCCTTGTCGTGAATGAATACGGTAAAATTTAAAGTCCGATTTCTGCAGAAAAATCTTCCAGAATTTTATTCTGCCATTCTTTGACCTGGGCTTTCAGCGTTTGCCGCTGTTCTTCGGAGAACTCAATATGCGCCGAAAAATCCTTATAAAGCCGTGCCAGCTTATCGATATTTCCATTCGCTTTTTCCATGATGAAAGCAACTGGATTCTGAACTTCTTCCTGCTTGACATTACGATTCAGAACAGAGCTGAAGAACTCATTCTCCTTGCATTTCGCTTTCTTTTCGTTCTGTCTTTTTTGTTTCTGTTCTGCCTTAAAATCATCAGCCAGCTCTTTTAATTTTTCAAAACTGGGAATTTCCGCATGGGATTCCCTTTTGGCTTTTGTCCAAACTTTTTCAATATCTTCCCCCTCCAGTCCGTTCAGAGGACGCAACAGGCGCTCCGGGATCTTCTTGCTGTCTTCGCCAAGCAGTTTATGGACACGGCTGTAGGCAATCAGGCGGTAGCCATACGAACGGGAAATATCAAACCTTCTCTTGCAATATTCGGCGAAGGATTTGCAATTACGGCATTTGTATAACTGTTGTTTCTGGATTTCCTCCAAGGCATATCCAGCGGCGAAATATCCGATAGCGCCTTCTTCTACCTGTTTTTCATAATTAAGAAGACGTTGTTTTTTCTGCTCAGTACCGGACAACGGCATATCAATATTGTTGCTGAGCCCGGCAATCCGAGGAGCGATTTCCGTTCCATGAGACATAGATGTATTGTCGTTTGGCATCTTTTATTTCCTCTCAATCAACGAATATCAATTTGAGACAAATCATCGATAGTGAATCTTTTGGTTCTCAGAAGCTCATCCTTGCAGGTTTCGGGATCTGTATAATCCAACTCACGATAAATGTTATGCACATTGAACACGTTCAGTTCCTGCTTCTTTTGATGTTCTGCCGCCAACCGTTCTGCCTCAGTCGAATAAGTTTTATTTTTATACTTTTCTTTGATTTCAAAAATCATCGAGAAAAGCAACAGGAACTTGTTTTGCTTGAATGTCCCTTGGAGACGAAGCCGGGGATCGTAATCGGATGGACGAGTTGCGTTTGACATTTTACCTCCTGCGTTGTAATTTACGATAAAATAAGCACGGTTTCAGAAAAATACAAATCCAGAGGCGAGAAAAACATGCAATATATTCAATCTGCAATCACTTATACGGGTAGCAAGCGCCAATACCTGATGGGAATCAAGAAGGCATTTTCCAAGGATCATTTTCGGTATTTCGTCGATGTGTTTGCCGGCAGTTTTTCGGTCGGAATCAATATGGATCAGTCCGAATACATCATTTGCAATGATACGTCCGCTCCGCTGATTATGCTGTATGAGAGAATGGCGTATACTGAATATACAATCATTGAAAGCTATTTGAAGGAACGAGTTGAAAAATTCCAGTTGGATCGCCAGAGAAATGTTACGGGATTCAAGGCATTGAAGGAACAATATAACCAATCGCCAGAAGATCATATCTTCTCAATTTTGTTGTTCTCGCCACTCTGTTTCAATGGATGCTTGTCATTTCGGGGGCTTCATTTTACCGGAAGTTCTGGTATCAGAAGTTTTACACCAAGATGCTTTACCGTTGTTCAAAAATTCCATGCGGCACTCTCTGCGAAGAAAGACAAACTGCAATTCTCAAGCAAGCCGTTCGATCAGTTGGATTATTCCCGTTTTACCAATCAGGATCTTCTTTACTTTGATCCGCCGTATCTGATTACCGATGCCTTCTACAATACCGGCTGGGGAGAGCGGGAAGAACACGACTTATATGATTTACTCGATAGGCTGGATGCAAGAGGAGTTCGCTGGGTTCTTTCCAATGTCGTAGAGCATAATGCCAGAAAGAATTTTATTTTAGAAAAGTGGATGAGCCGTCACCGGGTATATCCTGTTCATGCTTCTTATCGGAGCTGTGTTCCACGCAGATGCGACATCGGAGAAAGCCGGGAGGTCATCGTGATCAACTAAAAGTGTCGCCAATTGGCGACACTTTTGAGGGAGAGAAAGGGATATTCACATTCTTTTATATTTAAATATATATGGCTGGATAGTTCGACGGAACGAAAAGGCACAAGTCCAATGCCCTGCCAGCCATTTTTATTTTGGACACGTAAAAGGACAATACGATGTATGGCATAAAAAACATAAAACATTTTTTTCAGTTGCTTGGATTCAGGAAGGGGGATCTGGTTTGCTTTGGCGCTTCTGGACATGATTTGCCTTTTTCAAGGCATCTTGCCACGGTAAAAGAAATTTGCGATGAATACAAGTCGGAAGATGCTCAAAATTACAACCTCTACTATTCGATCTCTTCATTCAAAACAAACACCAATTCAAAAGAAAGCAATGTCAGGAAAGTTTTTGAATTTGTTCTCGACGTTGATTACGGCGAACACCATCGACGCAAGCAGTTCCAGAACTATGATTCCGCATTGGAATACATCAAAGGCGCATTGCCTCCGGCAACGATTGTTGTTCATACAGGAGGTGGATTCCATCTCCATTACAAGCTCAAAAAGCCTATCGTTTCCGCTACTGATAAGAAAAAATACAAGGCGTTGGCATTGACCATTACACGCCACAGGAATGTGGATTGCTGCTGTTCTTTGGAGCATCTTTTCCGCTTGCCTTTTTCAAACAACATCAAGGCAGGAGCAGAAATTCGTAAAGTGTCTATTCTCGAAGTTCATCCGGAAATATCTTATTCACTTGACGATATTCAGAAAGCATTTCTCGGAATTGATTGTGCATTGGATGAACCGACAGAAAAGGATTTCCAGAAACGCAGCATAGCGGCAGAAAGAAAGACAGCTCTCGACTCTTACGACAGGAGTGCGGCGGCATTCAGGCTCTACATGAGTCTGATGAACCAGTTTCCCACGATTTCCGACAAAGTTTTGGAAACGGCAATTGCCTCTGATCCGGTTCTCTTTGATCACTATCATTCTGACCGTCATGCCGTCAGGCGTGATATTCAAAGAGCAAGAGCTAAATTTGCCGAAGATTCCCTTGAATCCGTTCTGCCTGTGGAAAAGATAAATGTTCAAGGACACGATTTGTCAAAATTTGAAAGAGTCAGGACTCTCTTTGATGCATCCGTTTTCAGTTCCAGACTCCCTAAAATCAATACAACATTAAGCATCATCGATCAATGCTATATAGAACGTCGTAAAGCGATTTTGAGCCTACCTTGCAGTTCGGGCAAGACATTCTCTGCACTTATCTTTGCCGCAGCCCAGTCTTCCCCGAAATGCCGCTTTTGGCTTGTTTCTGAAAAAATTGAAAGCTGTAAACGCAATGCGGATATTCTTTCCCGTCTTGGAGCCAATGTCGCCTCTTTGCATGGCAGGGATGCCGCTATCTGCGAAGTCCCGGAAAAGACATTTTTTCACGGGAATAAACGTGAGTTTTGCACGGAATGCGGACACCAATGCGGAGCTGAACTCAAATACTGCGCAGAGGAATATCGATGGGATCTACCGGATGCCGATATTGTCTGCTGCAGTCACAAGCATTACAAGAATGCCTTGATTGCCGGGAAATTGCCTCAGAATCTCCGTATGGTGGTTATTGACGAAGCACCGGAGCTCTTGGAGCAGTTCTGTTTTAACGATGGAGATTTGAACAAAATCTATTCTCTGCTTGCCGACAATCCCTTATTGATGGAGTTCAGGCAGGATATGGAAAATATCAAAGCTCTTTTGGCTGATCACTCCTGTCGTAAAATCCCTCCGGTTCGACTTGTGCAATCGGAGATTGACGAAGTGATCCGCTTCCTCTTTATGCAATTCCAGAGGAGAAGAATTTCCGTAGAGGACTTTGATTTCTGTCTGGAGTTTTTCCAGTTCTTCAAGAATAACAATATTTTGGGAATGTATGAGGGTGATTCATATAATTTCATGGCAGGAGAGGTGAATATCAATTCTCCGATTCAAACAATCATTTTGGATGGAAGCGCCAAGCTCCAGAGCATCAAATGGAATGACTTTACCATTCTTGAATGTGATCAGCTCAGGCAGAGTTATCCCAACACCACAATCCATTGCATTCTTCAAAACCCTACCCAATCGAATTTAGCTGACAGGGGAAATTTTGAAGCAATCTTGAATGCAACCGATCATCATGTTCAAACGAACTCAACCGCTTTGCTTTTTACCAACAAGAATTGGCAGGATAATCAGAATTTATACGGAAACATTTCCCGTTTGTTGAGGTTAATTCACCAGAAGGGTTGTTCTCTGATCACCTTATCCAGAGGGGAACACATCGGCAGTAATTCAGGACGTGAAGCAGATATTTCCATTATTGCGATGAGTTTATTTTCAAAAATTTCCACTTATGTATTGAGAACTGCTATTGTTCTGGATGAAGAAATCGAAAAAGACAGAATTTGGAATGTAAGAACCACTCAAGGGAAAACGACTATCATACCTCGTTTTTCCAGAGATGGTTCGTTTTTCGATAAAAAAATCAATACAGAATATTTGAAATCTCTTGAACGTGATTTATACCAGGCAATTCTTCGTGGTTGTATTCGTGATGATTCTTCTGCTGAATATAAAGTGATTGCCTTGGTTTCCATTCCTCAGTTGATTAATTTGTTGAAAATAGATTTACCTGATGCGATTATAAATTTCGTTGACAATGAAATTTTGAACTTGTATTTTCAAGGATATTCAGAAACGGAAATATCTCAAATGACAGGTATTCCAAGAGGAACTGTAAGGGATCAGATTTCTAAAATTTCTTTGGATAATGATGCCTCGGCTTAGGATGACATTACCCACAGAAGTATAAAAAAAAGAAAAAAGACGGAATACCTATAGAATACTATAGACAAACCGTCTTTTTTTGAAAACTATGCATTTGTCAGCCTAAGCAAGTTTTTGTTTTTTCATTAAAAATATCAATCCCAAAGCCAAATTTTATAAGATGGCGTATCAAGCAATACTTTATGATCTTTACCTGTAAAATCACATGTTTTATTGAAAAAATTTATGACATTAATAATTGTCATTTTTTTATCATTTTCAGCAATCGGCATCAAGAATGTAGTAACCATACTATATGGGATTCCTTTTGCCCTATGCTTTAATGGAATTCTTGGTAAGATAAATTCATTTCCATCAATTAAAACTATTTTTATGCCATCTGCTAAAATGACAATTTCCCTTATAGTCTCTCGCAGTAGAGAACAATATGTGTCATTATCAAGCAATGTTTCTGTATAGTTGATTTTTTGTAATTTATTACGCAAGGCAATAAATTCAGCTTCATTATTACTTTCTTCTCTGACTTTTGCCTCCAATATTTTATTTTCCAAATCTTTTAATCGTATGGCATTTTCTTCCAACTGAGTTTTGAAGATATCTTCGCTAAGGTTGAATTTTGTTAACTGGTCATAAAGTAAGACCATTTGATTTTTTATATTATCACGATCTCTGAGTAATTCAGATTTATCAATGGCATCAATATTCTTTTTGCTATATTCATATTGCCAGAATACAATAGAAAACAATGCTTGAAGCGTCAAAAGTAAATTACTTTCACCTTGTTCTATTCTAATTCTGCTCTCCGTACATTTTTTGTCATGCAACAGAATTGTTTTCTTACAGAAATATACGATCCCCTTGTCATTTACCATGACCAATTTGCTTCCACAATGTCCACACCGTAAATAACCAGATAGAGGCAGGAAGTGCCGTTTGGCTTTTCCTCTGACATTATATTTCTGCCGTCCGCTTTTTTCTTTTTTATCAGCCATAATCTCATTTGCTTTTTTCCATTGCAGATAATTTACAGGAGGATTGCTCACATTAATACACTGGATAATGGAACCATTTTCACTTTTTCGCATTCCAGTGTAAGAGAGGTTACGGATAATATTGTAGATTGAACTCTCGTAGAAGCACTTACCTATAGCCAGGTGAATATACTTACTGTTCAGTGTATGTAATATTTCCGCATAAGTTTTTCCGGCAATAACAGATTCAAAAATATATCTGACCGCTTCGGCTTTTTCTGGATCGAATGATAGTGTCTTATTTTTTTGATCCCATACTGCACCGAAAGCATTTGAAAAAGTAATGCCTTTTTCTTTTTTGGCTCGAACTACTTTAATACTCTGTTCCTTACGTTCCGTAAGTTTTTTCATTTCATAAGTTGCCAGCAACCTGTGAACAGCAATATCAATATCATCGTTGATATAATCGATTTTGTTGTCATCTACATCAACTAATGCAACAGAGTTTTCTTTGAGTTTTGAAAGAAAATATAAATCCAGCTTTGCCAATGGTGATGGATTACGAAAGAATCTTGTCCTTTCATATACAACAAAAAAATCAACAGCAGGAAGAAGAGTAAAGGCTTCTGCAAGATGCTTTTTATATTCTTTGCGTCCTTTGGTGCGCTGTGATTTATTCCACTTCTGCCATTCGGCATCGGTGGCAGCATACGCATGTCCCTCTATGGAATCATCATATAATTCAGAGCTCGTATTGTTATCAGAAAATTCACCAACAATTGTAATGCCGTGTTGTTCACACCATTTTCGGCAGGTTGTTAACTGATCTTCAATACTTGCACTGGTTACTTCATGTCCATAGCTCTGCCGTGCGTAAATTACAGCTTTTTTTCCGTTCAAATCCTGCATTATTATGCCTCCATCATAATTTAACTCGTTGACATTCAATTGTCAACCTTTAAAACAGTTATTTTATGATGTAATGGTCGTAATTGCAATCATTGCAATTCTTGCCGCGCTTCTTCTTCCGGCTCTGAACAAAGCCAGAGTGAAAGCCCGGACAGTTTCCTGTCTGAACAACCTCAAACAGCTCGGAATTTACATGACCATGTACCTCAATGCCAGTGACGAGTACTTTCCGACCCTGGGAGATGACGGCTCCTCTTATTACAACGACATCACAAAACGCTGGACAAGCCAGCGTTTTCTGGGAGACACATCCGGACTGCATGGTCCGCTCCAGCAGAAAGCCCCTCTCCTTGTGCGTTGCCCGAACTCTCAGAGAGAAACTGGATACATCACCTATTTTCAGCCATTGTTTCTGTTTGGAGACAGTGAAAGTGCCTGTTCCGTACCGAAACGGATCTCGACGATGAGAGAATCCGCCAAAGCGGTCAAAGGCCGTCTCAGCGATGTAATTCTCCTCGGAGAAACCGATACATGGTGCTATCCCGCCACCAGCGGATACGGTGGTCTGCGTTCCACCTGGCAGACAACGCATACCTCGCCGATTGATCCTTTTTATTATGCCAATGCCGTTATGCTTGACGGCCGGGCGCTCAAAGCGTATCATCGAACGGGCACCAGAACCTGGAATTACTCCGCTGTCTGGATCCGCTGGTAATCTCGGAAAAGATGGGATGTCAACATGCGGATTCATATCATCAGTACATTTCATTATGATGTCATTTACCTTAAGGAGTACCGGAACTATCTGGAAGAGAGTCTGAAAATTCTCGACCGGGCCCTTGATCTTCTTGAGCGTGAAGCAGATTATAAATTCACCGTGGAACAGATTCTTCCTGTACGGGAATACTACAACCGTTTCCCGGCACGCCGGTCGCAGATGAAGCGCATGGCCTTGAGCGGACGCTTAAGTTTCGCTCCAGGCATGTTCGTAATGCCGGATATGAATATGGGTGGCGGAGAGACACTTTTCCGGCAGATGGAACTTGGACGGAACTGGCTCCGGAACCACCTTGGAGTTACCGCCGACGCCTGCTGGATCGCCGATTGCTGGGGACATCACGCTCAACTCCCGCAAATGCTGTCTCAGAGCGGATATCGTTCCTATTTTTTCTGGAGAGGAATGAATCCGGAGTTTCAGCAGAACAACTTCCGCTGGAAGGGGATCGACGGAACGGAAATTCTCACGCACTGGCTTCCCCGCGGCTATTCCGGCATTTTTTTCCCGGAAAAACAACCGGACATCGCCAATTCCGAAGAACAGAAATTTGAAGAGGCATCCGTGGAAGAAATCATCCGGCTGGCGGAACAGGAACGTCGTTTTAGCCCATCGGAAGAGATTCTGATCTGTAACGGCGGAGACTTCCGGATGCCGCAGGAAAGTGCACCTTCCGTGTTAAGAGAAATCGGAAAAAAGAAACAATTTTCCCGGATCGGATTTTCCACCCCGTCAGAATATGCCGCCGCAGTTGCAGAAGGGGAATTACCCGTTTACGCGGGAGAATTCAATGCGCTGTTTCAGGGGACTTTTTCCACGAATATCCAGATCAAACAGGGAATCTGGCGTCACACGGCCCGGCTTCTGGCGGAAGAGATGTTCCTCGCTGTTCAGGGACAGAATTCGGAATGTCTTCAACAGCAATGGGAACTGCTTCTGAAGCTCTGTTTTCATGATACGGTATGCGGAACCATTTGCGATGCGGCTCTGGAATCGGTTTTTTCCGATCTGAAAACCCTGGATTCGCAGAAATCTTCCGGGAATGCGGTTTTCAATCCGACAGCGCACTTCAGGCGGGAAACGCTGGAACGTCCGGATGGACACCGTATCCTTGTGGAGCTGAAACCATTTGAGATCCGTCCGCTGGAGGAGTTTCCGGAACGCGTTCCGCTTCTTCCGCAGATTCCGGAAGAGAAGATCTGTTTTCGGAACCGGTATTATGCGGTTTCGTTCCAGCGGAATGGATTCATTTCCAGTCTGACAACACCGCGCGGAACAGAATGGGTCGATGCAGCTTCCCCCTCCCCCTTCGGGGCGCTCGTGATGCAGAACGACAACGGTGACAACTGGCAGCTGTATGAAGGTCCGATTGATGGAGGCTCCGCTGCCGCTGCGTATTCCCGGAATGAACCGGATCCGCTGGAACGTCCGGGCTCTGCGGATGGCATTGTCAACCGTCAGACCTTTTATCCGAAAATCGAAGAAGTGCGGGTTCTTCAATCGCGGGATTCTCTGCAAGTTCAGCAGAAGGGACGAATCGCCTTCTGGCGCAACAGGATTTTCTTTGATTCCCTGCTGGAGTGCGACGAGGAGTCTCCGCTGATCCGCTGGAAAATCCGAATCCGTACAGAGGGGCGTCACTACCGGCTAAGAGCGGCATTTCCCACACCTCTCCGTCATGGAGTCGTCACTCATGAAATTCCGTTTGGACTCCAGATCCGTGGAAATTCAGAATATGCTGCCGGAACGTTCTGCGACTATTCCGGCAGCACAGGAGGAATCACGCTTTTCAACCGGGGGATTCCAGGAAACAATGTGGACCCGGATGGCGTACTGCTTCTTTCCGTCTTCCGATCCGCAGCCATGGAGTATAAATGCAAGAGCGAGTTATCGTTCCATGAGGGGAAAGAAGTGGAAGTTGAATTTGCTCTGATGGCCCGGGATGAAGCATCGCTGGAGCCGGTCATGGCGGAAGCGGAACGGTATGCGGCACCGCCGATGCTGGTCAATGCTACAGTTCCGTTGGTGGATTTAACGAGTCTGAATCTTCCGGCGAATGTCCGTATCAGCACATTGCGTTCCGATGGGCAGTCGCTGTTTCTCCGTCTTTCTGAAGGGCTTGGCAAAGCGACCAGGCTTTCGCTTTCTCTTCCGGAAAAATTCCATTTCTGGAGAAATGCGACTGCTCTGGGCGATCCAATGGAACCGCCAGTTTCCCTTTCCGTTCCATTGGAATTGAATCTGCGTCCGTTTGAAATCAGGAATCTGCTACTGTACGGAGATATCGCATGAAAAAAACTGGATTTTTACTTCTTATTCTGAACGCGTTCCTATGGGGCAATGCCGCAGAATTTTTTCCGCTGGATCTTCGGAAACAGGCGACAACAGGTTTCCAGGATTCCGTTGCAAACGACTATATGGGCGGCTGGTTTGATGAAGGAAACAATGATCTGCGGATTTTTCCATCCGGCAGAAGAACTTTTGCCGGAGTACCATTCGATATCATGGATCCGGTTGCCAATGCCGGAGCAACCTGCATCGTTCTGCGAAGCATCCGACGTCCTTATTTTCCGGAAGCAGTCCGGAAAATTCCCGTGAATCTGGATCAGGTGGATTTTCTTCATATTCTGCATACCGGAGGAGGAAATATGCAGACACCGCAAGGCAGAGTGTACCGCTGTATCATTCATTATGAAGACGGTGCCCATGCGGAAATTCCGGTTCGCTGGAATCAGGAAATCGGGAACTGGTGGATTCCCCGGAATCTGCCGCATGCGGATCTTGCCTGGGCCGACTACAATCCGGTCGGCCGTCTGGTCGGCGTGTGGCGCCTGAGTGCAGCCAATCCGCATCCCCGAAAAAAGATCGTATCGCTGGATTTTCTGTCCGACAATTCCGATGCCTTCTGTGCTGTCCTTGCTGTCACATTTCAACGAGGAAAACCGCTTCCGGTCCTTTCCGGAGAAACGGTCCGTCTGAAAACAGCCCGGGATTCCAAAGAATTTACGATTATTCCCAAAGAGGCAGCCATCCGGTCAGCAGACGACCGGCCGGAAGCGGAACGGGAAAAACAAATTCGGAAAATCCGCATGCAAATGGAAGAATTCCGGATTATGAATGAGTTGATGGCTGTGAAAGTTCCGGAAAAACGGAACACTCCGGTGGAACGGAAAACAAAAAGCAGGATCGGAATTCTGGAGTTCCGGGTCCAGCCGGAACTGCTGCATTTCTACAAAACTCGTTCGGAAATCGAACGTCTGTTGAATCAAACGGAAGCTGTTTGCAGAAAGGTCACGCTTCAGGAGCTCATGGATGGGACGATTTCAGTGAAAGAAATTCCTCTTCTGCTGGATCACGCAGGCGATCCGTTCCCGTATACACACAAGAAAGAAGGAGACTGCTTTCAGGCGCTCGTCCGCTATCTGGAACAGGGCGGAGCCATTCTGAATCTGAATGGATTTCCCTTCGGACGGCCGATGACCCTCGGTCCGGATGGTCGCTGGTCATATCCGAACACTTATTCGAAACAGGCTCTGCTCCGCACCCGTCCGGCATTTTCTTCAGCTCCCGGTGAAGGGGATCTCTACCTGAAACTGAACCTTCCGGACGTTCCAGGCAAATTCATTCTGCCGGTCTACTGCTGGAGAGACTACCGTGTTCTGAACGAGAACGAAGTACGGAAATCCGGCTGGAAAATGCTCCCTCTTGCGGAACTGTATCAGAAGAAAAAGAATGGAACGGATCGGAAAATCGGGATTTCCGCAGTGCTTCTGCATGGTCATCAAGGGCGCTTCGCAAAGGGAGCTCTCGGCTGGATGGATCCGCAAACCCTGAAACGAATGAGCGGAATCTGGGCCGATTCCCGGACTCCGTCAAAAACCGGACGGGATCCCCGTCAGCAGGATCCGAGTCCGGCTGGACGGAAACTTCTGCAACTGGCGATCGACACCATTCATCGTAAAGGAATTCTTCCAGCTTCGGGAGAGAAAATGGATCAAGCTCTCCGTCAGGCAGAACAGGATCTGGTTCGGGAAAAAGAGCGTTTTGAACGTCTTTCCGCAGCACTGCAGAATCCACCGGACATTCCTCCGAAAAAAATATCCATCCGCGACGGCATGTTTCTGGTGAACGGCAAGCCGAAAATTCTCTGGGGAACGGAAATCAGCGGCTATCCGGGACAAGGCGGCAATGGCGTCACTTCACCGCTCGGGAAATTTTATCTGCGCGGAGCCGCTCAGCTCTTCCAGTTTGATTATGCCGTATTCACACTATTTCCCATTCTCCGGGAATTCAACGGCAGGATCAATCCCCGGGTAAAACCTGGAAGCTGGGGCGCAAAACAGGACTGGCGCGGCAACCTGCGCCGGGCAGCGAAGGAAACCACACACAACGGCTGGGCGCTGGAGATGAACAGCGTTTTCATGACGTACAATGAATTTCTGAAAAAGGATCCGGCATTTTTTCCGGAACATTCCGATTTCTCCATTCTAGCCTGTCCGGAAAATCCGGATACATGGGTTCTGATGCGAAAACTGTATAAAGAGTGTCTGGATGATGTTTTACAGCAGGGTGGCAATCTGAATGTCATCGAACTTGACAATGAATCCATGTACCGTTCCTGTTCCGAAGCGAACATCCGGATGTTCCGTGAATATCTGAAAAAACAGTATTCCTCCATTGAACAGCTGAATGCTTCCTGGGGTGGAAGCAGAACCTCTTTCGATTCGATTGTTCCGCCGGTGATGACACGCGCTGACGCACGGAAGAACGGGATCGCTCCGGTCATCGACTGGATTAAATTCCAGCAGATGCGCTACGTTCAGGTGATCCGCCAGAAACGGGCGCTGATTGAAAATCTGCTGAATGGACGCAAAGTTCTGTTTTCGATCCAGCCGTTTGCCACTCTCTCAGGAGGAGAGGATCGCCACAGCTACGCGCTTCGCGGCTGCGATTATGAGGCTATGCCGGAGCTTGTCGACATTCTTTCTTCCGAACGTCTCTTCACCCCGTGGCGGGACGGAGCCTCGCCGGAAGAAATGCCGGCCATGATCGGGAATGCCGGCTACCTTTTCACGGAAATGATGCGCTGCGTTTCGGAACACAAACTCCCTGTTCTGAATACCGAAGGAGCCATGACAAAATACGGAAGCAGGAAAACCGCCGCAGAATATCAGCTTGCAGTCTGGAGTCATATCATTCATGGAGATCAGGCGGTTGTACCGACCTATTGGTGTTTTTTCGCAGCACCGGACTCGGTCTGTCATCCGGCGAACAACGAACCGGATGTACTGGCGGAGATGACACGAATCGGGAAATCGCTTCAACGATTCGGGGAACTGGTAGCCCCGGTTCCGCGGATTCAGGGAAACACTGCGCTCTTTGTCTCATTTGAATCCATGCGCGACATCCGGCGCAATTTCGGTCTGGAAACGGAGTTCTATTCCGGTGTCTTTTCCCGCCGTCCTCTGGACCTGATTACAGGGAATCAGATTCTCCGCGGCGGATTGAAAAAATACCGGGCGCTCCTGCTGACAGGAGCCCATCTTGTTCCGGAAGAAGTCCTTGCGGCGATCCGCCGGTATGTTGCCGAGGGCGGCATTGTTCTGGCGACGCCGGAAACCTTCCGGGGAAATGAATACGGAAAGCCGATTTCCTGCCGGGATTTCTTTCCGCTCCATTCCGAGGGAGCGCTTCTGGATCATCCCTTGCCGGAAATCGGGAAACCGGGAACCTCCGCCGTCTGGAACCTCCTGCGACTGACTCTTCTGTTTCAGGCACCTGAGCTCTCCGTTCAGGGAAAAAACAAGACGACTGTCCTTGCACGTTCTCCGGAAGGTGTTCCTGTTCTGGCAGTCCGTTCTTACGGCAAGGGAAAGGTGTACCAGTTTGGCGGCATCCCTTCCGCGGTCACATCTCTGCAAACCTGGAAAGCGATTCTGGAACGGGAAGGAATCGTACCGGATCTTGAAGTCCATGGAGAGGACGCCGACTTCTTCGTGGAAACCCAGCTTGTGGAAAGAAAAAATGGATTCCTGCTCTACGCCGCAAACTTTTACCGTGAGGCAAAAAGCATAACCATCCCGGCAGAAAGGAAAATGCGCAGGGGACCGTACCGGATACTCTCTCTGATCACCGGACAGGAGTTTCCGACTGCAAGCGGAACTCCGGTATGGAGCGGAAAAGAGGATCTGCTGAAACTTCAGCTCCCCCCGCATGGAGTGGAGGTGCTCTATTTTGAAAGAAAGAAAGAAAGGAAGAAACGAATGAATCGAATCAAGTTGTTCAGTATGATGATGTTGCATCTTTCTGTCACTTTTGTTTCGGCGGATATTGCGATCCAGCCGGACGGAATTCTCCGAATTGGGAACGGCGAGCTGCTGGTTCGTCATTACCATCCTCAGTGGAGGACCTCTGTTCCCCGGCACAGGCAGGCGGCCATGCCCTCGTCCGGAGGAGTTTTGAAAACGCCCTGGAAACTCTTCGACGGAACGGAAGCGGAATGGGAGGAGAAAATCAGCAAGGAGCAAGATGGAATTTTCCGGATTCAATATCTGTTTCGCTCCACACGGCCCGCAAGAACGGCTCTTCTGGCAGCGGAATTAACTTTGCCGGTAAAAGAGTTTCTGAATACAACACTGACAGCGGATGGAAAAGAAATCATTCTGAATGCAGGAAAGAATGGGGTTGTGTTTCCTTTGAAAAAAGTCCGTGAGGTACTCTTTTCTCTTTCCGATGGAACGATACGGATCAACTTTCCGGAATCCGCTTCTCTGGAAATTCTGGATCAGAGACACTGGAATCAGAATTTTTTCTGTCTGCGAATCCGCTTCTCTCCGGATGCGGGAAATCTGACGGAAAGCCGCTTATCGATGAATGTACAGTTCACACCGTTCCGTGGAGTTCCTGTGGATCTTTCCCCGATCGTGAATCGGACCTTTCATGACCCGGAAGCCAATGACGGGAAAGGCGGCTGGACCGATCAGGGACCGTCCAACGATATGCGAAGCCTTCCAACGGGAATGCGGAAGGTCGGTGCATGGACGTTTCCGATTCTTCCCTCCGGTTGTGCCGTTGTTGGGGGCAAGGCGCGAAAAGGCTTTCCGGCAGAGCTGGAGCTCCCGGTGAAAACATCCGAATCCCATTCCTGGCTGGCTCTGCTGCATGCGGGAGCATGGCTTCCCGCTCCGGGACAGGAAGTGGGCGTAATCTCTGTGCACTACCGGGACGGATCCATTCAGAGGATTCCTGTTGTTGCCGGGAAGGATATCGGAAACTGGTGGAAACCGGCGGCCCTTCCAAACGGAATCGTGGCCTGGGAGGGGAGCAATTCCTCTGCGGCAATTGGCCTCTACTGTTCCTTTTTCCCTCTGAGAGAAAAGCCGGTGGCGTCGATGAAGTTCGAGATTTCCGGCAGCACACCTCTCTGGATGGTTGTTTCCGCGCTGTTCAGCAACGGAAAAATGAATTTTCCAAGACAGGAACCTGTCACGATTCGCCGGAACGGGGAATGGCGTCCGTTTGTCTTCGACCGATCCGTCCAGAAAGGCTCCGCGCTGGACTTTTCTTTTCTGCTGGATGCCCCTGCGGGAAAATATGGATTTCTTCAAGTAACTCCGGATGGACATTTTCAATTTGAAAAACAGCAGAAGCCCGTCCGTTTCTATGGAACGAACATCTCTTTCTGGGCGCTCTACATGAACAAGCAGAACTGCGACATGATAGCGGAACGCCTGGCGCGCTGCGGTTATAACGCGGTTCGTCTGCATCATTTCGACCGCGACCTTGTCGACCGGACAAACCGGAAAGACTCCCATCGCATTCTTCCCGAACGGCTGGATCAGCTGGATTATTTGATCGCCGCCCTGAAACGCAATGGAATCTATCTGACAACGGATCTTTATACGGCTCGCTATCCGGCTCCGGAGGAATTTCCCGGACTGCCGGACATGAACCCCGGATACGAGTACAAGGCTATGGCAATGATTGCTCCTGAAGTCCGTAACCGATTCAAGGAGTGGGTTCGGCAAGTGTTTACACATCGCAATCCCTATACGGGCCTGACATGGGCAGAGGACCCCGCATTCATCGGGATCAGCATTCTGAATGAAAATTCTATTTTTTTCATTCTGCAGCAGCGCTGCCGCCGGGAAATCCGGGAGTTTTATCAGGAGGTTTTCCGGAAAAGATGCCGGGAACGGAATATTTCCGTAACGGCAAAAAATCACGATGCGCTGTTCAACCGGTTCTGTCGGGAAATCTATCAGGAGTATTATCAGGATATGGTCAAGTTCCTTCGGGAGATCGGTGTGCGGGCTCCCCTGACCGACCAGAACTTCATCGAATCGCCGAATTATCATCCATTCCGCATGAAATACGATTATGTGGACAATCACCTGTACTGGGATCATCCGGTCTCTCTCGGCAACGGGCTGACACCGGTTCAATTCTGCAACTACAGCGTGCTGCGCAATCATCTGTTCTCTCCCCGACTCATCATGCCGACACGCATTTTCGGAAAGCCGTTCACAGTAACCGAATTTGATTTCTGCTATCCAAACCGCTTCCGGGCGGAAGGTGCGCCCCTCTTCAGCGCATATGCAGCTCTTCAGGACTGGGATGCCGTCTATCGTTTCGGATACAGCGGCGGGAGGAATCGTGCTCTGACAGAAGTGAGCATAGAGGCTTTCGATTGCGCAAACGATGTAATCCGGATGCTGTCGGAACGAATTGCTGCGGCGTTTTTCCTGAGAAGGGATGTCCGCCCTGCGCAGATTGCATTTGCGGCAGCCGTTCCGGAAGACGTCACTTCGCAGATCTGGCCGGACTATCCGCTGGAGCTGCAAATGCTTGGATTATATGGAAAAGTCGGTTCTGTGGGATGTTCCGGAGGAAAATGCAGTCCTTCTCTGCCGGCGAACTGCCGCGCAGTATTCGCATTGACAGCGGATGCCCTTCCCTCCGGAGTAAAATGCCCGGTCTTCACGGGATTTTACAACCTGTCCGGAATGATTTCCAAAGCAAATCTTTCTACGGGACGGAAAAATGAGCGGATTCAGAGTTCCACCGGTGAGCTGACTGCGGATTTCAAAAAACAGACCTTTTCCGCTGTTACGCCATTCAGTGAAGCCCTGATTCTTCCGGAAGGAGAACGCCTTACCGGGAAAACGCTTTCCGCCCGGACCACAAAAGGATTCTCTGTGATTTCCCTGATTGCCCTGGATGGGAAAAGCCTGCAGGAATCCGAACGTCTTGTTCTGTTTCATCTGACAGACGTTCAACTGGAAGGGATCACCTTCAGCGGTCCGGATCGGAGAATCGTTACCCGCTGGCCGAAAGGACAACTCCTGGCAGGCAAAGGAGTCGCGGAAATCACCCTGAATCTCCCGGATGGCCCCTGGAAACTCTATGCGCTGACTCCCTCCGGAAAGCGGATTGCGGAAGTCCCCTTCCGGAAAAGCGGAAATGGCCCTCTGAAATGGATTGCTGATACCTTCCGGGATCCTCATGAAATTGTTTTTGCTTATGAATTGCAAAGGAGAAAATAAATGCTGAAAAAGATTCTGCTGCTGATTCCGTTGCTGATTCCGTTGAAAGAATACGGTCTGGAAATGCCTTCGGTCTTTTCCGACAATATGATTCTTCAGCGGGAGAAACCGGTTGCAATCTGGGGAAACGGAAATCCGGGGGAGACGATTACGGTGGAGTTCGACGGTCAGAAACTCGTCACGACGGTTCGTCCGGATACAAACTGGCGAGTTTTCCTTGCCCCGATGAAGGCAAATGCGAAAGGACGCACTCTCACTGTAAGCGGAGCCAGAAAACTGACTTTTCAAAACGTGCTTGTCGGCGATATCTGGCTTTGCGCAGGGCAGTCGAACATGCAGTTAGCCCTGCATGCCGTCAGAGAGGGAAAAGAGGCCGCAGCTTCCGCAGACCGCAGGATTCGACTGCTTCAAATTCCACGCTCCTGGAGCAGAAAACCGGTATACAACATTGAAGCGGTCTGGAATGAAGCGACCTCGCAGACCGCCTGGTATTTTTCCGGCTTCGCCTATCTTTTTGGACGCCGTCTGTTTCAGGAAACAGGCATTCCGCAGGGCCTCGTCGATATTTCCTGGGGAGGTACGCGAATCGAGTCCATGATGGACCGTCATGTAATTCCGCATGTACAGATCCGGGAATCGGTAAGAAAGGAACTGGAAAATCAGTTTCATGATCTGGATATCCGGAGTGACAGGGAGTTGAGACCGGACAAGCAGCGTCTTCCCGGAGTTCTCTACCATAAAATGATCCGTCCGCTTTCTCCCATGGCGGTACGCGGCGTCATCTGGTATCAGGGGGAGGACAATCATGCAGACGGAATGAATTATGCGGATAAGCTTCAGGTTCTTGCCGAAACATTCCGCCGTGCATTTTCCGATCCACGGCTGCCGTTCTACATTATCCAGATACCGCCGTACCAGTATTCCCTCCGGGATCCTCAACTCCTGCCGCGATTCTGGAAGGCGCAGTTCTTCTGGACAGAGCGGGACATCAATGCGGAAATCATTGTCAGTACGGATTGTGGAAATTTCAAAGATATCCATCCACGGCACAAGCGGATTCTGGCGGAACGTCTCGCAAATACGATTCTCTTTCGGGAATACCGAAAAGGCAACTCTTCTGTTCTTGCTCCACAATTCAAAGAAGCGGTATGGCGGAATAACGAAATCATCGTCTCATTTCATAACAGCAATGGATTGAAAACTCGCGACGGAAAAGCGATAACACATCTGATGATCTCAGAATCCGATCGGAATTTTCTGAAAACAGAAGGACGCATTCAGGATGATACTCTGATTATTCCTGTAAAAAAAGGAATGGTTCCGAACTGGATTCGTCTCGGCTGGGACCAGTCAGGCAACCATAATCTGGTCAACTGCCGGGGAATTCCAGTTGCGCCTTTTGAAGAAGAAGTTCAGATTCAGCAGTAACAAAGAGGTATGGATGAACACTGGGAATTTCTCTGCTCTTCCATTTTTGATTTTGAACTCCATTTCTGGTCTCTTGCGGAGAAAGCGTTCTGTTCGAACAGACATTTCACGGCAGAATCGCCATGACCCGAAAAGGATGTCAGCAGATACCTTCAACACCTCTGCTTAACAGAAATCTTCTTTTCAGAGATACGGATTCCGAAGATTCTCTTCTTGTAACGGTTGCCGATCCATGGATCTGGAGTGCTCTTTTTCTCTCGAACGCTTGAAATTTCCGGAGAGGAGCATTCCGTTTCCCCTGCCGAAACTCAGACTCAAGTGATTGCCGCGTCATTCTCTGCGAAAATTCAATCGGAAACGGGAAGTGTGCCGGTCCACCTCTCCGGCGATCCGGAAATGTCGGATCAAACTTGAATCAACTCCCGGGACATCCAATCATCTCCGTCCCGGGAAAGAATTTCCGGAAAAAGGATTGTTCCCTCCGAACAGGGATTCCGTCGGTGTTCGGTGTTCGGATTTCAATCCCGGTCAGGACAGCAAAAACCAGAAGAGAGGATTATCCGGCGGCATCTCCAGCGGTCAGGATTCACTGCACTTGCCCCGATTCTTCAGCCGGAACTGTCCCGGGGGGAGCCCGAAATGCCGATGAAACGCCGAAGTGAAGAACGGAGTACTCTGATACCCGCACTGAATGGTGATTTCGTCAATAAGCAAATCCGTTTTTTCCAGCAGGAAAGCGGCATGCTCCATCCGGATGCCGCGGAGCACACCGGAGAAGGAATCCTGCGCACAGTGCCGGAACAGACGCGACAGATATCCCGGATTCAGATGAAAATGGCGTGCCGTTTCCGCTCTCGTCAGAGGAAGGCTGAAGTTCTCGGAGAGATACTGCTTGATCTCCAGAAAATTCCGTTCGGCTTTTCCGATCTTTACGGGAGTATCCGCGGCGAGGAAATCACGAGTCAGGCGAAAGAGAGCACGCGTCAGATCGGCACCAGTCTCTTCTCCTCGGATTCGGGTCAGCAGACGGAGCAGTTCATTCAGGATCGGTGTCGGTGCAGCGTCCGTATGATGAAAATGAATACATGGCGGACGCATCCCTTTCCCATCCGGCTTGGAATAATCGACATAGGTGCAGCGTAGAAATCCGGCAGAGTAAATCAGACAAAACAGCTCATGCGGCAAGTCCCAGAGCGGCAGTTTCCAGACTCCCGGCGGAGAAAACAGCACTTCTCCACGTTGAAGACAGGTTTCGCAGATCTCCTTTCCCGTTCCATACATCAGGTGTTTGACTCCTGACAGCGGAATGTCAAACACAAATTCCGGATACACTTCCACGCATTCGCGCGGAGGCGGAGCAGGAACGGCACATCCGGCAATCAGACGGCGGACAGGAACTTCCTGCAGGATATGATCCAGCAGAGCAATAAAATCCGATCGGGCAAACTCCCTGAGTCCGAGTTTTTCTGCAACGGCTCCCATAAAATCCTTTGAAAAGGTAACATTTCAATAAGTAATATAACACAGCAGACATTGCTTTTCAAACGGTTCTATTGTATAATAAGCAGATGAAATCCGGAAAAGGAATTTTTATGAAGAATCGTCTGCCTGGAAGTTCTGTTGCTGTCGGAAATATTTCTTATGCGATGACCTCGTATTGTGAAGAACCGCTGTCGCTGTTGTTCGGCATGTGTACCGGTTCGATGCAGTGGAACAATCGTGTTTTTCTTTACGGTGATCGGCTGATCCGTGTCAACTTGAAGTGGATACGCGATTACATGCTGACGCTCAAGGGGTTCCGATACACGGAACGCGATCTGAAATTCTTTCCCGATCTGCTGCTTGAAACACAGCATGAGAAGGGATTTTTCTATGAGATCATCGCGCCGCTGACGGATATTCACTCAGGCTCTCCCTTCCGGGCTCCGGACGAACGAACAATCCGGATTTCCAGTCCCGAATACTGAGGGTGGCGGCAGAATATGCTGATCTGTTGGTTTGTGTTTGCTGCCGGGTGTTGCAACTATCGGATGCTGAATCTGATGCGGAGTTCAATGAAACATGGAAACGGCGGTACTGTACAGAGTGCGATGAGTTGTCCGTTTATCATGGGAATGGTATGGTTCGGGGTGGCCCCGACTCCATACCGTCTGCTTGGAATTGCTCTGGCGCTGTGCGGGATTCTGCTGTCCAGTTGTCGGAAGGGCAAACACGGCGACTCCGCATCCGGTCGCTGGCTGATACCGACATTCGCAGCGTTCGCAGCATCCGGAATGGCGCAGAGTTTCGCCAATCTGCCGTCCTACTGGAAAGAGTGTGAAATGAGCAGTGAATTGAGGGGATGTCTGGTCCAGCTCGTCACGATTGCAGCGTTTGCAGCCGGATTGCCGTTCCGTCGGGATGCAGTATTGCCGGTTTCCTGATGCTTGAAAGCGTGTTTCACCGGAAACGTGCTACCCTCATGTCGTGAAGTGCAGCCGCGTCTATCTGCACGGGAACAGCCCTGCTGATACTCCAATTCTGAAAAAGGTGACAGATGAATAAGAAAAAGTGTTTTCGGGATCGCCCGGGAAAACGGTTCCATCACAAATTCAGCCAGAAAAAGATCTACATTCCAAATTACTGGTACACAACACTCTCATGAGATTCAGCGGGAAGAATATGCTGTCGCACCTCTTTTTCCCATGACTCGGGAGAACGATTCCTTTTGGGGAGTTCCAGGACGGAAGCATCTTTTCAATACGGAATGCAATACACATCCAGAACGCCGGATCATTCCGGAAAAAATGGAAAACGGTTGATCCGAAAACGCTTCTCTGTCAATCCGAACAGATGGCACGGAGTCTTCCGGATCGCATTGAGCGGATATAAAAAAACAGCGACGGATAAAATACATCCGTCGCTGAAAAGCATCTTCGGAAAAATTGGAACAATCACCTGACCGTTACGGAATCGGGGCCGATAAGATAGATGATCTGCGGAGTCGCCGCAAAAGCGGAAGGTTTCACAGAAACGTTTTGTCCGAGATATCCGATGGAGGACTCCAGTTTCCCTTTGACGGACAGCACACATGATTTCTTCTCACGGGCAGTCCAGACAGCGTGCACCTTTCTGCGGTCCGGTCTGGTCCAGCTTGCAATATAAACACCGTCTCGAGAAACAGAGACGCTCGGAACCGAGGACCCGTCGGGACGCATTGCCGTCAACGTTCTGTACGCAAGATACGCCGGCTTGGGAGAAAGATCCTTGTGCGTAATCCCGAAATGGGACTCCTGATCAAAGGGAATTCCTTCCGGAGACTGAAATTCATACCAGAAGAGACGCTGAACCCCTGCTGAAAACGCCAGAAGATAGGTTCTGGGAAGGACTTCCGCCTGGAACTGCTCGGTGGAACCCCCGGTTGAGGACTTATAAGTTACAGCTACAATCTTTCCTTTCAGATCGCTGTTCAGCTCAAAGAGAGCACCGGAAATGCCGCGGAAATGGTCCCGGACACCGTAGAGGATCGGAACCAGACGGTCCCCCTTTTTCAGTTTCTTATCCGTCAGGAAAATTTCGCCCGGCAGATCCTGCATTTTCACCTTGTCGCGAAACTCCGGAGCAATGGCGGTTTTTGTCGTATTGTGCGGAATATTTTTGTCGGTCCACCATGCGCCCCAACCGATGTGAAGGCGGTTGCGGTACCGGTCATCCACCTGCACCCGCTCAATTTTGCCATCGGTCTTTTTCACAAGATCGTAATAGAGCGGCACTCCCCGGGAGAAAATCAGAGTTCCTCCCCGTTTTACATACGATTCCAGAGCATCGAAATATGCCATCGGAAAGGTTTCGTCCACAGAAGGCACCAGGACCGGGTAGTCCTTCGGATTCAAAGAGGCAAGTTTCTTCAAGGGAATCGTATCCACTGATTTTGCCATCGGAAAGATTTTTTTGAAATCCAGAGTGGAACTGATGGTGGAAAACGGATAGGAAGGATCGTGAATGCAGGCGATCTTCACCTGTTTCAAATCGAATCCGGCTTTCTCCAGAACGGGAATAAAAATTTCCCGGAAAATACTGTTTGCCTGATTGGTCGGCCATCCGATTTCCGTGATCCAGAGAGGCTTGCTTCCGGCGCCGTATTTTGCGAGCAAAGAGCGCAAATCCAGAATATCACGCACAAGTGCGTCCTCCGGGACATTGTCTTTCCGATAAGGATGAATATTCATGATGTCGAATCCTGCGGCTGCGCCGGCCTTCAGAGACTCTTCAATGAACGGCATTGGAATTCCCGCCGTGCCTCCATAGAGGACCTGAAGCCCCGGATCAATCTTTTTGATCTCCTGGTACGACGCTTTCAGGAGTTCCGCATAACGGGCGGCATTTGGTTTATCGCGCCACATACTTGCCAGATTTTCCTCGTTCCAGATCTCCCAGAATCGAAGATCATTCCGAAAATGCGTCACCGTGCGGCGGACATATTCCCGCCAGAGATCCAGATGTTTCCATGCGGGAGTCGCCCAGGGAACATCATAGTCGAGAATCGGCAGAACATTCATTCCGTTCTTCTTTGCAAGCGCAATCAGTTCATCCAAACGCTTGAAATCCCATTTGCCGTTCTTTGCCGACTGGATCCGCAGCCAGTCGAAATCGGTGCGGACCCAATTGATCCCGGCGGAACGCATCAGCTTGAATTCCTGCGGAGCAATTCCGAACTCTCCACGGGAAACATGTGCACAAACGCCATATGGATCGGACGCCGTGGTTGACGGTGCTGCTGTCAGAGCCGCAGCAAATAACGCGGCGAACAAACCCAGAGAAAATTTTCCAGCAATCAATTTCATGCGTTTTTCCTTTCTACTGTTTTCTATGTTATTGATAGATGGATACATCAAACAGATATTCCGAAATCATGAACCGGAAATTGAACGGACAGGTATTCAATGCGGTACGCCCTTTCGACTCCACATGACCGTCCGCAGCACCGACTGTCGCCTGCTCACCGTGGGCAAGGTGCAGTCCGACAACTTGAGGGTCCAGCGGATTACTCGGAGAGATCGACCAGCAGGAGCGGCCCCGTTCCACCCCTTCCGTCGCGACACTGTCCGCAAGCAGATAGGTTGCACTCGGCATTTTCATCTTATGAGGAAGAAAGAACTGATTGTCGGTACTTCCGAATGTCAGAAAATATTCTCCGAGACGTTCCTTTTTCAACCCATCCCCAGCATGGTATTGCAAATCATTCCTTCCTTTCAAAAACCCATACCGTCCCCACAGGCGATTGTTCATATCTACTTTTGTATTCTCCATGTTTCCGGGACAGCGCAGAACTTTCCAGGAAACATATTTTCCACCGGTCAGGACTTCTGTCCATGTCCGATAGCTGCCGTTCCATTCCATCACAGTGACCATGCAGCCGGCGTAATCCTCTGAATACAGCAGTTGCCCCTTCATTCCCTGACTCACATTGTTGACGCAGGCGATTTTCTGAGCCATCTTTCTCGCATGCTGAAGCGCCGGCAAAAGCATACCGGCAAGGATTGCTATGATCGCAATCACAATTAGAAGCTCGATCAATGTAAATTTTTCAGGAAGCTGAAACAATCTGCCTGATGCGTTTTTACTCCTTTGCGTTATTTCTTCCGGGTTCTGAATCATACATTGTTTCTGTTTTTCTTTCATCTGCTATCCGCCTTTTCTTGTTATCATATCCATTTTCTGCAACTGCTTCATACTTAAAGCGGCATGCTTTCTCTCCGCTGCTCATCCAATCTCTTGATCGAGTCCCGCAGGACCAGTCTTCCGCCCAGATACTGGACGGATGTCACATTCATCCGGTGCCGGCCGATTCCTTCAATCATTTCGATCAGGGAGGCCGCGGCAAATTCAGAAACTTTGCTCCATGGGAGTTCAAAAGAGCTCAAGGACGGATTCAGAATTTCACAGATGGAGAGAGTATTGTCAACGCCGCAGACACTGAACGTATCGGGAATTGCAATATTACGCGCCTGGCATGCCTGATAAAAACCGGCAGCGGCCCAGTCATTCACAAACACAATAGCGGTCGGACGCGGCGTCACACGGAGAAGTTCACTCAGACACGGTTTCATATCCGGCAGAGACTGAAGCGGAGAAAACTCCCGATCCGGATACGTTTTATGTTCAATCAGAAGCGCTTCGTCGTAAAGCCCGGCAGCCCGCATTGTTTCCACATATCCCCGTTCCCGGGCAACGAACATTTTATGATGCGTCTCATGGTTGACAAAAGCAATCCGGGTATGTCCCATTTTCAGAAAATGCTCCGTCATCACCACGCCGACAGCATAGTTGTCAATCGCGATCTGAGGACAGAGCATGCCGGGGTTGTAGGACCCGAATCCGACCACCGGAAGCTCCGGCGGCAGAAACTGCATAAAATCCGGTACATCGAAAGAACTTTTAATCAGAATTCCGTCCGAAGACACCAGACTCTCCGCCTGCTCCGCCGGAGATAACTCCGGTGACGCGAACTGCACCTCATAACGACAGTTCGCCGCACGGCAGGCATTCTCTATCCCGTGCAGATATTCATTCCATAGATGATGACCGCTCCAGGCGGAAGTCATATCCGGTGTTACAACACAGATTCGCTTCATTGCCTTCCGAGTCTTCGGCTCCGTTCCGGCAATCACACGGCGTTTCGATTCCAGATAATTCGTGGATTTCAAAACTTCCATCGTCTTCGCATACAGACCGGGGGCAATGTTGTCGGCTCCGTTCAGTACACGGCTGACTGTTCCAGTCGACACCCCCGCCATTCTCGCGATGTCTTTTATGGTATAATCGGACATTCCACCTTCCATCCTTTTCTTCACTGTTTTCATTATACCATAAAACTGGAATATTGTCAACCCCTATTTTCATGAATTTTCATGAAAATATTCATGAACAAAAAAATCTACCCAAAAAAAACGGTACTTCCCTTTCCGGAACACACAGGGAAGTACCGCTGTAATTGCAAAGCCAGAGCTTCGCTTACTGTTTCTTTTCATCAAGAATCCGACGGATTTCCGCAGCCATTGCGGCGATCCGATGCGGCTTCGGCAGGAAGCCCGCGGCACCGTTTGCGAGCAGATCATCCACCTCGTCATGAGAAACAAAACCGCTGGAAAGCAAAACCTTCACGTTTGGATCAAGCTCTTTCAGCTTATAAAAAGTGGTATGACCTCCCTGCTGCGGCATGATCATATCCAGCAGGACGAGATCAATCTGACCGGGGTTGTTCTGATAGATTTCAACGGCATCAAGACCGTTTTCGGCAAGCAGGACGGAATATCCCAGTTTCTGCAGAGCCTCAATCAGGAAATCCCACACGGTTTCCTGATCATCAACAATCAGAATGGTCTCGGTTCCCGTGGGAAGCGCCAGTTTGTTTGTCATATTTCATCTCCTTTCAATCGCCGAAGGGTCTCCGGGGAAGATTTTCTCCGCACCGCCAGTCAAATCAGAGAAGCGGCTTCAGCACTTTTTCATAGTTGGCATAACTGTCCGACCCCTTGAGCCGTTCCAGCAATGATCTCACTTTACCTCTTGTCCGGTATTTATCAACAGCCGATTCATATTTCAACCGTTCGATTTCCCGTTCGGCATAAGCATCCACGGTCTGTTTCAATTCCGTGTTGGCGGGATCGGCCTTGCAGGCAGCTCCGTAATTGCCGAGAAGAAATTCACAGGAGGAACGCACCATCGCCGGATTTCTTTTCAAAGAGGAATCGTTCATCAGCAGTCTATACAGAGAAGATGCGGGAAAGGCATTCCATTCTTTCTGACGCAGTTCGCCCAGCGGCGTCTTGTAATCGATGCAGCCGCCTGTGATGATTTCAATTCGTCCGTAGCCGCTGATCGGATATCCGGAGAAGCGGGTTCCGCTGTCGGTCAAGATGGAATAAACTTTTGCAAGGCGTGTATTTTCCGCATCTTTTGAGGCGAGCCAGGAATAGAGGTACGGTTTTTTCACCTGTTCCGACGCCACAAGCACATCGACATTGCGGAATTTTCCTGCGGCCTGCAGCGAAAGGATTTTCAGCCGAATCTCCTTTTCGTCGCGTTTTTCCTCCCGCTTTTTCATGGAGACGATTTCTTTTTCCGCCTGAAGAAAACGTGCATAAAGGGCTCGGAGATCGGATGCCTGCTTTTCATTCAAAGCGGACAGTTTCCCGTTGTTCTGCCGGAGGGAGTCGTAGTCCGCGGTACGTTCAACAGTCCGGCGGAGCGATTCATTGGTTTTCCGCATTCCGTCCAGTTCTGCGGAAAGAGCATCCGCACGTTTTTGTTCCGCTGAATTTTTCTGAACAAGGGAGAGATTCTCACCGGCAGCGATTTCCAGTTCGAGATTGGCAATCAGAAGAAGCATTTTTGTCCGATTGAACTCCTGTTCTGGAGCATGGAGATTCGGCAGTTCGTCCAGAATCTTCTTGCCTTCCGCCAGAATGGACTTCCGGTCCAGACTCCTGTCCGTGGACAATTTTTCAAAGTAGGCGACTTTCGGATAGACTCTGAGAGAATCCTGAGGTCCCGCATCAAAAATAGTATACAGCATCAGCATCACGACCACCACGGCAACGGCTGTGATGAATCCGGTTGCCAGACGATCCATCAGCATATTTTTCGTACTGACCCGATCCACCACTTTTGCCTTCAGTTCCGAAGACTCGTTCTGCATATCGTAGTCGAGGCGCTTGATGGAAATCGTATGGACATCAGGAACCAGGCTCTTGTTCGGAGCCGTTTTCTGACGGATGGTCCAGATTGCCTTCAGCACCTCTTCCATGGAAGCGAAACGGTTCTCCGGTTTTTTCGCCATCATGCGTTTGACCAGCGCCTCGACGGGAAGCGGTATCCCGGGCACCAGACGACGCAGAGGAATCGGCTCCGCTTCCTGGTGCTGACGGGCAATCTTCTTCACGGTTTCCCCGTCATAAGGCAATCGTCCGGAAATCATCTGATAGAGGGTGATGCCCAGACTGTAAATATCGCTCCGCGGGTCCAGCTTTTCCCCCGCAAACTGTTCCGGACTCATGTAGGAGGGACTGCCGGAAATTTCCATTCCTTCCGTCCATTCGGACTGGTTCATCGCAAGCCCGAGGTCGGTCAACTTGACAATTCCGTCATCGGTTGTCATGATGTTGTCCGGCTTGACATCGCGGTGTATGAGCCCGGCCTCGTCCCATGCGTAGTAGAGAGCCTCCGCCACCTGCTGGGCAATGTGCAAAGCCTCATCAACCGGAATACGCCCTTCCCTGCGCAGACGAGCCTTGAGGTTCTCCCCATTGACGTAGGTCATTGCAAGATAACAGATTCCATCCTCCTCCCCCACAGCAAGCGCCTGTACCAGATTCGTATGGCTGAGTTTGGCGGCGGCACGCGCTTCACGCAGGAAATCATCAATTCCCTTTGAAGTGGTGTATTCCGGAGAAAGGACCTTCAAAGCGACCTGCCGGTCCAGCGAAAGCTGAGTCGCCTTGTACACGGTCCCGATGGAACCTGCGCCGATCCGGTTGAGAATGACAAAATCACCGATGATGCAGCCGGGATCAAACTTTCCCGGAGGAATCTGAATCGTCTTGCCGCAGCCTGCACAGACCACGGGATATCCGCGGGACATGTCATCCACGGCAATTGTATAATAACAGAACGGACAGCGATAGCGCATCTTTTCCCCAGTGAAACAAAACTGAACTCTTCCTAAATATACACTTGTTTGCCGTTTTGACAAGAGAATGGAGCGGAAATGTCATCAAATATTACGGCGGACCGGAAGTCCCTCTGACGTCACTTCCGCGTCCCGAGGAGAAGGACGCGGAAGTTCTATTCTGTTCAAGCGTTGGCAAGAGCCTGATCGAAATCGGCCTTGAGATCATCAATGTGTTCAATGCCGACAGAAACACGGATCAGATCCGGTGAAACACCTGCCGCAATCAGTTCCGCTTCGCTGAGCTGGCGATGCGTCATGCTTGCCGGATGCAGAACGCAGGTACGGATATCCGCAACATGAACGACGATTGCCGCCAGTTTCAAACTGTCCATGACACGCTCTCCGGCTTTGACACCGCCCTTCACGCCGAAGCAGAGCACTCCGCTGCACCCGCGTTTGAGGTATTTCTGAACCAGCGGCTGCTGGGGACTGTTCTTCAATCCGGGATAATTAACCCAGCTGACCTTCGGATGCTGCTCCAGGAACTCCGCCATGGCAAGAGCGTTGGCACAGTGGCGTTCCATACGGAGATGAAGGGTTTCGGCCCCCATCATGGAAAGAAACGCGTTGTAGGGAGCCATCCCGCTGCCGAGATCGCGAATCCACTGGGCGCGCATTTTCACGGAGTAGGGACACGCAGGAAAATCACGGGTATAAACGAGCCCATGATAGCTTTCGTCCGGCTGAACAAGTTCCGGGAATTTACCGTTGTTCCAGTCGAAACCGCCTTTTTCGACGATCATTCCGCCGACGCTGGTCGCATGACCGTCAATATACTTCGTTGTCGAATGAGTGACGATGTCCGCACCGAATTCAAACGGACGGCAGAGGAACGGTGTCGGGAACGTATTGTCCACCACCAGCGGCAGTCCGTGACGGTGCGCGACTTTTGCAAATTTTTCGACATCAAGAACAATCAGCGCCGGATTTGCCAGCATTTCGGCGAACACGGCTTTCGTTTCCGGACGAATCGCCGCCTCAAGCTCCTCCTCCGAAACATCGGGCGAGACGAATGTGAACGACAATCCTGTCTTTTTCAGTGTGTTGGAGAACAGGGAAACGGTTCCGCCATACAGACTGGATGCCGCCACGATGTGATCTCCGCTCCGTGCGATGTTCAGAAGTGCAAGCGCATTCGCATTCTGTCCCGAACTCGTCGCAACGGCGGCAACTCCGCCTTCCAGTGCGGCGATTTTCTTTTCGAAGCAGTCCACGGTCGGATTTGCCAGGCGTGTATAGAAAAAGCCGTCGCGTTTCAAGTCAAACAGATCCGCCACACTCTGGGCGTCGTCGTATTTGTAGGTGGTGCTCTGCACAAGCGGCTGGACGCGGGGACCGCCGTTTTCAGGAGTATAGCCGCTCTGAACGGCGATCGTTTCAAGTTTCCAGTGATTCTGTTCCATAATGTCCGATGTTCCTTTCCGATAAATGTTCGTAACTATAAAAATACAGTGAAAACAGGAAGAAATCAACTTGTCCGGGAAGATTTTCAGCGGTTTTTATAAGCATCCGGACTGTATCGATAGTAATGCTTGAATGCACGGGCAAAGCTGGTGGCGGAAACATAGCCGAGACGTTCTCCGATCTCTTTGCAGGTCAGAGTGTTGTCGCGCAGAAGACGCCGTGCGACCCGCATCCGTTCATCCATGGCGAAAACCCCCGGAGTGATCCCGGTCTGCGCTTTGAACACACGCGTCAGATGCTCCCTGGAAACATGCAGTTTCTCCGCGACTGCGGAAATGTCGAGCTCACGATCCAGATTCGCGGAAATGATCTCCTGAGCCGACCGGACCAGCTCAGCCTTCGGCGAAAAACTCTCCTTGAATTCAATGCACTCCCCGAACGAAGCCAATGCGTCGGAAACGATCTTCGCTCCCGCGGTCGGCGTCAGGAACTGGAATGTCCCCCGCTGGCTGTGATAGGATTCCAGATGACGCACAAACCCCTTGTCCAGCGGCAGATCGAAAACATAGCCGTAGCGTGAATTCAGATCAGCCATAATTTCCGGAATGTGCTTTCCGTAAAAAGAAATCCAGAGAAAAATCCACGGCTCGGAAACATGTCCCGGATAATAATACGCGGTATCCGGGTCCCCCAGACAGGCAAGAAAGGTTCTGCCGGGAAGCATCCGGAACACTTCGTTTTTGCAGCGGAAAGCCCCCTCCCCGGAAATTGTGGTGACAATCTGTGCGGAATAGATGTCGCGTCCATTCCCCTCCAGATGGTAGGTGGGAGATTTCTGTTCCTCCAGAACGATTTCGTCCGGCACGGATAACGACTCTATTGGTTTCAGAATCTGAAAACGAACTTCCCAAAGTCTCATTGCAGACGCTCACAAAGTGTAATGTTAATATCACATTTTGTATACATATACCTTCTTGACGCGATTTTTCAAGGTTTTATATTACAACAAAGGAAGAAAAAACATATCACAAACCAATATAAGGAGACAGAATAAGATGTCTGAGCATAAAATCAAGGTCACGGTATGGAACGAGTTCCGCCATGAAAAAGAAAATGACAAAGTCAAGGCAATTTATCCGGAAGGCATGCATGTTGCAATCGGAGAAATGCTGAAAAACGAAGGAGATTTCGAAGTCACTTATGCGACGCTCGACGATCCCGAACACGGTCTCACGCAGGAGGTCCTCGACAATACAGACGTTCTTTTCTGGTGGGGCCACGGTCATCATGGCGATGTAAAAGATGAAATCGTCGACCGCGTTCAGAAACGCATTCTTGCAGGAATGGGACTCATCGTTCTGCATTCCGGACACAAGTCCAAAATTTTTATGCGGATGCTGGGCACGACCGCGAACCTCAAATGGCGTGAAAAAGGCGAAAAGGAGCGGATCTGGGTCATTGAACACTCCCATCCGATCGCCAAGGGGCTGCCCGATCATTTCGAACTTCCCCACACGGAAATGTACGGGGAACGCTTTGATATTCCGAAACCGGATGATGTTGTCTTCATCACCTGGTACGAAGGCGGTGAAGTCTTCCGCAGCGGTGTGACATTCACTCGCGGAAACGGAAAAATCTTCTATTTCGCCCCTGGACACGAATCGTTCCCGATCTATTATGATCCGAACATTCAGAAAGTTCTTGTCAACGCGGCGAAGTGGGCGGCGGCGACGATCAACCGCGACTCGGGCTGTCCGATGGTCGACCCCCTGGAAGAAATCAAATCCTCAAAATAATCAGTTCATTTATTCAAAAAAAACGGAGAGAATTCTATGGCTGAGAAACTGAAAGCCGGAGTCATCGGACTCGGAATGGGAAGCGCACATCTTGCCGGATATCTGACACATCCCGATGTGGAAGTCGTCGCCATTGCCGACCGCCGCGAGGACCGCCGCGCCCTCCTGCCGGAAAAACATCCGGCATTCAAGGGAAAAGTCTATCATGAAGGTATTGAGATGATCGAAAAGGAGCAGCTCGACATCATTTCCGTCGCCGTTCCGAACGACCAGCACAAACCTCTGACAATCGCCGCTCTCGAATCCGGAGCCAACGTCCTCTGTGAAAAGCCGATGGCTCTCAATGCGCAGGAAGCACAGGAGATGCTCGACACGGCAAAACGCCTCGGCAAAAAGCTCGGAATCGACTTTTCCTATCGGTTCAATCCGCAGTCCCGTGCAATGAAGGATCTGATTGACCAGGGAACGCTCGGTGACATCTATTACGGACGGAGCGTCTGGTTCCGCCGTCGCGGAATTCCCGGACTCGCCGCAGCAAACTTCAATACCGGTTCCGGAACCCCGATGGGCTCCTGGTTCTACGATAAAAAACAGTCCGGCGGAGGACCGCTGATCGACCTCGGCGTTCACAGACTCGACCTTGCTCTCTGGCTGATGGGATATCCCAGGCCGGTCTGGGTCATGGCAAGCACCTATGACAAATTCGGTCCGAAAATGGCGAAAAAACTGGGACTCAGCTACACAGTTGAAGACCTTGCCTGCGCAATGATCAAGTTCGATAACGGAGCAACTCTTGAACTTGACGCTTCATGGGCTTCCAATGTCAGGGAAAATGAGCTCCAGACAATCCGTCTTCTCGGTGACAAAGGTGGGATGTATCAGTACAATCTCAATGAAGGGTACACCTACGACCTCGAATACTATTACGAAATCGCCGGAAGACAGTTCGATGCCAAGATGCACACCGCTCAGCAGACTCCGAGCGCGTTCCATCTGTTTGCCGAAGCTGTCCGTGACAACACCCCCTTCCTGGTCCAGCCGGAGGAAGGTGTCACTGTCATGAAGATTCTTGATGCCATTTACAGGTCCGCCACATCCGGCGAACCTGTCAAGATCTGACAAGGCAAACGGCACTGTATTCCGATGCACCCGGTCTTCTCCGGGTGCTTTTTTATTCGGGGACAATGGAAAGAGGATGCGAGGAGAGCCAGAAAACCGTATGCAGAACCTCTCCATTTCCCCCATTTTTCCCAAGATACCAGCTCGTCGCGTGGTTTGGTTCCAGAATCATACTTTCTGTGATCCGGCAGAATCAGAATTCCACACGGAATTCTGAACGAAAGATTCGAGTTTTGCCGCTTTCCAGAAAAGAAAGGCCACTGATTTCCGGAGGAAGCGGCAGATTCGGAGCGTTGGTCATCCAGCTCATCGGTTCGATACAGAAGAACTCTCTGCCGCCCCCGCCATTCCAGCAGGCAAGATGATGAAATCCCTGATCAAATACATAACGGATACGGAACTTTTTCCGCCGGATCAGTGCATCCGGAGTTCCGCATACCGGAAAAAGAGATGCGACCGGACAAGATGCCGCTGAGAGTCTGCCATCCAACAGAGCCGCTGTTCCGGGTTCCCACGGAAGGAGATGTCCCGTCGGCAGTCTGCGATGGGGATGGACCTCCCAGAAACCATTTCCGCGCGGAACAGAAAGTGTGACATTCTCTCCGCAAGGCAGGAGAAATGCCGTGTGGAATCCCACCCCAAGCGGCATCGGGTGATCTCCGGAATTCCAGACGGATAAGGTGAGCACAACAGAATCCGAGGCAAAGCAATAGCGCATCGCCACCCGGAACTCATGCGGAAAGCCGGGAAATTCCGCTGATTCGGAATCAAACAGATAACCTGTGGTAAATCCTCCCGTTCCGACAGAAATGAGTTTCCACGGTCGCCCGAGCACAAGTCCATGAAGATGAGAATTTGTCAAAGGATCGTTCAGCGGCAGATGGTAACGGAATCCATTTGCACAGAAGCATCCGTCGGCGATCCGGTTCGGTGGCAGAAGGAGGGGAGTTCCGAAGCACTCCGGGTGACTCTCAAGCTCTGCCGGGGTCCGCGGAAAACGCAGGAGATCTGCCGCTGCCGGGGTATAGTGCAAACGAATCAGGTTTCCCCCCGAGGTCAGTGACACAAGAGCCTTCCATTCCGGAGTTTCATATTGGAGAAACTCCATTCCACCAGCCTGGAAGGTTTTCCATCTTCTCATGCGAGCGCCTTTTCAAAACACTTCAAGGGAGTGCGGGCGTAACCGACACCGATCTGTCCTCCTGTCACGCGGGAAAGAATGCCGCCGTGCATTTTCGGCGTAATCTTTTTTTCCACGGCTAGTTCCGGCAGAATACCGGCAGGAGCGAACCCTTCCGGAATCAGCGGAACGGCAAAGCGGGAACTGCGGCCGAAACAGATTTCCGCCATTTCCGCACACTGCCGTACGCCGTCTTCCGGAGATTCAGAACGATCCCGAAGCAGAGCCGGACTCGCAGCAGCAGCCATGCCGCCGAGTCCCCATGCTTCCACGTTGCTGCTGTCGCCCAGCCATGGAGCGGCATCTGCGAGAGAATCCGAAGGAGAAAAACAGCGTCCGCTGAATGTCGGTGCGGGCGCCGTAAACCATTCTTCTCCGCTTCCACTGATTTTGATGCCGAACTCATACCCGTTGCCGCACATCGCGGTTACAAGCGTTGATCCCGCAATCCCGGATGCCGATTTCAGCGACGCCACCGCCGAAGCACACCCCGCATGATGTACGAACCGGCGACAGGAATTCAGCCACCTCAGAAGAACAACTCGTTCGGAATCAGAGAGATCCGATTCCATCGCCTTTTCCAGCACCAGAGAAAGGAAGAGTTTGTCTGTTGCCACCTGACGGGTATGCTCCTCATCCCCCATCAGCAGTCCGCTGGTAAAGAGTTCGGCAATATTGATTCCTCCTCCCTGCTTCAGGACCCGATCCAGCAGCGGCGCGAAGATTCCGGCGATTCGTTTCAGGTTTTCCCGCACGGAATCGTTGTAAACGCCCCAGCCGCCGAGTCCGCCTCCCAGCAAGCCTTCGATCGGAGGGGCAAACCCGAATATGCCGGAATTCGCCTCACGCACAACCAGCACAGCCATCGAATAGGACGTGATTCCTGCACCGGGACCTCCGGAATGAAAATCATTCGCGCATCCCAGTTCAATTTCTCCGGATTCAATCATTCCAACCGCTTCCTTTTCATTCTTTGCAAGCCCCTCAAAGATCGCGGCACCGACAATTCCCATCCGATGCGGTCCGCGCATGTTTCCAAACTCCAGCGGCGGTCCCGAATGCAAAATCAAATTCTTCCGGAATCGCGGCATCACTCCTCCCGCAATTCCACAGCCGGACAGAACCGGAGACGCTCCGGTTAATTTTTCGAACGCAAGCCTGTTTGCTTCCTTCATTCCCTGCTCCATTCTTGAATTATATCAAATCTGATTTATATTATACATGTACAAAAACAAAAATGCAAGGAGAAAACAGAAAAATGGAGATATTCGAACCCGTTGCCGATGGAATTTTTCTCTTGAAAACCCCGTTCAACGGACTTTGGAGCGGAGTCTATCTGATCCGGCGGGAAACAAACATTCTGATTGATTCCGGAGCTTCTGCGGAAACTGTCGACAGCACCATTCTGCCGGCATTAAAAGACCTTGGAATGGAGCTCCGGGATCTCTCGTACCTTCTCTGCACTCACACCCACGGTGATCACGTCGGCGGACACCACCGGCTCCGAGAACTGGCAAATCTGCCCTGCGGGGTGTTTGAAGGAGGCACCGACAAGTTGCGCAACCCATTAAAATACAGCAAGTTAATCAGAGATTCTTTCCCCGGATACAGTCCGGCTCCACCAGCGATCCTGAACGGGGTTGAACCTGATTTTCTGCTGAAGGATTCCGACACAATCGGACCGCTGGAACTCATCCATACCCCCGGACATGATACGGACACGGTCTGCTTTCTGGACCGGGAAACCCGCACCCTTCTGACCGGAGATTCCATCCAGGGAAACGGAACCGTTCTCCAGGGGTGCGCCCTTTACATGAATCTGCCGGACTATCGAAAATCCATCCGAAACCTCCAGGGCAAAACAATCTCCGCCATTGTCACAGGACATCCCTATCTGCCTTGGAACACTCCTGTCCTCCGAGCAGAAAAAGCCGCCGACTGCCTGAAAGATGCTCTTGAAATCACAGATTTGTATGATACAATAATCGCGAACGCGATTCAAACGGGCGAAACGGATTCCGCAAAACTGGCGGAACATCTCATCCGCGCGATCGGTGGACAGATGCCGGAATATCTTTTTCTGGCGCTTCACACAATAACGGAACACCGGAAAAAGCAGGAAAAACATCCGGACAGAATAAACACGGAAAAGTGAAAAACACCAGAAATGCCATCGCACAATGTAAAAGTGATGGATGCGGTCCGAAACGGAAAAAACAACGCATCAAAGAAAGACATCCAGCAGACAACAGGGCTCTCATGGGGCACGATGTGCAAAACCACCAATTCGCTGCTGGAACGGGGATATCTTTTTGCACGCCGGGAGAAAACAAATTCCCCGGGCCGGCCTGTTGTTCCACTCTGCGTCAATCCGGATTCGGCACTGTTCTGCGGAATCGACATCGGGGCATCCACGACAAAAACACTCTTCTGCGACATGAACTTCAATGTTCTTCACAGAGATGAAATTCCCACGGAACCTTACACGGAACCGGAACGCTTCCGCAACTGGATTTCAGCAATCTTCGAACAGGAACTCCGGGAAAGCGGACTTGACAAAGAAAAACTGCATGCAGTCGGACTTGCCGTTTCAGGCAATGTCGATTCGGAACACGGAATCATTGTTTCCGGCGGCAACTTCGGAATGAAGTACGGAGCAGACATCCCGGTTGAAGGGATCGCCCGGCAAATCGGCAAACCCATTTACGCAGTCACGACTCAAGCAGCTGCAGTCTGCGCGGAATACCACTTTGGCAAACGCGCAGGTTGCGGCAACCTGGTCAGCATCGGTCTTGGCGTCGGCATCGGCTCCGGAATCGTGACAAACCACATGCTTCTCATCAGTCATCCAAAACGACCGGTGGGATATATCGGACACATTCTCATTCCCGGCAACCGTCACCTCTGCACCTGCGGATTCACCGGCTGTCTGGAATCCTATTCCGGAGCAAATTATCTTGCCGCCATCGCAGCGGAAACCATTCCCGAACGCCCGGAACTGCATTCCGCTGCGGCTCTTGACCGCGCCGCAGCCCAGGGAGATCCCGATGCTGTCGCCATCATGACAACAGCAGCATCCTACAATGCGGCCGGAATCGCCGCCATGATTCAGCTCTATGCTCCGGATGCCATCCTCTTCTCCGGAGGACAGAGCAAACGCGACGGATTCCTCTTCCGCACGACCCTCGAAAAACTCGCGGAAATTCTCCCTCCCGAACGCCGGAACTGTTTCATCGACATTACCAATCTCGGGACGCATCAGTCCGCCCTTGGAGCCGCCCGTCTCGCCTACGAAAAATTTTTCTGATTTCCGAAATCTGCCGATTTGACTTTTCCGGAAAAGTTTTTATATTTATATCATAACTGATAATATTATATCAAAATAACTTTTTATACAATATTAACGTCGGAGGAGATAAAATGAGTCTCGCGGGCAGAAAAGTCTTGATTACAGGTGCTTCGCATGGCATCGGGGCCGCAACGGCGATCGCATTTGCCGGCGAAGGATGCGAAATCGGCATCAACTACTGCAAAAACAGGGAGGGGGCGGAAGAGACACGACGAAGCGTGCTCAAACTCGGGACTGAGGCGGAAATCTACGAAGCGGATGTCAGTGATCCCGATGCCTGTGAAGAGATGGTGAAAACCTTCATTCAACGGTTCGGCAGAATCGACATCCTTGTCAACAACGCCGGCGGCGCGCTCAAAATCCCCGAAGGGGGTTTTATCGACATGCCCGTCTCCTACTGGAACAACCAGGTGGACCTGAACCTGAACGCCGCAGCCTACACCTCCCGAATTGCGGTCCGGGACATGATCGAAAAAAAGATTCGGGGAAAGATCATCAACGTAGGTTCCATCCACGGCATCGTGACATGGGTGAAGCGGAAGATGCTCCCCTATTCACCAGCCAAAGCGGGACTCGCCATGTTCACGAAAGCGCTTGGTGTCGAAGTCGCCCGCTACGGCATCAATGTGAATCTGATTGCACCGGGATTCATCCTCACAAAACTTTCCGCGCGCTACTCGGAGGAGGAAACACGGGCATTCCTGCGTAAAATTCCGCTCGGGAGACTCGGAAAAACCTCCGACATCACACCGATGATGCTCTTTCTGGCGGACGATGAAAAATCCGCATTCATCACAGGACAGACCTTCGTCATCGACGGCGGTCAATCCATCGACGGCTCCATTGACATGATGCTTGATGAACCGTAAAAAGGAGGAAAACTCATGAATCCGCGCTTTTCCAATCTCCGCAGTACCAACAACTATGGCGTCGCCAACGAATGTCGTCGCGGACTTGTCCGCGGCATGGGATACACCGAGGAGGAATTCGAACGTCCGATCATTGCGGTTGTCAACTCATGGAACGAATACAATCCGGGCCATGTTCATCTGCGCAATCTCAGCGAGCGAGTCAAACAGGGCATCCGGGAAGCGGGCGGACTGCCGTTCGAGCTCATGACATCCGCAGTCTGCGACGGAATGGTCCTGAAAAATCCCCGTTACATCGAACTTCCCAGTCGGAACAGCATTGCGGACGAAGTCGAACTCATCGTGGAAAGCAACATGTTCGACGGCATGGTTCTGCTCTCCACCTGCGACTCCATCGTTCCGGGACATCTCATGGCGGCGGCACGCCTTGACCTTCCGTCAATCATGGTTACAGGCGGATACATGCCCATGACGACTCTCGACGGGCGGAATGTCAACTACATTGAACTTACCGATCATGTCGGCAAAGTCATGAACGGACAATACGAACGCTCGAAGGCAGACCGCGAGGTTGCCAGCATGTATGCTCCCTGCGGAGCGTGCGGTGTCATGACCACTGCCAACAGCATGTGTCTTGCCGCGGAAGCGCTCGGACTCACCCTGCCCGGCAACGGCTGCATGTCCGCCTCCGGCTCCGCGATTCTCCAGTGTGCCTATCGCGCGGGAAAACGGATCATGGAACTGGTGGCGGAAAACATTACGGCACGAAAGATCATCACTGCCGATGCCGTTGAAAACGCCATCGCCGTGACGATGGCAATGGCAGGATCAACCAATCTGTTCATGCACCTTCCCGCCATCGCAACGGAAGCGGGACTCCATGACCGGTGGTGGGCGAAATTTGACCGGGCTTCACGCGAAATCCCGCAGATCGTGGCGGCATCTCCGAGCGGACCGTGGCATCTGCAGGACATCGACCGCGCAGGAGGCTCCGCCGCCGTCATGAAACGACTGCTCCCGCTGATTCATGGAAATGCACTCACAGTCACGGGAAAGACTCTCGCGGAAAACTATACGGGAGCTTCTGTTTTCGATGAAGAAGTGATCCGCCCTCTGGAAAATCCGGTTTCCGCGACGGGAGCGCTCTACGTGCTCTATGGTTCTCTTGCCCCGGATGGGTGCATCATCAAGGCGGGAGCGTGCAATCACTCCATGCGCAGCTTTTCAGGGCCGGCAAAACCTTTCGACTCACTCAAGGAGGCTCTTGATGCGCTGAACGGAAACCGCATTCGGAAGGGCGATGTTGCCGTTCTCCGCTATCTCGGACCGAAAGCCGCCTTCGGAACCACAGCCTACGTCTTCCAGAAAGAACTCAAGGGACGAGGCATGGCAGACGATGTGGCAATCGTCACTGATGGCCGGTTCTCAGGGGGGTCCAGCGGACTCAGTATCGGCTACCTCTCCCCAGAAGCAGCGCTCGGCAGTCCCCTCGCGCTCGTCCGGGATGGAGATCGCATTGAAATCGATCTTGACCGCCGCAGAATCGACCTTCTTGTTTCCGAAGAAGAACTGAAACGCCGGAAATCTCAATGGCATTGGGAATTTCATGCGGAGGAATATCCGCCGTTTCTGAGACTGTTCAGCAAAAATGTCGGTTCGCTCGCAAACGGAGCCGTCTGGGAATGAAAACGCTCGAAACGGAAATCCTGATTGTCGGAGGCGGACTCGCCGGCAGAAACGCCGCAATGGAACTTCGTGAAATTGCGCCCGATCTCCGGTTCCTCCTGCTTGATGCGGGCGGTGCAGCCTCCACAGAAATCATGGGATTCTCCGCACCGGTCCATCCGGCAGACTCCCCGGAACTCTTTCTCCGGGATATTCTCGTCTCTGGCGGCGGACTCTCCGATCCACAGCTCGCACGGACACTCGCGGAACGGGCGCTCCCGGAACTGAAACGCCTTGAACATTACGGCATCTGTTTTGATAAAACAACGGACGGAGCCTTCGATCCCGTAAACGCGCTCGGCTCCACCTGCCCCCGAGTCGTGCACAGCGGCACAACAACCGGAAAACAGGCGATGCGTCTTCTCAAAACAGACGCAATCAAGCAGAGAATTGTTCGACTGCTGACAACCGATGGAATCATCAGCGGAGCCTTGGCCGCAGACGGAACCCTGATCTCCACCAAAGCCGTCATTCTTGCGGGCGGCGGTTTCGCCGGGCTCTGGAAATTCAACACCTGGAGCCGAAATCTGCGGGGAGACTGTCTCATTCTCGCAGCCGATGCCGGTGCGGAACTGACCGGGCTCGGATGCGTTCAATTCGAACCAACCGTCACAGTCTTCCCGGAAGAAAACGCTGGGTTCCCGGTCATTACAACGCTGCTTCATGAAGGCGCGTGCCTGCGGAACCGTAAGGGGCAATCCCTTCTCTCCCCGGAAGAAGCTCTTCCCCGGAAAAGCGAACTGGCAAAACTCATTTTACGGGAAATCAACGCAGGAAATGCCCTGCCGCATGGAGGGATTCTCTACGATTTTTCCGGAGTCGAAGAAAAAAACTTCTCCCGGAAATACCCCGAATATGATGCTAAATTCAGACGGATTCAACCGGATTTTCGACAATTGTCCTTTGAAGTGAAACCGGGCGCCCATACCACGCTTGGAGGAATTCGGGTCAATGACCGATGCGAAACCGGCATCCCGGGACTCTTTGCCGCAGGAGAAAGCGTCGGAGGTATCCACGGACGCGACCGGATCGGCGGCAATGCGGGGCTCGAAGTCTTCGTGTTCGGGCGGATCGCCGGAAAAAGCGCAGCAGATTACGTCCGTAATGCAAAACGGGCCCTTCCCCCGAATGACGGTTTTCACGTCTCAACGACTCCGGAAAAGTTTCTCCGGGAAGTCGCCGCAATTCTCGACGCCAGCTTCGATCCGCTCAAAGAACCGGACAAACTCCGGAAAGGAATCGCACGCCTGGAATCCCTTCCCCGCTTCCCGCACGTTCGGCTGGCAATTGCTGCGGCAAACGATGCTCTGAACCATCCGGAATAATGGAAGAATGTTCCTGAATCATCACTCCGGGCAAAATTTCCGGAAAAAGGAGGAGTGTTCTGTCTCTGCCTGTCAGAAAACAAGATATTTCAAAAAAAAACCGGATTCCTGCTTGCATTTTCTGAAAATGAATGTATTGTAATGCCATCTCGAAAATAAGAGATGCGCCCATAGCTCAGTCGGTAGAGCAAATGACTCTTAATCATTGGGTCCAAGGTTCGAGTCCTTGTGGGCGCACCATTTCATCTGTTTTTTCCGACCGGTTTCCGGTCTTTTTTTATTTCAGATTCGATTCAACCCGGAATCTTCCGTTTTCCAGCAGGAGAGGCGGGATACTCCCTTTCCTGTTTTGTGCAGTGAATCAGGTTGCCCGTCATCAAAAGAGAAGTCAGAGAGTTCCCGAGCGAGAAGAAGGAGTGTTGCAGAGAATCCGTGTTGCGTTCTGTTTCATGAACAGGCAAAAAACGAATTCTGCGGAATAAATTTCACGAATTCAATCGCAGAGCCAGATAAATCAAGTTGAGTGTGCGATGGTCTTTTTCATCCTCGGCGGCCGTGTTGAGAGCCGTTCCGGATTCCGGCATTTTCGTCACTTCAAAAGACAGCGAGTGGATTCCGTTCTCCTTCAGATGCAAATGTCCCAGACAGGATACGGTTTCCGGGTGATAGTGTCTCTGTAAATTGTCAAGCAGATGATCCTCCTGCAACTCGTTCTCAAGAGTCGTTCCATCACAACAGACTTTCACTCGTATCCCCGGAATCCAGCTGCAGCTCCAGTGCCGTGTGGTAAGAGCTTCAAGAGAATACTCCCCCGCCGGAGCTTCAAACCGCCAGGACAGCCCCCCGCAATGCGGACGCAGATTCAGCGGGAGACCTCTTCCGTCAAGAGCAACATCCCCGTCACACTCGGCTCTGCCGCTCAGCAGAATCACATCTCCTTGAGAATCGGGCCGAAGGGCCGAATCAAAGAGGCATGGACCATCAAGAGTCACTTCAATCACGGAAAAATACCTGGAAGGAGGCGTTCCCGGAAGACCGGAAATCCGAATCACATTGCCATCCCTGGAAACCGCCGGAATTACATCGGAACCGGGAATTCGAGCGGAAATCACGGAATTAAGCACCCCTTTGAGAACAAAGCTCCCCTCTTCCGGCCATTTCTCGAGAATGAGAAACAGGCGATTGCCATTGCAAGTGGCCAATCCCCACTCGCATGGAGAAGCAAACGCTGCCGCGGAAGCTCCGTAAACAGCTTCGCCGTTGACAGCCAGCCAGTCGCCGATTTCCTCCAGACGCTCAACCGCTTCCCGGGGAATATCTCCGAGAGCATCCGGACCGACATTCAAAAGATAGTTGCAGCCGTTGGAAACAGAACGCAGCAGAGAATAGAGCAGATCCCGTGTGCTCTTCCACTCATGATCGTCGGATTTGAATCCCCATGTGTGGTTCATGGTGGCAGGAACTTCACCATTGAGATTACTCGGACAGTAGGGAAATTCATTATCGCCCAGAACGGCGTAGTCGCCGAATCCATTTCCGACCCGGTCGCAGACCAGCGTTTCCGGCTGAAGGGAGTGAACGAGTTCATAAAAATCTCTGGAATCCTGTTCCGTTGAATCCGTCGGCGTATCGAACCAGACCAGTCCGACCGGCCCATAGTGTGTCAGCAATTCACGAATCTGCGGCAAGGCTTTGTTTTCGCAATAGCGGCGAAAATGAAATCCGCGTTTTCCGATCGGCTCCGGGAATTGCCCGGGCCACTCATTCCATGCGCCGTCGGGTTCATGCCAGTCCTGACGCTGAGAATAGTAAATGCAGAATCTGACACCATGCCGGGCACAGGCTTCCGAAAGCTCCTTGACGACATCGCGTTTGAACGGAGATGATTTCATAATGGTAAAATCACTTGCCGCACTGTCGAACAAGGCGAATCCGTCATGATGCTTGGCTGTCAGCACCAGATATTTCATTCCCGCGCGGGCGGCAAGCGCCGCCCATTCATCCGCATTGAAATGAATCGGAAGGAATCCTTTTCCAAGTTTTTCATATTCTGCGGCAGGGATTTGCGCAAAACGCATGATCTGTTCCCCGATTCCCCTGACCGCCTTTCCATTCCAGCGTCCCGCGGGAATCGCGTAGAGCCCCCAGTGGATGAACATCCCGAAACGGGCATTGTGAAACCAGCTTTGGTCCATGACAAAATATCCTGCGGTATCGCTATTTTACAATCAGTTCTGAAGGTGCGCTTCTGTATGAGGTCTGAACCTCGATTTTCAGATAACGAGCCTTCCGTTTCGGAAATTCAAGCATCTGCTCGCTGGAAAGATTTGCTTTTTCGCCAGCTTTGTTCCAGTTTTTCCCATCCGAGGAAGAGAATACTGCAAGTTTGCCCAAAGGCGATGCGCAGCAGAATCCGATGGAGGAGACTTCTTTCTCCTCGCCGAGATCAAGTTTCAGCGTGGAACCTTTGTACGCGCTGTAGTGACTTCCACGCGGCATGGAATTTCCATCCACCAGGAATTTCGGAGAGAAACGCCAGTTCGTTGCCTCGCCGGTCTCATCAATGGTACAGAAAGTTGCAAGATTGACCGGTACATCGGGGATAAAGGCGGCCATTTCCGAAACACTGATTGCCTGCTTTTTATCAGCAGCCCCTCGGAGATTCAGGCGAATCCCCTTCACAGAAACAGGCTCAGGCAGATACAGCGAAAGCATGCCGTTTCCGCATGTGGACTTCATAGTGCCGAGCCCTTTCCAGGTTGTCCCGTCCTCCGAGACTTCAGCCTTGCCTCCCGCTAGATTGGCTCCGAACAATGTAATTGCCTGGATTTGCGACGTTTCCGGGAGACGGCATGTCAGAGTTGCTGTGGCATCTTCTTTGGTATAGCTCTGCCAGCGGGTATCCATTTTGCCGTCGAAAGCCTTCGGCACCTCCTTCGGATACGCGGTTGCACTCCAGGTTCCCGAGGCGAAAAGATTTTCCGCAGCTGAGACTCCTGCTGCGGTCAGCAGGACGGTAATCATGGTGAAAAACGATTTGTTCATTGTCTGGATTCCTTTCCAAGTAGTTGAGTCAGCAGATTACTTTTACGACCGGCAAGTCGATGAGGGATGCTTCCGGCGGGAGTTCGAGAATCAGTTGTCCGCCATCCCATGAGAACGGAATGGCCTCTCTTGATTCCAGAATGCAGGCGGAGTGGGGCTTCCGCTCAATTCCGGTAACGATGATGCGTCTGTCATGAGGCAGTGTCATCAGATGGCAGTAAAGCGAACCATCCTTTCCGCGGGTGATCCGCCCCCATTCGGGTTCCGGAAGACCGGATGATGCGGTACCGTAAATTGCTTCTCCGTTAACTGCGAGCCATGCACCGACTTCCCGGAGTCTGCGGATGGAAGCCCCCGGAATGGCACCGCTTGGAAGCGGTCCGATATTCAACTGGTAATTCCCGTTTTTCGAAGCATTCGAAATCAGATTGCAGAGCAGTTCCCGGGAGGATTTCCATTTGAAATCAAGTTTGCTGTATCCCCAGGATTCGTTGAAGGTGCCGCTGGTTTCCCAGGGACGGCTGATGGTTTCCGCAGGGAATGTGTTATCCAGCATGGAGAGATAGTCGACTGCGGCATTGTCCCCGTCCGGATGATTCCATGTCACACCGATCCGGCTGTTGAGAATGCCGCCGCGCGAATGGATGAGATCCATCAGGCGCTCCAGGCGCTCCGGAGTCAGCAAAGGACTCTTTGCCCAGCAGTCAAGCCAGAAGAGACGAATGCCGTAATTGTCAAGCAGTTCGCGAATCTGGGGAAGACATTTTCCCGAGAAATATTCCTCATATGCCTGCTGTGACGGCTGAACAACTTCTGGATCGCCCGGAATCGCCGGCCAGTGCGGCTTTCCTCCGCCCGCCTCATGCCAGTCCAGCCAGTGGGAATAGTATGCACCGAAGAGAATCCCCTCCCGATCGCATGCCCGTTTGAATTCTCCGATCAGATCGCGTCCGAACGGTGTTTTTCTGACAACATTGTAGTCACTGACCGCGGAATCATACATGGCGAATCCGTCATGATGCTTCGTTGTAATCACAACATACCCAGCCCCGGCATTCCGGATTTCCCGAGCCCATTCGGCAGGATCGAATTCTTCCGCGGTGAATTTGTCTGCCAGCGCATCATATTCCTCATCCGGAATCGGTCCGCCGTCCGGCCAGAGCGCCTGATATTTGATCCATTCAGCATAAGCGTTGCGCCCCTGCGCTTTCCCTTTCCAGACTCCGCCGGGAATGGAGTAGAGGCCATAGTGAATGAAAATGCCGAACCGTCGGTTTGTGAATTGCTGCAACAGCTCTTCCATAAGAAACATTCTCCTTTATTTTTTCGGTACAATGATTGTGTTGCCAAGGGGATAACGCGGATCAACATGGACAGGGGCCGCACCGGTCAGTTTGATTCTCAACGGGGATCGGTCCGCCGGATCACTGACGGATACGCTCAGTTCATAACCATTCTCCAGCTCTCGAATGCCAATAAACGCCGGCCGACTGACCGATTCCAGCGGTTTCGGATAAGTCCCGGGAGCAAAAACCACATATCCCGTTGTCTTCGTTCTGTCGTCACGGACGGCGTGAACAACCCTGTCGAACCGCAGGACTTTCATCTGCGGATCAGCCGCAAACGTCCGAGCTCCGCTCCGGTCTGTATTTACAAGGATAGTATAAGCACAGCTTTTTCCCTGTGGATTGCGTCCGTGGTCAACATAGGCGAGAGCAAATTCTCCCCGGGTGGGAGTGTAATACTTCGCGTTGTCTTCATATTTCTTTTCACGGAACGATTTGGAAGCCATGTCCTTCAACGGATCGCTGCCGGGATCTTTCAGGTAACGTTTGTAGAAATAAGTCCAGCTTTGAGGACCTGTCTGAAATTTGATTTGAGGAGCTCCTTTCCAAATCCGGTAACTGTTGCCGAGATTGTCGCCGAGCAGAGAGTCCTCTCGCCAGGCGGAAATGCCTTTCCTGCCGGGAATCTGCTGGAAGATTGTCGTCACGGCGCTGTCTCCGGAAGAGTTCCCGGGGCGGGGATTGGCTTTGAAGATATCGCTGACAGTGATGGTGATTCTGTCACCGAAGAAAAAAATCCCCTGTTTGAAATTCACGTCATTTCCGGTAAAGTTCATTCCCCATACGCCATTGCCTTCCGGAAGCGTGACTCCGCCGGCAAAATTGTTCCCATTGCCGTACATGGTATAGCCTTCGAAAATTTCGGCAGGAGTCCGAATTACGGAGGTTGCACCGGGAATATGATTCCAGTTCCAGCCCTCGGGACGGAAGGCGTCTTCACCATCAATGGACAGGAACAGAGAACCATTACGGCAGTTGCGTCCGTAGTTGTTGTTCTCCAGCCAGCCGTAAATCTCCAGTCCCCGGTAAGACGCCAGCATTCCGGCGGCAGTTGCCACGGCATTGCCCTTGCGGTGAACGGCCAGCGCAGCGAGATTGAGACTCAGATGCCCTTCCATCGGCAGAGGAGTCAGCCCTTCCGCAAGAAAACGCTCACTTTCCCGGGTTTTCCGTCCGTTGAGAGCGCTCAGATAGAGACGCGCCATCCGGCGGTCCGGAGTATCGATCTTCGAAAGAAGCAAAGCGATTTCGCTGCCGTCGATTTTCAGCCGGTCTCCCGCCCGCATGGGAAGATTGATCGGAGTCTTTCCGTGATCCAGCTGGAAATTCAGAGCAAAGGCGTAACGATACAATTTCTGACGGCTCTTTTCTGAAATAGCGAACTCCGTTCTTTCCAAAGGAAGAAGCTGAAACTCAATCAGAGCGGGTATGGCATAACTTCCATAAGCAAGATGATGTCCTCCATGATGATGCACGGAGCCGTCATCGCCCAGCGGCAAAGGGGACGCTATGGAAAGATCATAGAATCGTTTCAAGGCACGGAAACGCTGATAGCGTTCCGCCGGGTCTGCCATCATCGCAATGCAGAGCGGCAGCTGAGACGTGTAGTTGAAGTAGAAATCGCAATTCCCCTGGGGCGATTCCGTCATCATTTCCTTTCCGCCGGAAAACCAGGCGGCCGCTTTTGCCATCTCGTCGAGAAGCCCGGCCCGTTTCAGATCCTTCTGAAGTGCATGAACCGCAGGAGGCCAGTGGCGCCAGCCGTACCCGTTGCCAATCCATCCGAGATTTCCATTGCCCTCGGTATATCCCTGAACAAGCAGATAACGGCAAAGTCGTATTCCGACCTCCGCGGCGCGCCTGCGTTCCGCGCCCTTGAGACGGGGCAGAAGAAACTGAATTTTACGAAACAGAGGAAGCAGTTTCTGTTTAAAGTCAATGGCTCCGCGAACAGGCAGCGGAATGGTATTCTTGAATCCGAATTCCAATGCAGGACCGGAACCGTTTTCAGCAATACCCAGAGCGGAAAATTCGTCTTCCAGCTTTTCCACACTGTCGCAGGGCAGTGGCGAACTGTGGATGAGCGGATGACGGAAACGTTCCGTCACCAGCTTCAAATCCGATGCTCCCTGTTTGGAAATCTTCATCTCGGGAAGGAATCCGGGAAGATACGGACGGTTGTGTGCAATGTCGTGACTGCTGAACACGGTTTTCTCTGGCGGAAGTTTCAGAATATCCTTGTTTCCGATCCACGGCTGGACGCTGTCGGCATGCCAGGCATTGGTCACATAAACAGGCCGCAGTTCATCAATCCGGGCAGAGCCGGCTTTCGGGGGAGCAGTCAGGACCATGCGGTTGAATCTGGTTCCCGGCGCGATTTCCAGATCGGCAAAACGCCCACCCAGCGGACGCCAGTGTTTGAAATCCAGATTGTACCATACTCTGCCGAGCAGCTTCTTCCCATGGAAAAATTCAACTTGAAGACGCTTTCCGCACGGCGTTTCATTGTAGAACCACATACCGAACGCGCCGTTTTTTCCGGGAACGGAAACGGTCGGAAACTGTACTTCCAGTTTTCCACCGGGGTTCCACTTCCAGAGTTGAGAAGAAGGCGAGGTTTTGAAATGGTCACGGGCTTCTGCAGTTTCACCATTTTCCGCACGCCAGGTTGGATTTTCCCCCGTTGCTCCAAGAGCTGCCAAAAGCAGCGGGAAAATAAGAAAACGAATCCTCATTGAGTTTTCTCCTTGTATTTGAAAAGAATTGTTGTTGCTTCCAGATGTTCATTTCGAATTTCAAATTCGGAACCTCCAAGCACACGGAGGCATGCGGAGGATTCGGCTGCTTCCCATCCCTCTTTCAGACGAATGCGGGTTGTGACATTGCCCTGCTTCCAGTATCCTGAACCGGGAAGATCAAGAAGCGGATTGAGCAGAGCAAGTCTCATTTTACCGCGTTCCCGCTGTATCATGACAATGCACGGGGCTGAAACCTTGCGCAATTCTCCGAATGCGACGGCCCCGGATTCAAACAGAGCATAGCCCGTGAGCCGCTGATCCGGAATATGGACAATGTGGGCGCCGCGGTCGCGCCGTACAATCCGGAACGGCAGTTTTTCCGGAGAGCTCCGCCAGAATTCAGCAATCCGCCTGACACGTCCAGCCCGCGATGGAAAGCACACCAGATATTCATATCCGGCATTCTGCGGTGCGGGTCCATGGTTCAGATAAGCCAGTTCCATTTCGCCCTCGTTGGGTTCAAGTTTCTGATGGAGCGCCGGACTTTTCTGATTCCAGTACGGATGAAATGGCCACGCAGTCTTTCCTCGTTGGAGCGTAATCTCTCCCTCGCGGAAAGCATAGCCGTTTCCAGCCGAATCGATGAAGAATCCTTTTCCTGCCCGGAATTTCGTTTTATCCAACATTTTCAAAGAATTCTGAAAGAGAGTCGTTGCCACCGGAGCGGTATCGGAAGAGATGATTCCGCTGCCAAGCATCAGCATCATTCCGTCGAAGGCGAAAACCGATTTACGCGCACGGAAACTGGTGTCAATCTGCGACGCCCTGCACCGTTTCGCATATTCCCCAACACCAAGGAACCATACCGGCGGACCGACTCGAAGCGGATCGCCGACTTCCGGAAGCTCTTCCTGCAATTTCATTGCCCACATTCCAGCTCCGGCCAGAGCAACCGCACCTGCGAATGGCTCTGTCGTGCGAGCCTCCACGTTTTCAAAATGCTGACGCAGCGCATCTGCCGGAATGATCCGGGCGGTCGTCCCCGGCCAGAAGTTGTAGTTCCAGCCCTTGTTCAGAATGAAACCGCTTTTTTCCGGAGTCTCCCCCAGAATCTGCATTTGTCCGAAATTGAGATAACGCCCCATCGTATTCGCACCTTGAAACGCGTAAATCTCATTGGCAAACATCCCGTTGCGCTGTCCGCGGACAACCGCCATTTCATTGCCCTGTCGGTGAATCATGGAAACTGCATAGTTCAACGCGGCAGTTCCGCTCATGGGGTCCGGAACAATCCCCGCCGCGCGAAATCGATCTCCCGCCGGAGTTTTCATGCGATAAAAACGTTCAAATGCCAGATAACGTGCAGCACACGCCCGATCCATCTCCGGAAGCGCCTCGGCAACCAGGGCAAGATTGCCGGCCAGACCGAAGGAAAACTTCGGGCACTCCCTCCAGCGTCCGGAAAACATGTGCGGGATGTACGGGTTGGAATAAAACGCCATCACCATCACGGATTTTCGTATCAGACGATACATTTCTTCCGGGAAAAACGGAGAATTCCGCAGCAGATGAAGTGTCCGGCAGATCGGCCCGAGAGCCGGCAGATTATATCCGGAATAGATCATGGAATGATGAGTCATCGTTCCATCCGGCCATAATTCCCCGTTTTCAGATGTCAGATTGAGCCAGCGCTTCAGTGCAAGGAGATCACGATAGCGGATACGTAAATCATCCTGAAGGAAAATCACGCCAATACAGCTCTCCAGCAAGGTATTATAGAAATCTGCATTGCCGTGGCACTCCTTCAGGTACAACTCATCGACCCCGGCAATGAAACGCAAACGGGCGATCAGCGCATCGAAACGTCCGGCGGCTTTAAGTTCCTCCCGGAGAAGTCGGACCGGGGCAATAAAACTGGTTCTCATTCCGTAAAAACTGCCGTGTCCCTGCTGGATAACCAGATCCGCCATGTCCAGCATCAGAGTTCGCCACTGCATCTGTTCGGAAGGCGTCATTTTTCCGAATTGCAATGCCCGCCCAACCGTATGGAGATCGGCATAAAAGGCTGGGATGTTTGAAATTCTGCCGCTCACAAATTTTCCTGTCCGCCGGAGCGCCCAGTGTTTCCGGATCTCATTCAGGCGTTTTTTTTCATCCGGATGAAAAGCCGTCCCGGAAGGGAATCTCTGGAGGAACTCCTCTCCGATGCGCTGCAAAATCCGGAGCTGCTCCTCAGAAAGCCGCTCCGGTGTTTCGAGTGAGATGCGGGGTGCGGCAGGATCAAAAATGGCAACGGAAAAGGGTGATTCATAAGCATCCGCCTCCATCCAGACCACCTGCTCAGAACTCAGATCGCGCCTGGCGACATAAGGCATTCTTGACGATGAACGGACAGATCGTACATCCATTTCACGGCGGGGAGCGAAATCATCGAAAATCAAAGTTCCTTTTGCCACCCCCGGGGGCGCGGTGATTCGCATTGCCGCAGCTCCGGGATCGGGGAACCTGGCAAGATCGCGACCATACAGAAGCGAATTGAATGTCCAGCCCGTGAAATTCAAATTGACATAAAATCTGCTGCCGCCGATTTCAAATTTGAGCTGTCCTCCGATTTTTTCCGGACAGAAAATCCAGCTGGAAAAACTGCTCAAATCACAAAAAGTCACCCATTCGTAAACAATAGGATCCGGCGATTTTCCCGTCAAATGCCGGAAGGCATCCGGATTGCGGAATTCTATCCATGCGCCCTCCCGGTCCCAATCCCAGCGCAGGGATTTTGAACCGTTTTTGGCATAATCCGCAGAGATCGTCAGTTTTGAACCCGGTCCGGCGGAAAAATCATCTGGAATGGAATCCGATTCAAACGAATAAGTCTTGAAATCCGGTTTGCGTATTTCATAGGGAGCTTCCGTTCCCGTCAGTGTCAGTGCTGCAAACAGAGCACCGGAAGCCCAGAGTCCTTTCATCCTGTTTTTCATAGTCATTCTCCTGTAGATCCTGTTTTCCACATCAAACATCCTAAGCCGCTCTTATTCCGTGCTGGGCGGCTGATAATTCTTTTCCCCGCCATACTCTTTCCATTTGAAATATACATAAATTAACGCCGCGGTTGCAATGATGGTGAAAACAGCATCCCAAACGAAAATGAAGCGGTAGCCGAAGAAGTCGATTGCCAGACCTCCCAGGTAATTTCCCAAAATCAGCAGGATGGAACGCACGATTGCATTGGCACTGCAAAACTGTCCGTACTTCTCCTTCGGGAAAATCATGACCCCGAGCGGAGCTCCGCAGACACTTTGAATCGCATAGACCACACTGATTGCAATTCCAACCACAAAAAATGAACTGTAATTTGTGGTAAAAAAGTATCCCCAGATATTGGCAGCCAGGATCGGAACCGTGCTGAAAAGATAGAGAAGCATGGGCGAAAAACGGTCGACGATGAACCCCATGACAAAAATAACTCCAAGAGAAACCAGCGCACCTGCCGCACCGACTTTTCCGAACTGTTCCACCGTCATATGCAGATCTTCCGTGGCAAAAAGCAGATTGAATACACTGCGGCAGGTCGTGGATACACTGTGAAGTCCGAGTCCCAGAAAAAACATGACAAAAAACGGCTGGCGGTAGCATTGACGGCAATAGATCACAACCCATTCCAGCAGACGTTTGAAAAAACTCCCCTGCTTTTTCTGATAATTTACCACAGGCGGATATTCCCCCTCCTTCACAAAAATACACATCAGCATGAAAATCAGGAAGTAGGCTGCACCGACTCCGGTAAAAACCCATGCCACATTGATTTTCACCAGCGGAAGAACATATAAGCTGAAAACCAGGGTCGTCAAAGTTCCCGCGATATTCGATGCCGCAATGAAACGTCCGTAAAAGCGCAGCGGGATCACATCGGGAGCAAGATAATAATAGACGGATCCGACAATCAGATCAAAGAACTGAAAGATAACCGCACAAACCGCAATCAGGAAAATCACCAGACTCCCGAGCGCAAACCCCATGTCCCAGCCCCGCGCATGCAGAAAAGCGGCAAAATGCGGCATCCAGCCGAGAAGAATCACAAAAAGCGCTACGAACGGAGTGGCAAACAGAAGATAGGGACGCCGCCTTCCCCACCGCGAACGTGTCCGGTCGCTGGCAGTGGAAAGAACCGGATTCATGATGGCATTCATCGCGGATGGCAAACTGCCGACAACAAGTCCGATCATGGCTGCGGATGCACTGTAATCCTTCAAAACCAGTGGAAGAACCGTCGGAACCATCATCCAGGCCATCAGAGAAAAACAGCATCCGCCCAGAATCAGCCAGAATCCGACAAAGATTACTCCGAACAGGGAATAACTCAGCGATCCGATTTTGTACGGTCTGGGATCCGATGCGGTTCCGGAATCGGCGGCATCGCGCAGTTGTGCGGCAGATACGTTCATTTCCACATTCTCCATACGGTGATATCAGTTAGCGATTTCTGCGAGGGGATATGCCGGATCACTGAACCCACATGGCAACCCTTGCGCTGAAATCTACGCCAAGCACTCCCGTAATTTTCTGTTCTTCGAACTGATTGTAATACCGGGGAATGCGAACCGTGGTCCCATCCATTGCTTTTGATGCAGTGATGCTTGTCGCGTGACCGTCAAGGTACATGATGTTGGCGGTCGTCTGATGGAAGAGTGCCAGTGCTCCGGTACCGGTCGGCCGTCCGCCTTCCATAACACAGAATGGAGTATTCCAGTCAAACCTCCAGGCTTCTCCCACCAGAAGCATTCGAGAACTGTTTTTAAATTGATTGAGAGGCATGTACTGAGAAACATCTGGCATGTGACAGCGCGGCACAGCATAAGTGTGAACCGGACTGATTCCCTGGAACTGGCTGAGAGCCTCCGGACAAACCTGACGCTTGTAATCCTGATCTTTCTGAAATCCGGAAACTCCCATATTCTTATAATAGGTAAACCATGCGCTCTCATATCCAACCGGCTGTCTGGCAAAAATATAGCCATTGTTTTCATTGGCATAATTAAGAAGCAGAATCCCCAACTGACGCTCCTGGTTGAGACAGCTTATCTTGCGCGCATTCATTCTGGCTTTATTCAAGGCAGGCAAGAGCATTGCAGCAAGGATAACGATGATGACAATTACGACAAGGAGTTCAATCAATGTAAATTTTTTCCCGGTGAACATAGTCTCAATTTCCCTTTTTCTGGAACCAATTCCAATGAAATTGGTGTTTCTGTGAATTTGTTGTTTGTTTTGCATCAAGAATTTCCTGACACACCGCATCGACTTTTTATGAAAAGCCGCAAAAAAGCTTTTTAAGCGTGAACCTCCTTCCCCGACTCAACGGGAGCGGTTTTTTTTATTTTCTCTTTCCTGAAAATAATTAATTCAAACATACCCGATTCGCATTTCAAGACAGGAAGCCCGGATCAACAACTGGACCCGAACTCGAAACGCCTGCCCCTTCCGATTATCTTTGAACAAATCGGATTTCCCAGCGTTCTGTTCGACAATCTCCGATTTGAAGAACCATACACTCCCATGCTTCCGGTCCGTTTCTTTCTGTACTTGAAATTCGTCGTATTTTTCACGATTTTCCGGCAGAGGGACACCTCTGCGCCTCCCCCCGCACCGGAGAATCGCAAAACCGAATTTGTTTTGAATATTTCAATCAGCCCCTTCTTTTCAAGAAGGTTGTAAAAGCTCGTTGTATTTTTGTTTCTGCTCTTTAATTATAATACAGTTTTTGGTTTTGTCAAGATGCAGTTTTACTTTTTTTAAAAATATCTGAATCATACGCCTTGCTTTCGATCTGTTTTCCGAAAGAAAAAATGATATTTCCTATGAAAAAAAATATCCAGCAAGAAAGAAATATCAAAAAATAAAATTTCTTTTCCCTTTCATAAATATAGAATATTTTTGTTTTTTCCACTTGCATTTATGATACAGTTATGTTATTTTATATAAAAGAAGGCTAGGTATTAATGATACAGTTCGGAGGTTGAAATGACAGCATTCGGAGAAAAAAAGAGACGCGGACGCAAAACGGATAAGCGGGATTCTCTGCGGGAATCGATTTCCGAGGATCTCCACAATGGAATTCTGACCGGAAAACTGCCGGGATTGAATATTCTGGCGAAACGGTATGCTGCTTCGCCGGCAACCGTACAGAGGACTCTGAAGGAGATAGCCAACATGGGACTTGTCGATATCCGTCCCAGAAGCGGAACCTACGCAACGGTGTCTCGCGAAGTCCATTTCGTTTATTTCGAGGAACTGATGGATGATGTAGCCGCTCAACCCAATCAGCCATCGTGTTTTCAGTCGGAGTACGGCGTTTTGTATGATGGTCTGCATAATACTTTGAGGGAAGCCGGAGTTACCTGTCATTTCTGGCCGGTCAACCGGAACTCCACCAGATTTCTGGAGGAAAAAGCTCTGGTGATTGCCATCTTCTCACAATATGCCCAGGAGTTCGCTTATAAATTTCTGGAGCACACAAACTGGATTCGTGTCATGGGGGCGCAGGATTACAATTGTCCCGGAGGACACATTACCTACGACAATCTGCAAATCGGAAAAATGGCGGTGAACTATCTCAGAGCTTCCGGCTGCCGCAGAATCGCCTGCATTGGCAGTCCGCGAATGCTCCTCTTCCGCCAGCGGATTGATTCTGTGCTGGAAGAGTGCCGAAATCAAAAGATTGACCTGCAACTTTGGGAAGTTGATCTGCATACAATGCCGCTGTCTGAAATCTGCCAGAAAATCAGGAATGCTGTCACGGCGAACCGTGAAATTCTCCGTTCCGGCGAACTCGGACTTTTCTGTTGTGCAGACCACTTCATGGTTCCTCTGCGCCAGGAAATGGCGGCAGCTGGACTTTCTCCGGAAAAAATACATCATTTATCCTGTGACAACAATCCCTCTTTCCTGCGCGGGATTTATCCGGCTTCAACAGAAATCGATATCGGAATGTACCGGATCGGGGTTGCTGCTGCGCACCAGATTCTCGGACCACTGGAGCAGATCAGAAACAAATCAATGGTTTCTCCAGAGTTGGTTTTACCGGAAAATTCCTGAGAAAACAACATACGAAGCGGCAATTTCATCCGGAAAATCAGAATCTCGGAAAACCGGGATCAAGGGATTTTCGAGGAAAAAGCCAATCAAAGAGTTCTGATAAAAAGAATCGCTGAAAAGCTGCATCACAGGAAATCAAAAACATTTCTCTGCTGCATTCCAATGCGACAGCCCGATACCGGAATCCGGAACAGGCAAAGGCTTGCATGCCGGAAAGAGAAATAAAACAACACAACGTCTCCTTGTTTTCCCGAGAGGAAACAAAAGAGACGTCTTTTTTTTGTTAATTTCTCTTCACGCCCCTTGCCGATAACTAGACCTGTAAGTATAATTAACAAAAAATGAGTCAAAGGGGAGCAAATGAAACCGCCGGTCAAACGCATGAACCTGGTCAACCGAATCCGCAGGGGAATCACGGAAGGGACCTATCCGCATGGATTCCGCTTTCCCATTGAGCGGGATTTCTGCCGGGAACTCGGGGTTGCACGGGAAACACTGCGGGGAGCATTGAAAATACTTGAGGAAGAAAACTATATTGAACGGATTATCGGTCAGGGTACGTATGTCCGTTACGGGGATACGCGGGAACTGTTTTTTCTGATTCCCTGCCCGGATTATTTCATTCGATCCAATTATACGACACGGCATTCGACGGGAAAAATACTGAGCGGGTGTCTTGCACAGTCCCATCTTCTGAATTTCCATGTTGTTCCGCTCTCCATCTCCCGGACGAACAATCAGCAGGAAATCGACTGGAACGCCCTTCGTCAGCTTCCGGAGCGGGCACGTGTTGTTTTTTACAGCAACTGGTTCTATCCGGTCTACGAGTTGCTGCATAAAAAAAAGTGCCGGGTCATGATGGTGAAAAATGTCTGGAAAAATGTACCGGCTGAACAGAATTATCCCGACGAATGGGCATCCTGCTATCTGGATGAATATTCTGCGTTTGCCTCCAATGTGGAACTGCTCCACTCCTGCGGCTGCCGGAAAATCATGGCGGCAAGCGAACATCTGGACAATCCAGAAAATCCGCGCAAGGCTGGATATTTTGAAGGACTCCGGCGTTGCGGCCTTGATCTGAACAATGCCATGACCAGTGTAACCATGCCATACTCCGAAAATTCGGAAACATTCCGGCGCTATATTCAGGATCTGTACGCAAAATTCCGCTTCGATGGACTCCTGATTGCACTTCCCGATACTCTCACCATTGATTACAGCAAAACCCTGAACGGAAATCTCGGTATTCCGGAAAACGTGAAGATCATTACAGAGTTTGAATATGAATACAACAACAGTCTGAAACACCCGGTCACGTCATATTCGTATGATTTCCAGGAGGTTGGAGAACAGCTCTCCCGTTTTCTTTTTACGGAAGACTATCATCAGGAAAAATTTACATTTCAACATTTTTATAAAAACAAGGAGGGACTAACATCATGAAAATGAAGAACTTCACACTCATAGAGCTCCTCGTGGTCATTGCGATCATCGCGATCCTGGCAGGATTGCTGCTGCCGGCATTAAACTCTGCAAGAGAAAAGGCCAGAGCAACTCAATGCGTCAATAACATGAAACAGACGCATTTGAGCCTCATCGGATACAGCGAAGTGTTTGACGGCTTCATCATCCCCTCTCTAAATGAAGGAGACTCTCCCTGGGGTAATTACCTCAGCACTTACAAGCTCATGCAGATGACCGGAGCCAAAGGCGGGAACGGGGAAGGAACCATCGCGCCGTTGCTCTCCTGTCCCAGCCAGGATCCCCTGACCGATCCACTCGGCAGAACCAACAAATATTGCGATATTCAATATGTCGGCTGCTACCACTATGCACTAAATATGCTTGTCAGTATCCGCCGGGCAACCGGCGATATGCCGAAACGCCTGGAAAACGTCTATCAGCCTTCTGTCACCTACTGGATGCTGGAAGCCACCAACCCGAGAACCTATCCGGACAACAACATCACCGGGGCATTCTCCGGGAAGTTCAGACACTCAAATGGAATGAATATTCTGCATTTCGACGGACATGTCACCTTTAAGAAACATCTTGGCACAGTCTCCTGGACCAGCCGCAACTGGGCGGGAACCACTCCGAGAGATCAGATTACCTGCGACTGACCGTCGCATTCCGATACAACCAGAACCATCACCACCCAGGACACTCATCATGAAACAATGGAACACCCTCCTTTTGAGCGCCGTTTCGGCGGCAATCCTCCTCTGTGGTTCCGCTCATGCAGCGGAACAGCAGCAAAAGACTCTCCAATGGCCCTTTGACCGGATGCCGGAAGAAACTCTCCGCTCCATGAAGAAAAAAGTCTTCGCTCATTACTTCTCCCAGTTTCCGATCTCCATTGATGACCGGGACCCAGCAAACGACTATTATCAAAAAGGATATCTCCATCCGGACGGCGAAAACGGAAAGCACCGCGCTTACGGACATTTCATCAATCAGCGTCCGATTCCGCGTCTTCCCCGGCGAGTTCCGAACTGGTCGGAACTCGACCGCTACGATGAAGTCCGGATGGCGGCAGAAACCGGAATGGACGGCTTCGCTTACAACATCCTCTCCACGCAGGGACACCACTGGAACACCCTGCTGGACCTCATGAAGCAGGTCAAAAAGTACGGCAGAGGATTCTCCATTCTGATCATGCCCGATATGACCGCCGAATTCAGGGGACATCCCGAACGCATGGTTCCCGCTCTTCTGAAAATTGCAAACGATCCCTCTCTTTTCCGCATCGACGGCAAACTGGTAATTGCCCCCTACAACGCCTACGCGCAGTCACCCGAATGGTGGAAGGAACGAATCGCGGAACTGAAGCAGAACGGAGTCGAAGTCCTCTTCATTCCCGGATTCCAGGGATGGTGGAAATACCTGAAAAACTACAAAGACCTCTCCATCGGGTTCTTTGACTGGGGAACCAGTACGCTGGACGAACAGGTCCGGTGGCGTAGAAAAGCACTCGCGGAAACGCCCCGCTACGGAAAATTTTTCATGGCGCCGGTTCGTCCTCAGGACTGCCGCCCGCGCGCCGGGTGGAGCGGTGAGTGCCGCGGGTCTGAACTGTTTCGTGAAATGTGGAAAACTGCCATGGATTATGACGCCGGAATGGTCCAGCTCATCACTTGGAGCGACTATTCCGAAGGCTCTGAAATCGCCCCATCGACCGGCACCCGCTGGGCTTTCTACGACCTGACCGCCTATTACACCAGCTGGTTCAAAACCGGAAAACAACCGAAGATCGTCCGCGACGCCATCTACTACTTCCACCGTCTCCAGAGCGTCAAAGCAAAGCATGATCCGACAAAACAGAAAAAAGCCTTCCGCGTCAACGGGCCGAAGGCATACGACGAAATTGAACTTCTCGGATTCCTCAAGGAACCCGGCGTTCTGCGGATTACCCTGAACGGGAAAAAGCATGAAAAATCCTTTCCCGCCGGAATCCATAAATTCAAGATTCCGCTTGAAGAAGGCCGTCCCGAATTTGCCCTTCTCCGCAAGGGAAAAGAGGTGATCAAGCTCAAAGGCAACTGGGATATCTCCAACAAGATCACCTATTCGAATCTGCTCTATCATGCGGATGGCGGAACCGCTGAAGCACCGCGCACCTGGAATGGTCCGAAAAAAATCGAAACGAAACTGGAGCTCGGCAAACTCATCCGGTCTGTTGCGCTCCCGGTTGCCAAAGAGAAAATCCGGAACAACGTGACCGCGGCTCTCCCATCCGCACCGCTCACGGAACCGCTCATCGGGAAAACAGCCAAAGGGAACTGGGTTCTGGCAGGAGGAGGAAAAGGTGCCGTCTCGCTTGCCTTTCCCGAACCGCTGAAGGAAAATACGGAACTGGTTTTCCATATCAAATCCATGAAAACGCGTCCAGCGAACGGATGGGTTGCCTTCTTCATCAATGCGGGAAGCGAAGACGGAAAAACCCGTTTCGGACTTACACCGCGGACAGAAAAACAGACCTACGTTTCCGCTGGATGGCAGGGAACGCCGTTCAAAGTTGTCCGTGACAATTTCGATGTCGAATATCCCGCGGTCTATCGCATCCGCCGCGCGGATGGCAAACTTCATCTTCTCTACGGGAACTATCCGGTCTACTCCATTGAAGAGAGCAAGCATGGCAAAACCGATCGCATCTCCATGTACATCGGTACGGAAAAACCCGACGGAGCAGGACTTCTGGAAATCGAAAAAATAGAACTCCGGCGGATTCCCGGCAAATAACAACAATACCGTATAGGGAGACACATTCACCCCGGATACGCAAACGTGTCCGGGGATTTTTTTATCCGGCAGAAAGGAGGAAAACCGTTTCAAATCCGAATCCGGAATCAGTACTCATTCGGCTGCTGGTAATCCGCAGCGAAACGCATGGTCTCCTCCAGAGCGATCTCTCCATTCTCGTAGAGAGCTTCGAGCGATTTCTGAAGAGTGATCATACCGTCCTTGAAGTTGGTTTCTATGACGGACTGAAGCTGGTGCGTCTTGCCTTCCCGGATCAGAGCCTGGGCAGGCGGAGTCCCGATCAGGACCTCGAACGCGGCGGCGCGCCCCTCCCCGTTCAACCGTGGGATCAGACGCTGAGAAACAACCGCCAGAAGAGAGGCGGAAAGCTGCTGACGAATCTGATTCTGCTGATTCGGAGGGAAAGAATCGATGATGCGGTCAATGGTCTGAGGCGCACTGTTGGTATGAACGGTTGCAAGAACCAGATGTCCCGTTTCAGCCGCGGTCAACGCAGATGCCATGGTTTCCGTATCCCGCATTTCACCGACCATGATTACATCGGGAGCTTCACGCATTGCGGCTTTGAGAGCGGTGGCAAAACCAAGCGTATCCGAATGCAGTTCGCGCTGTTCGACGACAGACGTGATGTTGTCGTAAACATATTCGATCGGGTCCTCAATCGTGATGATGTGACACGGCCGCGTTTTATTGACAAGATTCAAAAGACTTGCAAGAGTGGTCGACTTTCCGCTCCCCGTCGGCCCTGTTACAAGAATGAGTCCCTGCTTCTTGGTCATGATGTTCACAAGCACATGCGGCAGATGGAGCTGCTCCGGAGTCGGGATCACCGACGGCACCACCCGTGCAACCATGCCAAGACTCCCCCTCTGGTAAAAGGCATTCAGACGAAAACGAAATGGAACATTTTTATCCTTCCGGACCACCAGGGGCAGCGTGAGGGAAAGCGCAAAATCCAGCTCTCTCTTCTCTTCCAGTATAATCCTCTGATGCTTGGAGATCACGCTGAAGAGCAGGCGTTCCACATCCTCGGCGGAAAGCGGAGGCAGATCCATGGAGCGCATTGCCCCGTTCAAACGGAGCATCGGCGGAGCTCCGGCGGAGAGAAGCATATCGCTGGCCCCGATCTTAACCGCAGTCCGGAAGAGAGTTTTCATATCGACGAGCTCATCATTCTCCTCCTCCGAACCGGTTCCGTAGCGCTGAACGAAGACGTCGTTCCCGCTCTTCATGCCTTTGATCATGAGCTCCAGTTCTCCGGCGTTGCTGGAAGCGCCGAGGGCGGTCTCCAGAGAAATGACACCATCTTTGTACAGTTTGTAAAGGGCATTGTTGAACGTTACCATTCCCTGACGGAATCCTGCCTTCAGGGTAATTTCAAGTGCATTGAAATCACATTCGCTGATCTGTTTTTTCACGGTGGAGGTTCCCAGCAGGACCTCCACGGCAGGAACCATGCCGGGATGGTCAATGCGTGGCAGAAGCCGCTGGGCAAGAATCGCATTGACGGCTACCCCGAAGTCGGCGGCGATCTGCTCTCGCTGCGTTTCCGGGAAAAAACTGATCAGACGCTCCAAGGTCTGAATGGTATCGGTGGTATGGACAGTCGCAATCACAAGATGGCCCGTCAGTGCAGCGGAGACGGCAACCTGAACGGTTTCCATGTCCCGCATTTCTCCGATCACAATCACATCAGGATTTTCACGCAGGGCGAATCGGAGAGCATGGGCAAAGCCGCCGGACAAAGAGGAGTCAATCTCCCGCTGCGTCACCAGCGAAAGATTGTCTGTGTGCATGAATTCAATCGGGTCCTCAATGGTCAGGATATGCTTGCGGAAATGGGTGTTGATGTAGTTGACGATTGCGCTCAATGTCGTGGATTTTCCGCAGCCCGTGGCGCCAGTTACCAGAATCATCCCCCGGGAAGCGGCACAAAGGTCCGGCAGATTCTCCGGCAGCCCCAGATTTTCAAACTGAATGTTGCACCCCAGCAGAATCGGACGTGCAACAAAAGATGGTCCGTTCAGCGAAGTGAAGAAATTGATACGATAGCGTTCCGTTTTCGTCACAGCGAATGAGGCATCGAAACCGCCTGCTGCGAAATACAGCTTTTCTCCATCCGCACCGATCACAGAACGCCGGAACTCATCGATCACTCCGGCGGGCACAGGCGGACGCGTCCCCTCGCTGACGACCTCCCCATGGATCCGGAATGACGGAGATTTTCCCGCCGTAACAAACAGATCCGAAGCTCCGGAAGCAACGGCCTGCGTGAGCAGCTCGAATATCGGACTCATTGTATCTCTCTTCTCCTTATCAGTTCAAGGCGTTTCCGGAGACGGCTCCTTTCCTGCTCCGAATAACAGGATCTCCGCAATTCGTTTTCCACGCATTCGACGGCTTCCCGAAAAAGTCCGCCGTGCAAACAAAGATCCGTATACCGCATCACAAGTTGAACACAAACCTCCACAGGAGTCCTGGCATCCTCGTACAGATAGCTTCTCAGCACATCAAATGCCGCCTGAGGATCATTCAGCCTTCCCGCATATAAATCAGCCTGTACCAGACAGATTGAAGCATGGTTCGGATACTGTTCCTGCAATTGCTCCAGCTCCCGGAGCGCCTCCTCAAAACGTCCCGCAATGATCTTCCCCTGAACGGGCGAAAGCATCGGCACCGACTCCTTGAGTTCCGCAGAAGGCAGAAACAGTCCCGTAATCGCCGATGACACCCGCCGGGTCAGCACCGGAAACAAAATCAGCATCAAGCCCGTTGCAAACAGCGCCACGCCGCAGAGGAACAGCATCGCCGCCGAAATCGCGATTCCCAGCCCGCCTGAAGCGACCTTTCCAAGCTGAAAAAAAATCCGTCCGCCCCCCATGATCAAGCCAGCGGAAAACAGCAGCAGAAAAACACGAAACCACACACTGCGGCTGATCTCTCTCAAAAAAATACCCATGAGTCAGATTCCCTTCTCTCTCCCATCATTGCCGACTGCGCTTTGATTCGAGTATGTAAAATAAACGATTGTACCCGTTATTTCAAGCAGGAACCCCGGTCCGGATGCCAAAAATAGAAAAAATCGGAACCTTTCCTGAAAATAATCCGCTTCCCCTCTTGACAATCCGCTTGTTTCAGAGTATAATTATACAAAAGATAATATATACAAAAAACTGTTTATATAATTTCGGTTATGGAAACGCCCAAATACATCCAGATTGCAGAATTGATCAAACGCCGGATCGCCAACGGAGACTACCATTTTATGCCGCTGCCCGGCGCGCCGAAGCTGTCACAGGAGCTTGGAGTCAGTTACCTGACGGTCCGGCAGGCGATTCAACTGCTTCTGGAGGAAAAGGTTCTGATCCGGAAAGACAGTGACCGTCTGGAGGTTGCAATGCCGGAAGGAGCGCCTCGTCTGCGCGTGGCGCTTCTGCACCCGGGTCATGTGACCTGCGGCAACAAGTGGTTTGATGCCATTCGCGCCGGAACGATCCGGCATCAGTGCAGTTTCCGCGACATTGTCGAGACCAATCCCGATGATCCGCTCCTGTACGATGCGCTCGATGGAGATTTCGACATCATTTTCTGCTATGTTCCGCATAACAGACCGCTGTTCGTAAACAAACTGAAAAAGCATCGGGAGCGCATCGTCACGCTGTTCACCAATCTGACGGAATTCGGCATCCGGTGTCTTGACGGCATCAGCAATCAGGCGGTCGAATATGCAGTCAGGCATCTTCATGAGTGCGGATGCAGAAAAATTGATTTTTTCCTCTCCAACCTTTCATCTGGGAGCCTCGAACGGAAACGAATCTGGAATGAAACGATCCGGAAACTCGGCTGCACCGGGAAAGACTGGTTCGTCGAGGTCCCGGAAACGCGCTCAACCCGTGAATTCGTTCTGGAGAAAACACGCGAATTGATTGCAAAAGGAGCCTTCTCCGATACGGAAGCTGTCTTCTGTTCCACCATGGACTCCGCCATTGGTGTCATGCGGGCGCTGGCAGATTTCAGGATCCGCGTTCCGGAAGATATCATGATCGCCTCCATGGGGAACCCGGAAATCGCACGCCTCTGCACTCCATCCGTCACTGTCATTGACACGCCGGATCTGACACCGCTGATCGATGCGATTTTTGTCCATTACCTCGAAGGGAAAAGCGATCCGCAACACCTCTATTTTCATTTTGAACTGGAACAGCTCCCTCCGGAGAAAATCATCATTCCCGGAGAATCCACATATAAAAAAAACAAATGAACAACGACAAATAAACTCAGATCAACAAGGAGAGGAATCATGTATCACACAGATAGGCGACAGAAGAAGATGTCATCTTGGAGTGTCCATTTCACATTGATAGAACTCCTCATCGTTATTGCAATTATTGCAATTCTTGCGTCGCTTCTGCTTCCTGCGCTCTCGAAGGCCAGGGAAAGAGCGCAAAGTGTCCGATGCATCTCCAATGAAAAAACACTCTCTCTGGCAATGCTGAACTATGCCGACTGCTTTGACGGGTGGGGCCGCATTTACAGCTCAACCGATGAGGACAAGGATCAGTATTATTCGACGCGTTATTTCTTCGGTCCGATTTCATCCGCCCGCTTCTCCAAGACTCTGCTTCCCTATGTGGACAATGGAAAGAATTATATTGTCGCAGCCGGAGACTCGGAGTTCAAAGAACACGATGTCGCTCCTTTTGCGGTCTGTCCGAGCGGTCGACGCGACGGCGACGGAATCACCGCTCCCAATGATGGAAACCTGCCGAACTTCAGTTATTCCATCAATTCCCGTCTCTGCTTCAGCGATGCCGCGATCGGCAACAGCGGCTACAACAAAATGACAGCGGTCAGGCGTCCCTCCGGACGTTTCCTTCTGGCTGATTTCTCCTGTGTCAAGGATGATGGCTCAACGACTTACGGATATCGTGCTCTTCATCTCATGGCGCACGGAAACATTGCCCGGCGCCACAGCAATTACGCGAACATCGCGTTTGTCGACGGTCATGTGGAAAGCTGGATTTCCTCCAAGATTTCCACGATGAGCCAGGCATCGGCGGTCGGCAACCGCAATATCGGCTACTGGGCAGACTACGATTAAAGAATCATCCGGGAGACATTCATGAAACATTCTTGCATTCTTTTTTTCCTAATCACCTCCGCCTTGCTCTTCGGAACAGAAATCAAAAATATAAAAACGCTTTCCGACCAGGGAATCCCGGGAAACACGGAAATTCCGGCTCTTCTGGACGGGAAAACACTACTCGTCCATCCATACAAACACACTGGAGCGCAGACAATCCGGGTTCGGGTCCGATATCCGGCATCACCATCCGGCGTGCTGATCTCCCGCTTCCGTACGGAAAACGGAATGCGCGGCTACGAAGCGGGTTTCGCAACCAGAACGCCGTACAATCCCATCGGAAACAAGCCCTCTCTTCTGCTTTCCAACGGCAGCAGAGATTCCAACTTTCTGTTTCTTGACTCCGCCCCACTGACGCCGGAACCGGAAGCCGAACTGGAATACATTCTCCGTTATCTTCCGGGCAGAGAACTCCGCTTCGACCTCTTCCGGGCAGACAACGGAACATTCCTGCGGAGCGGCAAAGCGGATGCCTCTACCGTTGCCAGACTCTCTCCCCGCGCAGGAGAAAAACTTCTGGCAATCGGAGGAAGACGCATCAACAGCCGCCGCTGCGGATTCTTTGCTCCGTCAGGAACCAGGATTCTTGCACTCTCCATCTTCGACCGGGCGCTGGAGGATTCGGAACTTGCATCGCTGTACAAACTCCGCTTCCCGCCGGCCCCGGCAAAACCGGTAATCCGATATGTAAACGTCAAAACCGGAAATGATGCAAACGACGGACTCGCTCCGGAACGCGCTCTTGCCTCAATCCGGAAAGCGGCGGATTCTGTAAATCCCGGAGATACCGTCCTCGTTGCACCCGGAATCTACTATGAAAACGTTGTTCTTTCGCGCGGCGGGACCGCCGAAAAACCGGTCACGTTCCGTGCGGACAACCGAAACGGCGGACGCGTTATCCTCACGGCGGCGAACCGGGAACTGCGGGAAAAGAAAATCCGCTGGAAACTCGAAGATGCGAACCATCAGATTTACAGCATTCCCTTTTCCCATTATCCTGCCCGGATGCTCTTTGACGGCAGAGTTGATCTGTTCGGAGGATATTTCAACCTGGAGGGACTCCGAACCTTTACTCTGAAGGATGGCTATCCCGGACCGCTCAACGGATATACCTGGGATGAAAAAACGAAACGTCTTTACGTCCGTCTGCCTGCCGGCGGAATCTATGGATCGCCGGATCCGGAAAAGCATACATTTTCCGCGGCACCCCCATCGTCGCATGGAGTGAACGGGCACCATCTGACCGGTCCGGAAACAGCCAATGTTTTCATCCGGATCCGGGGGAAAGCGTATATCATTCTTGACGGATTTTCGTTCGAAACGCCATCCATGACAGGAGTCGGGAACCTCGGAGAGGAGGTTGTCGTCCGGAACTGCCGATTCAAAGGCTGCCGATTCGGAGTCTTCGGCGGCAGCCGTGTCTTTGTAGAACACTGCATCTACGATCAGTTTCCGGTCTTTCAGGAGACAAACCGGATCATTGAACGGCATCATGGAAGCGAAACTGCCAAAAAATTCCGTTTCTACTTCTGGTCCTACAAAGGGGTCAATACGGATTACTCAAGGCGTCCGTTCAAGAACTACGAAACAGGAATCATCGGAGGGGTCCGCGCCGACTGGCATCTGCGGGACTGCATCATCGAAGACTCCTTCGAAGGTTTTTCCAGCTGGTGCGTCAGCAACGCCAGGAACTTGAGGGTCTACGGCAATATTTTCCGCAGAATCGTGGATAACGCAGTCGAAACGGAAAATCATGCGGCGGATGTCCGTATTTACGGCAATTTGTTCGAGGACAACACAGAGGCGATCTCCTGGCAGCCTCTTGCAGGAACGCCATGGCCGGGTCCGGTCTTTGTCTACCGGAATCTTTTCACGGAAACGCCGGCGCTGTCGCCGCTTCGGAAAGCGCTCGGCGGCCACCCGGGAGTATTCAAACTCGGCGCAAGCGGACAGAACTGGACAAGCTCCCGGATGGGAGGAACTTCCGTTGATATTCTGGAATCGCGAATCTCAAAACGCTTCGTTGCAGTCCCCGATCCGGGATTTCTTGTCTTCAACAACACGATCATTCAGCCGGAACACAATCTCCTTACGACACCCCAGCCAATTTCCGGACCGGCGAATCGGGAACTCGTCAACTTCCGATTCTTCAACAATCTGAATCTGACTCATGGACTCCACAGCAGAACGGAATGGCGCGGAAGTCTGATTGAATTTTTCCGCAACTGGAACCTGACCCGGCCGGATGATCCGCAGAAAGATCTCGTCTCCGCGAGAAACGGAAGGATCGTGAACACCATCGGGGAAATCGGTTTCCGGAATCCGGGAAAGAACGATTACCGCCTGAGCGAATCCAGTCCGCTGATCGGGAAAGGGACCCTCATGCTGGAGGAGCAGGACGCCTCCGCCGACATCGGGGCCATTCCTGCCGGAGCCGATTTTGAACTCACCGCCGGGCCCGGTAAAGGGATCGATGAACAGAAATGGAGTTCGTTTCAGCGCAAGGTCCGCTACAATCCGGACCTGATCTTCACCACGGACCAACTCAACGGAATCCGTGGCGTCTACCGACAGGCTGACCCAATCCCGGTCCACCTGCCCTTCCGGACCCCGTTCCGGGGAAAACTCGAACTGATCGTGCGCCTGACGGAACGCTCCGGAGAACATCCGGTTCTTCAGGCGGGCGCATTCCGGATCGCATTCCGAATCAGCCGCGGCACCGGAGAACTCATCATCCGCCGCAACGGGAAGACGGAAACCCGTCCGATCGGGAAAACAGAACAGGGAAAGCAGAGTGTCCTGGAACTGGAATTCGGAGACAAAGCCATCACTCCGCGCTTCAATGGGACAAAACTCGCCCCGGTCGGACTTCTGCCGGAACAGGGATACGGATTTGAGGCTCTCGCCGGGAAAATTCCTCTCTACGATGTCCGCACACGGTAAGCGGATTCATCCAGCAAGCGCAAGCAGGAACACACCCAGCAGAATCAGCAGCAGAGCCAGCGCTTTGCGCTTCACATTCGCATCATGGAACCAGTAAACGCCGAACACAAACGTGACAATGCAGCTGCAGCGGCGCACCAGCGACAGAATCGAAATATGAATTTCCGGAAGGCTGACCGCATAAAAATAAAGGAAATCCGCCAGAATCAGAAGAATTCCGGTCGCCGGAATGGTCCAGCGCCAGACAAACCGGTGCCGATGTCCGAACGCGGTCCGGCGAATCAACCACGCAAGCCCCAGAACCACAACGAGATCTATCGAAAACCAGAGCTGCACGGTATCGCGCGGAATCCGAATCACATTCAGCAGATATTTATCGTACAATGCGGAAACCGCCCCGAGAAGCGTTCCAAGCAGGATCAGATGCACACCGCGATTTCCCCGAAAGGAGATCCCCTCCAGTTTGCCAAGCACAGAAAAAAAGTAGTATCCGATAAAAATCAACAGCATCCCGATCCCCTGAAGAACCGTCGGAACCTCGCCGAAAAGGATCAGACTGCCGATGAAAGTCCAGAGCGGAGCGCTTGCCCGGATCGGCGCTGCGATTGAAATCGGCAGCTCCCGCATCGCATAATATACACAGGTCCAGCTTGCGGCTACAATCAGCGATTTCACCAGCAGAAGCCCCCACTGATGCAGAGAACAGGTAATCGCACCGGAGAAATTGCCGAACAGCAGCGTTCCGGCAACGAACAGCAAAGAACCGGAGAGGGTCGCCAGGAACAGAACCGGCATGACGGAATTCTCGCGGACTGCGTGCTTCTTGCAGATATCGTAAAAACCGAGTCCGATCGCCGACACCACGATCGGAAGAAACCATGCGGGAATCGAAACAGGCATACTCAAACCTCTTTTCATCAAACCAAATACTATACAGGTTCAAAGGCGCTTTGTCAAAAAAACTCCGCTTTTCCCCTGAAAAAAAACTTCACGTCTGGAAATCGAAACCGCAAATGCTATATTACCGGACAATGAATACTTCAGAACACAGACTGCCGGAACTTCTGGCGCCCGCAGGAAATCTTGCGTGCGCCCTCGTTGCATTCGACTCCGGAGCGGATGCGGTCTACGCGGGACTCAAACGATTCAACGCACGCGAACGAACCGAGAATTTCTCGCTGGAAGAGATGTCGAAACTGCTTGCATACGCGCATAAAAACGGGAAAAAAGTCTACGTCACCTTCAATACTCTTGTCAAGGAATCCGAACTTGTCTCTGCGGCGGAAGAAATCGCAGAGCTGAACACGCTGCGGCCCGATGCGCTGATTGTTCAGGACCTGGGGATTGTCCGAATCATCCGGGAATACTTTCCAGACCTGGCGATCCACGGCTCCACGCAGATGGGACTGAACAACTCCGCCGGACTCGCTTTTGCAAAGGAACTCGGCATCTCACGCGTAATCCTCGAACGGCAGACCACGCTGGAGGAACTCGAACGGATGATGGGAACCCATCCGCCTGTCGAACTGGAAATCTTCATTCACGGTGCGCTCTGCTGCTGCATTTCGGGGACCTGTCTGCTTTCCTCCTGGCTCGGAGGCTGGAGCGGAAACCGCGGAAAATGCAAGCAGCCGTGCAGAAGGAGGCATCATTCGAAAAACGGCAACGGCTTCTTCCTTTCATCACAGGATCTCTGCACTCTGGAAATTCTGCCTCGAATTCTTGCCACGGGAGTTTCGGCACTCAAAATCGAAGGAAGGCTCCGTCGCGCGGACTATGTTGAAAATGTTGTCTCCGCGTACCGGATGGCCATGAATGCAAAGTCGGAGGAGGAGTTCCGCGAACTGCTGCCGGCCGCGAAAGAACGTCTCTCCCACACCTGCGGACGCCGCTGGTCCCTCGGATACTATACCCAGGATTCGGCTAAGCATCTGATCAAGTATGACGCAATGGGAGTCTCCGGGCTCCTCTGCGGAAAAGTGACCGGACATGCAAACAACGGATTCAAACTCTCGGCATCACGCAGAGTCTCCATTGGAGATACCATCCGCATTCAGCCGCAGAGTGGTGACGAGGGTCCCGCACTCTGCATCACAAAAATGAGCTTGAACGGGAAACCAGTCAGTTCTGTCTCCCGAGGGGAAATCTGCTTCATCCATTCCGACAAGGAAGTGCCGCGCGGCGGCATCGTTTACAAAATCAGCGAACCTGTCAGCGACTATTCCAGGCGGATCGCAGCCATGCCGATGCAGAAACCGCCCGTTGATCTGGAAGTAACCGTCAGCTGCAGGGAATTCCGCGTGAAATGCGGCGGACTCGAATGGAACAAAGAGCTTGCGCTTCAGGAGGCAGGAACCAAACCGCTTCTCCCGGAGAGTATCCGCGGAGAATTCAAACAGCTCACCTTTGATCGCTTCACCTGCGGAAATGTCACAGCGAAAGTCACAGGGAATCCGTTCCTTCCCGCCAGCGTATTCAAATCGCTGCGCCGCGAATTCCGGGACTACCTGGATGCACATGGAAAACCGGAAGCGGCAGAAGAGAAATCGCGCGAATGTCTTACCCGCTTCCAAAGGGAATATGAAACCCTGCACGGGAACAAGAGCGACCGGCAATGGCCCGATTGCGCCATTGTTCCCCGCGGAAAGCATCCGGATCTTCCGGAAAATATGCGGATCATCCGGGAGCCGGATTCCGTCCCCTCCCCCCGCGAGGAACTGCTTCTGCCATTTTTTGTCAATGAAACTGCGCTGGACGATGTGCGCAATGCAATTCGGGAATATGTCGGAAAAGGAGGAAAAGTCATCCGAATCAGTTCCCTGCATCACCTGGCGCTGCTGAAGCACCTCCGGGGAATCATCATCAAGACCTGTATGCCGATGCCGGTCTGCAACTCCATGGCTGTGCTGGAAGCATCCAAACACGGAGTGGCTCTGGTGCAAGCCTGGCTTGAACTCGAAAAACCGGAACTGGAAGCGATGATTGTCAAATCCGTTCTGCCGGTGGAACTCTACCGCTATGGACGTCCGCCGCTTCTTTCGACGAGAGCGGAGATCGCAGCGAAACACGAAATGTCGGATCTGCGCGGAGAAACGTTCTTTGTGGAACGTAATGGAGTGCTGACGCAGATTATGGCGGAAAAAGTCATGTCCATTCCATCAGTGCGGGGAGCGGCAGCAGGACTTTACGACCTCCGCCATGCAAATTTCAACGAAAAAAATACCGCCCGTTTCAATTTTGATTTCCGTCTGGAATGATTCCTTCGTTTCCTCCGTCTCTGCCGGGATACAGTCTCAACGTTTTCCTGAGGGTTCCTTTACAAGCTCATAAGCCAGAGCCAGGGCCGTGTCCAGAAGAATCACGGTGTGTCCGTTTTCCATTCGCATGGGAAGCGGTGAAAGGCGGGTGCCGTCATTCCGAACCGGATAGAGTGTAAAGCCTTCGAGCCTGCGGCGAATCGTCAATTCTGCAACGCCCTTCCGAACCAGAATGGGCAATTTTCCAAAGTCTTCAACAATCTGCATCTCCTTGTCGCCAAAGACCATTTCTGAATTTTTGGAATCGGTCAGATGAAGAAGGAGAAACCGTTCGCTTCCGTTCAAGGGCTGTCCATCCATTGCCGCGACCAGAACGGCACAGAAATTTTTAAGATTCCGGACCTGCGCAAATTTCCCCGGCAGACTCCGTCCTTTCTCCAGCAGGAATCCTTCGCTGCGAGAGGTCAACACCTGGAATGTTGTATTTTTTCCATCGAGCAGCAGTTCTCCGGTGGAACTGCGATAGCGTTTCTCTTCGAACAGTTCCGATCCGCGCGGCAGAATGCCTTTTCGTTCCAAGTGGGGAATCGCATTCAAATGATCGGCGGAATCGACGGTCGGCAACATTCCCGCTGCGCGCCTTCCAGTCTGATTCAATACGATTGCGGCTTTCACCCCGGCAGGAAAGGTAATCGGCTGTCCGGAAGAGAAAATCAGATTTCCCGTTCCGGCGATCAGTCCAATCCGTGAGGGGACCACCCCTTCCGCACGCGGATCCTTGTCGGCAAAATAACTGCGGTCCAGCAGGAGCGGAATCCGGATGTCGGAAGGTTTCACATCCCGCCGAGTGAAAAACAGAATTCCGGCGCGCTCCGACAACAATCGCAGGGGGTCGTTCGCGATATCAAAAAATCCCAGAATTCCCTGCCGGTCGCCAAGCTCTTTGCCCCCGTAGGAAAAACGGCAGAGCGCACTCCAATCCTGAAGAGAAGCGTATGCACCCGTCAGGAATGCACCCTCGGCATTGTAGCGGTTCGGATTTACAAAATCCCATTCTGTGAGACTGAACGGTTTTCCGATCGCCCGTGTCTGGAACATGGAGGCAATCGCTCCGCCGAATTTCGGAATCGCCGAAATATTCTGCACAAGAGCCGGGCCGCCCCAGCTCTGTTTCAAAAATGCCGGATGGCACCAGTATGTGTGATTTTCCACAAGATCGTAAGGCTCGCGAGTGAGCATGGAAAGCACATCATTGCTGTGATTCTGATCGCAGAGCATCTGCCGGACTCCCATTTTCCGCAGAGCATCTGTCAGATTCCGGTAACGTTCCGGATAAAAACTGCTCAGGAAGAGCTTCCAGTAACGATCCTTTTCAAACGGTCCGGTTTTGTAGTTGTTCCGGTTCATGAATGCAGCGAAATGCTTTTCAAAAACCGGCTTCGCATGTTTGGATAGCGTTGTCCAGCTGACGGCATCCTCGTTCACCAGATTGATGTTGACGATCGCCGGTTCCTCTTTCCATGCAACTCCCGTATAGGGATTCACATGGGTCATCAGGCGCTCTGAAAATTTCAGGAAATTCGCCGCACAGTCCGGATCACCCCAGACGAGGGCTTTGTAGGAGGAACGGTCAAGTCCGTTCGGAAACGAAGGAATCTGATTCTTTCGTATGTTGCGGTTGATGAACAAATCCAGTGCAATGTAAATCCCGCGTTTTTTGAATGCGGCAAGCGTATAATCAAAGCGGTCAAGACGATCCGCGCGCAGTTCGGTTCCGTCCCCCCGCCGGTCAAATACGAGATCGCGGTCAAAATGATGCAGGCGGACAAAATTATATCCGATGCGCGCAAAGGAATCTGCCATGAAATCAATATCTTTCTTCTCTTTCATATAATTGAGATCGAAACAGAGATTCGCTCCGTAAAAACGCACCGGTTTTCGATTCCGTTCAAATACGATTCTACCGTTTTCGTTCCGGGCGAAACCATATTTTCCGGCGGGAGCATCCAGGTGCGCGCTGAAGTCAAGAATGCTTCCGGGACGAATCCATTGACTGCCCTTCACCGGAATCCATTCGCCCCCTGCCCGGACCACGAACTTGCGGGGAGTGATCCCCGGAATCGGATTCTCTGAAACCGACGCCGCAACAATCATCCAAACGGAAGAACCAGCACTCCGGAACTCAATTCCGCGAATTCCGCTTTTCTTCAAAGGCAGACGCGTCACATAGAGTCCAATGGCGGCGACATCATTATCCCCGCGCCATCCAATCGCCGCAGACTCCAGCGGCTGAGGTTTCCAGAAATTTGCCACATGAATCTTGCTCCGCAGAAGATGAACTTCCGAACTTCCATCAGCGGAAGTGACGATCACCGATCCCACATCTGCTCCCTTCGGCGCATCCCATGCAGTCGCATGGAGCAGATAAAGCCATTTTCCGGGAACACTCTCCGGGAACATGGCGGAAGCCCGGACAGGAAAGTACAGTCTGGCTTTGCCGCGAAGAGCAATACACCCCTTCCCGCCGTTTTTCTCCGGATCGACGATCCGGAAACGGACATTGTCCAGCGTTTGAATCCCGGGCACCATTCGGCGCAGATCGTTGGACGCCCCCTGATCGGTCCAACCGCCTCTGCCATCTTCGGCGATATCGTCCTGGAACCCCATGTTCATAGCGGAATGGAGATCAAGCTCCCGGGCGGTCTCCGGCTCATACGTGATGTCGAAATCATAGAGAATCCTGCGCAGCATACCGGAAGACGGCATCGGCAGAATCCGGAACTGGCGGGAATCCGGCGCATACGAACTTTTGGAAATATCAACCAGATTCACCTGAAAATTCCCCCTCAGGAGAATCGATCCTCCTTTCGCGGGAATCCGAATCTCTTTCACAGGACGGAAACTCCGTTGTTTTTTCCCGGGTTCAAAATCATGAACGGTGCCATCCATCAGAATCGGCCGCTCTTTCCACTTCCGGTTGGAAATCACGCAGTTCAGAAGGGTTCCGTCAATGTTCAAAGCGACTGGAGAAGTCAGTTCCAAACGGTACTGCACCCGATTCGCCTCCAGGACCCGGAGCGTCTCCTCATACTGGAACTTTCCCTGTGGCAGATAGTAGGTTCCCCGGTATTCAAACGATCCGTTCTTCTCCATTTTCGGATAACCGTTCTCCGGAAGAACGGTTTTCGGAGAGGCGATCGAAACCTTCCAGCCGTCATTCCATGTAAACAGACGGAACTTGCACTCTCCCAGAGCAATTTGTTTTCCCGGTTCGATCCGGTACCAGTCGGATGCCGCCAGAAGAAGGGACGGCAGGAAAAGAAACAGACACAAAGCGGATTTCATTGAAATAACTCCTTTTTTCCCGTTTCTCAGGAACTCATTGATACGGATACCAGATCTTGTTCACACTTTTCTGCGTATTGAGGACCTGATGGGAAACGGTTGCGGCGTGTCCGTCGAAAAAACCGCAGTTTGCCGCGGAGGAATCATTATGCCGATAGGTTATATAATAATCGTAATTGCCGGAAGGGATCGTTTCTCCATAAGTCCAGAAATAGTTTGGATCGGTACGTTTCGGGGCGCCGTCGTTGCAGACCTCTGTAAAAATGACTTTCTGCGATCCTCGAACGACCTTGTTATATCGGTAATAGGTTGTCTGCTGATAACCGGAAGTATCCGCTTCTCCTGTTGCACATAACGTTCCGTGCATATAACTCATGCCGTAATTCTGTTCCACCCCGAGAAATCCTTTTTCCAGATCCTCTTTCATCTGGGAAGTTTTCACGGGACAGAGACTCTTCTTATCCCACAGAGCCCTGCCCCAGATGGACTTTTTTGCCCATTTGCTGGTGCGGATGCCTCCGTAAGCCGGCAGAAGATCACTGTAATACCATTTATTGGGTCTCTCTTCACTCCCATAGGAAATCGTGTTTCCCTGATTCCAGGGAATCCACATGTCGTTGAAATCCCCCGCATACATGATCCCCGCTGACGTTACCGTCTTCAGATTCGAAAGACAGACCATCTTCCGTGCTGTCTCACGGGCTTTATTCAGGGAAGGAAGAAGGAGTGAAGCCAGAATTGCAATGATTGCAATCACAACCAGAAGTTCTATCAAAGTAAAAAATCCTTGGTTACAATGAAATGAATCTGCATGTTCCCGTTTTTTCATATTTCTTCTCCTTTTTTTGCATCCATTTTCTTTACGGTATCGCCTTGAATCAAACGCGGCATGACCAGGATGTTCCCAGCCTCATCTGCAGGTTTCATCAGCAGGTTTCCTGCCGCTTTTCCCAATTCGGAATGACATGCGGCAATTCTTGTCAGCAGCAGTTTTCCAGACACCAGCGGAGTATTGCAGCAGGAGATCAGCGACAGCTCTTCCGGAATCGGAATTTTCTCCGCCGACGCATTTCTCAGGAAACCGAGAGTTGCCCAGTCTCCGTAAATGATGATTGCCGTGAACTTCACTCCGCACGAACGCAGAGAGTTCCATATTTCATCTCCACAGGAAATATCAAAACCGCGATATTCGACCATCAGCCGGGCATCCGGCACAATCCCGGAATCGCTCAAGGCCTGAATGTACCCCTGACGGCGTTCTTCGAAAGAGGGATGATGAGATGTCCGGCGATCCGCCAGAGCAATTTTTTCATGTCCCAGCGACACCAGCATCCTGACCGTATCATACATGCTTTTCCGATAGTCGCTGTGGACAAAAGGAATCCGCTCATCTTCAGGACGGCCGATCGTCAGCACGCGAATCCCCTTTTTCACCAGATTTTCCGTCAGAGACGCAGGAAAATCGAATCCTGCCAGGATAACATTGTCTCCCGGATTCAGCTCCTCTTCAAATGTTCCAAGCCGGTTGTACACATCTTCTACCGCCTCAAAACATTTCAAACGGATTCGCCAGTCAAACGGGTCCAGTGCCGCATGCAGACCGGTCAGAATCGCCCCGACAAACGGATCATCCTCATGATTGCGCATCGGATCTCCCGCCAGAACGTGCACCTCCCGGATGGATGTTTCCGGATGGTTCCGGTTCTCAAATCCTATGACAAACGTCCCTTTCCCGCGAATCCGTTCCAGCAAACCTTCGCTGACCAGCGAGGAGTACGCTTCCCGCACGGTATTCTTGCAGATCCCGAGACGGCGAATCAAGGTGTTTTCCGACAAAAACACAGAGCCTTTCTGATACCGTCCGCTCCGCAACTCCTGAATCAGATACTCTCTTACCCGATCCGTTTTCGATATTTCCGCTTTTATCGACACAACCAAACCCTATCCTACAATTAAATTCAAGTTGTCCTACAACTTAATTATACAACACTTTTCCTCTTTTGTCAATCGGGTTTTATAAAAAAAAACAAGAACAGCAAAGAATCTTTTGAAGAAAACGAGAGAAAAAGCGAAACTTCAGGAAATTTTCCGGGACAAGAAAAATCCGGCGCAGTCACAAGATCTCTGCGCCGGATGAAAGAACCAGTCTTCAGAAGGGGAAGTCCTCTTCTGCTTTCAGTTTTACCGGTGCGGTCTGCTTCGGTTTATCGACAAGGAACTGTTTTGAAACGCCATGAACGACGACCGCAGGAGTCGGCGTCACCGGACAGATATTCTGGCATGCACCGCATCCGATACAGAGATTTTCATGCACATGCGAAATCTTGGTCTCCTTGAAGGGCACCATTTCCAGCGCACCCACCGGACAATGCTCCGAGCACGCCCCGCAGTCGGTTCCGTCAACAAACGGAATACACACGGACCGATTGTAGTGAACCAGTCCGAGCCGCAAGCGCTTTTTCTCCGCCGGAGCAACCTTTTCCAGAGCGCCGCAAGGACAAACCTCCATACATGAGGTACAGTTGAATTCGCATGCTCCACGCTTGAAATTCAAATACGGTTGAAGCATTCCGCCGATTCCGTACTGCAGGGCAGAATGCGTCAGAACATGTCCTTTGCATGCCCCGATGCAGAGTCCGCAGGAGACACATTTCCGCTGAAACTCCTCGTACGAACCCGCTCCGGGAGGCATCACAGGCGGGACCTCTGCGGATGCCGTTTTCACCCCCAGCTTCGAAACGACCAGTCCGGCGGCAAGCCCTCCAGCAACCGATCCGCCCGTAACCAGAAAATCACGGCGGGCAACAGAATGTTCCTGTTTCTTCCCCGTATGAATGTATTTCAACGCATTGAATCTGCATTGATCAAGACAGTTCAGGCACATCACACAGTTTTCATGATTGACCGTTTTGTTTTTCGCGTCAATACATCCGGCTTTACAGGCCCGCTCGCAGGCGCCGCAGGAAACGCAGGCATCGGTCAAAGTGACTTTGTAGCGTGCCGACCGTGAGAGGAGCCCCAGCAGCGCTCCCACAGGACACAGTGTATTGCAGTAAATCCGTCCCCGCCAGCGAGCCAGCACCAGCAGAAGGAGAAATACCGCCCATGCAGCCAGGAATCCCGAAACGGCGGGATTGATCGCCTGATTCGGAAGATCAAGCTCCAAGAGACTCGAAACCATCTGCCAGATCTTCCGGAAGATGTTGTTTTCAATCATCAGAAAATTTGACGACGGCATCAGCAGTGCCAGCGGCAGAATAAATCCCCCCAGCAGTGCCGCGATCACGAATCCGAATACACTGTAACGCAGGACCCGATAGCTCTTCTGCTTTCCAAATCTGCGCTTGAAAGCCATCATGAGGTCCTGCAGGATTCCCAGAGGACAGACCACGGAACAGTAGAATCGCCCGAACAGCAGAGTCAGAACCAGAATCACCGCCGATGCAAGAAGCACTCCGGCAGTGTATCTTCCGGCTGCGATTTTCAACAGATCGCTGCCGATCTGTCCGGCATAAAAACCTTCATACCCTTTCCAAAACCATGTCGCTGAGAGAAACAGGACAAAAGAAAGGGCCGCAATCAGGGTTCTTGCCGTCCTGTATACAGGAAGCCGCATTTCTTACACCGTGATCCGTTTGATGTTGAGCTTTTTCAGGTTGCGGGTACCGACACCGAGCTTCTCGCCGAGAGCGATATGTCCGATTCGGCGGGGATCAAAACCGATCACAGCCGCGGCAGCGGTGTCAAGAGCTACCATATCGGTCCCGAGAAGCTGGTATTTCATCAGCTTCACATCGCTCTGATCGACTCCGCGCGGACCGCGTTTGGTCATAATGCGGTATGCATCGATCACGGTCAGATCAGGTTTGCGGTAAGCGCAGATTTCGGCGATGCACTGGTTCAGATCGTGCGAATGGAAGTAGCGCTGGGTGTCTTTGGAAACCGTCCCCATCAGATTTTTCATCGCAGACGTCATTCCGGGACCGCCGTGATGCTTGAGGACGGGAACATTGATGAACACGTCACACTCCTTCACCAGACGGTGCCATTTGAATTTTTTCAGACGTTTGGCTTTCGGGTTATCCACATCGACATAATTCTTTTCCAGATAGGATTTATCGGATGCGCTGTCGCCGCCGACCACAATCGCCCCTTCCTTGCGAGCAGCATCCGCGATTCCGCTGCTCTTATAGGCAAGATCCCATCGGCTGCAGGTTGTGTCGAAAACGTAGACCTCCTTGGCTCCGGCTTCCTTGCAGCGACGGATGATTCTGGCGACAAGTTTCGGATTGGTATTTGCAGCAGCTTCCACAGGGCGGTCCCAGCCGATGTTCGGCTTCACAAGGACAGTCTGTCCCTTTTTCACGAACTTTTCGATGCCGCCGAGTTCGCGGATTGCCTTGTCGAACATCTCATCGGGCTCGCCACCGCGAATTGCGACCAGGTCTGCCGGGCCGGTCTTCTCCGCAGCCGCAGCAGGAGACTTCACCGCTCCGGCAACTTTGGAAACAACTCCGAGTGCAGCGAGAGTCGCCGCCGTTTTCAGAAAATCACGTCTGTTCATCATAGCCGTTCTCCTTTTTGTTCTTCCTCCCTGTAGACGGCGTCATCTACAAAAGCGGCTTGTTTCTGTTCAAATCTTTTTCGATTGAGCCTGAACAACAGCAGGCTCGCTTCAAACAGCAAATATGTCGGCACAGCCAGCAGAATCTGGCTCAGCACATCCGGCGGAGTCAGAATTGCCGCGACGGTCAGGATGATCACAATCACCGCCGGACGATGTCTCCTCAAAGTATCCAGCTCCACAATTCCGCAGGCAAGGAGGCCATACAGAATCAGCGGAAACTGAAACAGCAGACCGCACGCAAGAACCGACACCAGAATCATCGAAATAAAACTGTCGATCCCGATCACCGGCTGCATCTGCGGCCCCGCAAACGAAAGCGAAAAAGCCACGATTGCCGGAACAATAAACAACAATGCAAACACGATCCCGAAGACAGCAAGAAAAAAAGCGGCCCACAGCGGCCCTTTCAGCATTTTCCGTTCATATTCCAGCAGACCGGGCGAGACAAACTGCCACAGAAAGTAAAATGTAAATGGAAGCGATACGAAAAAAGCCAGTGTCAAACACATCTTCAGGCGGATAAAAAAAGGTTCCATCAGCGAAAAATAATGCAATGCAAACCCTTCCGGCGCAGCATAGTTCAGCAGCAGATCCACCAGTTTCTGCGAAACGGTCCAGGCGGGAATCAGAAGGAGGCAGAACACCCCGATGATTTTAAAGAGGACGAACCGCAGGACTTCCAAATGTCCAAGGAAAGTCTGTTCTTCGTTCGCGCTCATGACCGACTCAACCCTGTTTTACGTTCCGATCCGCTTCCTTTTTCTCTTTCAGTTTATCCTCAGCCTCAGCATTTTTTTCGGCGGCATCCATCATTTCCTGGGTTTCGTTCATGATACCGTCCTTGGCCTTCTTGAACTCGTGGGAGGCGCGTCCAAGCGCCTTTGCCAGTTCTGGGATCCGTTTGGACCCGAACAGCAGCAGTACCACGATAAGGATGACCATAATTTCCGTGATGCTAAGTCCCATCGATTCACTCCTTTTCAAAACATATTCACAATCAGTACCGGTTCCTAATTTACAGTAGGAAGAGAAAAATTCAAATCATGAATTTGGAAAATTAAAGAGAAGACTCCGCAGAAAGCCGCTTTTTCTCGTCCCGGCCCCGGCTCTTTTCAATGAATTCAGCTTCTGCTATTTGATTTTTTTCCTCGTCCCTCGAAGCCGCGGCGGAAATCCCGGGGAGAACAGCCGTAGACCGATTTGAATTTCCGGTAAAAATCACTGGAATCGCAGCAGCCGCACTTTCGTGCAATTTCTGCAACGGAATCATCGGATTCCCGAAGGATGGATGCCGCATATTCCATGCGAATCCGCAAAAGGTAGGTGGTCGGGTTGAATCCGGTCTTTTCCCGGAAATGACGGTAAAAGTTCCGCTCAGACATGTGCACCATCTCCGAAAGCGCCCGAATGCTGATACGCCTGCAGAAATGCGTGTGCATGTAATCCAGAGCGGCATCCACCACGGAAAGACATTTCCGTTCACCTGCAGTCTGTTCCCGCCAGCGGGCGAGAGCCAGGAGGATCTGCCCGAAAATCAGTCGACCTCCGCACTCGTATCCGAGACGATTCTCATCCAGCTCCCGCTTCAGAGATGCACACAACTCCAGAAGACGAGAAAGATCCGATGCGCCAAGATGAAGAAGCGGATGCAGCGGATTGCGCCCCGTGTCACGTTCAGGGAAAAACTCGCAATACAGAGAAAACACCTCCAGTCCCGGATATTCCTCCCGCAGACGCAGAGGATCGTACAGAAGATTGACACACTCCAGATTTGCGACATTCCCGTATGCGTGCCAAACCCCTTCATGCAGCAGAAGGACATCCCCGGGAGAAAGCGAACAGCTCCGTCCGCCGATCAGATGATACGGTGTTCCATGTGCAATAACGGCGATCTCCGAAAAATCATGGCAATGGAACCGCTCTTCTCCATGAAATCCCGGCAGAATATGCTTGACAGCAATGCCCAGATTCTCATTGCAGCAGTATCTTCTCAGCAAAAATTGAGTATACGCCATACATCCCGGTCCTTTCACACTATTCCGGACTATACATGATTTTTACCGGATTGCAATGGAAAAAGAAAAAGAAAAAATGTCCGATTTATACATTTTTTTGTCTCACACCTCATCTTCCTCTTCCCATTTTTCATGCTATAATAAAATACGGAAAAACAATCAGCAGTGGAGCAATCATACCATTGAATTAAACGGAAGGTATTTTCTCATGAATCAACGAGTTCATATTGTCGCATTCAGCTTGATTGAACTTCTCATAACCACGATGATCATTGCGATTCTGGCATCACTGCTTCTGCCGGCTCTGCAGAAAGCGAGAGACAAGGCAAACTCCATTTCCTGCCTCTCCAACACGAAAAGCATCATAACGGCATCAATCAGCTATTCCGACTCCTCCGACGGCTGGATTGTTCCGATCGACTTCCGATGGAACGAGGGATACGATCTGAGCAGACATTGGACAGGACTCCTGATGCACTACGGCGTCAAATGGAGCGCAAAACGGAATGAAACTTCAATCTTCCGATGCCCTTCTCAGCCACTTGCACAGAATAACGAAGGGTACTGGAACAATGCTTCCAGTCTCTATCTGCTCAATGTCTATCTCTGCGGCTCGCCGCGCACCTCTTATTTCTATATGCACAGACAGAGCGATCTGCGACGCCCCTCGGAGGCGGTCCACGGAGCGGAATCCGTCTACTCAATGGAACATGGAAACAATGTCAAAAATTTCAAGTTCCGTCACGGTGGCGGGGATTTCCGGACCGATCTGTCTTATAGTTCCATGCCGCCTCCGCCAAAAAGTATCGCGAATGTCTTCTTCATGGATGGACATGCCGCCGGAAAAACTTTCTACGGAATCATCAACGGCAATTCAAAACAGGATTACTGTCTCCAGGATCAGGGATTCGCAGAATCCTATAACAAATGCGGAATCAGTCTCAAAGAACTGGAATAGCTCAAAGGAACCTTTTTATGAACCGGTACATAATCGTACTATTCTTTTCTCTGCTGACAGCTGCTCTGAACTGTCTCGCGGAAAACCTGATTTTTAACGGATCGTTTGAAGCTGGAACAGGTGGCTTTGCCCTGGAACGTTATCTGCGGCCGGATACCAATCCGGAACTGAAATTTCTCCCGTTGACGACAGATTCGGCCATCCGGCATGGCGGACACAGATCCCTGAAAATCGTCAATCCGTTTCACGAGTATTACACACTCCACTGCAAGGACTTTCTTCTGGATGAAAAGAGTGCCTATCGTTTTTCCGCATGGGTCCGGAGCGAACGCGAGGCAACACTCGTCGTCCGTTTTGAATTCCGGCATCCCTCTAAAAAGATGAACATTATCCATCGGAAGTTTCAGACAGGACCGGAATGGCGTAAACTTTCGGTTCCGTTCCATACGAAGGATTCCGGAGGTGGTTATCTTCTCCGCCTGATCGGGGAACATACCCCCGGAACACTCTGGGTAGATGATCTCACACTCTGCAAGGAAGGGGATTCCGCCGGGCCTGGCACACTGGATCTCATTTTCAAAGCGGACAAAAAAATCACCGCTCCGGGAGAAACGGTCAAGGGAAGCCTTTCCGCATTCAATGGAACCGACAAGTCAGTCTGCACAAATCTGCCAGTTTTTCTGAAGGATTCCTACTATGGGACACGAAAACAGATCGCCTCAATTCCGCTGAACCTTCCTCCCGGAACGCATTCTGTTCAGGAGTTTCGTATTCAGCCGGATCGCTTCGGAGCGTTTGAAATCGAAACGGATCCCCGGCACGGACTGAGGTTTCACAATGGAGCATTCGTGGTTCTCGGTCACTACGATACTCCGGAAGTCGATCCTTTCCGCAGCTTCTGCGTCGCCTTCAACGGCGGACTCGTGTTGAAAAAAACGAACGGGATCTACGGATACAAGGCGATTGAATGCGATCTGGATGAAAAACTGCGGATGCTGCGGGCAATCGGCTGTCGTCTGATCCGATACGGCGACTACGGCTACTCCCTCACAAGCTGGTACCGTTTCGAGCCGGAAAAAGACCATTTCAACACGGAATGGGTTCGATGGGTCTTCCGAAAATTCAAGGAACACGGAATCCGCCTCCTTCCGATCATACTCTCAGGAGAAGTGAATATGAAACGATATCCCTGGGGAGTGGAGACGCTCCCCGGGTGGCTGCATCCGCTCTGTCGGAAACGCAAAAACATCCGGGGAAACGCGAATGTCGAACTGCCTCCTCTCGACCGCTATCGCCTTTACGTCCGGAAATTCGCCGAAATTGCCTCCGACTACACCAGTGTGTTTGAGATTCTCAATGAGCCGCAATTCAGCATGACTGCGCAGGAATATCTGCCCTACCTTCGTATCGCCAGCGAAGAAATCAAGGCTGTATCGCCCCAAAACCGGATCATCGGCTTCTGCTCGACCAGTGACGCCGGGGCGGACATCAACAAATTTCTGAAAAAAGGCCTGGAGCTCGGTGGAGGAAAATACTGCGATGCAATCAGTTTTCATCCCTATGCTTCACGCAGGCTGAATTCTCCGGAACCAGCCGACCGCCAAATCCAGATCTTCCGGAAAAACCTCGAACCGTATCTTGATCCGCTCCTCTGGAACACTGAACTCTTTTTCCTCCACGACGATGCACCGTTCGAACAGACCTACCTCTCAGAACTGTGCCAGCCGTATCATGCGGCAACCCGTTTCCTGACCGATCTTGGAGAAGGAGTCAGGCAGTCCATCACCATCATCACCTTCCAGCTCTGGCGGCGCGACATCAACAGATATTTCATGGGTACAAGCAGCACCTATGGTTCCGAATGGATTCCAGATGCAAAGGCGCCCGCCTACAATGCACTCGCACGACATTTCGAAGGAGCAGTCCCCATCCGGAAAATCAAACGGAAAAACACCATCTGCTATGTTTACCGAAAAGCAGAAAAACCAATCGCAGCGATCTGGAATCTTCGACCGCAGCGTCCTCTCCGAACCGTATTGACGGATTGCTCCGTCTACGATCTTTTCGGAAATCCTCTCCCTGACGGAAATCTTCTGCTGGAAGAAGCCCCCTTTTACCTGAAACCGGGGAAAGAATGTTCCGAGCGGGAATTCATTCGACAACTGGAAAATCTGACATTCAAATCAGACACTCCCGTTGCGGCATCCGAAGTGGTCCGGATCGTTCCGGGATATGCCATCGCGGGGCTGAAAAACTTGACCGGGAATCCACTTCAGGGTGTCGCTCTCATCAGAGACGAACAAACAATTACAGAGAGCATTCCATTCTCCCTGAATTCTGAAGAGGAAACCACCCTTCGCCTTCCCCTGAAAACCGATGAAGTTGGATTCCGCAGCAACCTGTTCCTGAAAACATCGGACAGAACAACACGGATTCCCGTAAAATTCAATATTCCCCGCTATGCAAAAGCCGGAACAGAAATAAAAATCGGAAACTGCGGCCGGGCCTCCATCTTCCGGAAAAACGGCAGTATCGTTCTCCACATCGCGGTCAAAGACAACTCCCGATTCCAGCCAGGAGAAAATGCGGAATTCTGGGAGCAGGATTCCATCGAGATTTTTCTTGACACCGAGCCAACTCTCCTCCCCGAAGATCATCCCGACACTTATAATAAGCACTGCTTCCGGGTCTTCTTTCTTCCGAATCAGACGGAAACGAAACGTTTTTCGGTCATGCCAAACCGGGCCGGATACAAAAAAAAGGATTTTCCGATCTCTGCAAGAATTCATGAGAACGGGTATGAATTCCAGCTTGTCCTGCCAGCAGAACGGATCAAGCACAAAGGAAATCTTCTGGGACTGGATATTAAAATCAACCGATATCCGGAAAAGCAGTCTGTCAGCTGGACGGGAAATTCCAGGCAGTTTGCGGACCGTCTCCGGTTCGGAATTGTGGAAATCACGGACCGTCTTTGAATTATTCCGAAAGAATCTCCCGAAAAGGATCTCTTCCCCCCCAGAAATGGGAAACACATTCGAAAGTCCCCCCTCCGGAACCTTCTCACGAGCCCTCGCCCGCCATCAGCAGAAGAGAAAATCATTATTTTTTCCAAAAAGGGGATTGACAAATTTCAGGGAATCGCTTATAATATATTTAACGCAAACGCTTGCGTTATTTTTCAAGCCCCTCACGCAAGCGGTTGCACAACCAGAAAGAAGAAACGGATGAAACGGCAAATCACGATTAAGGAAATCGCGGAAATGGCAAAAGTCAATCCATCCACGGTTTCCAGAGTTCTGAACGGGAACAAGAAATACTCAATTACAAGCAGTGTGCGTTCCCGTATTCTTGAACTGGCGGATCGTTATTCGTATGCTCCGCAGGGGACGGCAAGATCCCTCGCCTGCCGTCAGAGTTTCAACATCGCGATCATTCTTGACCGGGTTGAAAACGACATGGCATCCTCAGCAGGAGCCATTCTGCTGGGAAGCATCTGCCGTGAAGTCACAAAGCAGAATTACAAGGCGATTCTTCTTCCCGCCTCCGGAAAAGATATTGATGCCGAAGTTCTTCACTGCATCCGCTCCAGCAATGCCGACGCCTATTTCATCGGCGGCCTGATGGCAGGAAACAAAACATGGGCGGAATTGGAAAAGAGCAAAACTCCGGCCGTCACGTTCCTCGGCGATACCATCTTCGGCGACGATATTCCAAACATTGATGTTGTCGCCCTGGATGTGGAATCCGGCTATCGGGAACTTTTCCGGGAACTTTCCGCAAGAAACTTCCGGCACATGGCACTTTTTTTCCTGAAGGAACATAAACTTGCTACGAAACGTTATCCGGCGGCACTTCTGGCAAAAGAATATGGAATCGAAATTGAAGAGGAAATACCGTTCAATTGTCCGGTTTCCGATTTCAAAATACGACATACCGCGAGAGAAACGGCTCATGCTGCAATGGATCGCCTCCGCAAGCAGGAATTGATTCTCTGCTCCAACGATCTGGCAGCGCTGGGAGTTTGCGATGCTCTCAACGCATGCGGCATCCGTCCCGGAATCGACATCTCTGTCGTTGGATTCGACAATCTCGAAGTCCAGTCGACCTACCGGGCCCCAACGGATGACCGGGAACTCCCATCCCTGGCAACAATCGACACTCATCTTGCTGAAGCCGGACGAGTCATCGTCAATCTGCTCCTGAAACGGATTCGGGAAAACCGGACGGAGAAAGAAAAACTCTCCATAAAATCAACCTTCATCCCCAGGGAAACCCTCGGTTTTCCAAAACAGAACGAAACAGACGGAATCCTCCGGAAATCCGCCAGACATTCCCAAGATGAATTTTCTCTCTTACAGGAACCCCATATCAGAAAGGAATCACTGTCATGAATCCGTTGCTGAATTCAAACAGGAAAATGACGCTCCGGCATCGTCTTTCCGTTCCGTTTTCCAAAGGAAGATGCCCTCGAAAAACTTTCACATTGATAGAACTTCTAGTAGTGATTGCAATTATTGCAATTCTTGTTGCAATCCTGCTTCCGGCTCTGAACAAGGCACGAGCGAAAGCGATCAACATCTCCTGTACATCGAATCTCAAGCAGTTCGGAACCTACTG
>CASEYW010000032.1 GCA_949292215.1 uncultured bacterium
GCCAACCTTTCGGGATTGATGCTCCTGTCAGCCGATCCGCCGATCATGGCGCAGGCGCTGAAACTGAAAAAGGAGGGATTCCCCGTGGTTTCGTTCACCCGCGATGCGGAAGGGATCAGCTCCGTTTACGATCCGCTGGAAGAGCTGTACCGCGATATTCTCCTGAAACTTTTCTCGGAAGGACGGACCCGTATTCTGGTCTGTTCGCATCCGCTTGCCTACATGGTCTCCGCGACCAGAAAAGCCATCCGGACCGCCTGCGAAATGGCCGGAGTCTCCGAAAAACAGGTGATTCTTCTCTGCGAAGGATTCACGAAGGATCAGGAAAAACTTCAGGAACTGCTGACATTCGGAGTAAAATTCGAAGGAGTCATTTTCCCCAATCCCTTCCTCTGTTCCATAATCCGGGCAAAGCTGGACATCGAAAACGAATGCCGGATTGTCCTTGATGAAAGCAGAATGTATGACTATTTAAATTTTACCGGCTATGTCGTCAAATATGATTATCCGCCCGCCGTCCGAATCCTGATCGACAATCTGATTGCTCAGACCGAAACGCCGGAAAAAGCGCCTCTGCTCAAAGCAAAAATCCAATATCGTATTTTTACGGTCCGCAACGGAGTCCTATTGCCGGAATAAACCTCGTCCATTCAACTAAGGAGAAAAGATCTCATGAACAGAAAATCAGGGAAAACGGAATCGCACTCCCGAAGAGCGACCAGCACTAAAAAAAGTTGTATCTGCTTTACATTGATAGAACTTTTAGTTGTAATTGCAATCATTGCCATTCTTGCGGCGCTTCTTCTTCCGGCGCTGAGAAGCGCAAGGAACAAGGCAAGAGACATCAACTGTGCATCCAACCTGAAACAGATCGGGACCTATATGACACTATATCTCAATGATTTTGAAGGATTTTTCCCGCCCCCCGCGCAGGAATCCCCGTTACCATCCGTATTCCGGTCCACTGACGGCTGGGATGATATTCTGTACAGGCAGTATATCCAACCCGGCGTTATCACTGGAGGATGTCAGTGGAACTCCGTGACCAACGCGCCGCGCTACGGTCTTTTTCACTGCCCTTCGCAGGAGAAATGGGGTGAAACGAACCAATATGCCATCAATTGCATCCTGAATCAGACCTATCTGAATCTGTCAAAAATCACCCGAGCCTCCGCTTTCATGATGTGCGTCGATCAGGATGCCTCCCGCGCCGACAACTGGGACGGCAACCGCTGGATCAACACTATCAACAATCCGGAACGAATTGATCCCAGACACAGCGGCATGTCCGCCAACCTGCTGTATGTCGACGGGCACACCGCCAATTTGAAACATACGACAATTGATTACGAATCAAGCAGACGATGGAGTTCAAAACCATCCTTCTGGAATCCTCAAATCTAAAAAACTCAATTCAGCGGAAACAACAACTATGAAATGGGATTGTATTCTTCTTTCTTTTCTGCTTCTTTCCGCGGCAAGCCTGTCTGCCGCGGAGGAGTGGAAGCTCGAAACAAAAGGCTGGCGCCGGCAGGGCTCGGGAAAAGCATCCGTCACTCAAACCGACGGACAGCTGAACCTCCGGCTGAACGGAAGTTACATCCTTACGAAATCCATCCCCCTGAAAGCGGAATGGAAAGGAATCCTCTTCACGTTCCGAATGAAAACGGAAAAGGTCATCAAAGGAAAACAGCACTGGGCGGACGCCCGTTTTCAGGTTCTCTTCTATGACCGGAACGGGAAACAGGTCGGCGGCTGGCCGCCCTTCGCCACGGCGACGGGAACAAGTGATCGCAGAAGAGAGATGTTCTATCCGGTTCCGGCAGGAGCGTCCGAAGTCCGGATCACTCCTTCGAATCTGGGAGTCTCCGGGAAAGCCGAATTTCTCGATCTGCGCCTCCATCCCATGCTGACCGACAAGATCACGGATTTCGATGCACGTCCGCCGGAAGGTTCCGCCGGGGATCATATGAGTCTGAAGGGAGCGGAAACGCTCCGGAACGGACAGCGGGAACAGATCTGTCTGAACGGACTCTGGCAGTTCTATCCGCTGAAAAACGGCGCCGATCCGTCATTGAAACTTCCACCGAAGGGAAGCGGCTGGTGCTGGTTCAAAGTCCCCGGAGCGTGGCCGTCGTGGGGGAATCAGACGGCGGAATCCGCTCAGGCGATCATCGTATCCCCCTTCGCAACGGAAAAAATCGACACGCTCAAACTCAATGAAGCCTGGTACCGCAGAATCTTCACCCTTCCCGCGGAATGGAAAAAGAAACGGATCATTCTGAATTTCACCATGCTTCAGACCAGCGCGCGGATTCTCGTGGACGGCAGACGCGCAGGCGAGGTCTACTTCCCCGGAGGAGAAGTGGATCTGACCGGGAAACTTCTTCCCGGAAAGCAGCAGGAACTGGCCATTCTGGTCACGGCCAATCCGGGAAAAAGCAACGTGCATTTCATGGCGCCGGACGTCATCATCAACACGCCTGCAAAGCTCGGGTTCCGCGGCATCACGGGGGATCTGTATCTCTCCGCGCTACCCTCCGACGGAAACATTCGCGATGTGCGCATTGTGACCTCCGTCCGGAAGAAGACCATCACCTGCGACACCGCGCTGGAACATCTTCCTCCCGGAGAGTATCTTCTGGAAGCGGAAATCTTCGATGATTCCGCCAAAGTCAAGGCGTTCCGCTCCGAACCGTTCCGCATCACGGAGAAAAAGACGCTTCTGCGCAAAGCCTTTTCTGCTGTCTGGAAGGATCCGAAACTCTGGGATACGATCCATCCGGAGAATCTCTACCGGGCGACCATCACCCTGCGGAAAAAGAACGGCGCCGTCATCGACACTCTTTTTCCGGAGGAGTTCGGCTTCCGTGAATTCTGGACCGGCGGACGGAACTTCTATCTGAATGGAAGCGTGATCCATCTGCGCCAGTTTGCCCACGGACTGAACTGCGGAGCGGCAAACATCTCCTGCCGGGAAAATGTGGTGAACGTGCTGAAACGAGTCAAAGAGGCGAATTTCAATTCGGTTTTCGGGGTGGACTACGCCTTCCGTCCGGGACAGGTCGGCTACATTGACCACTCCTATCGGGAAAGCTCAAAACTGGGACTTCTCACCGCCCTGACTCTGCCTCACGCCGCCCAGTACAACTGGAATCTGGATGATCCGAAGGAAAACGCCCGTTACCGC
>CASEYW010000033.1 GCA_949292215.1 uncultured bacterium
AGGAAAATATCATCAATGATCCGCAAGCTGGTGAGAAGGGCGGGAATTCCGGCACGAAAGACAATATCACCAACGATCCACAAGCTGGTGAGAAGGACGGAAATTCCGGCACGAAAGACAATATAACCAACAATCCAAAAGCTGGTGAGAAGGACGGAAATTCCGGCACGAAGGACAATATCACCAACGATCCACACGCTGGTGAGAAGGACGGAAATTCCGATTCGAAGGAAAATATCATAAATGATCCAAAACCGGGAGAGAAAGGCGGAAATTCCGGCACGAAAGACAATATTACCAACGATCCAAAAGCTGGTGAGAAGGACGGAAATTCCGGCACGAAAGACAATATTACCAACGATCCAAAAGCTGGTGAGAAGGACGGAAATTCCGACTCGAAGAAAAATCTCCCGTCAAACACCACTCCCCGAAAAAATGCACCTGCAATCGCGGATTATACATTTTCCATTCAATTGGGACAAGTGACGAAACAGGGAGACATCGCGGCTGCTCTTTTCAATGTGGTTCCAGACAAAAGCATGGGGAATCAAAAATTCGTAGTGCATTCCTGGAGTGTCAACGGAAAACAGATGCTTGCCGGAGACAACAAATCTTTTTCCTGCAAAAGACTTTCCTACAAAGAACGCTATGTCATTACAGCGTCTGTTACCGTCAATGGGAAAGCGCAGAAGGTTCTGCCTTATCAGTGGAACAACATTGATACACCTGTATGGATGATTATCCGTGCAGGAAACAATGACAATGAATATCAGGTTCTCTGCACGAACTCCTCAAGCGTTCGATTTTCCGTGGAAAAATGGAAGAAACCAGTCTTTTATGATGGACGGAAAAGGAATATTTCCGACCGGTTCCGCTGCAGCGATCCGCATCCCCGCGGAAACAACAAGGCGGTTTTCAGATGGTCTCAGGATCATATCGGGGAGTATCTCATGTCGCTTGAGGCGACGGTCTGCGTGACACCGGCAGACGGGAAAAACACGAGAAAAGTCAACGTGGAAAACACCTTTGTCTTCATTAATGGTTCCATGTCTCAGGCATTAATCTCGCTGAAACTGGCAAATATGAAGGAGCGCGTTTATCATTGTCTGGCAACAAATATCGACGGCTCCCAGCATAATGGAACCGCCTTCGCCATATCACAGAAATATCTGTTGACCAATTACCATGTTGCAATCGGCAATATTCCGGAATATTACGGGGGAAAAGTAGTGAAAGTGGATTCCTCCAGGCCTCTTATTCTTTCCAATGAGCATACGACCTTCTATGCAAAAGTCGTAAGAAGCAATAAGAAGAGCGATCTGGCTCTGTTGAAACTTTGTGACCGCAGCGGCGGCGAGACCGATGCTGTCCTGCCGGCATTTTTCCTTGTTTCGGACCGTCCTCCGGAGAAGGGAGCCAGGGTCTTGTCCATCGGCTATCCCGCAGGAACCACGAGATTTGGCGAACCCGCTTTCAGTGACGGAAAAATTGAAGACACCGGAAATATTCCGCAGAGATGGGGAAATATCATTGCCCATTTCTCAAATATCCGTCCGGGATACAGTGGCGGCCCGCTGGTTTATATGGACCGTGATTCCGTGGTCATCGGCGTCAACACCGGAGGAGTTGTTTCCCAAAATCCGTTGTTCCGTGGGATGCGTATAGCCGTGGACGTTTCTGAAATTCATAAGAGCTTTCCGGAGTATACGGGAAAATAAAACTTCGCAAAAAATGCTTTCCTCCCGCGGGAATGCATCCAATCCGGAGAAAATGGAGAAGGCCGGAGCTCTCCCGCGAAAGGAAACTTGCCTGATTCGGCCCAGAATGCTGAAAAAGAACGGAAGAAGGAGAAAAAATATGAAGTCATTTACTGTTGCACTGCTGAGCGGCTCGTGTATTGCCCTCTGTTACGGGGCGGAAATGAGCCGGGATTTCATTCAGCAGGCCGTTCAGGGGTATTATCCCGGAAAAGAGGCTCAGGAAAAATGGATCTCTCATTCCTCGAACCGATACGAGGCCTGGGCCCGGAAAGACTATTCCGCCGCCCTCGGGGAACAGAAGGCGGTCATTGAAAATCTGAGAACGGATTCGGATGTCCTTCAGGCAGAGAACGCATTTATCCTCGGAATGCTGTATTGGAATGTCGGACAGACGCGGAATGCTGTGTCGGCGTTGGAAAACGGGATTCAGATTCTGCGGAAAGGAACCTATGTCGGCGGTTCCAGCTGCGAGCGGCGAGCCGTAGTTTTCCTGCGGAAAATGCGCCAGAGACAACTCCCGAACTATTTTTCCTGCCATGATGCCTCCTCCGGCGGGATTCTGGGATATATTATGGAAGTGCCCAATGCCGTCTATCATAAAAAGATCAACCAGCTGATCCAGCGTTACGAAGCCATCGGCAGGATGAACGAGTCCATGGCGAACACCTATCGAATACAAGGTGAAATGCAGGCACGTTTTGCCAGATTCTATGCCGGAATGGAATATCAGAAAAGCACCGGCGACACATTTTCCCCATCGCATCCGCCTATATCCGGAACTGAAAAAAAAGAAAAATGGGATGCATGCAAGCGGATTTATGACATTTTCGGTCAGTAATGGATGCTTCGGACAAGAAAAAACGCCTCTTTTGCAGGCAAACATCTGCGAAGGGTTCTGTCTTGTTTTTTTCCCGTCGGACAAACCAAATCATGTTCTGCTGGTTCGTTTCAGAGGAAAACCGGGGCGTTTCCATGGGTACAGAACACCTCTTGCGCGCTGGAAGGATCCGGTGAAAAAACATTCAGTGGAAAAAGGGAAATATGAAAATCAAGTTCACGCTCAATAATACAGAAAAGAAATTCGGGGGACCCCTTCTCTCTCTCTCCGGTATTGTTTTCTGGGGAGCCTGGGGACTGCTTTTCTGGTCCATTTTTACCTCCAATCTTGTGAACTGGTTTCTGATCCACGAGAAAACATTTCACTGCAGCGGGCTCTCCTTTCTTGCAGCAACCCGTGACTGGGCTTTTATCCTGTTTCTCTTCATATTTCCGATTGGAAATATGCTGCACCTGACTCCGTATCGCCTGTCCGTATGGTGGCTGATGCTGCTGATCGCAAGCTTTTTTCTGGGAGCATCGGACACTTTCGGTTTTCAATCTCCCTATATTGATGATATTTATTCCGAGAAACCTTTTCTTAAGCTGCTTTCGGTATGGGGCTTCTGGTTTGTCATGCTGGCACTCACCGCTGGAATCGGCCAGACACTCTTTTACTATTATAATGAATTCCATAAGAAACACAAAAAGAGTTTGTGTTCATGGGGCCTTGCTTTGGCGCTTACAGCGTGCGGCATCATGCTGTTTCTGCTGTATTGCAAATTTTTAACGGATTTTTGAAGTAAAAGGAAAACAGATGCTAAGAAACAGAGTTGTCCAATCAGATCGGATATGGAAAACATTCCGTCTGACAAATGTGAGTGTAAACTCAAAAATTTCTTCCATGGAGATTTTCGGAAATATCTTTCCGCAACTATCATGTCCTCATCCGGAAGAGATTGAAAGCTCATTTCATGCACCGCTTGGAATATTCATTTTTTCCATCATTCAAATCCGTAAAATTTTGAGTGCTTGCGGTAAATGCCTCTGTGTCCTGGGAATTTTTCTTCTCTGTTCAGCAGGCGTTCACGGAGAGGAGGCAAGGGTCAGTCGGAATGTTTCATTCCCCGAAAAGAAAAACAACGCATCTGACAAAGAAGCCATAGCCCTGTATCTTCGCGCGAATATGCTGAAAGAGCAGAAGAGTAGAAAACCTGAAGAAACTCAGGAAATGATCTCCTGCCTGGAGGAGGCCGGGAAACGGGATTTTGCCGATGCTTGGTTCGTTCTCGGATGCCTTTATACGGAAGGTTTTGATTTTATTGACCCGGATCATGAGTCGGCGAAAAAATATTTTCTGAAAGCGGAAATGCTGGAACCGCGCGCGGCAGTTGAATACAATCTGGGATTCCTGTGCGAAACGATGCCGCGAGGAGAAAGAGATTTTTCCATGGCGGAATACTGGTATAAACTGGCATCTGCAAAGGGAAACCGCAACGACAGACCAGACTTTTCAGCTGATCGTTTACACCGATGAAAAGTATCTCAATGCAGAATTGCGTGCTGAAAAACCGTTGACGGTCAAATATCACATCGAAAGCCGTAATGAGCATTTTTCGCAGGAAAATGGCGCGTGGTATCGCAACAGCGAAGTCTGGCGGCAGTATATTGGCAAAGCCTCAGGCAAAGTTATTGAAGAAAAGTTGCTGAAACGCAATCACGCAATTGTGTTGTATGATGAAAAATATATAAACAATTCCGGAAAACAAGATGAATAGAAACTGAAAATAATATCAAAGAAGGAGATGGGGGAAAATGATCGGTGCGAAATTCAATGTTGTTATGCGGGTGTTGCTGTTGACAGGAACGATTTATGCCGGTGACTTGCCGGGAGAATGCAAAAACGTTCCGGCAAAAGGAATGGCAGCTCCTTCTGATAAAGAATTTGGCGGTTTTGCCGAAGCTCAGTTTCTGTATGGAGTATATTGCAAAGAAAAACTCAAAGACGATAAAACAGCCTACAAATATCTGGAACTGGCTGCCAAACAAAACCATCGCAATGCATGGCTTTATCTGGGAAAATGTTATTTTGATCGAAAGGATGAACACTATTCTTATCTGCTGTGGTCAAAACTCTGCTATATGGCAGCAGAACGGATCGTTCCTGATGCAGAAACAGAGTTTCGTATCGGACTGCTTGAGGGATTCACCGGTAATCTTGAAGAATATAAAAAATGGATGAAACTTTCCGCAGATAAAGGTTTTTCAAAAGCCGCAGAAATGCTTGCGAACAAAGACTTTCACTCCGAGATCATTTCTATCCGGAAACAACGCAATCAGCAGAAAAATCCGGATGCTCTCAAACAGGCAATCAATTCTCATCATGAAAAGATCCGTCAGATAACCGGCACGACCGGGCCGGAGGTACTTGATCAGCTGGCAGGCAGACCTGTGGTTTCCAATATCAGTAAGATGATCCGGCTTTCACAACCAAGCGGTATCAAACTTCCTAACTGGAATTACAATGCCCAGGCAACCGAAGCATTGATTTCAGAAAATCTTATGGCTGACCGTGAGGGGGATATGCGTTGGATCACTGATGAATTTAAGGAACAGCCGATTTGGAAAAATCTTGCCTATCCCAATCCCACCATCCGGGCAATCAATGCAACCCGTGAAGATGCACTGACCAAAAGTCTGGATAACTCCTTCAAGCGATGCGCTAAAGATGAAACAAAACGGCTGATCAAACCGTTTATGGATTCCGATATGCCGGAAGATTTTTACGATGGAAATGTTGTCTGGAATTTGGGTAATGATCTTTATTTCCGGATTCACACCGATACCAGCGGCAGATGGATGCTGCGCGATTATCAATTTTTCCTTCTCAAAAATGATAAAACGATCAGTGTGGTAACTTTCCCCAATCCACCGGATACAGCAGATGCCGATCTGATTGCCGGAATTATTCAGAATAACGCGGACTGCTGGAATAATCTGGCAGTAAAATATGCTGATGGTGAAATGGATCAGGTATTCCGTTGTGATGATGAAGCTGAAGAAATCCTTAAAATGCTGGTCAAACGCCGCCATGCGGTTGGAACATACAATCTTGCAGTATTTTACCAGAATCGCGGTAAAACTGCAGAAGCTAAGAAGTATTTTGCACTGGCTGAAGAGTTTGCCGGAAGCAGTGTGATTCATCCGCAAGTCAATCTGCCGGAAATTTTTGACCGCAATGGTGTACTTCTGGTAAAAAATAATTTGTTCCGCACTCAGAAAGAAAACTTGCGTATTTACGCAAATGGCGGCCGTTTTGCAGCATCATGGATCGGGCATATCCAGCATTTCGGCGAAAGAACAGGAAGAGATTCTGCCGGAGGACGCACAGGAATTGAAGAAATTGTTTTCCGTAAAAACATCACTCATCCGGTTTATCTTACTTTGGATACATCGTTGCAGACTCAACTGGAAAAATTGATTTTTGATATTGCATCAAAGAGCGATCCGAGATATGCCTATGGCATTATCGTCAGCTCCAAAGGAGAGCTGATTGCAGCCTCCCAGAGTTCTATTTTTGACCTGGTAAAACGCAATCGTGCAAAACAAAATCCCTGCGAAGATTGGAATGGTGAAGTTTTTATGCCGGTTGCCTATATGTTCCCTGTCCCCGATCAGTGGATGAAACTGCTTGGTTCATCATCTTATGCAGATCCGTTGAGTAAAGAAAAATTCCAGTTGCACACTAAACCGGGTATTTTTTCCTATGAGCAGCCCGGCATTGTTCTGGGGTTGAATCAGATGAAGGGTATCCGCGATCCCAAACAGGTGTCTGCCCAGACAGCAACCTTGCTTAAATATGTACTCGCTTATATCGGAGTTGCTGAAAAGAAAGATATTCCCGTGCCAGTCGTTTATACGGATAAAGTCAATACTACGGTCAAAACCGTTGGCAATATTGAATGGATCTCCTTTTACCGTCCGCCGGATGGGATCGTAGTCAACGCTCTTGGTGTAATCAAAACTGATAACCCTGAAGAAAACTTGTATATCTGTATCCGGGCAGTACATGAAGAACGTAATTTTGTCACCCCTCACTCTGTGGAGGTGCGACAGGTCGCAGCAGCAAAAGCCGATAAAGCAGAAAAACTTATCCGTGATTTCAAACTTTCAACTGACTCACAGCGTGTAGCGTGGCAGAGAAATATCTCTGACGCCATGAGGCAAATCGTTGAAAAAACACAGCCTGTTGCCACACAAATCCTGCTTTATGACATTCAAAAGGGTAAAATTGCAGTATCAGAACAGCAAGGGAGAGAAATGCCGTATTTTCCTCCAATGTCATTTCTGAAACCTTTTGTCATCACTGCTGCGCTGGAAGCTGGTACTGTAAAAATGGATGATGTCATTGATTGCAGCGATGGCAGAATTCAACTGGAAGATCGCTGGTTGCGTGATGTTCGTCCGTTGGGAAAAATTACCGTTGCAGAAATCTTTAAAAACTCCAGCAATATTGGAACATGGCTGATTGCCCAAAAGCTCGGATTTACTCCGCTGGAAAACTTTCTTAAACAAGCCGGATTCAAAAAGTCTTTGGATATGAAAAAAGGAGAACTGGAATTTTCCAGATATGCCATTGGTGCAAAACACCTTGTTGCGCCGGAAGATGTGATTGCGGCTTGGGCATATTTGTTGAAATATCCTGAAACAGCCAAAGCAATTAAAAATCCGCTTGGAACAACTGCTTTGCACCTTAAAGAAAATCAGCATAAATATACCTACGCTGTTGTCGGATATCTTCCTGCGGACAAACCGAGATACATTCTGTTGCTGACCGCACATGATTTTTCAAAAACAAACAATAGCATTCAAGGAATCCGCTTTTTGCGTCAGCAATGGAAAGGTTTGTCAGCAAAAATCAACAGAGAGGTGAAATAATGAAATATTTTACAACAATGTTGTTGGCTGTTGCGTTACTTGCCTCTGTTATCGGCTGTAAATCGGAAAACTTTTTCCCTGAAAAATTTTGCCGTTGCAAAAAAACAATATTACTTCTCTGGAACTTGTCAGAATAGATCCGGGGGAATTTATGATGGGAACTCCGCCGCAGAACCAATCCGGAATGGGGAATGAAAAATATAAGAAAGCCTCCATAAGCAGCCATTTCTGGATCGGCAAATTTGAAGTCACGCAGGAGCAATGGCAGGCTGTTATGGGGAATAACCCGTCAAAAGTCAAAGCATTCGGACATCCGGTAGAATCTGTAGGCTATGAACAGGCTTTGGAATTTTGCGAAAAACTCAACAAACTTTATGCCGATAAACTTCCTGCCGGTTACAAATTCTATCTGCCGTCAGAAACCGAGTGGGAATATGCCTGCCGTGCCGGGACCACAACTGCGTTGAATAATGGAAAGAATCTTTCCGGTGAAGGCAAGTACAAACAGCCTGGATGTTATGGAAGATGGCTTCCGCAGTAAACGGGATGAAAAAATCATTGCCATTTTTGAGTATCAATAACTTTTCAGAACAATATAAAATCACAAGGAGAAATAATCAATGAAAAAACTTTTTACTCTCGCGGTCATGTTGCTGGCAACCGTTTGG
>CASEYW010000034.1 GCA_949292215.1 uncultured bacterium
CATCGGAGGTACCGCGCTGTTTCTCGCCGGGCTTCTTCTTTACCGGAAGAAGATGTTCGAACTGACGCGCGCGGAATGGTTTCGTCTGCCGTTTCAGGGACTGGTGGGAGCATCCATGATGGCGCTTCTGCTCTTCATGGCGCAGAAAGAGATTCCGGTCATCAATGCCTCGATGCTGGAGGCGATTGTACCGCTTCAGATTTTTGTAATTACCCTCTGTCTGGAAAAAAAGGGATCGCCGGTGCAGTTCGCGGGACTCCTTCTCGGTTTTCTCGGCTGTCTGCTGGTGCTCCGGGTCATCGACGGGGGCGGGATTGCTCTGAAAGCGTTGAAAAGAGGGGATCTGCTGATCTTCCTTTCCGGGCTCTGCTGGGCGGTTTACACGGTCTGGGGGCGGCGAACCATTCAGCACATCGGCGGATGGATTTATTCAAGCTGGACTCTGCTCTGGGGAGCGGTCTGGCTGATCCTGTTTCTTCCGTTCTCCCCGGACGAGGTGCGTCTTCCCGGCGATCCGGTCAGCTGGGGATGGATTCTCTACTTTGGAATCGGTCCCAGTGCGCTGGCGTTCTACGGATGGAACGAGGCGCAGAAGTTTATTCCGGTCGCGCTTTTGAGCTTGAACGAATATTTCGTACCGATGATCGCAGCCGCGTTTGGATATCTTTTCCTTCATGAAACAATTACGGTCTGGCAGACGGCGGGGGCGATTCTCATTCTCGGAGCGGTTCTGATGGAACCGGATCTCTTTCCCCGGAAAAAACATTCTTTGTAAACTTCAGCCGGGGATCCGCATGGAAAGCAGTAAAACGGGGTTACTTCTGGAGGAATTTACGGATCTTGCTTTTTTTCTGCTCGACATCCCATTGTTCCGCCCGCGCCAGAAGAGCTTTGCTGTAGGGGGATTTGAATTGTTCCTTGTATGCAGCTCGAACAACAGCCGCCGCGGTTTTGTTTTTCACGGAAACGATTTTTACAACCCCGTCATTGAAAAGGACTGGTATTTTATTTCCCTGTTCCATTTTCGTCGGCTTCAGAAAAGCAAGGACTTCCACGGGCTCCGGAGGCCTGTGGATTGAGGCGGAGAGAGTCCCGAAAAACAGGTAGTCGTTGTCCTCCTCCCGGAGAGGATAAGTCACACCACGCCCTTTCCTTTGCACAGAGTAAATTTGAGGATCCTTCTGAATCTTCTGTCGATGGAAAAGGTTCCATGCTTTCACATGATCCACATTCGGAAGATCGCCATTTGGAGAATCGGCATACAACAGAAATGACAGCCAGATCTCTTTTAACTGGCTCTGACTTCGAAGTGTCGGAGAATCCCGTCCACCCGAATAAAGCGGAGGAAGAAGAATCGCCAGCGCAACAATCAGAAGAAGCACAGCAAAACAGATCCAGAGAAATGTTGATTTCGAGTTGACTGCTTTCTGCATTACGAATCCTCCTTTTTTTATAATATAAGTAGAAAATATTTTTTGTCAAATTGGGTAAAAGATAGGTTCTTTTTCCTTGTTTTTTCTTCTTTTCGCCCGGCGGGCGACCAGCTTCTTCAGCTGGACCGAAGCAGGTGCCAAACGCACCTGCACCCAGCGAGCCTCCGGCTCTTTATGTTTGATTTCCTGTCGACGCCATAACAAAACCAACCAAATCAGTAGTTTTTATTGATCTTCGGTCTGTTTTTTTATCAAAAAGTTGTTTCTTTTATGGAACTTTATTTGCTAAATTGCTGTATCAGTGGTAAATTTTGTTTTGTACAAATGAATCAAGAGAGGAGAACTCATTATGTGGAACTATACCAAAGACGTAATGGATCACTTTTTGAACCCGAGAAACGTCGGAGAAATCCCGGATGCGGATGCCGTTGCGGAAGTCGGAAACATCACCTGCGGAGACGCACTCAAGATCTTTCTAAAACTTGATAAGGATGGTAGAATTTGTGATGCCAAGTTTAAAACATTCGGCTGTGCAAGCGCTATCGCTTCCTCCTCCGCTCTGACGGAACTCGTCAAAGGGATGACCCTCGACGAAGCCGCTAAAGTGACCAATAAAGACATTGTAAAACTCCTCGGTACTCTGCCCGAGGAAAAAATGCACTGTTCCGTCATGGGCATGGAAGCACTTCAGGCGGCAATCGCAGATTACAAAAAACGTCATGGAGAAGAATACGAAATGGTGCAGGATGATCCCGAGGATCACGAGGGACGCGTCGTCTGTAAATGTTTCGGAGTAACAGACACCAAAATCCGCAGAGTCGCAAAGGAAAACAATCTCCATACGGCCGAACAGATCACGAAATATACAAAGGCCGGCGGTGCCTGCGGAACCTGTCTCGATCAGATTCAGGAAATCCTCGACGGGCTCTGGAAAGAGCACAAAGCCGAACAGAAACCGGCCAAAGAAGAAAAGGTTGAGGATTTCAACAAACTCTCCGTTGTACAGAAGGTCATCAAGGTTCAGTCGATCATTGACCGGGAGATTCGTCCGGCGCTCGAACACGACGGCGGCGACATTGAACTCATCAATATCGAAGGCAACAAAGTGTTTGTCCGCCTGAAAGGACACTGTGCCTCCTGCTTGGCGGCCAAGGTCACGCTGAAGAATCATGTTGAAGCGAAACTCCGCGAATTCGTCTCCGATTCCATCGAAGTCGTGGAAGACAAGTGAGGGCATCATGGATAAAGTCGTTTATCTCGACAACAATGCAACAACGGCTGTCGCACCCGAAGTTTTCGAGGCGATGCGGCCCTTCCTGACGGAACTCTACGGCAATCCCTCCAGCATTCATCATTTCGGCGGACAGGTTGCCGCGCATATTGAAACCGCACGCGAAAAACTGGCATCCCTGCTCGGAGCCCAGCCCAGTGAAATCATCTTCACCAGCTGCGGAACCGAAAGTGACAGTTCCGCCATTTACAGTGCTCTGAGTCTCTGCAATCAGCGCCGGAAGGTGGTCATTTCCAAAGTTGAACATCCTGCCGTTCTGGCGCTCGGGAAAGAACTGGAACGTCGCGGCTATACCGTGGTTCAGATTCCGGTCGATTCCAAGGGGCGTCTCGACATGGAATGCGCCGAGGAGATGATTGATACGGATACCGCGGTCGTTTCCATTATGTGGGCAAACAATGAGACGGGAAATCTTTATCCTGTTGCCCAGCTTGCGGAAATGGCGCACAAGCAGGGAGCCCTGTTCCATACCGATGCGGTTCAGGCGGTCGGGAAAGTTCCCATCCATCTGGCGGAACTGCCGATCGACATGCTGAGTCTTTCCGGGCACAAGCTCCATGCTCCGAAAGGGGTTGGAGCGCTCTACGTCAAACGCGGGGTCCGCTTCCGTCCGTTCATTGTCGGCGGACATCAGGAGCGGGGACGCCGCGCCGGAACGGAAAACGTCGCCAGCATCGTCGGACTCGGAAAAGCAGCCGAACTCGCTCTGCAGGATATCAGTATCGAAAACACGAAAGTCAAAGCGCTCAGGGACAAGTTAGAAACCGAACTGCTGAAACTTCCCGCAACCCGGCTGAACGGTGATCCGGAACACCGGCTTCCCAATACCAGTAACATCTCGTTTGAATACATCGAAGGCGAATCGATTCTGATGCTGCTTGACATGTTCAATATCTGCGCCTCCAGCGGAAGCGCCTGCACGACAGGCAGTCTGGAGCCGTCGCATGTCCTGCGCGCAATGGGAGTACCGTACACGGCCGCACATGGTGCGATCCGTTTCAGTTTCTCGCGTTACAATACGGAAGAAGAAGTGGATTTCGTCCTGGAGAAGCTGCCTCCGGTCATTGCGCGGCTCCGCGAAATTTCCCCCTACTGGAAAGGATGAGCCGCATTCCGGCATCACAGAAGAAAGGTTTGTGAAACAATGAATGAAACACCAGTTCTGGAAGCATATCGGAAAGCCGATTTTCAGGAATCTTTGCCGGAAGGCAAAGTCCGGTGCACGCTCTGTCCCCGGAAATGCGTGATCGCACCGGGACACACCGGATACTGTGCTGTTCGCCGGAATGATGACGGTGTGCTCTATTCGCTCTCCTATGGCCGTCCGGTTGCTCTTCAGATAGACCCGATCGAAAAGAAACCGCTCCGCCATTTCCTGCCGGGAACGAGAACGTACTCCATCGGAACGCTCGGATGCAATCTTGGCTGCGTTTTCTGCCAGAATCATCATCTCTCGCGCTGCACCTACAATCCGCGCTACCGGTATCGAAAGTACGAACCGGAAGAACTGGTTCTGACCGTCCTGCGGCACGGATGCGAGTCCATCTCGTTCACCTACAATGAGCCGACCGTCTTCCTGGAATATGTGATCGACGTTGCCCGGTGCGCCCATGAAGCCGGCCTCAAGACGGTTCTTGTCTCCAACGGCTTCATCACTCCGGAAGCGGCAGAAGTTCTTTATCCGCACATGGACGCCGCAAACTTCGATATGAAAGGTTTTTCGGAAGAGTTCTATCACAGCATGTGCGGCGGAGCCTCCCTTGCACCGATTCTGGAAGCGTACCGGATTTTCAAACGCTGCGGCGGACATGCGGAGTACACCAATCTCGTCATCCCTGGCAAAAACGATTCAAACAAGATGATCAACGATTTTCTTGACTGGACGGAAGCCAATCTCGGGAAAGAGACACCAATTCATTTTACAGCTTACCATCCTGATTACCGGTATTCAGAAAGCCCGCGTACCCCTTACGAACTTATCGAAGGATTGCAGAATTACGCGAAGTCACGCGGATTTCCGAATGTTTATCTCGGCAATATCTGCTGAAGGATTCCGGTATTCTCTCCGGCGGGAAGCAGCGCTCGACATGGATGCGGTGCCCCGCTTTTTTCTTTTCAAGCTCTTGAATTCTCAAAAAATCCCTCCCGTTCTCCATTTTTCCGTACAAACAGAACTTTTTTCCGACTTTTTTCTTTTTTCTTAATTTCAAGTACTTGATTTTTTTGCGGAAATAGATTATAATTAAAGAAAGGAAAAATCAGAACAGCGGAAAACACAGGAAAAATGATGATATCGCTGAAAGGGATCGGAAAAATCTGCGGCGTTTCGGAATCCACGGTTTCCAAAGCGCTGAAACGGAATCCGGGAATCAAAAAGGAGACGATCGCTCGTGTCATGGAAGTCGCCCGCAAGTACGGCTACCAGCCGAATGCGATGGTCGAATGTATTCAGACCGGACGCAGCAGAAGTATCGGAATTGCTTTCAATAAGTTCCAGTGTGAATATGCTGGAGCCGTCATGGAGGGAATTCATCAGGTGCTCCATGAGTATGAATATGATGCGTACCTGATCTCCTGGGACAGGCTCGTCAAAGACAAGGTCGACCTGCTCAGCCGTTTCAGCCGGCGACGTGTGGACGGACTGCTTCTCTTTCCCATGGCTCTGCCTCCCACCTCGGAACAGATCAAGGATCTGAACCGCTTCCACAATCCGGTTGTCCTGATCGACAGTGACTGGCCGGGCAACAACTTCGATCATGTCGGAGCCGACAACCGTTCTGTTTTTCCCGAAATTATCAAGTACTTGATAAATCAGGGATGCAAAAAAATCGGCACCATCTCCTACACGCTGGCAACAACAGGAGAAGAGCGGCGCAGCGCTTTTTTCGACGCCATGGCGGAATTCAACATGCCGGTCAATGCCCGCCACTGCCTTGATCTTTCCGACTGCTGGAATGAAGCGTATGAAGCGGTGAAAAAGCTGCTCTCCAATAAGAGAAACCGCCCGGATGCCCTGATCTGTTTCAACGACTATGTCGCCAACGATGTTCTGGACGCTGCCCTGGACCTGGGAATCCGCGTCCCGGAAGATCTTGCATTGATCGGATTCGGCAATCTGCCGCTGACCCGGCGGACACGTCCCGAGCTGGCAACGGTGGACCAGTTCCCCTGTGAAATTGGACGCAGAGCAGCAACCCTTCTGCTGGACCGCATTACCGGAAAGGAAACCGGAAAGCGTCGGGACATCGCAATCCCCACCAGATTCATTGCACGAAAATCCATTCAAATAAATAATACAACAACAGAGGAGACAATATGAAAACGAATGGAAAATTCACGCTGATAGAACTTCTTGTGGTTGTCGCCATCATCGCCATCCTTGCCGCGATGCTGCTGCCAGCCCTGAACAAGGCCAGACAGAAAGCCGCATCAGCAAGCTGCATCTCCAATCTGAAGCAGATCGGTCTCGGCATCACCGCTTATGCGAATGATCACGACGGCTGGATGCACCAGGCCCGCAACGGAACCTATTACTGGAGCAATGCCCTCTGTGACCAGAAATACATGCAGCCATCCAAAGCTTTCTACTGTCCGGGGAACAACACGGTCAAGAAATACACGAACAACAGCGATGCCTGCTACTCCTATGGCTTCTGCACGAACTTCTCACGAGAAAAGTCTCCTGATGATAATTTTGCGGAAACCATCAATATTTTCAAAAACAAAAAGATCAAACAGCCATCCAACAGCTGGCTTGTCGGGGACAGCATCGGCAATCCGTGGTGGACGACAATGAAACAGACCTTCGGCATTGCCTATTACAGCGGAACAAGACTCAATTTTTCTCTCCGTCACAACATGCGCGGACAGCTCTGGTTCCTTGACGGTGGAGCCAGAAGCATCGGTGAATACCAGGCAAGCAAAATCGTTTATCCAGCCTTTATCCAGATCTACATCAACGATGTCACGCTGCGCAGGCCTTGAAATCCAATTTAACATCATTCATACAACAGTGAAAGGAAATTTCTCATGAACAGACACACTGCATTGATTCTTGCTCTTCTCTCGGCGGGAAGCCTCGTTATCGCGGAAGACGTCAAACTGAACAATCCCTCGTTTGAATCGGGCACCGGTTCCTACTGGATCAACCGCCCCGCTATGGCGCGCATTGATTCCTCGGAGTCCAGCGACGGCATGAAATGTCTTGCTGTCACTCCTGAAGCGGGAAAAACCGTCAGCACCGTTTTCAATACGGTCCAGCGCAAAGACACGGTTTTTGAACTCAGCTTTGATGCCAAAACAAATACGCCGGCAAATGGTCCGCAGCTTTCTCTCGCCCTGATGCTTCAGGGAGCGAAACCGATCTGCTTCTTCAACTCCGACCGTCAGCAGGTCAAAGCGCTTTCCACGCCGGCAAAGCTGACCACCCAGTGGCAGACGCTGAAATACACCATCGGCCCCATTCCTGAAAAAGTCATGAATCAGGAAGTGAAACGCCTCATGTTCTATCTGAATGTCAAAGGCGGAGCGCAGAACGGAAAAGTCTGGATCGACAACATCAAGTTGAAAGCGAACGCGAAGGCTCCTGCTGCCCAGGCGAAAGCTCCCGCAAAGGCTCCTGCAAAGGCTGCTCCGGCAAAATAACCGGCAGAAGAAAGAACCCTTATGAGAAATCATTCATTCCTCTTTATTGCTCTATTTGGTACCGGATTCCTTCTTTCGGCGGAAGAGGTCAAACTGACCAATCCCTCTTTCGAATCGGGAACCGGTTCCTACTGGATCAACCGCCCCGCTATGGTGCAGATTGATGCGGCAGAGTTCAGCAACGGGAAAAAAAGTCTTGCCGTCATACCCGAAACGGGAAAAACGGTCAACATTGTTTTCCATACAGCCTACCGCAAAAATACGGCGTACGAAATTACCTTCGATGCAAAAAGCGATACCATCCAAAACGGCCCCCAGCTCACACTTTCCCTGATGCTTCAGGGAGCAAAGCCGATCCGTTTTTTCGCAGCCGGCAAGCAGCAGGCAAAGGAACTCTCCACTCCGGCGAAACTCGCGCCGCAATGGAAAACGCTGAAATACACGATCGGTCCCATTCCAGAAAAAGTCATGAACCAGGAAGTAAAACGCCTCATGTTCTATTTCAACATCAAGGGCGGAACACAGAACGGAAAAGTATGGATTGACAATATCAAACTCAATCTGCGCCCGGCGGCAACCGCTCCGCAGGAACAGGGACCGCTCGCCTTTGTATTTCCAAAAGCGGTCAGAGTGTTCGAAACGAATCCGGAGATCACGGTGGTTTCCAATGAGGGAAACGGCACGATCCGCGTCTCTGCTACGGATGCCTTCGGCAGAAAAGTCTTCGAACAGAAAAGTAACGACAACACAAACCGATTCCGCTTCCGTCTTCCCGGTAACGACTATTACCAGCTGACCGCAGAACTGATCCGGAACGGGGAAGTCAAAGCAAAAGCTGCGACCTCTCTCTTTGTCACAACCCCTCTGCCAAAGGACTACTACTCCACACCGGACCCAGCATTCGGTGTCTGGGGACTGAATCCGACACAGGAACTTCAGCGTCTTGGCGGAGCCAAGTGGGACCGTCAGCTCTTCTTCACGGTCTTCCAGAAGAAAGACGCGAAGCCGACTCCGCCCACCGAGGAGCAGATTGCAAAACGCGGCCCGGTGAAAATCATTCGCTGCATGAACATTCTGAATCCGTTCAAACGGATGGTTCCTGTTCCGGAACAGGATCGAGCAAAACTGGCGAAACAGCTTGAAACGGAAGTGAGCAGCAAACGCGGACTCGTCGATGTCTGGGAGACGCAGAACGAACCGATGGTCGGGGAAAATTTCCACGGCACAATGAACGATGTCATGGATATCATTAAACTGGAAAGCGCGGTTGTCCGCAAGAGCGATCCAGGACGCACAATTGCGGGAATCTGCATCAATCCGATGAATGCCAACCAGTTTGCACAGTACATCGGCTACTACAAAAAGCACGGCATCGACAAATACATTGATGCAGTCATGCTTCATCCTTATATTCCCGGCGCTCAGAATCCCGATGCCTCAGGCTATGTTGAAACTCTGAACCGCCTTCAGAAGGAGTTGCAGGCCATCGCCGGTCGCCCGATTCCAATGTACATCAGTGAAATCGGATACTCCACAAAACCCGGCGGAGAGGTCACGGAACTCCAGCAGGCGGCATATCTTGCCCGGGTTGTAATCCTGAACCGGACCATCAAAGAACTGAAAGCATGCGTCTGGCACATCGGCATCTGGAACGATGCAACCAGCCAGAGGGAACTCGACTTCGGCATGCTTCGCAAATTCCAGAAGAAATCACCGGTCCGGGAACCGAAACCGGCATTCGGAGCGTGGGCAACCGTCTCGCGCATGACCTACAATGCAAAGCCGGTCAAGGAGCTCAACATCGGGCGCAAGGTCCGAGTCTGGCTGTTCGACCGAAACGGCTCACCGCTCCTGATTGCCTATTCGCTTCTGCCAGAACCGGTTGATTTCCGGATCGTCATGAACACTCCGGAAGTCACGATCACCGAAGTCTGCGGAAAAACCAGGAAACAGACTCTCAAGGACGGCGTTCTCTCCCTCCGCCTGACGGAAGCTCCCGTTTACATTTCCGGCGGGAATCTTGAGGATTTCAGCAATTCCAGATTCAATGCAAAATTCTCTCCGGAAGATCTTTCCGTTGCACCGTCGAAGATCAGCAAGGTGGAAATCACACTGCCTTCTGAAATGGCTTCCGCAGGCAACCGGCTGAAAATCCAGTCCTCGCTTCCGCTGAAACAGGAGATTACAGGCAGCAACCTTCACTGGAACGCCGCGATTTCAGTTCCCGCAGGAACCCTGCCCGGAGAATATGATCTTTTCTTCCGGCTGGAAGACAAAGGAAACAGCAAATATATCTGGCAGAAAAGCCTGACGGTCAAGGCTCCGATGGAACTGGAGCAGGTTCGTCCGCTCCTCTCCGCGGAAAAACCGGCAATCCAGTTCACTGTCCGGCGAAATGCAGCGGACGGACGTGGAACCAAGCTGGAAATCCTCGAAAACGGACAAACCGTTCTGGCAAAAACAACACTCGGAACGGAATCGTCAAAAAAACTGACACTGTCCAATCCCTCCACGGGCAGAAAGAACAGCTATTCGGCGCGCTTCACCGCTCCGAACGGCTTCACCTGGACTCAGCTTCTTCCTGCTGATATTGCTCCGGTCAAAATTCCGTTCCTGCGGAAAGCTGTGGATCTCCCGCAGGAAACGTGGCCCGCAGCCGGACGCTATCAGCTTGCAGGCGGAATGCTCAGCCTACATGGAATGAAAGGAACATTCGACCGGCCCGAAGGAACCGTCACTCTTGCGTATGACAACGAATATCTCTACTTTGCAGTGGAAGTCAAAGATAAGGATTTCATGCCGCAGGCATCGGCGGCATCGCTCTGGAACGGAGACTCGCTGCAAATCGGTGTCAGCGTCCCGCAGAACCGCATGATCCGACCGAACAACGACGGCATTCAGGAGACCGCCTATGCGGAATTTGGAGTCAAAGCCGATGGCAAAGCCCCGGATTCCTGGGTCTGGGCAAGCATGAATCTGAATCTCATGCCCCTTCATCAGCCGGTCCCGGGAATCGTCATGAAAAACTCTTATGGGGACGGAACGATCCACTACCGGTTCGCGGTCCCGTGGAAGACGTTGAACATCAAACCCGCTGCGGGAATGCCGCTCGGAATCAGCGTTCTGGTGAATGACCGCGATCCCGCCGGACGTCACTGGCTGGAATGGTTCAGCGGAATCGCAAACGGCAAGGATCCAATCTCTTACGGACGAGCAGTCCTGAAATAATCACCATCCATCGTTCCACAGCAGCGCCTCCCCGGTTCCGGCGGAGGCGTTTTTCTTTTCCGCTCCTTCCGGGAAAATCGCCCATACAGAGAGGAACGGAAAAATCCTCTTTCCCGCCTCTCTAAAATGAGGCTTTAAAAATTCTCTTGTAACCGAAACCGATCGTCCGCATTCTTTCCTCAAAATAGGAAATCGGAAGGAGCCCAAAGGGGAAAAATCAAAAAACCACTCATTTTTCCATTGAAAAATTCACGGATTGATGATACACTATCTCCTCTTTCAGCTAAAATTACGTTTCAGTCATTGACAAGAGTTGTATAGGAAAAAAAAATGATGCGAATCATACGGATGTGTCTTCTTCTCTTCAGCCTCATTCTGATTCTTCCGGCCGTTGCGGAAACTCCGCAGGGATGGGAGACGGATTTCAGCAGAGCCGAAAAAAAAGCCCGGGAAACCAACCGGAAAATTCTCGTTCTCTTCACCGGTTCCGACTGGTCCGCGGAAAGCAGAAAACTGCAAACGGAAGTTCTGGAATCGCCGGAATTCCAAGCCTTTGCCAGAGAAAAATTCGTCATGGTCTACATCGACTTCCCCAGGCAGAAACGCGTACCGGAAAAACAGGCGGCAGCCAATCAGGCCCTCCGGAAAAAACTGAGATATTACGGAGGCTATCCCGGCACAGTCCTGTTGAACCACAACGGCAGAAAACTGGGACAGATCAACGGCTTTCGCAAAAAGGAACTGTATATCGACCTCCTGAAAGGATTTCAGAAAACAGATACGGCGTCTTCCGAATCTTCACAATCTCCGGGCAGTGCGCCTGCCGCTGAACAATCTTCATTCCATGTTTACAACGACACACCAGAGGGCTGGCTCTCCGACTTTCAGCAGGCAAAAAACAAAGCCGCGAAGCAAAATCGTCCGATTCTGCTCCTCTTCACCGGATCAGACTGGTGCGGATGGTGCAAAAAATTGAAAGCCGAGGTTCTCCTGACCGATGCCTTCAAACAGTTTGCCTCCAAATCCCTTGTCCTGTTATATGTTGATTTCCCCAAATCCAAATTTTTTCCTGCCGACCAGAAAGCCAGAAATCAGGAACTTAAACAACGATTTCTCGGAAATTCCGGCGGCTTTCCCACCACCGTTCTTCTGGATAAAAACGGAAAAGAATTCGGTCGTTTTGCAGGCTATTCCAAGCAGTATCTTCGGAGGATCGAAATGCTTCTCCGTCCCCTTCCACCGATTGTCAAGGCATCGCGAGAAAACGACCTTGACGCGGTCATGACTCTGGTTGCCGCGGGTGCCGACGTCAACGCTGCCGACGGTGCAGGGACCACCGCTCTCCACAATGCAGCTCATCTTGGAAATCTTGACATGCTCCGTTTTCTTCTGGAAAAAGGCGCCCGGATCGACCCGAAGAATCGATGGGGCGCAACTCCGCTTCTCTCCGCGTGCGGAAGTCATTTCGCAACAAACGAAATGCTCGACTGCCTGATCGCGGAAGGGGCAAATCTCAATGCCTCGGATCAATATGGTCAAAATGCGTTAATTCTGTCGGTGATCTATCCCAAAGCCGATTTCATCAAACGACTGCTGAAGGAAGGCACAAATGTAAACCATGCAACATCCAATGGACAAACAGCGCTCTTCTTTGCTGTCGGACGCAACAACTACACGCTCATCAAACTGCTTCTGGAAAACGGAGCCGATATCAAAAAAGCGGATCGGCAAGGTCTGACCGCTCTTCATCATGCGGCACACAACCAGCAGAGTCGTACTGGAATAGTCAAACTCCTCCTGAAAGCCGGAGCCGATCCCAATGCAAAAACCCTGAGAGGAAAAACTCCATTTGATCTTGCGGAAAAAAACGAAATCAAAGAACTGCTCCGTCCATCAACAGGAAAATAGAGTTCAATAGCGCAAATTGGCACCGAAATCGGGAGTCCGTCCTTCACGAATCTCCTTTGCCCACGCATCTGCTTTCTGAAATCGGGGAGCCCAGAATTTCTTTGTCTTCTCCAAAAACGCCAGAACCGTTTCCCGTTCTCCGCGCTTCAGCAAAAGATCCGCAAGAAGCATGCCCGGTCCAAAAGAATTCAGCTGGGGTGAACCAGGAGTATCACCGGCTTTCAACAGGAATTCTCCGGCAGACTTGACATCCCCCTCTCGAATGGCAAGCAGTCCTCTGGAGAGATTGATCCAGTAAATGAGATTTCCCGCATACCACTCTTTTGATCCAGTTTTCAAGGAGGCTTCCATCTGTTCGACAGCCTTGAGCAATCGATCATACCGCTTTGTCCGCCATGCAAGCCGGGCAAGATCGGGCAGGAGCCAGGCTTTGGTGGCAACATCCAGCGCGTACGCCCGCTCATACTCTGCCATTGCCTTTTCCAAGGCATCCGGGATCTCGTTTCCCGTGCGGCGGAACGCATAAATCTCATAAAAATTGCCCAGCGAGCAGGCATAAATGGAAGAACCGGGGTCCAGCTCACATGCCTTTTTCAGATACATCTCAGCGGCGAGGGGTTCTTCCATCAGGAAATACTTTCCGGCGTTGAATGCAACCGCTGCGGACTTCGGATGTTTCTCCACAGCATTCCGCCAGAGATTCCCGATGCGGGAATAGCGTTCCGTTCCGTCAAAAGCCGGGTCCAGCGAGAATTCCGGAGTCCACAGACCGGGATGCTCCGGACGGTGCTCCACAAGCCAGCGGATATTGTCATACTTTCTCGCCCTCAAATACGGCCTGGTGAACACAACCGATGAATAAAACCGGGCAAGCGCCTCCCGAGCCCTCATATTGTCCGGTTTTTTCTCCAGAGATTTTTCCACGCGCTCCGCCTCCTCCACACTCTGAATTCTCATAGGAGGAGCGGAGTTCTCCGCTTTTTCCGAATCAGTTGACGTGCAAGCGGTCATCCCGGCAGCGAGCCCGAGCAGAATCAGAATCAATCGCTTCATAAACCAACTCCATTGCAAAACATTTTCTGTCTCAGCGATGCTGAAAAGAATAGCATACTGCAAAGGGAAATGCAAGCCCGATCCAGACAAACAAGGCAGAAAACATCGACGACTGCCGCAGTCCGTGTTTAAAGCAACTCCTCTGCGATCACGTTCCAGAACAGGAGCCCTTTGGCAGTCGCCCGGATGACTCCGCTTTGCCGCAGGAGGAGTCCGGATTCCACAAGACGGTCAATTTTCGTCTCCAGCGAAGAAAGCGCGTTTCCAGTCACCTGTTCGAATTCGGAAACACGCCAGCCGCGCACAGTACGGAGCCCCATCATGAAAATCTCCGCTAGACGTGTTTCCCGGGGAATAATATCCATTTCCGGCGCTTCTCCGGCAAGCCATCGGCTCAGAGATGCCGGTTCCGTCCAGCGGCGATCCCCGTCGAAGGAACATGCCGCCGGTCCGAATCCGAAGTACCGTTCTCCATGCCAGACGGCCTGGTTGTGACGGCACTCATATTCCCTGCGCGCATAATTTGAAATCTCATAACGCGGCAGGAGCTTTGCCGTGTATGAACCGATGAAATCCCACATCTCCGCGGAAAGCTCTTCAGATGGAACCTGAAGAGGATTCCGACCTGCGAGAGCGGTTCCTTCCTCCAGCGTCAGGGAGTATGCGGAAAGATGCGTCGGTTCCAGCTCCAGAGCCGAATCCAAATCCCGTTTCAGGAGCTCCATGTCCTCTCCGGGAAGCGCATACATCAGATCAAGTCCGATGTTGCGGATGCCGGCGGACCTAAGCATCCGGAACGCAGCTCCGGTTTTGCCCGGCTCCGTCGAAGTTCGTCCAATTGCCTCCAGCAGAGCCGCTGAAAACGATTGCGCCCCCATGCTGACCCTGTTCACAAATCCGGCAATCCGTTCGGCTTTTTCCGGAGTCATAGTCTCCGGATTGCATTCCATGCTGATCTCGGCATCCGGAGCGTAGGAAAAGGAAGTGCGGAGAAGCGTCAAAAATGAGTCCAGGCAATCAATCGGCGGCAAAGTTGGAGTTCCTCCGCCAATATACAGAGTCTGCACAGGCTCATCCACAGAAAATGCAGAGAACCTGTGTGCCAGTTCGGAAAGATACCGCTTCCAGAGACTCCCGTCAAATCTGGGCTCGGAATAGAACGCGCAGTAAGCGCACTTTCCCCGGCAGAAAGGAACGTGCACATAGAGATTCATTTGAGACGTCTGTAAAGCTCATTCAGGGAGATGCCATACCGTTCCGCAGCCGCTTTGCAATCCTCGTATTCGGGCTTGAACGAAACGATGTTCCCTTTGTAAAATCCGGTTTTGAAGCGGATTTCCCCGAATTCCGTCGCACAGGACTCCACGGTCCGCTCCAAAATGGCGCGTTCCACCTTGCGGATGCGGATTCCAAAGGTCCCTGTTTCGGAAAAAATCAATTCCGAAAAACGCTCGGCATCCCCGTTCCTGACCAGAACACTCAGGATATGGCCGGGACGCGATTTTTTCATTACCGCGGGAACGACCCAGACATCCAATGCCCCCTGAGCCATCAACTTTTCGCAAGCGTTGGAAAGAATTTCAGGGGAAAGATCATCCAGATTCGTTTCAAACAGCGTGCAGGTATCAGACGATTCCGAACCGGACTCCAGCAGAGTCGCCCGCAATACATTCGGCCGCGATTTCAATTCCCGGGACCCGAATGCGACAGACGATGCAATGATACGACCAGTAAACTCTTCCTCCCGTTTCCAGGTGGTCAGGAGCACGGCGCCGGTTGGAGTCACCATCTCGAACGGTTCATCGGTCCGCTCAATCCGGCAGCCGGCAAGAAGTTCCAGTGTTGCAGGAGCCGGAATCGGATAGATCCCGTGACGACATTGGAACGTCCCGCGTCCCTCCGGCAGTACACCGAAGGAAATCGAATCCACCCCCAGCTCCACAAGCGCCATGCAGGACCCGAGAATATCCACAATGGAATCAACCGCACCGACTTCATGAAAGTGAACATGGTGTGCCGATTTTCCATGCACTTTTCCTTCAGCTTCCGCAAGACGATGAAATGCGGTCCGTGCGAGCTCCTTTGCACGTGGCTCCATAGCTGCGGAATCAATGATGTGCTCAATGGCATGGAGTCCGCGTTCGTCGGTGGAATCGCGCAGGATCTCAACATCCAGTTTAACTCCAGACATTCCATAGCCGGATTTCGTTCCCGTATGAATCCGGAAGTCTTCTCCGGGCATGGCGTCCCGCAGAACGGCTTCGATTCTTCCGGCGTTCGCGCCGAGCCCCACCAGCGCCCCGAACAGCATATCTCCGGAAGCGCCGCCGACACTGTCAAATGCGATGTGCCTCATTTTTTCCCTCCCGCTTTTTCCAGGGGAAGAAATTCGATGTACTCAATTTCTGCCGATGCCTTCGATTTTGTATACTGGCTGTTGGAGGAAATACTGACCGCGACATCCTTTTCCGGCAAAGTCCCGCCGCAAATTTTTTTCAGGTCTTCCGCAGCGTTTACCTCTTCCGTATACCACTTGCCGATTCCATCCTTCTTGTTCCTCAGACAGGTCCAATTGACCTTCACCATCCCGCCGCCATACCGGACATCCCCTGTATATCCCTTCGGCGTCTCGGTTTCCCAGCGATAGGCGCGGCTGTTCGAAGAAACGGTTCCAACCCCGATGTAAACGGCGATTACCTGATCATCCATCTCCGTCTCTCTCCCATCCGCATTTTTGGGAAGCGAAAGCACACGCCACTTCCAGCGCATGATCGGATACTTCTGCAAGACGCCGGAAATGTCATACAGTATTGTTCCCGTTGCGCGATCCACATTGATGCGCAAAGCCTCCTGTCCATCCTTCGCCCGAACGATCTCATACGTGGGTTTTCTTGTGAACAGCTTTCCCTTCAGAGCCCATTTTTTCGGCAGTTTTTCCGATTCGTCGAAGTTCTTCCGGTTGAAGTCAATCCTCACGGAATCCGCCGCGAACAGAGCGGCAAAAGTCAGAGAGAGCAGGGAGGAGAGCAGCAGTTTCATTTCTTCATTTTTCCTGTTTTTGGGGTTCGGTCTTTGATCCAGGTCGTTTGATACTCTTCGTATTTGGCAAGAATGGAATTCACATAGGAGAGTGTGGAGGAGATCGTAATCCGGCTGCGGACATCCCCGTTCCGGTCGACCGGTTTCCACGCGGAAGCACGCGTAATGCCCGCATTGTACTCGCAGAGAGCAAGAACGAGCTGATCCTTGTAACGGCTCCAGCGGCGCATGGCATTCGCCAGATACCAGGACCCGATCTCAATATTCAGACGCGGCGTGAAAAGCGCTCCGCGCGAGGGTACAGGCTGACCGTTCCGTTTCGCCCAGTCGACCGCCGCTTTATCCGGCATGATCTGCATCAGGCCAATCTCCCCGGAGGACCCGCGGACATAAGGACGAAACCGGCTCTCCCGCCAGATCACAGCCTTTACCAGATTCGGATCAACACCGTTCCGCGCCGCGGCTTCCAGAATGATCTCATCATACGCGTATTGCGATGCCCGATACTCCTGAATGAATATCCAGACCTTCCAGACCCCGAACGCAGCAAGAAGTGCCGCAGCTGACACAAGAACCAAAATCAGCGTAGGCGCTTTCCGGGAATGTCTTCTGCTGCGTCTCCGGGTCATCCATCACCTTGTCAGGAAGGGTTTGCCGCACTCTGTGCAGCTTCCTCGGCGGCACGGATCCGTTCAGCGTCCGCCTTGAGTTTCTTGAACGTTTCCTCATATTTCAACTCATGCGGCAGAGGAATGATCCTCAGTTCGCGGAGCTGTTTCATATCGACTTCGGAAGGAGCATTCATCATCAGGTCCTGTGCCTGCTGGTTGAAGGGGAACGCGATCACCTCCCGGATATTCGGAGAATCGGTCAGCAGCATGACCATACGGTCGATTCCGGGGGCCACACCGGCATGAGGCGGAGCGCCAAGCTTGAATGCCTTGATCATACCGCCGAACTTGCTGTCTACCACTTCGCGGCTGTATCCGGTCATTTCAAACGCCTTGTACATAAGTTCCGGCTGATGATTCCGGACCGCTCCAGAGGAAAGCTCAATGCCGTTGCAGACGATGTCATACTGATACGCAAGAATCTCCAGCGGATTCTTGTTCAGAAGCGCATCCATTCCACCCTGCGGCATCGAGAACGGGTTGTGACTGAAAATAATCGCGCCGGTCTCCTCATCCTTCTCAAAGAACGGGAAATCCACAATCCAGCAGAACTGAAATTCATTCGGATCAATCAGGTTCAGCTTTTCCGCAAAGCGGGTGCGGACTTTCCCGCCGAGTTCATTTGCCTTCGCCCGGGTGTCGCACATAAAGAAAAGAGCATCGCCGTTTTCGATCGACGCAAGTTTCTCCAGTTCGGTCAGCTCCTCGGGTTTGAGGAACTTGGCAATGGGCCCCTTGATTTCGCCTTCGCGGGTCCACATGATGTATCCGAGCCCCTTGGCGCCATTCTCCTTGGCGAACGCTTCCATCTTATCGTAGAAGGTTCGCGGCTGGACACCGACAATTCCCGGAACGCGAATTCCCTTGACCACCCCGCCTTTTTCCACAGTGGAGGAAAAGGCTTTGAATCCGGCGTTGCGGAAGAATTCGGAAAGATCAATCATGAACAGAGGATTGCGGAGATCCGGCTTGTCGGTTCCGTATTTTTCCATAGCTTCACGGAACGGAATGCGCGGATACGGTGCATGTGTCACCTTCTTATCCGTATATTTGGTAAAGACTTCTTCGAGAAGGTCCTCGCAGACTTTGAAGACATCCTCCTGTGTGGCGAAACTCATTTCGATATCAAGCTGATAGAATTCGCCGGGAGAGCGGTCCGCACGGGCATCCTCATCGCGGAAGCAGGGAGCGATCTGGAAGTATTTGTCGAATCCGGCAACCATCAGCAGCTGCTTGAACTGCTGAGGACTCTGCGGCAGAGCGTAAAATTGTCCCGGATGCACACGGCTGGGAACCAGATAATCGCGTGCGCCCTCCGGCGAACTGCTGGTCAGGATCGGGGTCTGGTATTCGGTGAAGCCCATCTCCCACATTTTCTGGCGGACCGTCTGAATGATTTTCGAACGCAGGACGATGTTATGGTGGAGTTCGTCGCGACGCAGATCAAGGAACCGGTATTCCAGACGCATCGCCTCAGGCGCCTGTTCATCCTTGGCAACCTGGAAGGGGATCTGTTCGGTCTCGCCGAGAACATCCATTGCCTCGGCGACGAGTTCAATCTCACCTGTTGCGAGCTTGGGATTCACGGTCTCCGGCGTTCTCGCGACAACCTCGCCGGTAAAGCAGACGACCGTCTCCACGCGCCACTTCTCCAATTCCTGATAGAACTCCATTTTGGGATTCACGACGATCTGGGTCTTGCCGTAATGGTCGCGCAGGTCGATAAAAATAACTCCGCCGTGATCGCGGACACTGTGAATCCATCCGGAAAGTCTCGCCTTCCGTCCGACATCGGTTTTTCTCAATTCACCGCAGGTATGCGTTCTGTATGTGTGCATTTTTTCTCCATATTTGCTGAAACACAATTACAATTTCCTTTAATATAGCACACTTTGCGGAAAAAAAACCGTTTTTCCTCAAAAAATACTCTAAAAAATCAAGAAAAAGGAATTGCTCCCCGCCGTTCCGGGTTTATATTACCAGAAAGACGGAGAGACAAATCTGATGATTCGTTATGCTTTGCGGCGCTGTGCATATTCCATTCTGATCATGTTCGGGGTTCTGGTCCTGACCTTTCTTCTGTTCCGCGTGGCGGCGGGCGACCCGGCGGCGACTGTTCTCGGAAAAAACCCATCTCCGGAAGAACTGGAAAACATGCGTATGCAGCTCGGCTCCGACAAACCGCTCTTCTTCGGAGACTGGCGCAGGACCGAAGCCTATCCGGGAGCCGATTTTTCCGGTGCACGCTCGCGTCTCCCCGGAATCACCCCCTCCGATGGAGCAGAACCGGGCAGGAAGGGGCTGCTGCTGCCGCCCGGGGCATCAATTCTCGTCCGTAGGAACTTCCAACTGCCAGACCGGAAACTGCGTCTCCGCTTGAAAACGGACACTCCGGCATTCCGTATCAACGGAGAAGCCGCAGCCTTCCGCGGCGGATTCGCTGAATTCATTCTGCACGATTTTCCGGAGGAGATCAGAATTGAAAACGGAGGGACCGGAAATGCCATACTCGAATCACTCGAATTTATGCGTCCGACCGCGAACTTCTTCGACAGTCAGCTGACAGCCTCTCTCTTTGAACTGGTCTCGTTTCAGAAGGAGTTCCCGTATATCTCCTTCTTCAATTTCGGAGAAACGCTCCTGACCAGAACGCCGATCAGAGAAGTTCTCTGGAGTGGAATGTGGGCATCCCTGATGCTGATGCTCCCGATTTTTTTCGGAGAACTGATCGTGGGAATCGCACTGGCAATGCTTTCAGCAATTTTCCGCGGACGCTGGATCGACCGGTGCATCATGCTGCTTTCCGTAGCGGGTATGAGCATCAGCTATCTGGCACTGATCCTCTTCTGTCAGTGGCTTCTCGGCTACTACCTGAATTTGTTTCCTGTATGGGGATGGGATGACCCGCGGAATCTTGCCCTGCCTGTGATTGTCGGAATCATCAGCGGAACCGGAAGCGGGGTCCGCTTCTACCGGACCGTGTTCCTGAATGAAATGAACCGGGAATATCTGCGCACGGCAATCGCAAAAGGATGCCCGCCCTTCCAAGTCTACTTCAAGCACCTGCTGAAGAATGCGGCAATCCCCATTATCACAAGAGCTTCGACCGTTCTGCCGTTTCTGTTTACAGGCAGTCTGCTTCTGGAAAGTTTTTTCGGCATCCCCGGACTCGGTTTCCGTGGAGTCGACGCCCTGAACAGTTCCGATTTGCAGACGTTGAAAGCGCTCGTGATTCTGGGAGCCTTTCTGTTTGTCTTCATCAATCTCCTGACGGACCTTGCCTATGCCTGGGTTGATCCGCGAGTCCGCCCCAGATAATCCGCCCCACCCAGTCTCCTCCGGAGAAATCTCTTTTTACAAAAAAAAACAGAAAAACACACTGGACATTTCCGCATTCAATGGTATAGTAATAAATCTTATTCATTGGTTACTGCATTAACTTTTAACGAATTAGAAGATGGGAACGTCATGTTTAAGAGAATTTGGACTGCAGATATGATTGAGTCGCACATCTATTCGACTCACAGCAATAAGGAGCCGCTCAATTCCCACTATTACGCGACACACTATCCCAGCGTATATGCCGCCGCGGAACGAATTTTCGGTTCCTGGGGGGAAGCAATCACAGCTTGCGGATTCGATTACAGCGACATCCGGAAATACAAGATCTGGAACCGCAGCAAAGTCACGGAAACGATCCGCGAGATGGCGGCGACGGGTCAGCAGCTCTCCAGCCAGAAGGCTCAGACGAATCACAAATCGCTTTATATGGCGGCAATCCGCTACTACAAGTCCTGGGGAAAAGCGGTCATGGCAGCGGGCATCGACTATTCAGTCATCCGCGAGCGCAGGAGCATGTCGATTCTTGAAATCAAGACAGAAATCATCAAGCTCCACAAAGCCGGAGTCGATCTTTCCTACTGCAACATGCGCAAAAACTACCAGTATCTCCTCGCTTACGGCATGAAAAAACTCGGAGAAGGCAGCTGGGATGCCGCCCGCAAGGTCTGCGGCATCAAAACAAATTACCGAATTCCGCCGAATAAACGCAAAATCAAACGGGTTCCCATCGTCTCCCCTGAAGCGTAACAAGCGGACAGACAGAAATCAGATCTCCAGGCAGGTTCCAACGAACCTGCTTTTTTCTTTTTTAATTTTCGAATAGAACTTCTTTTCAGAGAAGAAATATCATTTTTTCAGAAAAACCTCTTGACAAAATAGTTGGAATATGGTATAATTAGATGGTATAACTTAAAATTTCTATTTGGAGAAAATCCGGATGAGTAATGATATTCTGGAATATGAACCACTCTATGAAAAGCTGAGAAAAAAACTCCTGGAGCAGATAGAAGTGGAGCATCTGACATCTCTGCCTAACGAGAAGGAACTGATGACGCGATATCATGTTTCTCGCAATACGCTGCGACGTGCGATTCTGGAGCTGACGAAAGCGAAGATACTCCGTCCGATTCAGGGAATTGGAACTCTGGTAAACCCTGTTTCGGATCTGAAGGAGAACAGCTTAATTCTACTGATCTATGATGTATCAATGCCGATGTACCAGCAGGAGATTTTTCAGGAGTTGCTGTTTCGTCTTGGAAAGAGCAAACTCCGTACAAGTGTACTGATGATTGACAAAGACAACGTTGATGCAGAGATATTAAAATCCCATTTAACTGAGTGTGATGCCGTCATCATTGATATGTATTGCAGTTTCTCTCCACTCATACGGAATCTGGTAATGCAATGTGGTAAAAAACGGATCTGCCTGCGCTGGGATGCAACACCATTTCAACTGTCATCCGTGGAAACAGATCTTGCAGAAGGAATTTATCTGCTAATGAAACATCTACTGGAACTTGGTCACCGCAAGTTCATTTTTTTAGGAAACCGGGAAGATTCTTGCAGAATGTCAGGCTTCTCCCGCGCCTTGTCGGAATACGGACTGGATCTTTCCTGCCTCCGCATCATAGGCTGGGAATGGAGCGTGAAAAGTAGAGAACGGAAAATCGGGATGGCTTCCGCGCATGAAGTGCTGAAAACCAGAACTGATGAAACTGCGATTATTGCAACGAACGATTGCTTTGCCTTATGCGTGGAAGAAGCCGCTTTACTTTCCGGGTTGCGAATCCCGGAAGATATTTCTGTAGCAGGATTTGACAACATCGCGGATTCCGCCTATTTTCCGATACCGCTGACGACCTGCTCAGGAAAAACGGATGAATCAATCCGTGAAGCAATCGCTTATCTGTTTTCTAAAAGGAAAATAAATGAAGTGTATCATAAAAAAATTGTACCGGAATTGGTGATCCGTCAATCCACCGGTCCAGCAAAACGAGAATGACAAGGAGGAAGGATGTTATGTCGCAAAAAAGAGTTAGAATATTCACGTTAATAGAACTTTTAATTGTTGTTGCAATTATTGCTATTCTTGTTTCAATTCTTCTTCCGGCTCTTCAGAAAGCAAGGAATTCCGGATGGAAGGCCGGCTGCATGTCGAATTTGAAACAATGGGGATTGGCGTTTACACAATATGCCGGAGACAACAACGACATGATTCCGTGGAAAGGAGATGATTATTACAACAGAGGAAGACACGTTCTGGACCTGACACATCATTATCTTATAAAAACCAACATTTCCTATTTCAATTACAGTGATCCAAAAATGAAGAAACTGTTGTGTCCGGCATCTCCGCTTCCCACACCAAGTGGATTCTATGGTACGGTGCAAAGTCTCTACGGAATCAATTCCTTTGTCTGCGGGAACCGCTGGAGTTCAGCCGGAAAACCGAAAAAAATGTACTTTTCACAGTATAAATCTCCGACTGAAATGCTTGCTGCTGCAGATAATACTTCTCAGTACTACATTACAGAACCTGCAGGTAAAGTGATTCCCGCATTGCCACCCCAGGAGGAAACTTTTCACTTTCTGCATATTGGAAGCGCAAATCTGCTATTCCTTGATGGACATACTGGCAGTATCCGACCGCCAGTGCAAGCATGGACGAAAAAACAAGTTGGATTTTCCTATTATACGGAATAACAAAACTTATTGGAAAATCAATTCATCAAGAGGTTTATTATGTCAAAATACTCTTTTTTTCTAATCATTTTTCTCTTTGCGGGAGCTTTCGCAGAAGAAAAATATTTCCCCGATGCAGATCAGGTTGATCCATCAATCCGCTATCAAAAGAACAGCAGAATCGAAGTTGCTCCAGATGGAACTTTCCGCGTTAACGGCAAACTTCACCATTTTTTATCTGCGGAAGTCACCCTAAGCGGGCACCCATGGAAGAATTCGTTGAAAGTTCCGGGAATACCGGTCTCGCTGGAATGGCTGTATTGCAGATATCCGGATTATGATACGCTTCAACGCCTGGGATTCGACGCTTTTGGCTCGCATGTTCCACCGTTTTTCCTAATGAACTACAGCAAGACTGTCAAAATCGACTCCCTTACATACCGAAACCATCCAACGGTACTCTCCGAACAGAAAAAACTGTGGCAAAGCGGATTACCTGTCTTCATTGATACAACCTGCTTTGAATGGAGAGGTGGAGCACTTGCTTATGGCTGGATGGGATGCCAACAAAGTGACATCCCGAATGAGGCCCGCAACACCAGTTACAGGAAACCGCTTGACCGATGGGCGCCTTACTCATTCATGCATCCGGCAGGCAGGGAAATCTACCGGAAAATGTGGACCGAAGCGGCGGAATACGCAAGAAATCAGAAAACAGCTGTTCTTGCCTACGAATTGTTCAATGAAGCCGGTTATAACGATCCTTCCGCTTACAATCGCAGACTTTTTGCCGATTACCTGAAAAAAAGATATCAGACAACAGAAAAAATGAATCGCGTCTGGAAAAGTTCCTATCCAAGTATCGAAGCTGCAACGAAATTCAAAGATCAGAAAGAAAATCTGGGACTCTTTGTCGAATGGGCAAAGTTCATGGAAGAATGTGCAAATGATCTTTGCCTCTTCGGACAGCAGGCAATCCGAAAAATTGATCCGGATGCCAGAGTAACCAATCAGATTCATGGAGGAGCAAGTTACCGTCATATCACAAACAGCAATTTTAATCTGTATCAGCTCTCAAAAATTCTCTCTGCCGTTGCATATCCTACCGGAGGCAGCAGTTGCCAGGTAAATGGATTGGGCAAAGCCCCCGGACAAACGCTCTCCTCTCCGAATTTTGCCGATCTGGAAACATTGCCGCGGACAGCCTATTTCAAAGTTCTGGCAGAGGGAAAAGCACTGGTCAGTAATGAACATTATGTCAGACATTCCATTTTCAATCAGATCTGGTTGGATGTGATTCACTGTTCCGGGGTGACAAATGCCTGGGCATGGAATTCTGGAATTGCAAGGCTAAGTACGAAAAATCAGACGGAAAAAGGATTAAAAGAAACCCAGTGTCCCTATGAATTTCTGAATCCGTTTATGTATCAGACAAAAGAATTGACCGAATTTGCTCAGGCGAAAAAGGAAATCGCGAAATTCGGAGAGTTCTTCCTGCCGCGAGACAGAGGAATCAAAACGGAAACAGCGGTTCTTCTTTCGTACCCGACTTCGCGCCGGACAGGATTCCGGCCCGATCTGCCCGACGCGCACCTGATGCCGCTTTATGCCAATGCTCTGATTTTCTCTCATTATCCGACCGATGTGATTGCGGAAGAACATCTTGCGGAGGGACGCGCCGACCGCTACAAAGTCATCGTCGCTGCGGGAGTCAGCAACACCATGCCGGGAACGGTAAAACATCTGATGGAGTTCGTTCGGCGGGGCGGAGTCCTGATTCTCGGCCGCACCTTCCCCGAATTGGATGAATACGACAATTCCAATCCGGAATGGAAAGCCTATCCAGGCTGGAAGATCCACACAACAGAAATCCCTACCGCCAGATACGCCAAATTCGAGACCTGTTTCCGGAGCGATGTTCTGCCCGGGGAACTGAAGGGGCGTCTTTCCCTCTCTCCCGCATTCGCCGGAAAATGGGAGGAGATCGGACAGTGCGGCGGACGCGGCGCCCTGTTCCGCAAAGCGTTTGGAAAGGGGTATGTCTATCTTATTCTTCCTGAACTGCGCATGTATCCGCTTGCAGCGCTGCTCGGAGGCATTCTCGAACGCCATCAGGTCCGCCCGCCGCTGGTGATTGCAACTGCAAATGGAACGGAATTGCCGCCGAATGTGGAACTGCATGTTTCGAAACTCAACGGGAAACACGCCGCATTTCTGTTTAATTACGATTCCTATCCGAAACTGCTTACGCTGAAGCCGGAACGGAAAAATGCGGCATTTGATCTGACCGGGCAGAAGAAACTGCCGAAAACAAAACATGGATTTCTCTATCTTCTTCCGGCGCAGAGCCGGGGAATCGTCGCCTTCGGAGAAGAAGCGTTCTACAAGGAATTCGGACCATTCACGCCGATTTCCGAAAACAGACTCCTGACGAAAAAACGCCGGGAAGAAGAAAAACTGGAACAGAAACGCAAATCGGCCAAAACACAGTACTCTCCGGACCCGGTGCAAACAAGAACCATTGATCTGCGTCCGTTCTGCAACCGTGAGTATGTGGACAACAAGGCAGGCGACGGACTCGGCGGCTGGTCCGACGAGGGACGTACGATGAGTCTCGAACATGTCCCGCTCTATCCGGAGGTGCTGGACGGCGTTCCCTGCGATTTTATCCGCCCGGATATGAATGAGTACAGAACCTGCATTGTGCTGAAATCCACCCGCGGAACGAATGCCGCGCTTCCGGAGGCAGTTCGTGGAATCCCGATTCATGCAAAGGTGAAGAATCTCTACTTCTTCCATACCACCGTCTGGGCGGAAAAGGACAAACAGGTCCTGACCTACCGGATCCACTATGCGGATGGAAAATCGCTGGACATCCCAATCCGGACCGGAAAAGAGATCGGAGACTGGTATCTGGCGGCAACTCCCATCGAACAGAAAAAACAGATCGCCTGGAGCAACAATAACGGTCATGGATTCTTTCTCTGGCAATGGAAGAATCCGCACCCCGAAACGGAAATCCGCTCTCTCGACATCCTATCCGCGAACGGGTCGACCGTTCCGATCGTGCTGGGGATCACGATGGAGGAAGTCGGCAGTTCTCCGCTGACTCCGATCTCCAGTGCGGAGGAGTTTGACTCATTCTTTGTCCCGGAACCGCATTATCTGCAAGCGATGCGGCATAAAATATTCCTGGAACCCACGGACGGACGTGGTCTGCGCATCCGCACAAAAGATTCCAACAGCGGATTTATCAGCCGCCGCGTGTTCGGAAAAGGATCCGTCTCTCTGGAACTTCTGAACGAGTCGCGCAATCCCCGGATCACTCTGTGTCTGCTGCAAACTGCCCAAGGATATTTTTCCCTCTCTCTCGATTTCAAGGAAGAGAAAGGACTTCTTGCAGAGATTCGCAACGGAAAGAACGCTCTCCGGCAAGAGTTCCAAATTCCAGCCGTGAAGATGGAAAGCTCCTATCTCCTGACAGGAACTTATAACGGAAAGAGTGTTGCGTTCAAACTCAATGGAACTCCTCTCGCGGAACTTCCTGCACCGGCCGGTGCAGTGGGGAAAATCGTTCTTCAGCAAAACTGGTGGAGTTCGATCTGCATCCGCGGACTCTGTTTTCAATAACACAGAGGAGTCTCAGCAGAGGGATCATTCACAGGGCTTTCTTTTTCCGGATTTTCTCATGTTCCATTTTTGAAAAAAACACAATTTATGGTATATTTTTTATCTGAGAAAAAATTCCATAACCCTATTATCGAGTATTATCATGGCAAAAAATGAAACCATACTTGTGCTGGATTTCGGCTCGCAGTACAGCCAGCTGATTGCGAGACGGATTCGGGAATGCAAGGTATACAGCCGCATCGTTCCGTTCACGACCCCGGCCGATGCGATCCGTGCGGAGGCCCCGGCAGGCATCATCCTGAGCGGAGGACCGGCAAGCGTCTATCAGGAAAATGCGCCGAAATGCGATCCGGAAATCTTCCAGCTGGGGATTCCAATTCTGGGAATCTGCTACGGACTCCAGCTCACGGTCAAAACGCTCGGAGGAACCGTAGCGCGCGGTCATGCGAGAGAATACGGAAAAGCGGAAATTGAAGTCACCGATGAATCCCGTCTCTTCGCCGGACTGCCCGGGAAACTGCAAGTCTGGATGTCTCACGGCGACAAAGTCACGTCGATCCCCGAGGGATTCATCGCTACGGCAAAAACTGAAAACACCGAATTTGCCGCAATCCGCCATACCGAAAAAAACATCTACGGCATCCAGTTCCATCCGGAAGTCGTGCATACGCCGCGCGGAACAGAGCTCATCCGCAATTTTGCACGGAATATCTGCGGCTGTTCCGGAAGCTGGACCATGGAATCCTTCATCGAACGGAGCGTTCGGGAAATCCGGGAAACCACGAAAGGGGAAAAGGTCATTCTCGGTCTGAGCGGCGGAGTGGATTCCTCCGTTGCTGCCGCACTGATTCACAAGGCAATCGGCGACGACCTGACCTGCATTTTCGTCAACAACGGTCTTCTCCGCAAAAATGAGGCGGAACGCGTTCAGGATCTGTTCGCGGGAACCTTCAAAATGAAACTCGTCTACATTAATGCAACCGAGCTCTTCCTCGAGAAACTTGCGGGAGTCGCGGAACCGGAACGCAAGCGAAAAATCATCGGACACGAGTTCATTGAAGTTTTCGACAACGCCGCCATGAAGATTGAAAACGTGAAATTTCTGGCACAGGGAACCACTTATCCCGATGTCATCGAAAGCGTTCCCATTGACGGCAATCCCAGCGCAATGATCAAGAGCCACCACAATGTCGGCGGACTGCCCGAAAAAATGAATCTCAAACTTCTGGAACCGCTGAGCCGTCTTTTCAAGGACGAAGTGCGCGAAGTCGGCCGGAAACTCGGACTCCCGGAAGAAATGGTCATGCGTCAGCCCTTCCCCGGACCAGGACTCGCAGTCCGGATGATCGGCGCCGTGAACAAAAAAGACCTCGATATTCTGCGCGAAGCCGATGTCATCATCGTTGAAGAGATGAAGAAGGCCGGACTCTATTACAAAACCTGGCAGGCGTTCCCGGTCTTCATCCCGGTCAAGACGGTTGGAGTGATGGGTGACGAGCGAACCTATGATAATGTCATCGCTCTTCGCGCGGTTGAAAGTCAGGACGGCATGACCGCCGACTGGGTCCGCCTCCCCTATGATCTCATGGAGCGAATCTCGACCAGAATCATCAATGAGGTCAACGGAGTCAACCGGGTAGTCTACGACATCACGTCCAAGCCGCCTGGAACCATCGAATGGGAATGAGCTGCTGAAATGGAAATCGTATCGGGAATTCTGCGCGGAATGCCCTTGCGGTCTCCGCCGGGACTGACGGCGCGACCAACCGCGGTCCGCGCGCGTCAGGCATTGTTCGACAGTCTCGGAAAACTTGATGGACTCACGATTGCGGATCTCTTTGCCGGAACGGGTGCTGTCGGCCTGGAAGCCGCCAGCCGGGGTGCCGGATCGGTATTGTTCATCGATGCGCAGAAAAGCTCCTGCAACACCGTCAAGGCAAACTGCGCGAAAGCGGAATCAATTGCCGAAACCGCCGCATTCGAAATTCTCTTCGGAACACTCCCTCTCTGCTGCAAGCGCCTTGCCTCACATCCGAAACCGGATCTGATTTTCGCCGATCCGCCTTATGCGGAATCCATGGAACTTCTCGCAGGAATGCTGGCGGACAAAGAGTTCAGCGAATGGGCATCCAAAGCAATTCTGATCTGGGAAGCACCCTCAAACAAGGGAGGACTCATTCCTCCGCCCCCGCATTGGAAACTGGAAACCATCCGAGAATTCGGCGGAGCGAAATTTCTTTTCCTGCGACGGAATCCTGAAGCATAACTGCCACTTCAACCGACCCGGATTTTTGCAAACACCGCGATTTTCCGGCCGCCGGAAACAATACGAGCGGAAAACACCGCACCGGCTCCCTCTTCCGACTCCGCCGGAAGACCGGAAAGTTCAATTTGCAGAGACTCTCCAGGAGTGACCGGGGAAAAGAACTTTGCTTTAGAAAGTTCCGTCACAGCCATTGTCCGTCCGAAGATTCTCTCCAGCAGGACTTCGACACAGATCAGTTCACAAACCCCGGGAAGAGTCGGATTTCCGGGAAAGTGACCGCGAAATACGGAGAAATCTTCTCCAAACACAATGGATGCCGATGCTTCCGTTCCGGTACGGACAACATCCGTCAAATGTTCCTCAATATACATTCTAACGTTCATGGGTTCCCCTTTTCCACGGACAGAGTCCGAATTGCAAGACGATAATGGTATTTCAAATGCTCCAGTGAGATATTCATCGGGAATCCGTTCTGAAAGGAGTAATAGCGGATCCGCAGAAAAGGCGAGCCGTTTTCGGACACGTTCTTTTCAATCAGGCGCGGCGGACTCCCGGCGAACACATAACGGATATCCCGTTCAAAGACAACGAGTTTTTTGCCGCCATCCGCGACCTCGAACTTGTCGAAGCGTTCCGGCAGAAGATTCAGGTAGATTGCTGCAACATCGGAAAGAATTCGGCGCGATGCCTGCTCCTCATGTCCCTCCCAGTATTTCCCGGGAATCCAGTGACATTCCCGGGGATGTTCCGCACTTCCGCTGAGTTCGAAGAGTTTCATCCCGGCAGGAGAAAGTCCGGCAACTTGAATGCTTCCCGTCCGGAAATTGATCCGTGTCAGGCTCAACAGCGACAGTTTCGAAAAGCGGTACTCTCCGACAACCGAGGCTTCGATCACCGCCTCCGGAGGCATCGGATCTGCAATCGCCCCGATTTCCGGATTTCCGTCAAGTGGTTCGTATTCAAATGGTTCAAACGCGCAGGATGTGCCGAACAGCACAAGCGGACAGATGAAAAAAAGAAGCGCTGTCTGTCTCCACCACTTTTTTTTCAGGCTCCTCAGCGCCGGGACCACCAGAACACCGGCCAGCCACGCAGCAGAAATGCCGATCATCAGGGTCCATCCGGCGTCCCGGAGCATGGGATGGCGCGTGAAGATCACAGTGGCTCCGCCTGCTGCCGAAGTCACCGCAGAAAGGGTCACCGCATTGAAGATTCCATTCTCGATGCGGCCGTTCCGCAGGGAGTCCGTCATAAAGATTCCATAATCCACAGCAAGACCGCAGAGAATGATCGAGGCAATCAGAACCGAAAGGTTGACTTCAATTCCGCAGACCGCGAAGACCGCACCGGTCATAAGGAGACTGGTCAGCACCGGCACCAGTGCCGTCAGCGCGGCCGGTGTGCTCCGGAAAAAACAGCGGGTGATCAGCACGACCAGGAAAAGAGCAAGCACCCCCGGAAGAAGCATTCCACGGGAGACATCTTCGGACATCTGTTCCGCCAGTCCGTTTCTCGAAACAACTGTTCTCCGGGTCAGCGATTCCACAGTCTCCACTAGTTCCGGACGATCCGGAAACAGCACAGCAAGCGTAAAAAACGTTCCATTCCGGACTTCGAACCTGTTCAGCAGAGTTTCCAGAAGACGCGGCGGCAGCTCCGGCGGATGTTCGGTTCCCTGTCGAATCCCGTCATAAAACGGATCAAAGAACTCCTCCCGGAATCCGGAACGGCTGCCGGCTGCATTCAATTTCGTCCGCAGATTCTCCCATCCACCGGAACGGAGGAATGCGCGCCACGCCGCAAGATTTCTCTGACGCATCTCGCGACTCGGATACAGATCTGTCGGTGAAGAGAAATGTCCTTCCGTCTTAACGCGGAGAATGGAAAGAGTCTTTTCCGCCTCCTGTCGGACCGGCTCCGCCTCCGTCCCCTGAAACAGCAGCATCGCCGGACGCGGACCGGAAAAGAATCCCGCAAAAACCCGGTTTTCCTCTTCGTCATAACTCTTTGGAGAAACATCGAACTGCCGGACATCGGAATTGAACTTCAATCCAGACAGCACACAGACGCAGCAGAGGAGGAGCGCCAGCCAGATGAAAATCGTCGCCCGCGGATAGCGAACCGGAAACGCCGGCGCACGAAAACGGATGTCATGACTCCGCCCCCCCGCCAGAATCGACGGCAGAAGAAACAGCATCAGCAGAAGGCTCAACAACAGACTCGCTCCGGCAAACAATCCCAGCTGACGGATCCCCTCCGTCCCGGAAAATGAAAACAGCACAAATGCAACAATTGAGGTCAATGCGCCCGCGCACAACGCCGGAACAATCCGGATCAGACGGAAAAAACGTCCATGTCCCGTCATCACGGCGTAAATGTGAATCCCGTAGTCCACCGCAAGACTGATAACAACTCCCCCCATCCCGACGACAAAAAACAGTACATTCTCAAACAGCAGAGTCATCACACCAAGCACGATCACAGACGCCAGCAGAGGAATCAGGGGGATCAGAAAGCTCCGCACATCGCAACGGTAAAAAACGATGAAAAGCAGAGCAAACAGAATCGTAGACATCCAGCAGACCGTTTTCACATCGCCGCGCAGAACAGTCTCATTGCAGACAGCACGACGGTGTGCGCTGATTACATTGCAGGAAATCTCCTCCGGCAGCGTCCTATCCAGAGCCGCATGAACGAACTCCAGCAGAGTGCGCGCATTCGCGGCATCGGAAACCGGAACTTCCGTTTCCAGAATCATCATTGCCAGTGTTCCATCCATGGAAATCAAATATGGATACTTCGGGGAAATCCGCATTCCCGTTACAGACTGGAACTCACCGAGCTTGCGAAACAGGAATCCATTCAGGCTGAAGGGATCCGACCTCATCAAAGGGATCTGCCCGACAGAGGACGGCAGAAGCATCCGCCGGAACAATCCGCGTACAGTCTTTTCAATGCTGTCCGAATCTGTTTTGAGATCTGCCGGAGAACTCAACTGCGGCATCCAGCACACGAGCTTCACCAACTGTTCCGCAGGATCTCCGGCAAGAGAGTGATACTCAACCCGCCTGACACGCGGAATCTGTTTCAGTTCTGTGGCAATCTGTTCCAGCAGAGGCCCCGGAGAACATTCCTGAAACGAACGTCCGTCTTTCCTGGAAAACGAGAGAACCATCTGATGAAACATTCCGCTCCGACTGATCTCGGAATAACTTTTCGCAGAGCGCGATCCATCGGGAAGCATGGACGCGATGTCATTGGAAAAATGTCCCCGGAAAATAAAACAGAGACTCAGAAGAAACAGGAGAACAACCATCGCCCGGACCAGTTTCCGGTGTCTTGCCGCCAGCAGAACACAGCGTCCCGGAAGATTCCTCAGATTGCCCCTGCTCGCCATGTCGACTCCGGTACAGGTTGGTTTCTTCGGACGTTGCTGTATTCAATTACAGCATCATCCCCGTTCGTTTCCCGAATCACGACCCGCGTGATAAAACTGTAATCAGGAGAGGTCTCCACCTCAATTTCCCGAATAAACCGCGAAATAACAGACTCCCCGCGTGGAACAAGACGAAGAGAAAGCGGTCCCTGTACCGAGATGGAAAACTCATCCGCCATCTCGTCGAAACGCCCGGCAAAGTAACGGCCCATCGACTTTGCAAGCACCTGAAGAGCGGGATTTTTCGACGCATCCAGTTTCAGGACCGAATTCGAATCCTCGTCCCACTGAGTCAGAGAATTTCCGTCGATCAGGCAGACGTAACGCATCGGAGAATGAACCCGCCATGCCATTCTTCCATTCCGGTCCAGCGCCAGCTCCCCCCGGATTGTCAAGGTGTGCTTCAGCGCCGCAATCCGTTTTCTCTGCACGAAATCCGCCTGAAGCGTGGAAACGGTTCCCATGCCGTTGCGAATCTTTTCCAGAATGCCCGCGCTCTCTTCCGCAAAACAGGAAAGAGCCGCAAATGCGAAAAGAACAATCAATGGAATCACACTTCTTCCGGTACGCATAACTTCAGCACGCCCTCCGCTTTCCGTTCCCCGTTCTCACCGAGGATCTCGAATTCAATGATGTGCCATGGAAGGAACTCCGTAGCAGTAATGAAGCGGGTTGTCACACTCTCCCCGGTTTTCACGGGAGCATGGCAGGAGAAGCGATTCACTTCCACCAGCATTCCGTCGGGCACGCTTCCCGGCGTCATGAAGCCGTTCAGGGCGGCAACCGACTGTGCAGCTAGTTCAATCAGTGCGGTGTTGTCCAGAACGCCCTGTTCATCGGCAAAGACGCAATCCTCCGCAATCACAGAACGGATGTCCCCGCCGGAATCGGCAATGTGAACAATCTCCGACACCATTGCAACCGGCGGTTTGTGCGGAATGAATGCCCGCGCATCGACCGGCAGTACGGCAATCTCCTTCTCTTTTGAAGCATTTTTCCAGCAGGTGGGATCAGCGGCAAGATAATCTCCTGTCATCTGCCAGGCGGCGCCCCGGCAGCCGTAGCAGTGTTCGAAATCCTCGCAGTCACGGCAGGGCGACTTGATGTATTTCCGATAATTCTTCAGTTTGCGGAGAATCATACTGTCAAGCAGGATCTCCCGGAGCGGCTTCTCGCGGATGGAACCGATCGGCTCGTTCAAACCGACACAGGGAACAACCGTTCCCCGGCTCTCTACTACGCAGGAGTAACAGTGACGGAAACATTTCTGTCCCACCAGCGGCGGCTGAGGCTTCCAGTGATGACCGTACTGTTCATCCAGCACGGCGATCTCCTCGAAAACCCGTTTCACCTTTTCGGGGTCAGGCAGAAGGGTTCGGTGCTCCAGCAGACGACCCTGCGGAGTGATACATTCAAAATAAGGTTCGATGTTGTGGTCACGCAGGAATTTCCACATTCCGACAGCCTCGTCAATATTCAGCGAACTGAGAACAGTCGCTGCACCGAGCATCTTCTTCAAATGGCGGTATCCCGCCGCACGGAGCATCTCCAGAGCTCCCAAGGCCAGGACAAGAGAGTTCTTGCGTCCGGTCATGCGGTCGTGAATCTCCGGCTTGAATGTGTTGAGTTTCACAACAACCCGGCAGCCGCGGGAAAAGAAAAACGCAGCCTGTGCCGGCGTCATCAATCCACCATTAGTGAAGATCTCGGAAGCCATCCCGAGATCGGAAATAAAATCGATCATCTCATTCAGGTGCGGATACACCAGCGGTTCCCCGCCGAGAATCACAATCTTTCGCGCACCGAGTTCCGATGCCTGACGAATCGCGGAACGGATCTCCTCCTCCGTCATCTCTTCGGAAATCCCTTGATCTGCGGAAACAGCGGAATCCTCCGCCGCATAACAGTAAGGACAACGGTAGTTACATTTTCGGGTGAACTCAATTTCCATGGAAAGAAGGCGTCCGGCAGGAAGCGCACGGATCTCCTCCTCCGAAAAATCAAACCGGGACAACGCCTCCATACCCCCGTCCCCTCACAAATTCAGATTGGATTTTTTACGCAGATCCACAAAACGGACCGGCTTGCGGGAAACGGAAAAGATCTGTCGTCTAGCCTCGTCGATCGACACCTCGCGGATCGGGACCCGCAGACGGCATTTTGCCTTGAGCCGCTCCGCGATGGCTTCCGTTGAAGATCCGGGTTCCTTCAGCGCAACAACCGCTTCCACATGGTCGGATAAATTCTCGCCCGACGCGACAATGTAATATTCGGCAACCTCCGGACACTGATCCAGAACGGAATACAGCACCTGGGGATACAAAGTCGTTCCGCGACACTTGAGCATGTGTGCGCGCCGTCCGAGAATCGGCCCGAGCCGCGGCGACCAGCGGCCGCAGGCGCACCGGCCGTGAATCAGAAAACTGATGTCGCCGGTCCGGAAGCGGACCAGAGGCATTCCCGTCACACGCATCGGAGTAACAGTGACTTCACCGACCTCTCCTTCCGGCAGGACATTGCCCTTTTCATCCACAATCTCGACAATCGCCAGATCAGGAATCAGATGTCCACCGCACGTTGCCGTGCATTCGCAGAAACTGGAAACGATCTCCGATGACGCATACGTCGAATGAATCGGCGCCTTCCAGATCTCTCCGAGCTGTTCCCCGAGCCCTGAGAGACGCAGCCTCTCATCCCGGATCGGCTCTCCGATGCAGATCAGGCGCTTGACGGACGACGTATCAATTCCGCGCCTCCGCATCTCCAGCCCCAGATGGCGCAAAAACGAGGGAACTCCGACAATCATCGTCGGACGCAACGCCTTCATCACCTCGATATGGCTCTCAATCGTATTCAATCCGTTGCGGATCGCCGCGGCTCCAACCGCGCGGACCCCGAGATAATAGGCAAGTCCGGCAACGAAACAGCGATCCAGCGTACAGGTCAGCAGTACGCGGTCAGAAGGAGTCATCCCTGCCGCATGAAAACATCGTAATTCATTGTACGCAAGACGCTTCATATCGCTTCCGGAATAGGCCACCCGACAGGGCGTACCCGTTGTCCCGGAAGAAAACACGACATCTTCGATTTCCTCCCATGGACAGGCAAGAAACTCATCACTCTGTTTCGCCAGATCACTCTTGTCTGTCAGAGGAAGTTCGGAAAGACGGTTCAGCGGAAACGAAGAAAAATCCCGGTTGCCGAACAGCTTCCGGTAATACGGTGAATGAGTCCGGCAGAATTCCAGATGCTCCCGGAGATATCGCTCCTGCACAGCAGCCAGCTCCTCCGGCGGGAGAAAATCATTTTCCGGAATAAATTCAAAGTGATTCATCCTGCGGCATCCATTTTCTGTGTTTGATCCATCAGAATCCGGCGCACCAGATTCTTCAACTGAAACGGCGGAGTCTCCCTGACAATCCGCGGATCAATCTCCGGCAGCAGACAGACCCGCACCACTCCCCGGGACATCCGGAAACTCCGGTCCGGACAATGCTCATTGCCCGTGATCGCCACAGGCACCAGACGGCATCCCAGTTCTTTGGCAATCCGGAAAAAAGTCCCGTGAAACTGGTTCATCTCCCGACATCCCGACCGGGTACCTTCCGGAAACACCACAACAGGAACATCCGACTTCACCATTTCCCGTGTCCATTCCAGCGCCTCTTCGTAAGAGTGCGCCGTTATATCAAGATATCCTCCAAGCCGCGCAAAGAAGCCGAAAAACGGCAGACGCATCGGCCATCGGTTCACCACCTGCGCAGGCGGACGACTCAACGTAAACGCCGCCGCAAGGAACGGGTCCGAAGACGACCTGTGATTGCAGATGTAAATTCCTCCCCGCGCCGGCTTCCCGGAAACATTCTCAAACCGGACCCGCACATACGGAAACCAGCCGCAGAAAATCACCGCTTTTCCATACCACAAAATGAAAAACCGCACCACACCGCGCATCCGACTGACACTGAAACAGTTGAAAATCAAAAACAACAAAAGAAACGGACATGCGACAACACAGTACAGAACCGTCAGAATCAAAGCCTGGGTATATACCGCAAATGTAAGCACGATTGCCGCATCACTCCTGTCCGGAGGAGGCTGGCTGCTCCTGCCGTCCGGCTTCCAGACGCACGAAGAATTCATAAACATCCCCCAGCGTCACAATTTTCCGGATCTCTTCGTTCTGACGCAGAGAAATTCCGAATTTACGCTGAAGTCCGATCATCAGGTCCACCATATCCAGACTGTCAAGTCCGAGGTCCTTGAAAATTTCCTTTTCCGGAGCAAGCTCCTCTGCCGGGACTTCCAGCATCTCGGTGAAGGTTGAATTCACCGCGTCCACAATTTCTTCTCTTGTCATCATCGGTCTTCCGTACATTGCCCTTTGAGGCGTTAGCCGTTCTTATTCTTAAACTTCGAACAAAGTAATGTAGCATTGATCCCGCCAAAAGCAAAACAGTTTTTCAGGAAAATGCCGATTTCCCGCCGCTGCATCTCCCGAAGCAGATTCACTCCGGAACACTCTTCCGCGATCTGCTGCAGGTTCAAAGTCGGCAGGAGTTCCGAACGTTCCATCATCAGCAGAGATGCGATCAGCTCAATCGTCCCGGACGCTCCGAGCGTGTGTCCGAGGTGCCCCTTGAGACTGCTTACAGGAACCCCCTCTCCGAAAAAGCTCCGCAATGCGGCGGCTTCTTCGCGATCTCCCTGTATCGTGGCAGTCGCATGGGCACTGATATAATCGACCTGTGCCGGCGCGATTCCCGCATCCCGGCAGACCAGTTCCAGACAGCGCAGAATCGCCGACGCATCCGACTGACTCAAAGTCGATCCGCAACCACAGGTGGCAAATCCAATCACTTCTCCATAGATCTTCGCACCGCGCGCCAGAGCATGATCAAGCGACTCCAGAACCAGAATGCCCGCACCGTCACCGCAGACAAGCCCGCACCGCGCCGCATCAAATGGACAAGCCACCCTCCGCCCGGCCGCCCCCTCTCCGGCTGTGCTGTTCACGGACGCATAAATCAGATCGAATGAAGCGTTTACCTCCGGAGAAAGTTCCTCCGCGCCCCCGCAGACAACCGCCTCCTGCGTCCCACGGGCGATCAGATCGCGCGCTAGCCCCATCGCCTGAAGCCCCGAGGCACATGCCGCCGATGGAGATTCCACCACTCCGCAAATCCGAAGCAGATTCGCTGCATTGAACGCCGCCGTATGGGAGACACATTTAAAGAACTGCGTCGCAGGGATTTCCTCTCCTCTGCCGGAAAGAAGCAGCCGGAACGTCTCCGCGATGCTCCCCGAACCGCCCATTGTGGAACCGATGACACATCCGCACTTTCCACTCTCCAGGAAGTCCGCGGCAAGCCCGGCATCCTCTACGGCGGAACGGGCGGCAAGCGCGGAATACATCCCCACTCGTCCCATTGCACGGCGGAAGATCCGGGGAATTGTTTTTTCCATTCCTTCCGGCAGGATCACCGGAGCAGCAAGTTTGAGAGGAGTCCCGCCCCATTCCGGCATTTCACGCACTCCGCTCCTTCCGGCGGCAAGATTCGCATACAGTTCCTCCGGTGTATTCCCGAGCGAGGAGACAACCCCCATTCCGGTAATCACGACCCTTCTTCCGATTCCGCTCATTCTTCCCGCCTTTCCGAAACTTCACTGATTTTCCGCTGATAGAGGTCCTCGCCAATCATCTTCCGCCAGATCACAAATGCGGAAAGCATCGCACCCATCGCACCAGGAAGAAGTGCACTCTGTCCCGCAACATAAAAATTGCGGATCGGAAGTTTGCCGAAGAGATTATGTTGTCCCATCTTCTGACGAATTCCGTATGCGGAGCCGTAAGGGGAAAGGTAATCCCGGTACGTCAGCATCGACGCCGAATCCAGAACGCGCAGCGCCCCTTCAAACTCGGGGTAGAGCTCGTAAATTTTCCGTTCAATTGCGCGAACCTTCCGCAGTTTATACTTCTGATATTCCCCCCCCCGCTTTCCTGTTGCACTGCCGCTCCACTCCGCGGTTTCCGGAGCAAAAACATTTTCGAAGGCGGTCACGGTCTGATGCAGACAACCGTCAATCCCAGATTCTTCCGTCAGCATGATACCGGTTGCCGTCGCATCCGGATGGTCCGGGGTCATAACCTTGTCGATCTCCGAAGTGGAAAAACTGGATGTCAGCTCCTGACGGAACGATCCGCACGGTTTTTCCAGAACACCGAACAGCGTAAAAAATCCGCATCCCTCCTCGAACTCACGAATCCGTTCCAGGAACAGCCCGGAACGAAAACGCTCCGGCAGGAGCTCCGCAACCGCATGGGGATGAATCGTCATGACACAGTCTTGAAATGAAACAAGAGAGCCATCCGTCAGAAGAACTTTGTGGCAGCGGAGGTGCTCCGGATCGACACATTCGCGGATCGTGCAGCGGGTTCGGATCTCTATTCCGAGCTCCTCCGCCCGGCGACGGAACGCATCAACAAAAGCTCCGCCGCTTCCCTTCACCCGGACGAGGTCGTCCAGAAGTCCGAAACTGACGCGGCAATGGTTTGCCAGCGAAACCTCCCCGCATGGAGTCCCGTGACAACTTGTGAAACTCGCCAGCAGACTTCGCACCTCTCCGGCAATCCCCAGAGAATCCAGATACGCTTTCAAAGAAATGAAATCCTCCTCCAGCGCTCCGGACAAGGCAAATCCGTCCTCCCGTAAATTGAACAGGGGTGTTTTTTCAAAAATTCGTTTTTCTGTCTCGAAATATGTCCGGATCTTTTCCGCGTCTGCCGGATACAGCGAACAGAAGTACTCGCAGACCCGCGACCGGCCCCGCGGAAGAGAAAACCATTTTTTCCGGTCTGCCAGATAGAGATTCGTCCGGATCGGGATCGTCTCAAGCGGCGGAGAAAACTTCAGCATCCGGACCATGTCTCCCATGCACCCGGTCAACGCAGCAGTGAAGTGGAATCCCGTATCGAACGGAATTCCGCACCGGTAAAAGCGCTGCATGCTTCCGCCGATCACAGAGCTCTTTTCCAGAAGCAGCACCCGGAAACCGCAGTCGGCAAGCAGCAGACTGACCGTCATTCCAGTCACACCGCTGCCAACCACCAGATAATCAAACACCTTCTCCAACAGAACTCTCCGCGCCGGTTAAATGACAAGTCCGCCGTTGACCGCAAGCACCTGTCCCTGCAGATAGGAGGCATCGGGACCGCACAAAAATGAAACAACCCCGGCAACCTCCTCCGGTTGTCCGGCACGGTTCAGAGGAATCAGGGGCAGAATTTTCTCCTTCGGCAGATCCGCGGTCATTGCAGTTTCAATGAAGCCGGGAGCAACAGCATTGACCAGGATGTTCTTCCGTCCGACTTCCCGCGCCAGCGCCTTCACGGCACCGATCAGAGCAGCTTTCGAGGCGGAATAGTTGACCTGTCCTCCCTGTCCTGTCTGCCCCGATGCACTGCTGATCGCCACAATCCGTCCGCTTTTCCGCGCCATCATGCCCATCAGGAGCGGCTGAACCGTGTTGTAAAATCCATCAAGATTTGTCCGGATCACGGAATCCCACTCCTCCGGCGACATGAATACAAACAGGTTGTCCCGCGCGATTCCCGCGTTGTAGACGATCACATCGGGCGCATTCTCCCCGAAACAGCCGTTCAGCGCACCCGCAGCGGCTGCGCGGTCGGCGACATCGAAGACAAGTCCTGTAAAACGCCTTCCGGCCGCCTCGGTCAACGCCTTCACCTCCGCCAGCGACGCTGCTTCGCGACTCGCAGTTCCGATGATCTCGAAACCATCTCTCGCCAGGCGTCCGGCGATCGCCTTTCCGATCCCCCGTCCCGCACCGATGACCAGAGCCGTTCTCTCTTTCATATTGATTCACCCCAACCAATTTCTCTCTTTCTTGAAACACAAAACTAATGTATCACGGAAACGAGTTCCGTCAAGTCGGGAAGCCGCAGTTTTTCAGAGCGGAAACGGAATTTGTCCGAAAGAAAGCATGGGAAAATCAACTCCGGACTTGATTATTCCCGGAGCGGAGTTATAATAAACTCCGGTCACAGCAGGAAGGGAACAGCCTCATGACAGCAGAATTTACATTTCAAGTACCGGCAAAAGAGTTCGATTTCATTCCGTTCAACCGGAGACTGGAATCGTTTTTTGCCGATCACAATCTCTCCCAGGTCAAGCTGTTCACAATCGAACTCATTGTCGAAGAACTGGTCACGAACACCCAGAAGTACGGTGGAGACGGTAAAATCGACATTCATATCCGTCTTTCCGCCGATACCGAAACCAATAAAATCACCCTCCAGATCCGCGACAATGCCCTCCCGTTCGATCCCTCCCGCACAGAAAAAATCGACACAACCCTCTCCATTGAAAAACGCGAAATCGGCGGACTGGGTCTGCTGCTCGTTCAGGAAAAATCCGAAACCATGAAATACGAATATCGCAACCACTGCAATATCACAACACTGACGGTGTAGCGATGCGTTCCATCCGAGCCAAAATCTTTCTTGTTGTCATCTCGTTTCTGCTCATCATGAGTTTTGCCTTCAGTTTCTACGCCGTCAACACAACGACCAACTACCGGAAACTGCGGATCAACGAACTGGAGGCAACCGTCCAGTACAAAAGCGAACGCATCAACACCTATATCACGGAAATGGAACAGGATGCCCTCTCTCTGGCAAATGCGGCATCCGTCTTCTATCTCTATACCGACCGCGGACGGAAGATCGGCAACACAATCGTCCTGAACAACATCCGCACTTTTCCGACAGCGGCGGGCGGCGGCATCTGGTTCGAGCCGTTCCAACTTGATCCCGCACGCAGATTTGCCAGTTTCTATGCCTGCTATAACGACAGGAACACTCTCGCGCTGGATACCCATTACGACACCGAACAATACAACTACCTGAACCAGACCTGGTACAAACTCATTGCACGCGGCGTGAAAAAACGCGGCGACGTCAAATGGTCTCCGCCCTATCTCGACACAGAAGGAACCAAATCCATCATCATCACCGCCGGAACAGGAATCTACAACCCGAAAGGCGAACGGGTCGGACTGGCCACCATCGACTGGCGAATCCAGAATGTCATCAGCGCAATCAGCAAAATCAAACCGACCGAAAACAGCTTTATTTTCATGTGCGATCCCGAACATGACTATATTCTGGCAAACACCTACAGTCCGGGACGAAGCGAAAAAATGACGGGACGTTCCCTTCGTTACACCCCCTGGTATCAGAATCTGAAACAAGCCTCCAAACTTCAGGTTTCAGTCATTCCGTTCAAACTGCACGGCGCGGAGTATTACGCCTTTGCACGCGTTCTCCGCAACGGAATGATGCTCTCGGTACAGGTTCCCGCGGCAGAACTGTTTGCACTGATCAATCTCCACAACAAAATCTTTGTTTCCCTGTTTGTCACCTTTTCGCTGCTGATGCTGTACTGCGCGCTTGTGATCGTCTCCCGCTACATCACAGCGCCGATCCGCAATCTGATGAAAGAGATCACACGGCTCGGTCAGGGAAATCTGGATCACCGCATCTCCGAATCGTCAAAAGATGAAATCGGTTCGCTCGCTCGCACCTTCAACCGGATGTCCGACAACCTCAAAGATTACATTGAACGCCTCGCCAGAGAGACCTCCTCCCGCGAACGCATTACAAGCGAACTGGAAGTCGCCGCCCAGATTCAGAAAGACCTTCTACCGAACCGGTTCCCCCCCTTCCCCGACAAAATCAACCAGTTTGATCTCTACGCGGAAATGCACTCCGCAAAAGAGGTCGCCGGCGACTTCTATGACTTTTTCATGATTGACCAGAACCGCATTGCCTTCGTCATCGCCGATGTTTCCGGAAAAGGCATCCCTGCCGCCATGTTCATGATGAGCGCAAAAACAACTCTGAAAAACAATGCCCTCAGCGGCTACGGCGCAGCTAAAATCATCGAGCGCACCAACAAAGCGCTCTGCGAAAATAACGACGTCTGCATGTTCGTAACCATGTTCTTCGGCATCTATGACCTCAGCACCAATGTCCTGCATTACGTCAACGGCGGACACAACCCGCCCCTTCTCAAGCGGGAGGGAACCTCCTACGACTGGCTCCGGCTCGACAAGGGATTCGCTCTCGGCATCATCGAAAACAGAGAATATCACGCAAGAAAACTCCGGCTCAGGAAAGGCGACAGACTCTTCTGTTATACCGACGGCGTCACTGAGGCAACTAACGAAAAAGGCGAAATCTTCGGAGAAAAACGTCTTCTCTCCGTCATGAACCGGACCGCCTACAAGCGGACCCATCTGCGCGGAGACCTCAAGCGCGTCATGGACAGCGTGCGCGAATTCGCCGGAGGCACCGAACAATCCGATGATGTCACCATGCTGATCCTCGAAGTCAGGGAATGAAACCCGTTTTCCCCCTCTTTCTTGACTTTTCCGCAATCCAGTATTATGATACATCTGTTTCCCGCAATCAGCCCACATGGAAGGAGAAAGCGGAACCATGAAAAAAATTCTGCGGAATCAATTACTTCTTCTATGCCTGCTTCTGATCGCTGCCGGTGGGATCACCGTCACGATGAAATGCTGTTCCGCGGCACAGAGAGCAAAAGAATACACGGGAACTCCGGAACAGGATCGCGCAGTATCAGAGGAAATGATCGCAGTATTTTCTCCCGGGCACGGCCTGGCCGAACGGGTCCTCGTCGTCCAGCAACTGCGTCCGACGCTGAATAAAATGCCCCGGGAAAAACGCCAGACCATGCAGGTCAATGCCGTTCTGACCGCAGTCGACCGCAGTCTCAAGGAACTCTCCGGACTCCCGCAAAAAGAAAAAACAAAACAGATCAAACTCATCTGCGAAGACGCCGAACTCTTTCACGACACGTTCCGCAAACTATCGCAGGACAAACAGCGCAGAATCCGGGAAATCATGACCTCCGGCGGCGGCAGAGAACTGTTTCATCAACTGAACGCAACCATCACAACCGGACTCTCTCCCGCCGACCGGGAAGCTCTCGGTCCGGCAATCAAAGCGTGGCATGAAATGCTAAAAGGGAAATAAAGAATGAAAAAAACGAATTTCACTCTCGGTGAACTTTTGACCGTCATTGCGATCATTGCAATTCTGACAGGCATTCTCCTGCCGGTTCTGAATCACGCCCGTGCAGAAGCACAAAGGACCTCCTGCGCAGGAAACCTCCGACAGATCGGGCACGCGGTCCAGATGTACGCCATGGAAGGCTCCCGTTTCCGACTGCCAGCCTGCTCCGGTTCCATCGATATGACGGCGGGACCCGATCCCCAAAGCGTTCTCCTCCTCTATCTCAACCATTCAAAACAGGTCTTTCACTGTCCCGCCGACAGAACCCGTTTTGCAGAACACGGCTCCAGCTACGACTGGAACACTCTCGTCAACAACGAACCTGTCGATGAAAAAACCCTTCAGATGCTTTCCCTGAAACTGCCCGTCATGTTCGATTACGACAACTATCACGGGCCCTCGGGAAAGATCTCCTCAAAAAACTATCTCTACCTGCCTGCACACGCAGTCAACAAACTGATCTACGCAGGAATGTGACTCATTCCCGCGGACTGCTGGTCCACCGGGTCTGTTCCTGAACAAGTCCCCGGCAGTAGCGCGCGACAAATGTCTCCGGAGAACGGCTCACACCAACCACTTCATGAAAACGGATATCTTCAATCCACGTCTCGGGACACCCCTCCAGACGACACGGCTCCGCCGCATCAATCCGCAGATTTGAAAAAGTAACCCCGCCAAGATGCCTCAGTTTCACCCCTTCCTCAACGTTGACCCATACAGGAACCCTGCCGCACTCCATTGTGATACCGGAAAACAGAATCCGGTCCAGGTACAGATATCCTCCGCACCCCGGGCGCAGATAACGCTTCGGATTATTGATGTGAATACCGTTGCCGGAACCTTTTATCACCAGGTTCGAAAACACGCAGTCGCAAATGGTATCGTCGCTCGGACAGCCGACGCGGATTGCCTGACACCAGCTGTCCAGCACGCAGTTCGTCACGACAACCTCGCTGCAGACGGCATGGTGGTCCGGAGTCTTCCGGATGGCTCGTAAAACCAGACAGTCATCCCCTGTCCGGAAAAAAGAATCCGAAACTGTCACACGGCGGCAGTCATCGATGTCGATTCCATCGTTATTGATCATCTGCTGGCATCCTTCCACCCGAATTCCATGAATCCGCACATCCTCACATCCCATGAGCCAGAATGTCCAGCCGGGAGAATCCACAAATGAGATACCATCAATCCGTACCTTCCGGCAACCGTAAAACTGCACCATTCGCGGACGCGGATGCGGAGGCTTGGCAAAAAAACTCCCATCCGGAACATTCCGGTCGTAAAATTCCGGTCCGGCGCCATTGATTTCGCCGGCACCAGTAACTGCGATCTCACTGCAACGCAACGCCGCCAGCAGAACTTTCCGACTGTTCTCCGGAGCAACTGAATCAAACGCAGGATCGCAGACATCATCGTAATCCTCCGGGCGGGAACTTCCCTGGAGTTTCGCACCAGCTTCCAGATGGAGCTCTACACGGCTTTTCAGGTAGATTGTTCCGCAGGGATACACTCCCGGTTCCAGGACAACCCGTCCGCCGCCTGCGGCAAATGCAGCATTGATTGCATCCTGAACGCCCCGTCCATTCTTTTCCGTCACCCGATAATCACTCATTTTTTCTCTCCACAATTTCCGGTTTTCCGTACTATAAAAGAAAATGCCGGAAATGTCAAGAATAAAAAAGCGATTAATATGATTATTTATAAAAAAAATAAAAACAGCTTGTTTCTTCCGGGAAACTACTTTATATTATAAATTCTCCAAACTTTTAACATAATAAGGTGAAACGATGTCAACAAATCTATTGGAAGATCTGAAGGCTCGCGGTTTCGTCTACCAGTCGACCGACGAGAAAGCACTTGCAAAAGCTCTGTCAGAGGGTCCGATCACCTATTATGTAGGCTTTGATCCGACCGGCGACAGCCTCCACGTGGGACATCTTCTTCCCGTGATGGCCATGCGGTGGCTCCAGAAAGCGGGACATCGCCCCATAGCTCTCGTTGGAGGCGCAACCGGGCTCGTGGGCGATCCCTCCGGCAAACAGGAGGCGCGGCCGATCCTGACCAAAGAAAAGGTTGCGCAGAACTGCGCCGCAATCGGCGAACAGCTCAAACGATTCCTGCCCTACGACAACGTTGTCATGGCAAACAATCTCGACTGGCTCGGCGAAATGAAATACCTTGATTTCCTGCGGGATATCGGTTCCAAATTCAGCGTCAACAAAATGCTGACCGCGGAATCCGTCAAACTCCGGATGGAAACCGGAATCACGTTCATGGAATTCAGCTACATGCTTCTTCAGTCCTACGACTACTACATTCTGAACCGCGACTATGGCTGTACGCTTGAACTCGGCGGACAGGACCAGTGGGGCAACATTGCCGCGGGCATTGATCTCGTCCGGCGCCTCTCCCAGAAAGAGGTGCACGGCTTTACGATGCCGCTTCTCCTGAACAGCCAGGGCAAGAAGTTCGGGAAATCAGTCGGCGGAGCTGTCTGGCTTGACAAAACAAAAACAAGCGTCTTCGACTACTATCAGTTCTGGCGCAATGTCGACGATGCCGATGTTCAGAAACTCATGGGTTACTTCACCGCACTTCCGCTGGATGAAATCCGGAATCTGTGCAGCGCATCCATCAACCGCGCGAAAGAGGTTCTTGCATTCGAAGCCACCTCGCTCGCTCACGGATTTGAGGAAGCCGCCAAAGCCTATCTCGCAGCATGCAACAAATTCGGATTCGCCGACAGGAACGGCTCCATTCCGACCTCCAGCCGGGTCCGGGAGATCAACCCCGACTCCTCCGCTGGACTAGACGATCTCCCGACATATCGTCTCACGCTTCCTGCGGAAGGAATCTGGATCGTCAAACTGCTCGCCGATTCCGGACTCTGCAAATCCAACGGCGAAGCACGTCGCCTGATTCAGGGCGGAGGCGCCTATCTGGGCGACAAACGCGTCGAAAGCCCCGATGACATGGTCACTGCCGCCGATTTCAAAGACGGAGCCGTAATCCTGAAAGCAGGCAAGAAAAATCTCAAGCGGATCGTTCTTGCCTGATCCGAAGCGATCCCTCCGGGCAGCAACCCGCCAGTGTTTGCGGAATTGTCCGTCCGGAGGCGGCATTTCCATGTGGGACTCCCGCTGAAACCGTGCCGGAAACATCTTGCAGTGATTCCGGCGAAAGCACTTGATTTTATCCAAATCCGTTGTATCTTTTCCTCATGATGAAACAGCAGGACATATCAAAATACAAATACATCCATCCCGATCCCGCAGGCAATCCGGAAGAAAAATTTCTGGTGTGCCCGAACTGCGGAGAAATGCTCCTGCCCGCGGATATCGAATCGTTTTCCACCTGTCCCTACTGCAATACAAAACTGGAATTCAGCAACGACCTGGAAGATTTCATTCTCTCCCCGCTGATTTCCCACTGGATTCAAACGATCCGGAACCGGCAGGAAGCCGGCAGGGAACGTTACTACCGCCCGTAAACTGACGGCGAATCGCTGAATTTCCACGGAACCAGTTGCAAAACAGGAAAAAGAATGCTATTGTTCCCTTATGTACAACATCTCGCAGGGAGTAACCGGGAATGAAACTGTTCGCAATTCTGATACTGGCAGCGGCCGGATTGGCGTTTCCGCTTTCAGCGGAAGTTTTTTCGCTCTGGCCGTTTTCCTCCGGCGGAGAGGGCGGCGGACTCGATGACGCGCTGAAGCCGGCCAAGCTCTGGACCGAATCCGTCATTGTAAACGGTCATTCGCTGGAATTGGGAATCTCTCTGGTCCAGAATCCGCTGGATGTCTGCTACAGGAACCTGCGCAGACTCTATCCGAATGCCAGATTTGCGGCGAATTCGAATTCTCTTCTGGTGGAAATCAAACGGAAAAACGGCATCCGGCGCCGTCTCTACCTGCTGTCAATCGAAGGAGTGTATCCGACGATTGAATTCACAATGGATCTTCCGGCGGAAAAGCTGAAACCGTCACACTGGCCTGCGGATTTTCCGCTGCCTCCGGGAAGCAAACCGATCACAGTTATGGAATTTCCCAAACGCAATGCGGTTTACGGAGCGTTCTCCTCGGATTTCGGAATTGCCCAGACGCTTCCCAGCACCGCATCCGCTCTGAAGAACTCCGGCTGGAACAGTATCACAAATGAACACAAAGACTCGTTCACCGGCACGGGTGAAGTATTCATGAAACAGAATCCGTCGTCGCTGCTCATCATTGGATTCACACCGACGAAAAACGGCGGATGTGTCGGGACCATCTACAAACGACGGAACAAGTGACAGCTCATCATCAAAGAAGCGGGGTCAGAAGAGCGCAAAGATTTTCAGCGGCGCGAACCGTCCATTTTTTCGCATAGATGTGCTCGAGCGTCACCTCGTCGGAAGCTGCAAGCTCATGCTCCAGTTCCGTCTTCAGCTGCCGGATGAAACTCTCTCCCCGAATCACGGTATCCAGTTCAAAATTCAAACGAAAACTCCGAACATCACAGTTGCTGGACCCGACCAGAGCCCATTCGGAATCCACCAGCATCGCCTTTGCATGAACAAAAACCCCTCTCCGTTCAAAAATGCGGACACCATCCTCCAGAAGGGATTCGTAAAAACTGCGGGACGCCAGCTTTACATAGAAATGATTGTTGTTCAACGGCACAATCACACGAACGTCGACCCCCCGCGCTGCCGCCATTCTCAATGCCATGATAAACGGAGTGTCCGGAACAAAATAAGGACTGATGATCCAGATGCTTTTCTCCGCCGTGGATACAGCGGTATAAAAGACCTTCTCACTGCCTTCATAACATTGCCCCCAGCCGGAACAGACAACCCGGATCGCACAGTCGCCACGGGGAACGGACGGTGGAAGAAGCGCCGCATTCAGGATGTTTTCCTCGGACTCCTCCGCCGCATAAAACCAGTCGCGGAGAAACGACATTTCCAACTCTCCGACCACAGGTCCTTCAATCCGGCAGTGCAGATCATGAATCGCACTCTCCCCCTTCCGGCGGACAGGCACATTCTCCTCACTGATATTCACGCCGCCAAGAAACGCGACGCGCCCATCCACGACCAGCAGTTTCCGGTGGTTGCGCATCTGGAAACGCCAGCGTGTCAGACTGTTTGCCAGAGAAAAAGGACGGATTTTGAAGTTGTCAATGCCCCGTCCGTACTTGTTGAACATCCGGTAAAAGGAAGAAAAGAAGCTGCCGAAGCTGTCATAAAGAATTTTCACATCAACACCTTCACGCGCCCGGTCTTCCAGAGTTTTCAAAATATAGTGTCCGATCTCGTCATCAGCAATAATGAAACTCTGGAGCAGAATGGAATGTCGAGCGGAATTGATCGCCGTCAACATGGCGGGATATGCGGCGGTCCCGTCGCGCAGAAGCCTGACGGAGTTGCCGTGAACGGAACAGGTCTCCGGCATGGTACGATCCAGAGTCGACGCAGAAACAGATCCCCCGCGGACGATAAAACGTTCCAGCGAGGAATCATATTCTACCAGCTTGGGATGCGCTTTGATTTTCGTCATGAAATCGCAGGCGGAATCGGCAACCCTGCGTCCCATGGAGGCTTTTCTGCTGCGCCCGGCCAGCAGATAGAGGATCACGCCGAATGCGGGAAATGCAATGATCACCGTCAGCCAGAAGGAGGTCCTCTGCGGTTCGTCTCCCTGGTTTCGCAGGACATCCAGAGCACAGATGACCGCCGCCATCAGAAGCACAAGAATCCAGCTCCCGTAAACGATCACTTCAATGTGTTCGAGCCACTGCATTTTCGATGGGGTCTCCGTTATTTCAAGCAAAATAACACGGAATCGGAAAGGCGTCAAATAAAAAAATCAATAAATTTCATGCGTTTCTGTTGATTTTTACCAAAATCCGGACTATTCTTAGTCGGTGGAGGAAAGAGAGGAGATACGTTATGAAATTCACATACCGGTTCAATCTGCTGATATCCGACCTGTTTCGAATTCCGATGGTCCTTCTGCTGATCATCGCAGCCGATTTTCTTTTCTATCGGCCTGCCGCAACCACCATTGGGAGCGTTCCGTTTCTGATTTTTTATCTTCTGCTTCTGATATTCTCGCTTCCTCACCGGCTGGATTTCATTCCGGTGAATTTCCGTCTTCTGTGGGGATTCGTCTTTTTTCTCTGTGCGCTGGGACTGCTCTATTCGGTCAATTTCTACAGCATTGCGATCCCGCTGTTTGCGCTGTACACCTTCCGGATGATATCTGTCAAGAAGGTATGGGAAACAAGAGTCGGGAAATGGTTCCGGAACCTTGTACTGCTGGCATTCTCCCTGTTTTTCGACTGGTACTATCAGATCCGGGTTGCGCTGGAAAATCTCGGCAGCACCAAACCGATTCTGGTCAGGTTCATGCGGGGAATTTTTCTCTGGCTTCTTCCGGTCCTGTTCACGCTCCTGTTTCTGCTGCTGTTTGCAAGCGCCAATCCATTCTTCGAAAAGGGAATTTCCAACGTTCTGGAATTGTTCCGCAAGATCCAGATGCCGAATCTGTCCCGTCTGTTTTTCTGGTTCTGTGTCTTTCTCTTCACGACCTCCCTGAGCGGATTGACTCTCTGGAACCGCTTCACCGAAATCTGGGACAATCATCTGAAGCTCTGCGACTACCAGCTTGAACTCCGGAAATCAACCGATTTTCTGCTGGCCAGAATTATGACGCGCGGATTGATTCTGTTCAACCTTCTGTTTCTGATTCAAAATGTCTTCGATATCGAATATCTCTGGGCGGGAGCCGCCCTCCCCGGAGGAATCACTTATGCTGAATACGCCCACAGAGGAGCCTATCCGCTGATCGCAACCGCTCTTCTCGCCGGGCTTCTGACACTGGTGGCGTTCTGCCGGCAATGCACGGGACAGGCATGGAAATGGGCTCGAATCCTCGTCTATGTCTGGCTGGTACAGAATGTCTTTCTGGTGGCATCCTCCCTGCTCCGGCTGTGGAAATACATTTCCGTCTACAGTCTGACGGAACTCCGAGTTGCGGCAGCTCTCTGGATGCTGTTGGTCGCCTGCGGCCTCTGTTTGATTCTGTGTAAAATCTGGACCAACAGGAATCTTGCCTGGCTGGTCTGGGCAAACGGCGGAGCGCTGCTGGTGCTTCTGCTGTTCGTCATGTTGTTCGATGTCAGAGGATACATTGCGGAATACAATCTGGCGCACTGCCGGGAAGTTGTCAAAGAGACAAAAGAAGGCATACAGCCGGTTCCGCTGGATACGAAATACCTCTGTTCACTCGGCTATCCCGCTCTGCCAGCCCTTCTGAAAGCAGAAGAAAAAGGCATCGAAATCCCTCCGACAAGATTTGGTGATGATCAGATTCAGGAGAAATATCTGCAGCTCAGCAAGGATCTCGACAACTGGCGGACATTCACACTCCACCGATATCTGGTTTACAAGAAAGCTGAACCGCTCTACACAAAATCCGGAAAATAACCGATTCGGTCCTCTCATTTGAAAGAAAAAGATCTTTTTTCCGGAATTCGATTTGACATTTTCAAAAGAAATGATACATTAATGCACATTGCAGAACCGATGCCCAATGGTGTAACGGTAGCACAACTGATTCTGGTTCAGTTTGTTGAGGTTCGAATCCTTATTGGGCAGCCATTTTCCTTTTTCCCCCTTCTGATTCTTCCCTGTGACTTTCTGTTTCTGTTTTTTGCATTTCTGTTTTCAGATTTGCTGTTTTTTGTCCGGATTGCTTGATATTATCCTGAAGGCGGGATTTGAGAAAAAAAACGTTTTTTTTTCTCGAATTACTCTTGCAACAAACGGATAGAGGAATATATTGCCACTAACGGGACGTTTTCCTTCCTGGTACGAAAACAGTCTCAACGGCGTTCCGGCGAAACTGCCATAAGTCGCTATGCTCCTTCAAAAAATCCAAAACCAGCAGATTTCCCCTGCAGGCAGGAAGCCATCCATGTATGTTGGCATTCTGTTTCCGTTTTCGGATTTTTTTGAACTGGCACGCGGACTTCTGGCAGTTTCGCTTTTTATGCGGACCGTTTATGAGCGGTCCCATGACCGTCAGCAGCGGCAAGAACCATCAGAACGAAACCTGTACGGAGGTACAAGAAAATGAAAAAGGGTCCCGATCTCAGCCGGGAGGAACTGGTCGCCAGGTATGAAAAACAATCTATGGACAAGGTCTGGCCGATTTTCTGGCAGTACCGCAGTCTTCTGTTTGCCGCCACGGGAACAATGATCATCTTCAACATGATCGGGCTCACGATGCCGTGGATGCTCAAAATCGCCATCGACCGGATTCTGCCGAATGCCGATTATGTGCTTTTCTGGATCCTGAGCGGTTCCATGATCATCATCTATCTGATGCGCATGCTTCTCCGGTATGTGGCCTCCTATCTGGTGGACTATACGGGAATCCGTCTGATCGTCGACATCCGGCAGAAAGTCTTCCGCCACCTTCAAAGTCTCTCACTGAAATTCTATGAGGAATACAGGACAGGAAAGCTGATCTCCAACGTTATCAGCGATGTTGGACTCCTCAATATGCTGATGCGCGTCATCTCCCAGGCGGGCGAACAGATTTTCCAGCTTCTTCTGATCGCCCTTCTTCTGCTGTTTCTCAACTGGCAGATGGGGGTTCTGGTTCTCTGCACGATTCCGATCCACTACCTGAACTTCCGCCATTTCCGCAAAATCATGAAAAACGACTCCATGATGATGCAGGAGAAAGTTTCGGAAATTTCTGCAAATCTCTCCGAAACGCTTTCAGGTGTGAAGGTTGTGAAATCGTTTGCCAAGGAACATTCGGAAAATCTCCACTTCTTCCAGAATCTGCGCCCGCTGGTGGACCTGCAAATGCGCGTCACGGTGGACGGGGTCTATCTCTGGGCGATCTTCGATATGCTGACCGTTCTGACGTATCTGGCAACCATCGGCATGGGTATCCGGTATGTTCAGATGGGAACCGTCTCCATCGGGGAATTCGTCGCCTTTTACAGTTACGTTTCCATGATGCTTCAGCCGATCAATGTGCTCTCGGGACTTTCAGTGACCTTTGCACAGGGGCTCGTCGGAGCGAGCCGTATCGTGCACCTGCTGAACACTATGCCGGAGATCAAGGAAGCGCCGAACCCGCTTCAGCCGTCCAAACTGATCGGCAACATTGAATTCAAGCATGTCATGTTCAGTTACGGCAAAGATCAGCCGCCGGTCATCAACGATTTCTCGCTGACGATCAAACCGGGAGAAAAAGTTGCGCTGGTCGGTCCCAGCGGTTCCGGAAAATCGACGATCACAAATCTGCTTCTCCGCTTCTATGACGTGACCTCCGGAGTCATCAAAGTGGATAATCTTGATATCCGCAAACTCGGATTCGAGGCATACCGCAAACACATCGGCGTTGTTTTGCAGGAGCCGTTCCTTTTCTCCGGTTCCATCCGGGAAAACATTGCCTATGCCAAGGAGGATGCGACGGAAGAGGAGATCGAAAACGCAGCCCGGCTTGCCAATGTCGAAGAGTTTGTGGAAACCCTTCCCGAAGGATATGAAACGATCATCGGGGAAAACGGAGCCAGTCTTTCCGGCGGACAGAAGCAGCGCCTTGCGATTGCCCGCGCCATTCTGAAAAATCCCGCGATCCTGATTCTCGACGAAGCAACCAGCGCTCTGGACACCGTGTCCGAATATCTGGTGCAGGAGGCTCTTGACCGTCTCATGGAAGGCAAGACCACCATCATCATCGCGCACCGTCTCTCCACCATTCAGAACGCGGACAAGATCGTTGTTCTGGAAAGCGGAAGAATCGTTCAGCAGGGAACCCATGATGAGCTCATGGCTCAGGAGGGAACCTATAAGGAACTTTATCAGACGCAGCGCAAAATGGCAATTGAGCACTAGGAAACGGGAGAAACCATCATGAATCTGCAGCAGAACAGAATCCGGATCAGGGAACAGTTGAAAGTGTTCCGGAGAATCGTTTACGTCATACTGGTTCTGGTCATCATCATGTTCTCCTTCATGCTCTTCGGGCACATGGATGACGAAGTGACCGGAAATGGAACCGTGACCGGAATCCGCGATTATGACCTGAAAGCGCTGGTCAGCGCAAGAACCGTCCGGATTCTCCGGCACGAGGGAGAATTCGTCGAACGCGGAGAAAAACTTCTTGAATTCGATGACCGCAACCAGAGAGACAACATTACAGTTCTGAGAAATCAGGTCAAGGAGTTGGAGCTCAATATTGCCGTCAAGGAAAAAGAGTTCAAACTTCTTCAGAAAGATCCCCTTCCAGCCTATTACCGGCATACCCGCCTTCAACTCAAGGAGGCCCGGGAACGTCTTGCCCGATCGGAACACGAGGTAGAAGTCTACAAAAAGCTCTACGGACAGAAAGTCATCTCCCGCCGGGAATTCCTGAAAATTGAAATGGAACATCTCGGCAATACCATGACGGTCCAGAGACTGGAAGAGGACTGGAAAAAACTCCAGGAAGGCATGGCGGCGGAAATCCTCGACAAGGCAAAACAGGAACTCGTCCTCCTCCGGCAGAAACGGGCCGGCAAACTGGATGAGCTTGCAATGGCGGAACGCCATCTTGAAGATTACGTCATGCGCGCCCCCGATGCAGGAATTCTGACGGACATCCCCCCCCGTCCGGGCGGATACTATGAAAAAGGCGATGTCATCATCAAATTTGCAGCAAACCAGAACAAGAAAGTAATCGCGCTCATCAGCGAAAACCAGATTTTCAAGGTTGAACCCGGCCAGCCGGCGCGCATCACAAGCAAGCAGTACAACTACCTGGATTACGGCTACTTTCATGGCAAAGTCGATTTGATCTATCAGCTTCCCGTTGAAATCAATGGACAGAACTACTATCCGGTCAAGATTATTCTTACCGGAGAACCGCAGCCGCTCCGTTTCGGTTCCGGTTGTGAAATCACCATCATCACGGGGCGCGAACGTATTATCTTTGCACTTCTCGGAATCCGAAGCAAGGATTATCTGCAGCGCCACGGACTTGATTTCCGGAAAAAGTTTATGCGCTCAGCCCGGGAATCCGCTCCGGATGACGGAAAAAAGGACCTTTCCACTCCCTGATGACCCCTCTGTGGACGGAATAACGTGCCCTCTCCCCCGGTGCCAGTCACCGGATACACGTTTTTCCGTCCATTTTTCAGCCAACGCATTATACAATATTGTACAATATAAAATAAAAAAATTAAACATTTTTGTCTTTTTATCTATTGCTTTTTCTGAAAAATATTGTATAATTAAAAACGATAAAAGGAATAAAATACGGCATATCCATGCAGAAGTCACAAAGAATAAAAGTCATAAGCAGCATCCGGCAGATGATCTCCGAGGGGAAATACACTGCGGGGAATCGACTGCCAACTGAGCATGAACTGGCCACGTTTCTGAATGTATCTCGCGGAACGGTCCGAAGCGGACTCCGGGAACTTGTTGCAGAAGGGATTCTGGAACAGCGGCCAGGAGTCGGCAGCTTTGTTTCCAGTGTGCTGACAAGAGAAATGGCGGGAACCTCTCTCTCGGCAGGAAAAACAAAAGTGCTATTTCTGGTATCCATGCGGAAGGGAGAATTCAATTACCAACTTCTGGAAGGGATCGAATCCGTACTGTTCCGTCATGGACTGGAACTGACGATTTACAATATTGCCGATTCGCTGGAAAAAGTCGGGCAGATTCTGAAGCGTGTAAGGTTGGATACTTGCGCAGGCATCCTGTTTTCCCCGGTCATTCTTCCGAACTACTATGACATTAACAGCCGGATTCTCGACCATCTCGACCAGAGCGGAATCAAGTATGTGGTTGTAGACTCCCCCATAGCGGAAAACGGGGTCATCCGCGGCAATTTCGTAGGCAGCGACGGCTACACGGCGGAACGGGAAATTGTCCGTTATCTTGCGGAGGCGGGACACACGCGGATCGGAAGCATCCGTGTTTTTGCCAGTGTTTATACGGCGGACCAGCGCTTCAGCGGAATCTGCGATGAACTCCGCCGCTGGGGATTCTCCCTTGCCCCGGAACTCCATACGGTTATCGAGGATGTACCTCTGCATGAACAGGGCAGACAGCGGATCCGCGAAATGATCTCTCTGCCGGATCCGCCAACAGCGGTCATCTGTTCCCACGACTTCATTGCTATCAACGTCATTGATGAACTGGGGAAACTCGGGAAACAAGTACCTGCCGACGTCTCCATTTTCGGCTTTGATGATGAACCTTTCTCCGCAACATTCAATCTCTCAACGGTTCGCCAGCCCTTCCGTGAAATCGGCATCCGGGCAGCGGAAATTCTTCTGGAGAACAAAAACTGCGGCAGATATCAGGAATTCCTGCCCTGCCGTCTGATCGAACGAAAAACGGTTGCCAATCAAAATACAACACATAAAAAAGGAGTGTTCTAATGCAACGGAGAGCCCGAAATTTCACATTGATAGAGCTTCTGGTCGTAATCGCGATCATCGCAGTTCTGGCAGGCATGCTGCTGCCGGCATTGAACAAAGCGAAAATCAAGGCGCAAAGCGCATCCTGCATCAGCCAGCTGAAGCAGATCGGAACCGCACAGCATCTGTATTCCGCGGATAACCAGGATTTCATTTCTCCCACACGCATTGAAAACAGCAGTTATACCTCCTACGGCGCTTATGGAGAGGGAATGTGCATCCGCTGGCCGATCGCACTCGGCAGTTATGCACCCGCACTGTTCCTGATGAAACACAACCGCGGACTTTATGAAGGGAACGGCGGATTTTTCGGGAAACGTCCCAAACCGGAATTTTATTATTCGGTCCCGCTGTGCCCTGCGTATCAGCTGGGGCCGAAACCGGACGATCCCATCGCCGGCAATATCTGGACCGACGAAAACATCTATGAAATCGCCTACGGCGGATATGGCCAGAACATCTATCTGAGTCCCGGACTCAATCCCTGGCTTCGGATGGGAAAAGTCAAATCGCCCTCTTCCGTTATGATCAACTGCGACAATTCCATGGATCTCGCCGGACGCAACTGGCGATGCAGTCGTGCGATCTTCCCCCATGGAGGAACCCACAATTACCTGACCGTGGATGGACACACCGGAAGCAGCAATCAACAGCACTACTCCCGCTGGGGCAATGAAAATGAACTTGCTCCCTACTTCTATTATCCGGATGCAACTCGTCCGTACAATGGAAACTGGAAAAACTGATTGAATGAAAGGTCCTGCTTCAACATGCTGAAAAAAACTCTCTCGACTTTCCTGATCGCATGCAGTCTTGCCGCCACGGTTCAGGGACAATACGACACCGCAAAAGATGGTACACTGAAAATCGACGGCAACACCTTGTTCCAACTGCATCACTGGAGCAATCAATGGTACCCCAACCGCCAGCGCGGACACGAATTCCAGTGCCGTCAGGAAAACGGAGGTAAGACAAAAATCTATTCCGGAAACTGGAATCTGCGCGGCATCAATCAAAAACTTAATTTTCAGGAAAGAATCGAAACAAAGGATCGGAACAATCTCCATCTTTCCTACACACTGAAAACGGATACTCCAGTTCCGACGGCAATCTGCGCACTCCAGATTGAGCTGCCGGCATGGAACAACGCGGGAAAGACCATCCAGATCGGCGACAAAGAGATCGGACTGCCTGAAACATACCGCACCGGATCGCTGTTCACGGCGGACAACATCGGCAAACTCCGCCTTCCGCTGGATTCCGGCACATTGACAATCAGCCTGAAAAAACCGGTCCGTGTTCAATTGACGGATGTCCGGCAGTTCAAACAGGATATGTTCTCCCTTCGGCTTCAACTGCCTGGAGCATCACCGCAACTGAAGCAGGCATCATTGGAATTCGATTTGCAGTTCCAACCGTACCGCTTCGAATCACTTGATCTGAAGAAAATCGCGAACATGGGATTCCGTGACGAGGTCTCCGGAGACCGCAAAGGAGGATGGACCGATCAGGGCCCTTCCAACGATCTGCGAATTCTCAAACCGGGAAAACTCACGGCCAAACCGCTTTCGTTTACCATTCTTGATCCGTCGAAGAACGGTGGGAAGTCCTGTATCGTCCTTGCGGGCGGAGAGCGGATGTACTTTCCGCGTTCGGCATCGCTGGAACTGAACGGGAAAACCATCGGAACGCTTTTTCTGCTTCATGCCATCGCATGGCCAACCAGGAACCCGGCAGTCATCGGCGACATCACATTTGAATACACGGATGGCACCACCTTCCGGAAGGAGGTCAAATCGGAACAGGATGTCGGCAACTGGTGGATGCCCACCGCCAAACCGAACGCGGCCCTCGTCTGGAATGAATTCAACAATGAAAGTCCTGTCGGGCTCTACATGAGCCGGTTTGAAATTCCTGCACGACCGTTGAAACGTCTTGTTTTCCGTTCAAACGGGAAATCAGTCTGGCTCATCACGGCGGCGACCTCTTCCCCCCAGAGAGTGGTCCTGCCCGTCCGCAAGGAAAAGAAGCACATTGTCATGCGCAATACCGACTGGCGGGTCGTGGAAACAGATCGCTTTGTGGAAAAAGGGAGCGCTCTCGACTTTTCCTTCCTGCTGGATGCCCCCGCAGGCAAATACGGAAGAATCAAGATCACTCCGAATGGACATTTCGAATTTGAACAACGCCCCGGCAAGCGTCAGCGTTTCTATGGAGCCAACATCGCATTCTGGGCAAACTTCCTCAGCAAAAAAGAGGCGGAAGTGATTGCAGAACGTCTTGCGCGCATCGGGTACAATGCAATCCGCCTGCATCATTTCGATCGCGATCTCATCCAGAAGAATGCCGCAGACAGCGCCACTCTTGATCCAAAACAGCTTGACAAACTGGATTACCTTGTCTTCTGTTTGAAAAAACAGGGGATCTATATTACTCTGGATCTTTTCACCGCACGCCCGGTCCGAAAGAATGAGTTCAAAACACTCCCCGGATTCCAGGGGGATTACAAGCTGGCCGCGATGATCAACCCGGAAGTTGCGGACAACCTGAAAAAGTTTTCCGCCGGACTTCTGAACCATGTGAACCCGTATACCGGATTTGCCTGGAAAGATGATCCTGTTTTCATCGGTCTGAGCCTCATCAACGAAAACACAATTCTCCACAATATCCGGAACGCTTCGCAGGACCTGAAAAATCTGTACGATGCAGAATTTCAAAAATGGTGCACCGCGAAGAAAGTAACCGTCACGGAGAAAAACAAAAACAGCGAATACCGTCGTTTTCTCCTGGATGTTTACCGGAAATCGTGGGAAGACCGCGCCGCATTTGTCCGCAAACTCGGAGTAAAAATGCCATTGACCGATCAGAACTACATCTCCATGCCGAACATCACGATTCAGCGGGCCTGGTACGACTATGTAGACAATCATATTTACTGGGATCATCCTCAGTTTCTCGGCAATGCCTGGAGTCTTCCGACCCAGCTCAACAATTGCAGCGTTCTTGCAGTCCGGATGCGCGTGCCGAAAGTGATCGCGCCGACCAGAATCTTCGGTAAGCCGTTCACTGTCACGGAATTCGATTTCTGCTATCCGAACAACTATCGTGCGGAAGGAGCCCCGATTTTCGGTGCCTACGCCGCCATGCAGGACTGGGATGCCATCTACCGCTTCGCCTATTCGCACAGTGCTGTCAACATGCTGGGCGACAAGCCGCAGATTCCGGCTTTCGACGTTGTAAACGATCCGCCGCGTCTGCTGGGAGAACGGATCGGCATGGCGTTCTTCCTCCGCGGCGACATTCGCCCATCCGACGAAAAGTTCGCTGCACAAATCCCGGAAGACAGCTGGAAGGAGCCCTTCCTCTTCGACTATCCGGAATGGTTCTGCGATCTGATGCTCTTCGGACAGGTCGGGTCTCTGGCTCAGCAGCAAAACGGAACCTATACAGTCCCGGCAAAAGCCCGAATTTTCAATCCATGGCAGAAAACATCAGCAGAAAAAGTTCTCGGGACTCTCCTCGCGGAAAAAGTTCTCACGCCTCGTGAAGCCGATCTGAAAAACAGAGTCTACCGCAGCAGTACAGGAGAACTCACCGCCGATTTCAAAAACCAGACCTTCACAGCGTTGAACAAGCACAGCGAAGCTCTTGTACTTCCCGGCGGGAAAGAGATTTCCGGCAATGTGCTCACAGTAAAAACCGACCGGAATTTCTGCGTTGCCTCCGCAATCGCAATCGACAAGCGCGATCTGGCAGACTCCAACCGGATTCTTCTCCTCCATCTGACCGATGTAAAAGTTGAAAAAACAGAATTTTCCTCGGAAAAAATGCAGATTCTCCTGAAGGAAGGCAGCGGTCCGATTCTCGCCCGCCGGGGAACAGCCGAATTCTCCCTGAAACTGAACCGAACACCGAAAAAGCTCTACGCACTCGATTGTTCCGGCAGACGCATCAAAGAGATTCCGTTCGCCTTCAAAAACGGAAAAACTCATTTCAAAGCGGACACGTTCTGCGCAAACAAAATCGTCTTTGCCTACGAACTGCTACACTGAGGAATGGCATGCCCTCTACTCTCCCCCGGTGGAAGCTCCGGCTTCCACCGGGCTTTTCGCATTCCAGGCAAACCAGAATTTGCAAAACATCAAATCCGTTATAGATTATCTGCACCCAACTCTCAAACAACGGAACAGAAATGAAGTATCAAGTCTCCTATGCGAAAACCCCGGACTATGCAACCGCAAACCTGAGACCGGCATTGGAAAAGGTCTTTGCAGAACAGCTCCGAAGCGCCGGAGGTGTCTCCGGAAAACGGATCATGCTGAAACCGAATCTGCTGGCATGGCGGCGCAAAGAAGATATCGCCTGCGTTCATCCGGCTGTCATCGTCGAAACCGCAAAACTGTTTCTGGATGCGGGTGCGGCGAAAGTCGCCATTCTGGAGAATCCTGCGGTGCAGACAGCCCCTTCCATTCTTCACTCCATGGGAATCGACGGGGAGTTGAAAAAACTCAACGTCACATCTGCGAACTTCACGGACTACCGGCGGCTTCCCGTCCCGGATCAGGTCAAGTTTCACAATCTTGAACTTGCCGCGGAATTTCTGGACTTCGATGCGGTCGTCAACATCGCAAAAGCCAAAACCCATGCCATGATGACGCTCACGTTGTGCGTTAAAAATCTCTTCGGACTCGTCAAGGGAAGTGAACGCATGGGCTGGCATCTTGCAGTCGGAAAGGATTTCACAAAATTTGCCGACATGCTTCTTGACATTTATCTGACGGTCCGGCCGCAATTCAATCTTCTGGATGCAGTCATCTGCATGGAAGGCAACGGTCCCGGCAGCGGAACGCCCGCAATCCGCGGATTTCTGGCAGGATGTATGGACGCGCTTGCACTGGACGCATCCGCTGCGGAACGCCTCGGAGTCCCGAATCTGCTCCTTCTGAGAAATGCGGAAACACGGGGAATCCTGCCGGAATTTGAAAACGCAGGCGAGATCCCGGAAGAGAATCCGCTGAAACTGCCCGATCCCCCGGGAATTCTATCGGAATGGGGCGTCACGCTGCCGCCGTTTCTGAAAAACGTAATGCGGGATTTCGTCGTGTCAAAACCGAAACTGGATCCGGCACAGTGCATCGGCTGCGGACTCTGTGTAAAGATGTGTCCGCCGCAATCGCTGAAACTCGTCAGAGGGAAACCGGTGTTCGATCTGCCGAACTGCATCCGCTGCTACTGCTGTCAGGAGCACTGTCCCAAAGGAGCGATCATTCCCCGGAAAACAATACCGATGAAACTCGCGGAAGCCTTCGAGGACGCGGTCCGGGCTCTGTTCGGGACCAACGCAAAGCAGGCTGCAGGAACCGCACAGAAGAACTCCTGAGAGGAACCAAAAAAATCCTTCGGTGTTTTCAGGAAAAACTGAAAAATATCGGAAAAATGAGCAGACCGTACCGGCGGGAGGAGTCCCCCGAATTGAAAAAACCGCTTTGAAATGCTATATTTATTCAACCACTTGCTTATGTAACGAACAAAGGAGAAGCAATGTCAGAGTTGAAATATCTTGAGCCCCTGATGAAACGGGGCAACGACTTTCTCGGAACAAAATATCCTATCATCTGCGGCGCCATGACATGGGTGTCGGAACCGAATCTTGTCGCCTCGGTCAGCAATGCGGGCTGCTTCGGCTGCCTTGCAGGGGGAAATGCACCCACGGAGATTCTCCGGCAGCAGATTGAGCAGGTGAGATCGCTCACCGACCGTTCCTTTGCGGTCAATCTGATCACGATTGCGCCGGCCTATCAGGAACATCTTGCGATGCTGAAGGATGTCAAGGTTCCGTACATCGTATTTGCCGGAAGTTTCCCGAAAGAGAAAGAGGTTATCGCCGCCAAGGAGACGGGAGCGAAAGTGCTCTGCTTCGCCTCGACCATCTCCATCGCGGAACGAATGATCAAATTCGGAGCAGACGCCATCATTCTGGAAGGCAGTGAAGCCGGCGGACACATCGGGCATGTCTCCTCCGTGGTTCTCATGCAGCAGGTGCTGTTCCGTTTCGCAGACCAGATTCCGATGTTCTGTGCAGGCGGCATCGCGACCGGAAAAATGATCGCTCATACCCTTTTGATGGGCGCAGCCGGGGCCCAGCTTGGAACCCGTTTCGTCATGACTGAAGAGTGCAAGGCCCATCCGAAATTCAAGGAAGTGTTCAGCAAAGCCAATGCCCGTGACGCCATTGCAACGCCGCAGTTCGATTCGAAACTTCCCGTTGTCTCCGTCCGTTCGCTCAAGAACAAGGGGATGGAACAGTTTGGCAAACTCCAGCTCAGCCTTCTCAAACAGCTTGAAACGGGGGAGATTCACCGTCAGGAGGCACAGGAGCAGGTGGAACGCTTCTGGGTCGGCGCGCTCCGCAAGGCGGTTGTTGAAGGAGATGTGGACCACGGCTCTCTGATGGCGGGACAGTCCGTCGGACTTGTCGATAAAATTGTTCCGATCCGGGACCTGATCCACGAACTCGTAACGGATGCTGAAAAAGAGCTCGAACTCGTCAAATCGAAGCTCGGCTGAAATCCATGCGGGAACCCGGTAAAAAACCATCCTTCACGGATGCGTGGCGCAACGTCAAGGTCTTTGTCTCCTACTACAAACCGTACAAAGTCCTGGCGGCGGCTGATCTGGTCTCAATCCTGGCGCAGTCAGGGTTGACGATCCTTCTGCCGATGGTCGTTTACCGGGTTTTCAATGATTATCTGCCGCAGATGGACCTCCGGAAACTCCTGATTGCGGCAGCTCTCCTGTTCGTTCTGACCGCACTCATCAGCGGTGCGGAATACGTGAGTCTGCGCTGGGGCCACATCCTCGGAGCCCGCATGGAAGCCGATATGCGGAGGGATATCTTTTCGCATATCCAGAAACTTTCCTTCAACTATTTCGACCGCACCAAAACGGGACACATCATGTCCCGTATCTCCAATGACCTGACCATGCTTGCGGAGACGGCGCACCATGCGCCGGAAGACCTGCTTATCTCGACATTGACTCTGACGGGCGCATTCATTGTCATGTTCAGCATCAATCCGCTGCTGGCGGCAATTACACTGATTCCCCTCCCCTTCATCATCGTATGGGGATCGATTTTCCAGACGCGGATGCGCCGGGGATTCCGCAGTGTACGGGAAAAAATCGCAGAGATCAATCGAAGCGTGGAGAACTCCATTCAGGGAGTCCGGGAGGTCAAATCCTTCACAAACGAGGGAATGGAGATCACAAAATTCAAAAAAGTGAATGTTTCGTTTCTTTCCGCAAAGGAAGAGGTCTATTCCACGCTGGCATCCTTCCACGCGGGGGAAAAATTCCTGATGCAGTCCTACTCGCTTCTTTTCATTGGCGCCGGTGCACTTCTTGCATATTACGAAAAAGCGGATATTCCACAGATCATCGCTTTCTTCATGTATTCCCGCTATATCACGATGCCGATGATGAGAGCGCTCAGTTTCACGGAACAGTTTCAGCAGGCGTCCTCGGCGTTTGAACGGTTTCAGGAAGTCATGCTGGAAAATCCTGATCTCAAGGATGCTCCGGACGCAGTGGCTCCGGACAGAATCCGCGGAACCATCCGCTTCAATGATGTTTCGTTTTCATACCCGTCGCGTCCGGATTCGGATGTGATCGACCATGTCTCCTTTGAAGTGAAAGCGGGGACTACGGTAGCTCTTGTCGGAGAATCCGGTGCAGGAAAGTCCACGATTGCATCGCTGATTCCGCGCTTCTACGACGTCTCCGGAGGAAGCATTGAAATCGACGGCATCGATGTCCGGAAATACCGGCAGAGAGATCTGCGCGCCCGGATCGGCATTGTCCAGCAGTCGGCATTTCTGTTCGACGCATCCATCCGCGACAATATTCTCTTCGGGCGGCCCGGAGCTTCGGAAGAGGAGGTTGTTGAAGCCGCACGCGAAGCCAATGTTCTGAATTTCGTTTCCACCCTTCCGGAAGGGCTCGACACACAAACCGGTGAACGCGGTGTGAAACTTTCCGGCGGACAGCGTCAGCGCATCTCCATTGCACGCGTCTTCCTGAAAAATCCACCGATCCTTATTTTTGACGAAGCCACCAGCGCTCTCGACAACGAATCGGAAGAGCTGGTCCGTCAGTCCATGGAAACGCTCTGCAAGGGCAGAACCGCAATCATCATTGCACACCGGCTTTCCACCGTGAAACACGTGGATCTGATCTACTGTCTCAAAAATGGACGTCTGATCGAAAGCGGTTCCCACGCGGAACTCATCGCGAAAAACGGCTACTACAAAAAACTTTACGACATGCACTCCTTCTGAGCCGCACTTCCGGAATTCTTCTTCCTGAACGATCTGAAATCTTTAAAAAAGATAGTGACACAGTATTGTTGTTCATGTGCCACTATGATATAATATAAAGATATAAAGACACAGCACTTCAAAAAATCAGGAAGGAATGATGCCGAAAGACATTCAGAAAAACATCAACGATCTTTATGGCACACTGGTCATGGAACTGGATCGTTTTTCCCGTGGAGAGCAGTTTCACTCCATCCGCGAACTGATCCAGAAGCATCACGTTTCGCGCAGGGTTGTTGAAAAAACGCTTGCCCGTCTGGAAGAAGACGGCCAGATTGCCATCGAGCCGGCCAACGGAATCTACGTCAGCCGGAACCGCGATAAAACAACCCATACGGTTGCCTGCGTCCACTGCGACTGGCCTGCGGAATACTGGCAGAATCTTGACTCCGCTATCGAAGCGGAACTCCAGAAACACGCGGGATACCGTTTCACCCGGGCATTTTTCGAACCGAATTCAGGACAGGACTATCTGAAACTCCTGAATTCCCTTCAGTGCGACGTGATTTTATTCACCTTCCCGGTTCACCGTTTCTCCCAGCAGGAGATTGCTTCCATTCTGAACGTAAAAACCCCGATTGTTTTTCTGGAGAACAATCTGCTCTGCGACGGAATCAACGCGATCGACTCCCAGCCGGAATACTCAGGAATGACTGCGGCAGAGTGCCTGATCCGAAACGGACACCGGAAACTTGCCCTGATCCTTTCCGAACCATGGAGCGTCGGAGATGAACGACGCAACAGCGGTTTCCTGAATTATGCACGCCTGAACGGAATCGAACCGCAGATCCTCGACTGCCATATCGAAAGCGGAGAGGCTTCCTGCAGCAAAGTGTTCGACAGCATTCTGGACTACCTTCAGCGGAATGGTCCAACCTTCACTGGCTGTTTCACAATGAGCGACTATTCCGCGCTCGGAGTCATCAGCGCCATCAAAGAATACGGACTGCGTGTTCCCGACGACATCAGTATCATCGGAGAAGCCGGAATTCCAAGCAGCGCATTCTTCGATCCGCCGCTGACAACCATTGCTCATGATACAAAAAAACGGGCAATAGTCATCACAGAAGGCATTCTCGAACTGCTCTCCGGTGGAACCTTCGGCATCCGGACAGTCCCGACAAAACTGATTGAACGCAAATCTGTCAAAAACATAACAGGAGAAAACAAATGAAACTCGCGCGGAACCATTTCACATTAATAGAGCTTCTCGTCGTAATTGCGATCATCGCAATTCTGGCCGCCATTCTGCTTCCGGCACTTCAGTCGGCCAGAGAGAAAGCGAACAGCATCCGCTGTGTCAACAATCTCTCCCAGCTGATGAAGGGGGAGCACCTTTACGCGGCTGACTTTGATGATTTTATCTATTTTGTCTCCAAGATCAACGGCTCCGTCATATACTGGACGGATATGCTGAAAAGCCGTCAGAAATACGTTCCCAACGGAAAAGTCTATGCCTGCCCCTCAAATCCGAATTCTCCGAAAGACTACGACGGCTGGAAAACCTACGGCATGTACCGCGCAGGAAAATCGGGAGTCGACGGATACGGCGATACCGACTGGCAGAATAATACATCCAAAAATGGAGACTTCGTCATCCGGATCACGGGAGACAGTGAATTCCTCGGCTACAAACTGAACCGGATGAAAAATGCCACCGGACTCGTCATGATTACCGACTCCATCAATGTCAATACCGGCAATCCCATTCCGCAGTGGAAGCCCGGCTGGTTTCTTGATGACAACAGCGGAATCCATACCATTCACAAAGGCAGAGCCAACGTTGCATTCGCCGATGGACACACCGCCGGCATGACCGCCTATCAATTGCGCTACAACACAACCCTGCCCATCAAATGTACCTATACAGAGTATAAAAAACAACTTTGCCTCTGGTAACAGAAAGGATTCACCCATGCGTTTTTCCACAATTTCTGCCTTGCTCGCCATGATTCTTCTGCCTGGCTTTTTCCTGAACGCTGCGGAAAAGCCCGCAACCATCGGCTCTCCATACGGCATCTGTGCCCATCTGAACCGATGGGAATACGACAGGATGCCGCAGGAACTCGAACTCATGAAAAAAGCGGGCATCCGTCATGTCCGAACCGATCTCGACTGGAATCAGGTCGAAAAAACAAAAGGAAACTGGAACTTCGAGCGCTGGGACGCCTTCGTCAAAGAAGCAGAGAAACAGGGAATCTCGATTCTGCCGATTCTCGGAGGAATGCAGCCCCGCTGGGCTTCCCCCCTCATCAAACACATGGACGACTGGAACACCTATCTGAAAACGGTTCTTGCCCGCTATCCCGGCCTCACTTACTGGGAAGTCGTCAATGAACCGAATCTCGGGGAGTTTTCCAATCCGGAAACCTATGCCCCCTTTCTGACGAAAAGTTTCCGGACCATCAAAAACGCCCGGCAGACGGCAACCGTTCTGACTGGCGGCTGGGCGGATATCCCCCTTCCCTATCTTGACCGGATGCTGAAGTCCGGCGGCGCCGGAGGCTTCGATATTATGAACGTCCATCCGTACTATTGGAAAACCTATCCGGAAGGATCGCTCGCCCATGAACTGAATCAGCTCAAAAAGCTGATCGCAAAATACGGCCCGGAGAAAAAAATCTGGATCACGGAAACGGGGTATGCCACGGCAACCGCCATGGACATGCGGAAAACCACTGCGGCTGTTCTGAAAAAACTGAATCTGGACCGGGATTCCATCCCTGTCGTCCTGATCTGCGATGATGAGTTCCAGTATTATTCCGAAGGAATCAACATCGACCGCAAAAAATTTTTCTTCTCAAACCGGAACTTTCATGAGATTTCTCTCAAACAACTCGGGACCCTCAATCCCAGCACCTATCCTCTGCTCATGCTCTCCGTGACCGAAGGCTTCCCGATGGCTTATGCAAAAGAGCTCCTCGCCTATGTAAAAAACGGCGGCACTGTCCTGATCCCCGGCGGAGGCATTCCCCTCTACTACAATTTCCGCAAACAAAACGGAGCCATCGTTCGGGATTCTGCCCCGGATTCCATTCAGAAAATGTTTCATATCGCGTGGGATGCCTGGTGGATCAATCCCAAAGCACCCAAGGGAACGCAAATTCAGAAAACGTCTTCCGAATTCGGGAATCTTGAGTTCCCGCGAAATGCGGCTCGCTTTCTCTCCGATCGCAATCTCAAACCGGGCGACAAACTGATCCCAATCGTTACGGCATATTCCAAAGACAAATCCTATTCCGCTCCGGTGGCAGCGATTTATAAGCTCAACAGTGACCTGAAGGGAAATCTCATCGTCTTCACCTGGGCAGAATATACGGAATCCGTTCCAAAGGAGACACAGGCAAAACTTCTGCCGCGAACCATTCTGATTGCGCTGAGCAGCGGGGTTGAAAAAGTCTTCTGGTACAATTTCCGCTCCATGGGGACATCTCCTAACGCCAGGGAACACCATTTCGGAATCGTTGAACGGGATCTGACTCCAAAACCAGCCTTTCATGCCTACAGAACTTTGACAGAGCAGTGTCCGCCGAAATCCACCCGACCGATCCTGAAAAGAAAAGGCTCCCTGTATCTTGCCGCATGGACCAGACCGGATGGTGGAAACACTTACGCTGTCTGGCGTCTCCGCGGCAGCGGCGATGTGAAAATGCACATCACCGGGAACCTCAGGGAAATCAAAAATCATCTCGGCGGGAAACAGACAATGAAAAACGGCGTTCTGCAGCTCTCCGACGGTCCCATCTATCTGAACGGAGACCGAACTCTTTCAGTCAGCTTCAAGTGAATGTACCCGGGGAGGAACGCCGGAACCGGCCTCCTCCCCCTTTCCTTTTCTTTGCCTACAAGGTCGGACGGAACACGGCTGAGCCGCGGGCAAAATCCAGGCTCTCCAGATAGAGAAAAATGAAATCTCCCGGCTTCGGCGGACGCTTCGTATGGCGGCGCAGATAACGCGACGGCACAAATCCGCGCATTCCGTACTCCGGAATATCACAGATCATTCCCTGCGATGAAATCTTCACGACGACCGCTTCATACAGTTTTGCACTCTCCAATGCGTTTTGTGACTGGAGATAGTGCATTTTCATCCGGTCATTGGCAGCGAAGTATGCTTCATCGTTTCTCTCCTCCAGTTTTGAGCACTCTCTTGCGACCGCCTCGAGATTCTTTTTGGAGTGCAGGCGGGATTTCGCCGCAAGCGCATGGAGCTGCTGGTGCAGTACCAGATCCGGATAACGCCGGATCGGACTGGTAAAATGGGAGTAACGAGTCTTTCCCAATCCGTAATGAAGCCCCGGTTCCGGGGAATAGGAGGCTCTCTGCATGGCACGCAGAAAAGCGGAAGTGATCACACTCTTCCGGTGGTCGTCCGGGAGAGTGTCGAGAAACTCATTGCAGACTGACCGGTTCATGAGATCCCCCGGCATCCGCTTAAGAATCGTTGAAGCGAAAAGACAGAACTCCTCCAGCTTTTCGGCATCGGGTTCCGGGTGAATCCGGTAAAGTCCGGCGAACGGTTTCAGGGAGATCTCCTCCGCAACAGCGCTGTTGGCGGCAAGCATACACTCCTCCACAAGCTGATCGGAATTCTTCTGAATCCGTCGTTCGAGTCCGAGAATCTGTTTGGTCTGTTCGTCGCAGAGGACGCGGACATCCGGAGTTTCCAGTTCGAGGAACTGTTCCAGCTTTTTGCGTCGAGTCCGCATTTTCGCCGTTGCCCGCGCGAGAGAAGCAACAGCCTTTTTCAGCGGAGCACTCCAGGCTGCGGGCGCATTTCCTTCGATCGCCTCCTGCACCTCGTCATAATTCAGACGGGCCTTGACAACGATCTTCGAAAACATCCGTTCCGCAGAAAGGATCGCACCGTCGCGCTTGCGTACCTTCAGCAGAACAGAGTGAGCAAGCGATTCACGACCGGCGGCAAGACTGATCTTCGAGGTCAGCGTCCGGGGCAGCATCGGGCGGAACATGCCGGGGATATAAGAAGAGAATCCGCGCTTGCGCGCCTCCTTGTCAAATTTTGTTCCAGGACGGATGTAAGCGGCAACATCCGCGATATGCACACCGATCCGCCACTCCCGTGAAGAAAGATCTTCTATAGAAACAGCGTCGTCGAAATCCTTTGCATCTTTCGGGTCGATGGTAATCGCGAAACAGGAAGTCAGATCAGCACGTTCCGGACAATCTGCGGGATTCAGTTTCAGCGCGGCTTTCTCCTCTTCAGCGGAATAGGGGCCCGGCAAATCGAATTCGCGTGCGACTGCCAGGAGATCCCCCTGTACGGTCCCGGCTTTGTCGAGAGCTTCCTCCACGGAGCCGCGCAGGGCCTCGGTATGTTTCGAACCGTTTTTCAGCAGACGCAAATTGACCCAGTCTCCGCGTTTAGCCCCTTTCAGAGAACCGCTGACTTTGAGTTCCTGAGAAATATTACGGTTCAATGGCCGCGCCGTGTGGTTGTCGAGAAGCTGGCAGACCATGAATTCGCGTCCGCGGTGAAGGATCTTTGCAATTCTGCCGACGGGGCCGCGTTCATCTTTTTCGTAAGTGATTTCCGCTTCGACCGTGTCACCGTCGAGAGCACCGTTCATCGCGGACGGCGGAATAAAAACCTCCTCCTCTTCCGTGTTGACAAAACCGAATCCCCCGGCTGCCGTGGACAAAACTCCGGTCACGGTTTTCAAGACTCTGTTTCTGCGTTTCTCCTTGCGCTCCAGCCGACGTGATCGTTTCCCCATAGTGACTATCTCCTGTAACACGTTACTATAACTTGACGCATCCGGCTGTATTTTCAAATCGAATCAGTAAAATATCCGCAAAAAAGCGGCATTTCTCTGTTCCGCAACGACATGTACAATCCGAAAATGCGGAAAACGTTCTAAGAATATATCCCGATTAGCACCTCCTTTTTCAATGAAAATACTTGCGGACACTTGAATCAATGATTCATATGCCCGACTCGCCTTTTCGTATCTGACACGCAAATTCCGGAATGGATGGAAGCAGGAATGAAGGACCTCAACAATTCAGCGACATGCGTGAAATCCGTCCTGAACGGCCATCGAATCTTCCCCTAGGGGACGTAAGCAAAGTTCATCGCGGCAAGTTCACTGGATTTCTGCTTTTTTGCCAGAGTTATCCTGCATCAGCACAAAGATTCAGGGTTGTCCGAACACGAGTCCGGCGAATTCTGTTCTTCAAAAAGCGGCTTCCACAATTTCTCAGCCATCTATAACTCTCCTTGATTCAGGAGAGAGGAGATAATCTGATAAAACATTCCGGATGATTTGCTGAAGATCAAAAAAGAAACATCCGGAAATTTCCGGCAAGGAACTTTCCTGAGGAAATGGCGTCAGACAAAATCGAAGAACATGGCAAAAAAGAGAGAAAAAGAGTCAGGGTCTGCCATCCGGACTCCACCCCAGAGAGATCAACTTCTCCACGGCTTCCCGCAGCAGATATTCGGGAGCGGAGGCGCCGGAAGTGATTCCGATGTCTCCATCTCTCAGCCAGGAATCCGGCAACTCCTCAATGGAAGAGATCAGGATCGCTTCCGCACCGCAGGACTCCGCCACCTCGCGAAGTTTCCGTGAATTGGAACTTTTGCCGGAACCGATGACAATGATCCGCCGGCATCGTCCGGCAAGTTTCTTGACGGCGGTCTGGCGTGCAGTTGTTGCATTGCAGATTCCGCCGCAGATACGGATTTCGGGGAAACGATCTCTCAGAATCTGGAAGAGCCCGGCACAGTCATCGACAGACAACGTAGTCTGGGTCAGACAGGCATACTTCGCATCTTTTTCAAACACGGCATTCTCGGCATCGGCACGCGACTCAATCACCTGCGGCGCCCGGCGCAGCCGTCCGATCACCCCCTCAATTTCCCGGTGTGTCCGTTTACCGATCAGAAGAATCCGGTATCCCTCCCGTTCCAGCTCCGCGGCTTTTTTATGAATGCCCTTCACCAGCGGACAGGTCGCATCAATCAGGTTCAGATTCATGGAATGGGCGCAACGCTCGACCTCTTCCGTCACTCCGTGAGCGCTGAAAATCAATGTTCCACCCTCCCATGCAGGGTTCAGGTCCTCCGCAAAAAGCACGCCCTTCTTCCGAAACTCATCCACAACGCTCTCATTATGAACGATTTCATGCAGAACGCGAACCGGGAAAGGTCCCTCTTCCACGGCATGCTCCACCAGCCGGACTGCCCGTTCGACTCCACTGCAGAATCCGCGAATCTCAGCAATGAAAAGATTCCCCCGCATTTACAACAGCTCCTTGTATTTTGGATTCATGGGTGAGAGTCTCCGCGCAGTTTCAAAAGCGGCAGAAGCCTCGGCGGAACGCGCAGGGTCCCCGCGCAGAAGCCGGTACCTGCGGAAGTGAAGCGATGAGAGATTCGGCGCACGCTTCAAGGAAATGTCCAGGAAACGCTCCTCATTGACCGGATCACGCAGCGCAGCAAAATAGTTCATGACCGCAATCGCCTGGAACGGGGAATCCGGTTCCAGTTCGTCACAGACTCGCAGCGCCTGCAGCACCTCCTCCGGAGAAGGCGGCCCTTTCCGTTGTGCTGGATCCAGATACCGCGGATCCAGAAGATTGTTCAACTGCTCGAATGCCAGTTCGAAACGGATCAGGCGCAAGTCAGTCGTCAGAGAACAGACAAGCAGGACAAGCGAACTCAGCAGAAACACGCTCTTCCAGATGCGTGGATGCGGCGCAGACCGTTCCGTCGACGTTCCCGCCATCCGTCCGTTTTCCGACTCTTTTCCTGCTGAAACAGATTCCGGCCGCGATGGAGCATTCTCCTTCCGCGAAAAAACCGCCAGGCAGACGGCAATTGCAAGAGCCATCGAACCGGGAGTTTCAAAACTGACTTCCATCATCGCATGGAAGGTCCACGCGGCAAGTCCGTAAACAGCCGCGGTAGCACACACGGAGTCGTCCGTGAACGCATCCTTCAACCCGTGTCCGCGCAAATACCGGTAACATCCGAACAATGCAAACAAAACCAGCACAACCGATACCAGAAAAGCCGCAACTCCAAGCTGGGAACCGATTGTCAGGACAAAATTGTGCGGAGAATTCGGTGCCTCATCGTTCACAAGATATTTCATTGTCAGATAGTGCTGAAGAAAACCGCCCCATCCCTTTCCCGCCAGCGGAGAATCCAGCATCATGCGGAACGCCGCCTGAAAATAGTCAAACCGGAAAATCATGGATTTCACTCCGCGTCCCAGCGCCAGCATCAGGGCGAACGCCCCGATCCCGACCGGAATCAGAGCCAGCAGCCCATACCGGACCTTCCGCGGAAGATGCAGACAGAGAAAACTGAGAATCAGCATTGCCCCTCCGGCGAGCACCGCACCGCGGCTGCCCGTCTTCGCCAGGACAAAGAGCGACACAAACAGAACCGGCACCGTGAAAAGCAGACGCGACAGAAGCGGAGGAGTCACACGGCTGCCGAGCTTCCAGAGAGTCCCCAGCAGAACGGGAATCATCAGCAGGAGATATCCAGCATAGGCGTTGCAGGCGGAAAAATCAGCGCTGATCCGCTGCTCCATCAAACGGCTTTTGAGATTTCCATGAAACTGCACTCCATAAAAAGATTCCATCTGCTTCACCTGATCCAGCGTCATGTCGAAGCCCTGGAAATACTGGGTCACGGCGGAATAGAGAGAAAACACACCTGCAGCTGCAAGAGCCCCGAAAATCCGGTTTGCAAACGAGGGACGGTACTCCAGAATCAGCGCGATCGACATAGCAAACGCCGCCAGCCCGAAACAGTATGGAACCATGTGCATCGGATAATTCACCACCACATCCGGGCCGAATGCACCAAGCGGGGAAAACCCTGCCAGCACCAGCCAGAGCAGCGCATACCATCCTCTCCGGGAACACGATACGGGAAGCGGAACGCAGAAAAGTGTCACCAGAAGCGACGCTGCCGCAAAAAACGGAAACAACGTCGAAGGCCACGGCGAAATCACCAGCGGGAACAGCTCCCGCCAGTAAATCATCGTAATTGCAGGGATCCCGACAATCGCTCCGAATTTCAGCGGCAGCAGAAACAGCAGCAGAACGGCAAATGCCTCCGCGACAAACACAAACCGTCCCTTCCGGGGACACTGATCCGGCATTTTCATCTTTCGACTCCAGCAAATTTTCCGCTCTCTGCGCGCGACATCCTATGGCAGGCGCGACCCGGCAATTCGGAACAATACCCTGTGAAGAAGTGTTTTTCAAGCCCGGTTCCATGAAAATTCACCGCATGGAACATTTGCTTTCCGCAGACTTCCGGATTACATTTCCAGCAACAGCACCGGAGAAAAACGGACATGAACTATTTCAATGATCTGATTTTTGTCAATCATGGCGATGCGAAATATACGGCATGCCAGGCGCGAAAACGTCTGTTCGAAGGGTATTACGGCATTCAGTTTCATTATTCCGGAAAAGTCCGTGCATGGGTGAATGACCATGCCCCGGAAATGGTTGATGCTCCTCATGTGTTCATCACCTGGCCGGGGGTTGAGTTCAACTACGGCGCACCGGAAGGAACGGTCCGGCATCAGGCGCATGTCTGCTTCCGCGGTCCGCGGGTGGAACGATATCTCCGGGAGGGACTCCTCGAACTCCGGGAAAGGAATCTTTTTCTTCCGATTCACGATCCGGAACGATTCCTGCAAACGATGCTCCATCTGTTTTCGCTTCTGGAACTCCCGGGTGCAACCAGTCACGCCCGGGCGGTCCTGCTTCTGGAAGAGCTTCTGATCCAGATCCGCGAACAGCCGGACCTCCCCGCCAGGACCCGCAGTCTGTATGGAGAACGCTTGCGGCATCTGCGCAGCAGAATCGCGGAAACACCTGAAAAGGAGTGGTCGTTTGAACGGGAAGCCGCAGCCATGTCACTCTCCTACGTCCACTTCCGCAGACTTTTCCAGCAGTTCGCAGGGCTGCCTCCCGGACAATTTCTCCTGGAATGCCGCCTCCGCAGGGCAGAAACGCTTCTGACCTCCGGAACGATGCGCATCGGAGAAGTCGCCCTCGCCTGCGGATTCGAAAGCGAATTTCATTTTTCCCGGATCTTCAAACGGCATCGCGCCCTTTCGCCCTCGGCATTCCGGGAACGCTACGGAACATTTTGATCAAAAAAGACGAGTCTTCATCAAAAAAGTCATTTACTTTTCCCGCATCAGCCTGTACGTTTCCTGCAAAGAAACCTCCTTTCAATCCAACATGAGGAAATGAACAAAATGACAAAAACAAGCAAAGTCGCGATCATCGGACTGGACACCAGCCACGCGGTCGAGTTTCCTAAACTGATGCAGGATCCCGCCGTTCCGGCAGAAAACCGCGTTCCGGAACTGAAGGCAACCCGCTGTCTCCGATTTGAAACACCCTTCCAGAACAAAGAGGGCCTCGAAAAACGATCCCGGTATCTCGAAAACATTGGTGTACAGGTGACAGAAGACTTTGATGCCGCCGTCGCCGACTGCGACGCCATCCTGATCGAAATCAACGATCCCTCTTTTCATCTGGAGTATTTCGAACGCTGTGCGGCCCTCGGCAAACCGGTCTTCCTCGACAAACCGTTTGCGGACACCTTCGCCAATGCAATGAAAATCATTGAGATTGCGGAAAAGCACGGAACCCGCTTCTTCACTTCTTCCGCGCTCCGCTTCGATTTCGATTTTGTTGCGGGACTCGCAGAAGGAACGGTTCCGGAAGCGGTCACGGTCTGGGGACCGATCGGGGCAGCGCCAGCCGGCTCCTCGCTGATCTGGTATGGAGTCCACACATTTGAAATGCTTCAGCGGGCAATGGGGCGTGGAGCAGTATCCGTCAAAGTCTGCGGAGACCGGCGCGGATATGTCTGCCATGTTGTCTATGCCGATGGACGGCGCGGAGTTGTGGAACTCACGGAGAATGTTTACCGCTACGGCGCTCTGATCCGCGACCACAAAGCCAAAGAACAGCTTATTTCCCTCACCGGAAACGTTCCGTTCTACGCCATGCTTCTGCGGGAAATCGTCCGATTCCTTGATGGGGCGCAACCGGTCGAACTCGCCGATTCGGTCGAAGTCATGGCAATGCTCTCCGCCGCGGAAAGATCCATCGTCACCGGCAACGCGGAACCGGTCTATACCAGATAATTTCTCAATCACCAAGGAGATTTTCCATGAAAAAAATTCGAGTGGGCATCATCGGACAGGGCCGGAGCGGACGCGATATCCATGCAGTCTCGCTGGAACGGCCGAAACTGAAGGAACGCTTCGAACTCGCTGCCGTCGCAGACCGGATTCCGGAACGCTGTTCCGAAAGCTGTACGAACAATCCGGGCTGCCGGTCATACACAGATTACCGGGAACTGCTGAAGGATACCTCGCTGGATCTGATCGTCAACGCAACGCAGAGTCCGGATCATGTCGGCATCAGCATTGAAGCGCTGGACGCGGGACACGCGGTACTCTCCGAAAAACCGCTGGCTCGGCACGTCGCGGACGTCGACCGGGTGCTCGACGCGGCAAAACGGACCGGCCGCTTTTTCGCAATTTTCCAGCAATCCCGTTTTGCCCCTACATTCCGCAAAGTTCGGGAAGTCATGAATTCCGGCATTCTCGGACGTATCGTCATGGTCAAAATGGCCTTCAACGGCTTCGCGCGCCGCTGGGACTGGCAGACCCTTCAGGACATGTGCGCCGGAAATCTGCTGAACACGGGACCGCATCCGCTGGATCAGGCACTCCAGCTCATGGGGGATGTCGACCCCGAACAGATCGTCTGCATCATGGACCGCGCCAACACCTTCGGCGACGCGGAGGATCATGTCAAACTGCTGATGACGCGGAAAGGGCATCCAACCATCGACCTGGAAATCTCCTCCTGCTCCATGTTCAACCCGTATGTCTATTCCGTTTACGGCACTTGCGGCTGCCTGACCGGAGATCACAACACTCTGCAATGGCGCTATTTTCTGCCGGAAGAAGCGCCGCTCCAGCATCTCATCCGCACACCGATGGAAGGACGCGCCTACTGCAGCGAAACTCTGACATTCTACAATGAGACCTGGACCACCTCCGAAGAAGGGGCCGCCTTCAACTCCCGTACGGAAAAGTTCTATTTGAATCTGTATGAGGCCATGATCCACGGTGCTCCGCTGGAAGTGACTCCGGCGCAGGTCCGCCGCCAGATCATGGTAATCGAAGAGTGTCATCGGCAGAATCCGCTCTCCAAACTCACAGGAGAGCCCCTCTGCTGAAGAATTGCACGAAATAAAAACCGGGAAGACGTCCTGCGGCAATATGTGCACGCCCCTTCCCGGAAAACATCCGCGAACCAATCTCAAAATACCCGCTATTTCAGAATCATGCGCGGCCAGAGGTGCGGACTCCGGTCCGCCGGTTTCCCTCTTTCCGAAGAGATGGACACCCCTTTCCCGCCGGTCTTGTCGGCAAGCGAATCCTTGTCATGAAGAAAGAGACAGAATCCAGCCTGTGATCCTGATTTCAACTGAAACGGCTCCAGATAGCGCTGCGGAAATTCGATCTCGTAACAATATCCCTGCTTCGTCCGAATGAACTGGCATTTCACGTTTTTCGCGGCCTCTTCCGGAGTCGGCATATCCAGTCCCCCTGCCAGCTGCATGTGTGCCGCGACCCGGCGATGAACCAGTCCGGGACCGGATTCCATACGCGGATTCCCGGGAGCGAAATCATAGCGGTAATCGTCATCATCGTATCCGCTGATCCGGCTGCCGATTCCATTCGCGCCGCAGTCGAAATACACCTCCAGACAGCCGTCAAAATAGTAGAGATCCCGATCGAATCCGGCAAGCTGGAACCGTTTCGGGTCACTCTGAAGAATATCATCTTCCACCTCCACACGGAGATGGAAAGCGTTCTCACTCCATGCCGCACGAAACAGGGCATTCAGATCGCGCTGCCCGCGGAAGGAAATTCCTTTCGCGCAGAAACGGTTCGAAAGAGGAATCTCCGGAATCTGTGCCCAGTCGGGTTTGCCGGAAATCCGGGGAACATAGAAATAGTGCATTGCCCAACGCTTGTCCAGACGAGCGCCGTTCTTCAGAGAAAGCGAGAGGTCATCCGAATATGGGTACATGGTTCCGAATGCCGCCGGTCTCCCGCCCTTCAGCGGAAGGTCCAGACGCTGATTCGGCGGAATCGCAAACGGAAGAACTTCTCCCTGCCCCGTCTTCAAGGTTCCCGACTGCACTTTACCTGTCAGATTCACCAGTTCGGCACGGAGAGTCCCGTCGTTTCCGGGAATGACTTTCACATCGGCGTTGACCTCTCCTCCAACCGCCTCGCTCCGCTTCAGCATTTCCGCCAGAAGCACAGGATTCTTCATCCGCAGGAAGATCGGAGCCGCATTCAGCGGCAGAGTCACGAAACCGTTTTTCCGATTATACGAACGCGGATTTCCCATGAGATCGATGAACTCCAGCTTGTTTGTTCCGGGCTTCAGGGTCAAAGACGGAGCGGCAATCAATCCCTGTTCAACCTTTTCACCGATATACCAAACGCCCGCAAGTCCCTCTCCCTTTTCATTGCGGAACACATACGCACGAATCCCCGCCGCAGGACGGATATCCGCATAAAACTTCGGATCCCCGAACAGATTTCCCAGCGTGTTAATGGCATTCAGCATCGCGAACGGAGCCAGATGCAGATCGAAAAACGGTGAGTTGCGCCAGAAATCCCAGTGCTGCATCTTCGGCCAGTATTTGAGGGCGATCAGATAGCCGCGGGCGATCCAGGCAGCCTGATTGTATTCGCGCAGGCCCCAGTCGTAACCGGGCTTTCCGCCCTGCCAGTTGTCGCCCCACCAGGTGGCACCCCATTCGGGAACATAAGCGGCGATCAGATTAAACGCCTCCACAAAATAGATCGGCTCCTTCTCATAGCCGTATTTTTTCAGCATGGAGATGAAATGAGCGCAAACATCGCTGTCGAAATCATCGGGTCCCGCCGCGGTTCCGTCGAGCGATCCATACGGGTGCGTTGCAAAGGCGTCCCAGCGGATCTTTCCGGCAGTGGCGCGAATCTTTTCCTCCGTTTCGCGCCGTCCCCAGATCTTTTTGTACGCCTGAGTTCCCGCATCGGGAAAAAGTTTCGCACGGGGATTTGCCCGACGGACACCACGATGAAATGCGGCAAGCAGTTTGGCGTATTCATCATAACGATTGTTGCGCAGCATGACGGCAGCTTTGTCGATCTCTCCGGTCAGTGCCCAGCGAGTGGCCTCCGGAGCGTCCTTCGCACAGACATACCCCATCTCCTCGATTTTTTTCAGGGCCTCCGGCGTGGCACACTCCAGCTTCCGGAAATCGTTTTTCAGATAGTTCCGGTACTCCTGAAAACGGGTGTCCGCACCCTCATGGCTGTGAACCATGTACAGCAGATTCTCTATACCGTATTTGTCCAGAAGATGATTATCGGGACCGTTGATCCTGCCATATACAGTCGCGCCGACGCCGCTGACCATGAAAAGACGCCCCAGCTCATCCGCACGTGAAATTCTGCCGATGGAACGCATCTCCGTACCGAACAGATTTTTCGTTGCATGTTTGTTCTTCAGGAAATTCATTCTGGAAAAGCGGTAGTAATCGTAATACGGCTCCCCGCTTTCCGGAATAAACTGTGCACGGACGACAAAATTGCCGAGTCCGATTTTCTGTTTGTCAAAGGGAAGTTTAAGCGAATCACCGCCCTTCACGGAAAAAGTCTGCTGCCAGAGAATTTTCCGGTAATAGTCGATCAAAGTCAGTTCCACTCTGCCGCGTCCGCCGAACAACTCAAATGTTGCATTGACAGGCGTGCCGGAGTCCAGCAGATTGTCGGGATCGGAAGTCCGCAGGAGGCCTTCAAGCGGCGGTGCGGAAAACGCCGTTGCCGAAGCGCCCTCCTCCAGCTGGAGATCGTCGATCCATACGCATCCGTCGGCAATCGCCCGCAGCATCAGCCCCACACCTCCGTGATCGTACCGGAAACTCATGGAATAACGCTTCCACTCTCCCGTCAGAGCATGAGTCGTCTTTTCCGCATGTTGCGAGGAGTACTGATGGCGGAACTGGGTGCCGGAAAACGAAAACGGAGAAAATACCAGCTGTCCGCCCTTTTCGCTCTTTGCATAACAGCTCATCGTATAGAGCGTTCCCTTTTTCATCGGAATGGCGAAGGTGGCTATCGCCGCGGATTTCTGCTGCACCGGACGGATCAGCAGGCACTTTCCCCCCCCTCTTCCATGTTCAGCATCAATGGAATAGCGCGGCAGATCGGATGGTGTATATTTTGCTCCTCCAGAAATCCAGCGGAAATAACGCAGATTCTGATCGAACCTCGGATTCGGCAGCAGATTCCGGGTCGGTCTCAATGGCACATGAATTGCATCGTTCTTCCAGAAGTCAATTCCGGCGACCGGAGAAGGCGACTTGTTTTCCAGTACACCGGAACCGAAGTCAATTCGAATCCGCCGATTTTTCTCCAGAGGATTGATCCGCAGCTGAAGCACCGCCTGAAACTGCTTCTCTCCCGCGGCGTTTTCATAGAACGATTCGTAAAGGCTCCCCGGCAATTTGCCCGGAAGCTGAACCGAAATTTTCTTCCCGGCGGAGAAGCGGTCGAATTCCACAGAGGAAACCGTTCCCTGAAATGAACGGACACTTTTCTTTGCGCCCGTTCCGGAGAAACGTTCCGGAGGCGATGGGATCAGATCGGTTCCGTCGATGGTAATCTTCCGCGTCCGATATGCCGTGGAGAAAGGGAATTCCAGCCACGGCGCAAGCGAATATCCTTTTACCGCGGCGAGCTTCTCCCGCGAAACGCCCGGATTCCACAGGATCTCCACCGAACCATCTCCTGCGGGACGGATCGTGAAGGAAAAAACGCCCGGAGTTCCATCGGGAAGGCGCCAGGATTTGCGGTAGGTGATCGTCTTCGCGGCTCGATCAACAAGAATTGTCCCCTTGTCCTCCCCGTCGCGGAAGGGCCAGCCGGAATTTCCTCCGGGAAGCGAGCCCCAGAAACGAATATGGAATACATCTTTTCCGTCCACTTGAATTCCTATAATGAAATCACGGTCGACGCGGTCCTGATTGTACAGACGGCGCAGACCGATCCGCTTGTTCCCGATCAGAAAATACGGCTGCTCATACGTTTTTCCATTTCGCAGAAAGGAATCCACCTTCAGTTCCGGCGGCAGACGCTTCATTGTTCCGGAAGAGAACGGCGGCTTGTATTCCGGCAGATCCGCCATTAGAACTCCGCAGAGAAAAAAGAGAAGAAAAAAACGAATCATGAAAAGACCTCCTGCCTGAATTGAATTCATGGTAAGGGGATTCCGAACTTCGCGTCGAATCCGGTCCGCAGAGCGGCATTCGAGGGAGCAGCTCCGGTATCCGGTTTCGGCATGGAATACAGAGTGGAAAACGCCACCGTCTGGACATGACCGTCAAAGTACAGAAGATTCGTTTTTGAATTACCGGGCGAATTCGTGCTGTACTGATTGGAAGAGGCGGGATTGCCGTCGTCACGCAGATCATAACCGTCATGGCGGTAGGAAAAACGGTAGATGACCTCTCCGGAAGTGCCGCCGGCATTTGCGGCATCTCCGGCAAAAATCGTCGAAGCAGGAGCCTTCACATTCCCGGTTTTGTGCCCGAAAAGATACGAACTGCCGGAACTGCCCGTAAGAATCGCATTCACCGTGAAGTGTGTGTATTTGTACTGCTCAATCCCGTAACGTGATCCCGGGCAGCGGAAACTCGACTGATTCGCCCTTTTATCATAATAGGCATAATATTTGATCCCATAGGGTGGAACCGCCGGCATATCGGGATTTCCATCCTTCTCTTCCACTCCTGTCAGTTTGCAGTACCACGTTCCATAAGGATGGGAGGTGGAACGCATCGGGACAATCCAGTTCTCGTAGTCCGAGGAATACATCGCCTGAGCGCTCCCGATGGATTTCAGATTGTTCACGCATGAAATTTTCGCGGCGGTCAGTTTTGCCTTGTTCAAAGCGGGCAGAAGAATTCCTGCAAGAATTGCAATAATTGCAATTACAACAAGGAGTTCTATCAATGTGAAATATCCAAGAGAACATTTTCTGCGCCATCCGGTCAAGGGTTCCGTTTTCGAAGATTCTCTCATATTCGTTCCTCCTTCAGCATTTCTTCGGGAATGCAGTTCCGGTAAAAATGTTTTTTCAGGTCCAGACGTTCGAGAGTCTCCTTCTCGGACGCATGATAAAACTTCCAGTTTTCCAGAAGAATGGAAAACATTGCCATCTGTCTCATGGGAAAAAAGAGGCGTGGATAGAAAACCTCACCCTTGTTTCCCGGGAAAAATGCGGCGTAACGGTTGTCATGGTTCCAGAGGTATTCTTCAGGAAGAATGTCATTTGCGACGGAAATCATACCGGTCAGAGAACAGTAATCAAGCTGGAAATCACGCGAAACCATGATTTTCATCAATTCCCAGATGCGCAGGCGCTCATCCGGAAGAATGTCTGGATGCAGATACGCTTTCAGGCAGTCCTGGTCAAAAACGGTGAATGGAACACCCGCCTGATCCCGGTATGGCAGGAAATCAAGACCGTCAACCGCTTTGTCGGGCCGTTCCGCCGCCTGGTTCTGGACTGTAAGCCAGCTTCCGCACCGCCAGTTGAAAACGGCGCCGTTCTGATAAAAACTGTGCGGATCGGAAAGCGTTTCCGTGATCGTCTGCGTATCCCGGACAATCTGCAGAAAGCGATGTCCTTCCGGTGAGAGGAAAAGCGGAACATCCCCTTTGTATTTCTCCGCAGAATACGATTGAAGTGCGAGCAGAAGATTCTGAAATTCCTGAAAAAGAAGAGCCCCCACCGGAACATAATCCGCGCTGGCAGGAAGAACTCCGAACCGTCGGCAGGATTCGGCAAAGGAATCCCACCATCGGAAATCCGGCGTCAATTTTTCCAGATTCCAGCCAACTTTTTTCAGCAGATTCCGATTGACCCCGATCAGATAGGAATTCTGCGTAAACGGAAGCGAACAATCGTAATTGACTCCGCCGATGGCATTCAGTCTGCCCAGCACCTTTCTGTAATCAGCGAACTGGGAAAGAAGCGCAGCAGGAAGCTGATCGTCCTCCACACAGATCGGGTGAATCGAAAGCGCGGCCTTGAACTCTCCTGCGACCCGGCTCCGGACGACGGGATCCGCCAGATGCTGAACCGGACGGATCACAATCTCCAGATGAAGATTCGCATCCGCCAGATGCTTCTTCAGAAGCCGCCGCATCTTCACCACGGATATGGTCGTTGGCTGAATGTTGACAAGCACCCGCAGAGGAGTCCCGCCGGCAAGATACGAACCGCTCCCCTTCCGCGTCTCCACGAGTCCCTCTTTTGAAAGTTTGCCGAAAATTGAGGAAACCGTCTGATAACTGATCTGGAACATCTCTGTGAATTCATTGTAGGAGGGAAGCCGGTCACCGGATTTCAGTTTTCCCAGTTTTTTTTCCCTGATTATGTAGCTTCTTACCCGTTCAAGATTTGTCATTGGAAGCATCACCGATCTGTTTTTTCTGAAAAAGTTATCCATATATCTTTGTTATAAATTATAACCGATTCCGGGACAAATGTCAATAGGCCCGGATGAAAAAAAGAGAACTTTTCTTTTCCGCAGCAGAAGAATCCGGAAGATGTTTTCCTGCGAATTCCTGAAAAAAGAACCTTTCCCGCCTCCGGCACAATTTTTCCTTGAATTATTTTTGGCAAAAAACTTGCGAAAAGAGGAAAAAGAGGCTAATTTACCGGATCAAATCTTTCAACGGAAAAAGCCAAAACAAGGAGATTTCTTATGGACAGCAATGTTTCCGCGCTTCAGAAAGCAAGGTACAGCTACAATCCGAAACTTCCGGCGGCCCTGCGCGCCGGCGCCAATGTGAAATGTATCGAGGGAGAAAAACTTCAGGCATTTGCCGACGTTGAAAAAATCAACGCGCTCTTCCCCTCGACCAGCAATATGCCTGTTCTTAAATTTGAGAAAACGGATTCTCCGGCACAGGCAAACGCGATCAATGTCGGCGTAATTCTTTCCGGCGGACAGGCTCCCGGCGGACACAACGTCATTGCCGGACTCTATGACGGAATCAAGAGCCTCAACAAAAACAGCAAACTGTACGGATTCAAAGGCGGTCCCGGCGGACTCGTCGACAATCAGTATGTCGAAATCACCGACGACTTCATGAACGCCTACCGGAACACCGGCGGATTCGACATGATCGGTTCCGGCAGAACAAAACTCGAACTTGTGGAACAGTTCGACAAGGCGGCTGCCAACTGCAAGGCGCTCGGAATCTCCGCGCTCGTCATCATCGGCGGTGACGACTCCAACACAAACGCCTGCCTGCTTGCAGAATACTACAAGAAGCAGAACATTCCCATTCAGGTTATCGGCTGCCCGAAAACCATCGACGGCGATCTTAAGAATAAATTCATCGAAACCTCCTTCGGTTTCGACACAGCTTCCAAAGTCTACAGTGAACTCATCGGGAACATCGAACGCGACGCGAACTCCGCGAAGAAATACTGGCACTTCGTCAAACTGATGGGACGCTCCGCCTCCCACATCACGCTCGAATGCGCCCTCAAGACCCATCCGAACATCACGATCATCTCCGAAGAAGTCGCCGAAAAGAAGCAGACCCTCGATCAGATCGTCACCTATATTGCCGATACGGTTGCCGCACGCGCCAAAAACAAGGAAAACTTCGGCGTGGTTCTGATTCCGGAAGGACTCATTGAGTTCATTCCCGAAATGAACACCCTCATCAGCGCCCTCAACGAACTCCTCGCAAAAGAAGGCGACGCATTCGCTAAAATCGAGAACAAAGACGAAAAAATGGCTTTCATCACCAGTCGTCTCGACAAGGCTCTAGCCGATGTTTTCGCCTCTCTCCCGCAGACAATCCAGCTTCAGCTGACCAATGACCGCGACCCGCATGGAAACGTTCAGGTTTCCCTCATCGAAACAGAAAAACTGCTGGTGGAACTTGTCAAAGCGAAACTCAAAAAGAATCCGGAAAAGGTCAAGTTCTCTGCGCAGACCCACTTCTTCGGCTATGAAGGCCGCTGTTCCGTTCCTTCCAACTTCGATGCGGATTACTGCTACAGCCTCGGTTACAATGCCGCTGCGATCATCGGAGCCGGCAAAACGGCGTATATGTCCTACATCAGCAATCTCGTTGCCCCCGCCGAACAGTGGAACGCGGGCGCCGTGCCTCTGACCGCCATGATGAATGTCGAACGCCGTCATGGAGCAGACAAGCCGGTCATCAAGAAAGCGCTCGTTGAACTTGATGGAAAACCGTTCGCCGAATTCGCAAAGAACCGCGCGAAATGGGCGATCGAAACTTCCTTCATCTTCCCCGGACCGATCCAGTACTACGGACCGGCTGAAGTCGCCGACGCAACCACCGAAACACTCAAACTCGAACAGGCGGGAAAATAATGAGCACCGGCGGCGGAGAAAATTCGTTCAACGCGGCAAAAGTCGCGCTGCTCGCGCGGCTGGAGCTTTCCCCGGAAGCCCTGGAAAAACTCCAGGGCGAAATGGAGGCGATCGTCGGCTACGTGAATCAGCTCTCGGAGCTGAATGTGGACGGAATCGAACCGACCGCCCATGCCATTCCCAGAAACAACGTCCTGCGCGATGATGTCGCCGAGGTGGATTTCGACCGGGCAACCATGCTCTCGAACGCTCCGGCGACGATCGATGACGAACTCATCAAAATGCCGCAGGTTCTTCCCGGAGAAGGTATGTCATGAGTGATTTGACAAAATTATCAGTTGCACAGTGTGCAGAGCTTCTCAACGGGAAACAAATCAGTTCCGTGGAACTCTGCAAAGCATCCATTGAACAGGTCAAACGCGTCGACCCGACTATTCAGGCATTTCTTGCACTGGATGAAACTCATGTCCTCGACGCCGCGGCACAAGCGGACAAACGCCGCGCGCAAGGCTCTTCCCTGAGTCCCTTCGACGGCATCCCCATCGGAATCAAAGACTGCATCTCCGTCAAGGACGAACGCTGTTCCTGTGCCTCGAAAATTCTGGAGAACTTCAAAGCGGTCTATGATGCCGGTGTCATCAGGAAACTGAAAAATTCCGGATTCATCCCGTTCGGCAGAACCAACATGGATGAGTTTGCCATGGGTTCCTCCTGCGAGAATTCCGCATTCCAGAAAACGCGCAATCCGCGTAATCCCGATTGTGTTCCGGGAGGCTCCAGCGGAGGTTCCGCGGCAGCGGTCGCGGCGGATGAAGTTCCCGCAGCGCTCGCATCCGATACCGGCGGTTCCATCCGCCAGCCGGCGGCATTCTGCGGAGTCGTGGGACTCAAACCGACCTATGGGAGAGTCTCGCGTTTCGGACTTGTCGCATTCGCTTCTTCACTTGACCAGATTGGTCCCATCACGAAAACGGTGGAGGATTCCGCCATTCTGCTGGACACCATCGGTGGGCATGACCCGAATGACTGCACCAGTCTGGAAGCGGAGTGCGGCGGTTTTGCGGAAGGTCTCCGCAACGCATCCGTCAAAGGACTGAAAATCGGCTTGCCGAAAGAGTATTATGAACTCGAAGGGATGTCCGACAGCGTCAAAAAATGCGCGCAGGATGCGATTGATGCGTTCCAGCAGCTCGGAGCTGAACTTGTGGAGGTCTCCCTCCCCCATACGAAATACTCCATGGCGTGCTATTACATCGTGGCTACGGCGGAAGCAAGCGCGAACCTCGCCCGCTTCGACGGAGTCCGTTACGGCTACCGCAGTCCGGATGCGCATGATGTCCTTGAAAATTATATGAAATCGCGTGGAGAAGCGTTCGGTACGGAAGTCAAACGCCGCATCATGCTGGGAACCTATGTTCTCTCCAGCGGCTATTATGACGCATACTATCTCAAAGCGCAGAAGGTCAGAACCCTGATCCGTCGCGACTTTGAAAACGCCTACAAACAGTGCGATATTCTGCTGACGCCGGTCACTCCGGCAACGGCATTCCGGTTCGGGGAAAAATCCGACCCGCTTCAGATGTATTTGAGCGATGTCTTCACAACCTCCCTGAATCTTTCCGGCAACTGCGGCATCAGCATCCCCGCGGGCAAGGACCCGAACGGCATGCCCATCGGCGTACAGCTGATGGCTCCTGCGCTTGCCGAACAGCTTCTTTTCAATACGGCTTACGCATTCGAAAAGCGCTGACAGTGAGGCGCCTGCGAAAACAGGCGCCTTGTTTTTTCATTATTCAATTGAACGCGAGGTGTTTCATGAAACTGCTTTTTTTATGCCTGACCTTTTCCGCCGTGCTTCTCTGTGCACAGGTACCGTCGCTTCAACAGCGGGATTCTCTTCCGCCAGGCACCAAAATGCCGTCTGTCAGCGCGGAATGGATCAACGAACCGATTCGGAAAGCTCCGGCAGACAAGCAGAAACGAATCACCATCCTGACCCTCGTCGACATTCTATCCCCGGACATCTTCCAGACCCTCCGGATGATTGAAAGTCTCGAAAAAAAGTATGCGCTCGAAAAACGGGCAGTCGTTTCCATCCAGACCGTTGCAAGAAATGACTTGAGTCTCGTGAAAAAAATACTGAAGTCGGACGACAATCCCTTTGTCCTGGCCATCGGTGCAGACGACAAGGGAAAAACCTTCAAACGGTTCGACACAACCGTCGGCACCCTCCCCTTTACCGTCATTGCGGAGAACGATGCCATTGCCTGGAAGGGCCATCCCGTTGAAATAGAAACCGTTACCGATTCCATTCTTGCCGGGGACTTTTCCCGGTCCAAACAGGAAAAAATCTCCTCTTTCCGCAAACAGCTGCAGTCCGCGCTCAAAGCGGGTCTTCCCGACGTCGTGGCTCAAACGGCTGACAAGATTCTGGCAATCGCCCCCCTCGACACCATCGCCATGCAGGCGCGCCTCTATGCGTTCGAACAAAAAGGACAGACTGCCGAAGAAGCAAAATTCCTCGCGGAACACATCCGCAAACACCCGCAGAACACCATGCAGATGCGGATGCTCCTTCTTGATCTCCTTCAGCGCCTGGACGACACCCCCGGCTGGAACAAGGCTGTGACAGAGGCAATTACGGAAGCAGAAAAAAAGCCTGAAGATTCTCTGAACTTCGCCGCCTATCTTCTTGATCGTTCCGTTATGGCAAACATGCCGATCAAAGCCATACTTCTTCTTTCGGATAACGCGGTTCGCAATTTCAAACCGTCCCTGCGACAGGATATGTATGCCGATGCACTGGAGATCGCCGCACGAGCCAATTATGCGGCATGCAGACTCAATCAGGCGATTGCTTTGCAGAAAGAGGCCGTCGCAGTCAGACAGAAAAACAAAAGTCCGTTTCTGAATCGTTCCCGGAAAAGCCTTGCATTCTTTGAATCGCTCAAAACACTGAATTAACCCTCTTTCCGCCTGTCGTTTTCCAAGCGGAAAAAAAAAGGGAAGCGCGTAAAAGCGGCTGATCCGTCTTCCGGCGATCGGAAGCAATGTGTTACATGAGCTTGAGTCCGGGCAGATCCTGAATGTCAACAACGCCGACGACTCTGCCGTCATTGTCCGTCACCAGGATGTCGTCAATCTTGCGGGTTTCCACCAGTTTGAGAACTTCAACGGCGAGCGATTCCGCATTGATGGAAACAGGATTTTTTGTCATAACTTCAGAAATTTTCCGTTCCAGAATGGAGATGTCATTGGCACGACGGCGGAAATCGCCGTCGGTGAAAATGCCGATCGGACGATTTTCCGGATCAACGATGGCAGCCGATCCGCTTTTGCAGGCAGTCATTTTCAGGATTGTGTCTTTCACAGTGGCATCCGGCGGAACCAGGGCCAGACGATCGCCGGAACGCATGGCATCACCAACACGCATCGTCACAGCACGCCCGATCGCGCCCGCGGGATGGAGTCTTCCGAAGTCCTCTTTTGTGAACTTGCGAAGCGCAAGAAGAGTCATTGCCAGAGCATCACCGACTGCAAGCTGCACGGTGGAAGTGGTTGTCGGAGCAAGATTGAATGGACAGGCCTCTCGGGGAACAGCCGTTTCCACATGAATGTCACTCAGCTGTGCGAGAGTTGAATTCCGGTTTCCGGTCAGGGAGGCGACTCTTACGCCAAGACGTTTCGCCGGCACAATCACCCGCACCAGCTCATCGCTTTCCCCGCTGTAACTGATCGTAACCAGCAGATCATCCTTCTGGATCATGCCAAGATCGCCGTGCATCGCTTCCACGGGGTGCATGAAGATGGTCGGGGAACCTGTACTTGCCATCGTCGCAGCGATTTTACTGCCGACATGTCCGCTCTTCCCGAGTCCGGAAATCACAATTTTACCACCAGCATTGAGCGCTTCGCAGCAGGCTTCCACCAATTTCACAAAATTTTCATCCAGATTCTGTTTTACAGTTTCCAGACCTTCAATCTCTATCGAGAGAACCTCTTTTGCTTTTTCCAGAATTTTACGGGAATCCACTTTCACCCTCCATGTTTTCCGGATAATATAGTCCGCTTTCCGCAAAAGTCATCCGCACCGGAAATAAAATTCATTTTTTTTCTCTCCGCGCTTGACAAAACCAAAGAATTCCTGTAAAATATATACTACAAATAATCCTTAAATTAAATAAAAAAAGAAAAAAAGGATTATTTTTTCAAGATTTATACTATAAATAAAAAAAAGGAGTCGTATGAAAGCGGAATTTATCGCAGACCATTGGATTGAGACGGAAAAACCGGCGACTTATCATGGCTGGCCGACCTTGATCAACGCGGGAAATGATCATCTCATGATCGTCTGTTCCGCGAACCGGGAGGGACATATCTGCCCGTTCGGACGAGTAACTCTTTACACCTCCGACGACGGAGGCAAAACCTGGAGCGCCCCGGTCCGGCTCTCCAAGGGACCACTCGATGACCGGGATGCCGGAATCATCAAGACGCAGGCTGGAACCCTTCTGGTCAATTATTTCACAAGCATCCGTTTTCTGGAAACACCCGACCAGCCCACCTCCTGGGAAAAAACGGAAGAAAACATTTCCCTGGCAGAATTGAAAAAGGAACATGGGTTCTTCATGCTCCGATCCACAGACGGCGGCAGGACATGGTCGGAAAAATATGCGGTTCCCGTCAACAACGTCCACGGACCGGCACTTCTGAACGACGGTTCGCTCCTCTGGGTCGGCAGAGAAATCGGGAATGCGATCATCCAGGCCAAAAAGGGAAAACGGAATCTTGCGGTCCGATCCACGGATGACGGGTTGACATGGCAATTTGTTTCCGAAATACCGGTCGTCCCCGGACAACTTGCAACGGACTGGCATGAATTCCACGCGGTTCAGGCAAAAGACGGAACCATCATCGCACAATTCCGCAACCATACGGAACAGGAAATCGCCACCTGGCAGACGGAATCCGAAGACGGCGGACTCTCCTGGACCATTCCCCGCTACGTCTGCTACGGTTTCCCGACTCACCTTCTGAACCTTCCCGACGGCAGAATCCTGATGGTCTACGGCTATCGCAAAAAACCGTACGGCAACCGTTTCCGCATCAGCGCCGACAACGGGAAGAGCTGGTCCGGCGAGGCAATCCTCTCCGACGACGGCGAAGACTGGGATCTCGGCTACCCCTCCTCCGCCATCCTGAGCGACGGCTCCATTGTCACCGCCTGGTACCAGAATCGGGGCGGAACCGCGTCTCTGCGCATCAAGCAATGGAGACTCGCATGACCCGTTCAGAAGAAGACTCCATTGCAGAGCGCATTTTCCATTTCATCCGGGAAAATCATCTCTCCGCCGGAGACAAACTGCCGACGGAAAAAGAACTGGCCGCCATGTTCAATACGAGTCGCGTTGTCATCCGGGAAGGATTGCAGGGATTGAAATTCCTCGGCATACTCGAATCCTCCACCCGCGGAGGAACCGTTATCCGGGAAGTGAACTTTCCCCTGCTGAGCAGAAGCATCCAGTTCCAGATTGCCATCAACCGCGTAGACTGGAATCAGTTGACGGATGCTCGTCTGGCAATCGAACTGGGTGTGCTGGACTCCATCTGCGGTAAACTCTCGGAAGAACAGCTCAATGCTCTGCGGAAAACGGCAGACTGTACCCGGACCGGCAATACACCGGAAGAACTCCAGCACGCCATTCAGCAAGATAAGCACTTTCACCATCTTCTCTTTGAATACAGCGGCAATCCAATCCTGCTGGCGTATTCGCAACTTCTGGAGTGCTTCTTCGACGGGAAGCGTCTTCCGGGAAAAGTCGACGAATCCGCCGCAGTCACCGGAGATCATCTGCAAATTCTATCCGCGCTTGAAACGGGGAATCTCGAACTCGCCCGCGGAACAATGCGCAGACATCTGAACAAATACAAACTCAATTCTTAACACAGAGGACTTCAATATGTGCAATTGTTCTCCCCGGAGAAGTGTCGTCCTGGACAAACTGCGTTCTGGAAAAAAAGCACTCTCGTTCAAAAACAACTTCGCCTGTGCCCGCGCAACCGAACAGGCAGCCCTCGCCGGATTCGACTGCATCTGGATCTGCAGCGAACATGTCCCGACCGATTTCGATACCATGGAAAAGCAGATTCTTGCGGCAAAAGCTCACAATACAGATATCATCGTCCGGGTGCCGAAGGGCTCCTACAGCGATTACATCCGCCCTCTGGAAGCCGACGCCACAGGAATTATGATTCCCCATCTCATGAGCGCGGACGAGGCAAGGGAAATCGTCTGGAAAACCCGTTTTCATCCGCTCGGGCGGCGTCCCGTCGACGGGGGCAATGCCGATGGACAGTACTGCCGTCTTCCTTGCCGGGACTACATTCAATTCATGAACGAAAACCGCATGATCATCGTACAGATCGAAGACCCCGAACCGCTTGCGGAACTCGACGAAATCTGCAAAGTCCCCGGCATCGACATGATCTTTTTCGGTCCCGGCGATTTCAGCCACGCACTCGGGGTCCCGGGAGAACTCAATCACCCGGACGTAAACCATGCCCGCAAGCTGATCGCGGAAACAGCCCATAAGTACGGAAAATTCGCAGGCACCACCTGCGGAATCGAAAATATGAAGGCCTGGTTCGAACTCGGCTACGATTTCCTCAACTGCGGGTCCGACGTCGGCGCAATGAATGCCTTCTGCAACAGAATCATGGATGTGTTCCGGGGATGACAGTTCCGGAAAAAAGCGTCCGGCGTGCCGAGAAGATAAGACCGGAACAGCCGCCTTGCAGCATCTCAATGCCGCAGCACACCGGACGGAATTTTCAAAACAAATGCACAGAAAGTCACAGCCGTACAAACGGATCTTCCAGCGGAAACCGGAAAAACGGCAAAAAAGCATCAGGACTCCCTGTCCCATCCTTCCGGGAGAGCCATCAGTTCCGGAAAGTGAAGGACAAAACGGCGCACCGCCTGAAGATAACTCCGAATCTGACGGCGATGCCCGCAGATGCAGAGAGAACCGGCATACAGCCCGTTCTCCGTCCGCATCCTCACGGAACCGAGAGACAAAAAACCATTGGACTGAAAATCCGTCAGAGGACTGATGAACATCTCCGCATCCCGGATAATCGAAAGTCCCATCGAACCGACGATCTCATTCAGATCACGCGGAGCAAGAACACGCGCCAGATGATAGAAAAACGGATGCAGCATTGTGCAGAGAGAAAGAAACTCATGGCTCTCGCCGCGCCCCAGCCGAATATCGTTCATGCGGAGATTCATCTCTTTCTGAAAGTTCAGGAACTCCTCCAAAGGCGATATCTCTGACGAATAAAAGCCCGGACGGATGAAAAGCAATCCAAGTTCCCGTTCCCCCTGAGCACTCATTCCAGCATCTACGGGCAGAAGCATTTTCTTGTTGCGAAACGCTTCATGACGCGAAAGCCCCCACAGCATCAGCCCGGCAAGTGACGCGGCACCGTTCATCCGGGTCAGGTAATGCACGTTCAGCCACTTCCGCAAACGCAGAAGCCGGGAAAAATCAATATACAGACGAGTCCGGAAAATCTGATCGCCGCAATCCATTGTTTCCGCCAGCGTAACGGGGTACCGCAATGCCGGATAAAGCACCTCCCCCGCACTCCCCCAGGAACGCTTGAGTTCCGTCAGCATCTCCTGCATCGGAGCGCCGTCCGCAGTAATGTGATGGAACTGGAACCAGAGATCAACTTCCCGGAAATCCGCGGTAAAACGCGCGCTGATACAGCTCATTCCCCAGCCGGGATGACGGCGGATGCGAAGATCTGGCGTCGCCATCCGCGCTCCAACGCGGGAAACGGGATCTTCCGGAAGAACTGAAACATAAAGAAAAGTCGCGCTCATCACCCGCTCCACCAGCCGATGGAGATTCCGACGGGAAAGAAACGAGAACCCCTTCGCACGCTTCGACCAGCTGGCCAATGCCTGACGAATCAGCTGCGGCCGCTTCTTATCCGGAGCATCTTTGTACTGATTGCAGATTTGAATGATCTGTTTCAGCGCAGAATCAAGCTGCGCCTCCGTCAACTGGAGGCGCCGGGAATGGCGTTCATCAAAGACCGGATACAAATGCTCCAGACGGCCCTCCGAGTCGACCTCCGCCTCCACGATATTGCAGAGAGTTGTCTTGCGGCGGCGGAACGAAAGGACCCCGGGCTCAACAGACCAATGAAGCTCCTTTCTTGTCAGCAGAAAGGCATACAGGCGTTCCAGCAGAATCGCCTTCGCCGCCGGAAGCGAAGACGGAATACGTCCCCCCGCATAATCCAGCCGGAAACTCGCAAGCATGAATTTCGAGTACTCCCCGCGCAGGAAAACCGATGTCACCTTCCGCCAGCCGTGCGCTTCTGCCCGGACTCCAAGCAGACGGAAAAACTGCAGGATTTTCAGGATTGAAATCAGAATCACGGCACCGATGCTCCAGGTTTCGAACAGAGAGCTCAGGCGCATTCTGCGTCCGGGAGTCTCCGGCAGGCGGACAATCTCTTCGGCAGCTCTTCGATCGGGAAGAGACGGACGCTTCCGATGAATGAAATCCGTCATCAGTCCGGCTGTCAGTTCCGGAAACTCCTCCTGCGGAAGATGTCCGCAGTCCGGAATCAGAATCTCCGTAGAATTGCGGAGGATGCTGGAAAAGATACGCATATCCTCCTGCGGCACAATGGCATCCTCCTCTCCCCAGATGAGCAGGACGGGCAGTTCGAAACGGCTCAGCCCCGCTGTAACGCTTTCGCGGTCCGGTGCCTTGTAATTCTTTGCCGCCCGGATAATGGAATCCAGGCGTCCCGGATGCGCAAGCATTCCGGAATAAGCTTCCAGTGTCCGCGGAGAAATCCGATCCGGCTTGTGATAGACATAATCCAGCACAAGTTTCGCCAGAAAACGGGAGCGGGCAAAGCGAAGGACCCGTCCCGTGGCAAGGGAAGCAATCTTTCCGATGTATTCCGGCACCTCCTTCAGCAGACTGCTGCAGGAAAGCAGAATCATGCGGTCCATACGCGCCAGAATCTCGGGAGAGAGTGCCAGGAGAAGAGCAATTTCTCCGCCGAGTCCCTGTCCGATCAGCGTCAGCCGCCGCAAATCCAGCGACAGAATGAATTTCCGCAGAAGCTCCGCCTGATCCGAATTGGAAACAATATCCTGCGAGGTCTGAAGCGAAAAACCGAATCCGTTCAAATCCACCCGGATCGAGCGGACCCCATCCGGCATGAAACGGAGCAGTTCATTCCAGGTTCCTGAAAACGAGGCGAAATCATGCAGAAAGAGGAGAACGGGTCCGTCTCCTCCGGAATCACGATAGGCAAGGATGTTGTTTGCATCAAGACGGATGTGCCGATATTCGGTATTGAGTTCACTTGCGGCTGCCGTCGTCATCCGGAGCGGTCCTGTGTTTGATAATGTCGGAATACTCCGCCATATGCTTTCTCTGATAAGGAGTCGGCGAAGCAAGAAGAAGAAAACGGAGGTTGGTTTCAAAGGTATCGCTGTTCATGATGCCCATGTGCCCGCCATGAAAATAATAGACGGATGACCAGTTGATCGGCGAAACGAGAAACGGAAGCCAGTTGTCTTTTGTACGAAGATCGTGACGGGCGCTCATGGCGGTGATCTTTCCGTCGCCCGCATCACGTTTCGTCACGACGACACGTCCGTCCGGCTGCACAGCGACCTTGTCGTTGGTCAGCAGCGCATCTCCTGCGATCAGATACAGAGCCACATTCTCCGGTGCAGCCGCCGGAGTCCGAAGCGAGCGTTTGAACTGGCGCGCCCGCTTGAGACATTTGTCCAGATGATCCAGCGCCACACGATAGCGTTCCTCGGGGGTTTCGACATCGGGCAGGATGATTTTAAGCCACTTGTCCTGATCCGGATCGGCAAGTCCCCAGCCGTAGTGAATCCAGGTGTCAATGGAGAAGCAGTCGACCGGCTTCGCCTCATTGCCGGAAAGAAGCACGGAATCGGTTTCCGGATCGGGAAGCATCTGATAGTACGAGGGAAACGTGCCGATGACGGTTTTCGGATAAAGCGGTGCAGCTGGCGCCAGACGCAGTCCTTCTGTCAGCTCAACCAGCGTATCGACATATCCGGCGTTCGGCGTAGCGATGATCACGACCTTATCAATGAATCCGGCTCCTTCCCATGTCACTTTCGGAATCTGCTCCGGATCGTCGGGCAGCGGAGTTCCGCCGTAACGCATGAAGTAGCGGGCGACAAGACCACCCATGCTGTGCGCGACAAGATCGAATTTCACATTGTAATCATGGAGTCCGTAGAGCTCCCGGTATTTCTCCCGCAGTTCGTTTCTGCGCTCGAGAATGAACTCGCGGAGACGCGCAGCGTTTTCCGAAATATCGCGTCTCCAGTCATAATAAAAAAGAAATTGAGAATGGAAATGACGGTCCGGAGGCAGCGGTTCGGAATCGGGCATATAGCCGGAATTCTTCAGACTCCTGACGAGAATATCGTACCCTTCATAATCAAAGGAAAAGCCCAGAATCCGGATCTGAGAACGGTCGAGAAGACCCGAGGGTTTGACTGGCGAAGAAAGATCCCTCAGCGGAATTCCCGCTTTCATGGGATGCGCCAGCCGTGCGAATTTATTGCCTGTCAGCATCTCCCCGAGCGAAAAATTGCCCCAGATGTTTTCCGCATTCGACTCATCCTCCAGTTTGGAACCGAGAAGTCCATGAATCACAATCACCGGATTCCGTCCGGGGCCCTCGTACTCAAATGATTTCCGGATCACGTCGCAATAGACCGATTTTCCGTGGACCTTCGCATCCTGATACGACCCGGAATCCGTGGAACAGGCGCTGAGAAGCAGAAGCGGCAGGAGCGAAAGGGAAAAGGCATGGCCTTTGTTCATCATGGAGTCCTGTGTATTCATCTGGCAAGGCTTTCGTAAGGGGTTGATGCTGTTCGGCAGGAATATATCATGATGAACTTCGATTTACAAATCGGAAAAGGAAACAAATCCGTTTCCGAAGTTCCGCATTCAGAATTCGAGCGAAAGTTCATCCATCCGCGGCTTCACGTCAAAGAGAATTTTGCCGTGCTTCACAACAAAGAGCCCCCAGTGATCTTCCGGAAGTGCCGGATTGCCCGCAAGAGACCGGAGGTAGCGGTTCATCTTTCCAAAAATAAGATAATATTCGAGTCCTTTGGCTGCTTTGTCGACCGGCATGCGGACCATCCGCATCCGCCGCGGCTGTTTGTTGATGCCAAGGGGAACCAGCAGATAGATATCGCCATCCGGCAGATCCTGAATTCCGAAACGGTTCAGGTAAAACGGATAAAGGCTCTCACCGAACTGAAGAGCCGGATAAGGTTTCTCCGTCACCCGGACCCGGGAGGGTAGAATTGTATACCGGCTGTGACTGAGGGTATAGGAGGCCAGCAGTCGTTCCTGCCGGGCAGTCGGGAAGAGCCGTTCTTCCGAAAGCGGTCCCAGCAGACTCTCGCCCAGAGGAAACACATAGTTGTGACGAACCCCGAGAAGATCCAGCACGGTCGGAGCAATATCAAAAGTCATCCCGGCGACATCCCGGTGTCCGCGCGTTCCAGTGTTCAGAGCCATTACAACAAGACGGCGGCGGGAATTCCGGGACAAGACCTCCGACAGAATCCCGCCGGGCATGAGATGATCACTCACCAGAATCACGCAGGTGTCTTTCCAAGCGGGAGTCTTTTTCAAACGGTCGATGAAAGCCCCGATTCGTTCGTCCATCGTATGAACCGCATCCAGCATCACATTGCCGGTCCGGTTCTCCGGATAGCGGATGGAATCGGAATAAAAAAATCCATGCGGCGCGTGGGTATCCAGAGTCAGAAGGGTAAGATTGAACGGTTTTCCGCCGGAAGCAAGCTGCTGAAACGTCTCAAATGCCCAGTCAAAAAGAACGGCATCCTTGCAACCCCAGGTTCGGGAACGTCCGGGGAATTCGGTTTCGTAAGCGAACATCCGGTTGAAACGTTCCCGTCCGAGAAACACGTTCATCCCGGCAAAAGAGAGATTAACCCCCCGCAGAAAAACCTGCTCGTATCCCGCCGACGCCAGGATGGACGGCAGAGACGGCAGCTTCTCCCCCACAGCCACCCGGATTCCGGAATTCACGAATCCGCCGCGAAGCACCTGTTTCACGAGAGGCAGTCCCATCATGGATGCGTAAATGCCTCCGAATGTGTAATCCGCATTCAGCGCCGGAGAAATATTGTCAAAAGACAAAGCCTCCTCAGCCAGCGCATTCAGCCGGGGAGTCAGACCGGGAAACATCCGTTCGTCCAGAAATGTGTTTTCCAGCGATTCCATGTAAATCAGAACAAGATTTTTCCCGGGAGAAGCAACCACATCATCTTTGCTTATGGACGACACCTTCACTCCAGCTTTCCGGTAATCCTCATCGGAAAAACGCCCGCTCCAAAGTTCAAAATCCAGAAAAGCCTCCCGCGCCGGAGAAAACAGCAGAAGAGGAAGCGACAGCAGAAGACCGGTCACACACCAGCGTCTCCTGATTTTTTTCCCGGGAAATTTCAGATACAGAAACACGAGTCCGCTCAGGAGCAGCACGTAGTAAAGAATACTGACCAGAATCTCCTCCAGAAAGAGAGAAAAGATTATCGGAACATTTTCCAGCCGCACATGATAGAGCAATTCAAAATTCAGAGTCTTTCCCGAACAGAAAAAAACCAGATCGAAAAACAACTGGAAAAACAGCAGAAGGCCGCTCGTTACAGCCACAACGCATATCCGCCGGCCAGATCCGAGCAGCAAGCTCGAAACAAAAAAAACGCACAACGCAATTCCAGCCGTCCCCAGGAATACCCGATAATCAAACTGATGCGCAACAATCGAATTCACAATCGGCGCAAGCGAGATCAGAAGATAAGAGATCAGAAGAGAATACACAATCTTTGGTTTCCTTACGAAACGGAGCGGAACAATCTCCGGAATCCATTTTCCCTACAATCCGTTCGGGAAAAGGAATATACTCATGCAATCTAACCGCAGAATGATCCGTAAATGATTTTTCGGTCATAAAAACTCCGGATTTTCCTCCATGGAGTTTTTCAGCTGAAAACAGCATGAATCTCTTGAAAAAGTTCTGCCGGAGTGTTATGTTGTCTGCAAGAGAAGAGAGGCAAAAAGAAGGATTGCCGTCAAAATGAGCACCGAGAAAAATTCGGAAAAAGTTGCCTTGTATGTTGCGCTGGTTGCATCCATTTTAGCCTTGGTTCTGACAATTTTTACATATCTGGTTCCTCCATCCGGCAATCTGCTTTCCGGATTTGCACCCAAAGCGCCCTCGGTGCCATCACGCGGTCCGGGAGGTCCGGGCGGTCCCGGCGGAGGACGCGGGTCCGGTGGTCCCGGCGGAGGACCCGGTGGCAGAATGATGCGCGGGTTCGCTCCCTCGCCCGAATATGTTCAGAAATATGAAGAACGCGTTGATCTGTTAAAAAAGCATTCGGATGAGATCAGGACCCGCTATCAGGCAGCCGGCGCGGATCTGGGAGAGGTTCTGGCGGCACACTCACGCTGGATCGAAGCAAAACTGAATCTGATGCGCTTGAAAAAAGGACAGCGTATCCAGGCAAATTCCTTTGCCAATACCTGTATTGCCCTGCGGAATGCCGAAGAACAGCTGAAACTGGCCCAGGAAAAGTTCAAGGCTGGCGGAATCCCGCATGAGAAAGTAGCTGAATTGCGCCTTGAAGTCAATGATGCGGAACTGCGCCTTCTGGAAACGGGACGCCGTCTGAATCCGGAAAAAGTGGCAGAGGCAAAAGCTGTTCTTCAGAAAACTTCTCTGGAAAAGCTGACGGATCAGGATCTGGAAAAACTCCTTGCGGCGGAACAGCGTTCCCGCGGTCCGCGCTGAACATTCGAACAACAGAAAAACAGGCGCCGGACGGGTCTCTTTCCGCGGCGCCTCGTTTTTTCAGGAGAGAGCCGTTTTCTTCGCGACGGTGCGACATCCGTTCAGCCGCTTCAGAGCCGCTCTCTTCTGAAGATAGATGTCAAACCCGATCAGAGCTGAAATCAGAACAAAGCAGACCGGTACGATAAAGAAGGAAAGCCGCAAACCAAAATGATCTCCCAGAATGCCCAGAAGGGTGGAGAAAATCCCGCAGCCGGGGACCCCGGAAGCGGAAAGAATGATGAAAATCATCGTATCGTCTCCACTGACCTTGTTTGCACAGACCGACTGAATGCTCGCCCAGAACGGCCCCACCCCCACACCTGATAAAAACAGGAGCGGAAACAGCAGATACAGCGATTTCAGATACGGAAAGAACAGAGAGACTATCGCTGCGCCAATGCCGCAGCCGACGATCAGCCAGCCGAGGTTCTTTTCACGCACAAAATATCCAGCCCCCATTCTGCTGACAATCATGCCGAGTGCAAACGCACCCGTCCCGACTCCTGCCGCCCAAGCGGACCCCGCATAGGACATCTGGATGAAACTGGCAGTCCAGAATGTCAGGCAGAACTCCCCACCCCCCGCAAGAAAGATCGCGGCGAAATAGATCCAGAACCGGGGAGTCCGGAACAGTTGAACCGCATACCCGCAAATAGCTTTCCAATGCACGGGTTCCTCTTTTTTCGGAAACGGCTTCTTTTTACTGGGAAGCAGAAGCAGAAGTCCCGGAATCACTGCGACACACCCGAATACAGCGGCAAGGACTCTCCAGGAAACACCCCAGTAAAGCAGTGCGCCGCTCACCAGCACCGTCACCAGCACTCCGATTGACCAGAACGAATGAGTAAAATTGATATAGCGTCCCGGTTCATCCTCATGCAGGTCATTTACCAGCGGCGTGGCAAGCCCCTCCAGCACGCCCTCGCCCAGACCTGCGATCGTCAGTGCGGCAAACAGGAACCAGTAGCCGGGAGAGACAGACGCCAGCAGAATTCCCGACGCCATGAACAGCACCGCCACTCCAACGGAAATCCGATTTCCCCAGCGGGCGGCAATGAAACCACAGAGAATGAGCATGATCGTCATCGGGATGCTTCGTCCAAGCTGAATCGCTCCGCCCATCCCCATGCCGCCCTCGTCCAGTGGGAAGTTCAGATCTCTTGCCAGCGGCACCAGGCACATCGGAATCACAATGGAACACATTGCATAAGACGCGAATGTCAGGAACGCCGCGTAATCGTAGCGGCCGAACACCATTTTTCTGCTCATGACCCAAAAATCCTTCTATTCGTTGCAGAGTGACAGGAAAACAATATCCCCATTTCAGGAAATGTCAATCATCAATCCTCGTAATTGCCATAAAACAAGCACAAAAAAGGTGGATTTTTAAAAAAACCTCTTCTTTTGTTTTCCCGTTTTCCGGGCAGCTAACATCAGAGCGTATCCGGACGGCTCTTCCGATACTCTGCGGGTGGACATCCTTTCCAGCGTTTGAATTCGCTGGAAAAGTGGAACTGGTTGCAGTACCCAAGGCGAAACGCCGTCTCTTTGACGGAGAAATCCGTATTTTTCAGCAGATATTCCGCAGATTCCATTCTCCGCCGGAAAATATACTTCCGGGGAGAACAGTGCAGATGAACATGAAAAAGCCGTCCGAGAGTCGAACGGCTGATATGGAGCCGTTCTGCGGTCTGTTCCAGCAGATGCGGCAGTTCCAGATTCGATTCAATAAAATTCAGCGCCGTCTGAAGTATTGCATCCCGTTCCGGCGCAGGACAAGCCAGCATGGAACATGCAGTCAGCAGTTCGGTGGCCTTTCCCATGATCCGGGGAACCTCCTTGCTGCGCCCGGATTCCAGCAGTGCGCCGATTTCGCGAAAGGTCCGGATTGTCTGTTCCGGATCAGGCAAAGCATAAACCCCGAACCGGTCCAGATTCAGGGATTTCGCAATCAGATCCAGTTTCCCTCCGCGGAACTCCAATACGAGCTTTCGATAGGCCCCACCGGTTGAATATGACTCAAAAGCATATTCCGCATGACGGGGAATAATCAGAATCTCGCCAGGCACAAGCGTATGCGCTCTCCCGGACGACGTATATCGGAGCGCACCCGATTCCAGCAGTGCCAGCAGAAGAAACGGATTGCTCCCGCACTGAAATCCCCGGGGAAAAACACGCTCCGTCTCCTCAAAACAAAACACGTATAGAGGAAGTTCAAAACCAAGTTTCATATTCCAGTAGTGAACCTGAAAACGGAGACACCCATCCGGAGGAACGCTGGATTGATGATTTGCCATGATTGCGGATTTCCATATCTTTTCTGATTGATTTCCATATATCATAACCTGTTTTTTTCTTGTTTCAAGAGCGCTTCCGGTGTATTTTCCGACAACACTGAAAAAGAAAGGGTTTTGGCATGAAACTCACATGTACAAAAAAGAATGCGGAGCAGAACCGTTATGTTCCGCCGGTTCTCGGAAACGGAGATCTCTCGCTGCAGATCGACTATCGGGGAGGAATGAGACAGGAACGATTCTGCGATATGCTTCCCGGCATCTATCGCGCGGGCTTCCGCTATGACAACTACTATGCGGAGCTGGTTCCTTTCGGCTATTTCGAACAGACTGTCGCCGGCTGCGGAGAACCAACGGACTGGATTCAGACCTTCGATCCCGATTTCGGCATTTGTGAAACACACTGTGAATACCGCAGCGGCATCCAGGTTGATACCGGAATCTTCTGCCATCTGGAACACAACATCATCGCAATCCGGAAACGGATTTCCGGCGGAGAGGAGATTGATTTCCGCTTCTCCTATACGCTGAACTCAAAACGGATGACCGTAACCCACTCCGGGACATTCCGTCTGGACTATGCAATCGACACAATCGGCGATCCTGCAGGATCGATTTTCCTGATCTCAGCCGGAACGAACGAAGCCCATGTGATCGACAATCATACCTACGAGCTCCGGACAGCCGAACGCGAAAGCATCTTTTTCATCGCCTTCGGAGAAGAGGAGGCAAAACTGGTGGAAACCCTCGGCTATGATGGACTTCTGGAATCGCACCGGTCGGCGTGGAGCGCCTTCTGGAAGGATTCGAAAATCAATGTTCCCGAAGGCCGTTTACGGGAAGTCTGCCGCACCGCCGAATATCATCTCCGGATCAGCTCCACAAAATGGTCGATTCCGGTCGGCATTTATCCTTCGCACTGGCACGGACGTTACTTCGGATTTGATGAATACTTTGCTTTCAGCGGACTTCTTCTTTCCGGACATGCAAAGGAAGCAAAAAAAGTTCCGCTGTTCCGTCACGCAATCCTTCCCTCCGCCATGAAACGCGCCTATACCTATTTCGGAAAAACCTCCACCTTTGCACGGTATCAGTGGGAAACCATCGAAACGCCACTGATCGAAGGAGCTCCGCAGGGATTCTGGCTGGAACACATCTTCCACATGGCACACATCGGACTGGAAGCCCGCAAATATTATGATGCCACCAATGACCGGGAATTTCTTCGGGAAAACGGCTATCCGGTAATCAAGGCTTGCGCGGAGTTCTTCCGCATTCAGGCGGCCTGCGAACTTGGCAACGGACGCGTCATCATCGGCAAATGCGTCGATCTGGAGCGGCTCGGACCGGCTCGTGAAAACGCCTTCATGACCACCTGCGGAGCTGTTGCAACCTTGAAAGCGGCGGCAGCATCGGCGGAGGAACTCGGAACGGATTCCGAGATGATCCCCGTCTGGCGCACTCTGGCGGAACGGCTGCTGGAATCTCTGCCGGAAGAGAACGGCAAATACGTTCCCTATCCGGGCTGTCCGGACAAAAGCATCGCACTTCTGACCGGCATTTATCCTTATGCAGTCCTCCCAGCAGACAACCCGAAACAGCTTGCCGCAATCCGCGATTTCTGCGATACGGAATCCTCTTTCGGGAATATGTATCCGGTCGGAAAATCCATCTGCGCATGGTATGCCGGATGGAAGGCCATCGTATTCTCGCGCCTGGGACGGCGCAGCGAGGCATGGAAAATTCTTGAGGAGTGTGCCGCAGACACCGGATGTTTCTCGGAACTCTTTGAAATCCACGAAACGGGTTCCCATCCCTGGTTCACCACGGCTGAAGGAGTCTTTCTTGAGGCCGTTATGGAACTGCAGGAAGTCCGCTGACCCTTTTCCCTTGAGCAAGATTGCGAACGTTCCGTTCACTCCATCGGACGGAGCGTTCGCATTTTCCTCTCCGCTGTCCGAACCGGCCAGAATCTTGCGGCTCTTGAAAAAAATTCCGTTCCGGGGTATATTACTGTTTCAAACGGAAAGTGTTGCAAATGAATTCCCAACTGATCGGCCAGCCGCGGGGAAAAGTCCTGTGGCTGCTGTTTTATCATTTTTTCAAGATTGCGCTGTTTGTTGTCGGCGGAGGCTATGCGATTCTGCTGGCGGCGGAAGAGATCTTCGTAAAACGCCTGCACTGGCTGAAGGACGGGGAACTCATGGATATGCTGGCGATCATTCAGACGATTCCCGGACTTCTTGCCGGAAATGCCGCCATTTACGTCGGCTATCGCGCCGCAGGACGGCTCGGAGCGCTGGTTGCACTGACCGGAGTTGCCCTGCCCTCGTTTCTGGTGATTACGGTTGTCGCAATGGGATTCTCCTGGATTCCGATGGAGAACGGGTATATTCAGGGAGCATTCGTCGGTGTGCGCACAGCTCTCGCCGGACTGATGCTCGTGACTCTGATCCGCATGTGGAACAAAACGGTGCATGACTGGATTCAATATCTGATTGTTCTGGCATGTTTCATCGGAATTGTCTTTCTGCGCTGGAATCCCGGGCTTCTGCTGGTCGGGGCAATGGCACTCGGCATCGTCTACTGCATGGGGGTCTGCGACACACTCCCTCCCGCAGCCGAACTCGACCATGACACGGAGGATCGACAATAATGCTCTATCTTTCGATGTTTCTGATCTTTGTCTATTTCGGAGCGATCTGCTTCGGAGGCGGCAGTTCCCTGATGCCGTTCTACATCGACATCCTCGTGGAGAAATATCATTGGCTGACGCTGCATGAGCTTGGGGATTTTGTCGCAATTTCGCAGGTTACACCGGGACCGATCGGAGTCAATCTGGCGACTTTTCTCGGTTATCGCCAGGGAGGAATCGCCGGCGGGCTTCTCTGCACGGTCGGACTCCTGCTGCCCTCCTGGATTCTGATGACTCTGGGCGTAAAATCGCTCGACAAATGGGAAAAAAGTCGTGTTGTGCGCAGTCTGATGTACGGAGTCAAACCGGCAACCATGGGACTGATCGCCGCCGCATTCATCGCCTATCTTGAAATCTCTCTTTTCAGTGACCGCATTCCGTGGGATTACTGTCTGGAACTCCTGAAAGCGCATTTTGCCCCCTACGAGGGCGCATTCGCCCTGCGCTGGGACATGCTTCCCATTTTTCTGTTCTCCTGCTGGGCTCTTTATAAGAACAAGCTCAGCATCATGGGAGTCATCTTTCTTTCCGCCGGACTGGGCGCTCTGTTTCACGCGATCTTCTGACGCAGCTCATACCTGCATCGCATGATCGGCAGGGAAATCCTCTCCAGCCCAGACCCGCACGGAAGTCCATTTTTCTGCCGGAGCGCTCCAGAACGCATTTCCCGGCGGAAGTCCCAGCGGCAGAAACGCGGCGGACGCCAGATAAAGACTTCCAGTGGAAATGTAATTCTCGCCAAGCCCCGGTTGATGCCCGCAGAGACCGATCCGCAGCCAGCCGGAAGAGTCGAAGGTACCGGGGGCGGATAAAGTCCGGCGAATGACCGCCGTCATCGCTCCGCGAACCGCAGCCGGAGAGAGAGTCTCCGGCAGATCGCCGCGGAGAACCGTCTGTGCCAGCGCCTGAAATGCACCGCAGCGGTAGGCGATGGAGCGTCCAATCACCGGATAGGTGCCATCCGGAGCGATCATCCGCTCCAATATGACGGCATAGCGGCGCATCCGGGAACGGATCGTCTCAAACCGTGAAGAGCCGTCGCTGAAACGGGCTGCATTCTGTTCCATGACGTCCAGAAGCATCGGCTGGATGACAAAACTGTTATAATAATCCCATGCGAAACGGGGACCATCTCCATAGATGCCGTCGCCCTTGAACCACTGTTCATGCTGACGGAGTGCATAATCAATCCGCATGAGATCACTCCATTCACCGAGTTTTCCCAGCGCAGTTTCGACCATGGCGGAAAAGAGCAGCCAGTTGTTCGCACAGGGAGTGATAACCCGCGAGCGACGGAAAAGATCCGCCGTCAGATGACGGGTCCGGGCATCCAGTTTTGCAATCAGTTCATTCGGGGCGCGGAGAAGTCCGTGAGCAAAAAAAGCGGTATCCACCAGAAACTGCGGATGCGGGAGAGCTTCCGTGCTCCAGAGATAATCGGATGACCCGGGATCCACGGCTGAGGCAATCGCACGCCGAACCTTCTCCGCATACTCCGTCCGCAGACGACCTTCGGGAGAATCATCTGCGGGGAGTTCCAGCCACGGAGCAATCCCCGTCAGAAGTCGTCCAAAAGCCTCCATATGAGTACAAACGGTGCGTTCCGGTTCCTTCGCCTCCACCGGCATGGAGCGTTTCAGTTCCCGTTTTCCAAGCGCATCAAGCACCGGGTCGGCGATCCGGCGGAGAAACGCAATCCATTCATCCCGCAGGTTCTCCATTTGATTCATCTCCTGTAAAATCAATGTTCCTCAAGTACGTGACAATTTACGATTGTCCGGTGAAAAAGAACCGGTCGGCGAAATCGAGGTAGCGCAGCCAGTCATACTCTGTGATATCGTGCTTTCCGGGACGGCAGTGATATGCGCAGTCTCCGGAGAGCACCTCTCCGACCGGCGGCATCTCGTCTCCGGGCACCCCTCTGCTCCCGAAAAGAGCATAGGCTTCGCGCGAGGCTGCAAGACCGAGAAATTCCCCTTTCGGATCCGCCCAGAGATCCTCCGACGCACTCGCCACATAGAGCGGACGCGGTGCAATCAGCGAAAGCAGAAAATGCTGGTCATACGGCATCTCCTGCGACCGGAACGCATAGCGGGACATCCCGCAGCAGAACCAGTGCGGAAACGGCGACAGCATCACGCCGAGCGTCTCCCCGAAACAGCGTTTGGAGAGCGCCGCCCCTCCGCAGCCGGAATCGTTGGAGATGACCATCGCAAACCGTTCATCGTTGGCACCCGCCCAGAGCGCCGTCTTCCCCAGACGGGAATGACCGGTGGCGGCGACCTTTCCGGCATCAAGTTCCGGCTCGGTTTCGATATAGTCCATGATGCGGGAGAGCCCCCATGCCCAGGCGCTGATGGCAGGCAGCTCCTCCTTCCGTTTCCGGAGCTCCTTCTCCGTCAGAAACAGCGTATAGATGCTTTCAAGAGCCCCGCCCTTCTGATCCAGATAGACCTGCTGATAGCAGGCGGTCACAAGCGCATACCCGCGTTTCAGAAGCAGTTCCGGCTGCCATCTGGCTTTCTGAAAGCCCGGTTCATGAAGAGTTTCGCCGTCGGGGAACGGAAACGCGGGAAGAGGCAGATCCGTCTCCGGAGTCGCCGTATGATTGCCGCAGAAATTCAGGCCGATGAAAACAGGAACTTTTCCATGCTTTCCTTTCGGCAGATAAACCAGAAGATCCAGCTCGCGGGAAACGCCGGAAATCATTTCAAAATGAAGCCGCACCAGCTTTCGCCTGCCGAGTCCGCCGAACACATTCTCCTTGACGGACAACACCTCCACGCGCATGGAATCGGGACGCCGCGGAACGGGACCATACAGATTTTCCTCCAGAATCTTCAGAAGATGTCTTCGCTGGAAGTTCATCCATTCGAAGGCGTTCCGGATACGTGTCCCGTCGGGCCGCTCCAGAGCGGAGAGCAGAGTGTAATGCGGGACTTTCGATTCGTCGTAATTGATTTCGCGGCTGTCTTCCGGCATTTTTCCAATTCCTGTGTTGCGGTTTTTATTTTCTGTTTTATATTTTCGGTAAGTATAGTCCGAGATTCCGGATTGTCAATCATTTTTTGCGGAGAAGAGATGAAAAAGACGCGTGAACTCTATTTGTCAAAAGATCAATTTGATGAGACACACTACTCATCCTGCTTCAGAGAGACCTATCTGCTGTCGGCAAATGAAGCGCTCCATCTTCCCGTCTGGCCGATCGTCGTTCTGAGGTCGGACTGGAAATACCGCTGGTTCCGTCATGAGAACTATTCGTATCTGGCGCTGGAAATTCCGCTGGAAGGGGAACTGAAAATCGTGCAAAGGGATCATGAGTTCCTGCTGAAGCGGGGAGATATCGGCCTGATTCATCCCGGCGAGGACTCCCTGCTGAAATGCGGTCCGAGTTTCTACTGCCAGAAAACGTCCATCGTTTTCACTGGAGCGCTTCTTGCCGATCTTCTGGCGACCTCGCGCCTGACGACAAAAACGATGATCCATCCATCCGACTTTGAATCGTTTCTCCGTGTGGCAGGAGAAATCGAAATGCTTCTGAAGTCCAAAGACCGCCGGAACATTCCGGAAATCATCGGGAAAGCCATGCAGATGCTCATGATGCTTGCGGAAGAAAACGCCCTCCCTTCGGACGACCTCTTCGAACGGGCGCAGGACCTCCTCCGCAATAACATCATGCATCCGTTTCCCATTACGCGGATTGCAAAAGCTCTCGGGATCGATTCCTCCACTCTCTACCGCATGTTCCTGCGCCATCTTCAGATCAGTCCCGGAGAATATGTCCGGAGGTTCCGCATTCAGAAAGCGAAACATCTGCTGAAAAATACCCGCTATCCAGTCCATGTCATTGCATCGGAAACCGGCTTCCGGACCGCGGCAGCCTTCTGTGCCGAATTCCGCAAAAGGACCGGAATCACTCCCCTGGCCTATCGAAAAAATCCAGATGCAAAAAATAAAATATCTTTTGCATGAAATAAAATATTTTCTACCTTTTTCTCCTATTGCCTTTTTTACTTTTTGTCTTATAATGTAGTACATAACATCAAAGGATCCCTCAGAAAAAGGAGACAGATATGCAAAACGGTATTGCCCTTCCCTTTACGGGGAAAAAGATCCTCGCAGCGAGCCGGAAAAGACGGATCAGGAACTTTACTTTGATAGAGCTCCTCATCGTAATTGCGATCATCGCCATCCTTGCCGGACTGCTTCTGCCTGCCTTGAACAAAGCCCGGATGGCGGGCGAAAAGGCCGGATGCACCAGCAACCTGAAGCAGATCGGAAACGCCATGACCATGTACCGGAGCGACAACGAGGATTACATTGCCCCTAAAATGGACGGCATCAAACACATGTATTACTGGGACTTCGTATACGGCAATCTGTATCTGGGCGGAAAATACGCCAACGGCTGGGTCAAAAGCCCGTCCAGCTGGAATGTGTTCCGGTGCCCGGAGGACAAAACCGTGAAGGACTATCGGAGAACCTATGCGATGGTGAAGAATCTTTTCTACACCCTGACGGACGGCACAACCCTGGTGAAAGGCTCCGCCTACAAGCAGGCCTCCCGGACTTACGCAATCGCGGATACGGACTATCATGGGTATGTCACTGCAAATTCGTATTTTCTGGAATCCAGCATCGGCGTGGCAAACGAAAAAGGACGCTGGTATTTAGCACTCTCACGCCACATAGGGCCCAACCATAACAATGCCGCGAACATTCTCTTCCTCGACGGACACGCCGCCTCCCGCGACTACTGGAAAGGCAGGGACAGTAATCTCTATTACGATTATATTCATGACACCAACATCGCACAGCGCAGCAATGCCTTTACAGAATAACCATCAACAAAGAAAGACCAGATATGATACGAAAAATCTTTTTTTGCGTTCTGCTCGGGCTGGGAACTCTGTTCTCCGTCCATGCAGCCTATATCAACGAAACACTGCTTTTTGAAGAGACCTTCTCCGCACCGGACTCACTTTCCAAATGGAAAACCAATGGAAACGTCACCCGTCTGGAGAAAGGCGGACCGGACAACGGTCCTGCCGTGAAAATGGAGGTACCGAAAAACGGGAACGCCAAACTTTCCATGGAACTTGATCCGAAAAAAATCACCGGAATGATCGCTTTTGAAGCCATGGTCAAAGGCGAAAATCTGCGCCAGGGCGTAAAACCCTTCTTCGGACCGAAATTCATGCTGTTCAACACAAACGGGAAAAAAAGTGCCTGGCCCGAACCGATGCGTCAGTTCGGCACCTACAACTGGAAACGGGTCCGCAAATACTTTCTCCTGCCTCCGGATACGAACCGGCTGGTTCTTTCCGCCGGGATTCAGGAGGCATCCGGAATCTACTGCATTGCGAATATCCGCATCTACCGTGTCAGGGAGGTCCCTGATTCCGAAGTCAAAGCACCGGCCAATCCCGAAGCCGAACGGATTCCCCGAGGCACATTCAAAGGAACAAATTACCGGGGATTCATGAGCGGATCGGATCTGAGTCCGGAAGCGTTTGCCGTACTGAAACAATGGAATGTCAATCTTCTCCGCTATCAGCTGAATCCGAAACGCGGACGGGATGTCTCCACTCCGGAAAAGTATCTGGCGTGGATTGACGATGAAATCAGAAAACTCGACGGCATTCTGGAGCTCTGCGAAAAGAATGGAATCAAAGTCGCTCTGGATCTTCACAGGGGTCCCGGAACGGCGATCTCGAAAGTCGCCAGCAACATTCTCGTGAAAGAGACAAATCTGGAAATCCTCGACGAAGCCTGGCGCAGACTCGCAAAACACTGCAAGGGAGACAAGCGAATCTACGGATATGATCTCCTGAACGAACCGGTCATCGAAGACTACGGATTCCGGCGAACCGAGAAAAATCCCTGGAAACAAATTGTCGAACGACTTGTGAAAGTCATCCGGGAAATCGATCCAGGAACTCCGATCATTGTTGCGTTTGAAGGGTGCAGCCAGTTCGTTGTCAACGACAAAAACATCATTTATACCCCGCATTTCTATTCGCCGCATGCTTTCACGCATCAGGGAATACTCGGCAAGCTCAAATGGAGCTACCCAGGCGAAATCGACGGCATCTACTGGAACAAGGATCAGCTCCGCGTCGCAATGAAGGATATCATCGAATTCCAGCGGAAGCACAATGCGCGCATCTTCATCGGAGAATTCAGCGCCGTCAACACCGCCAAAGGCGCGGATCAGTATCTGAAGGACTGCATCGAACTCTTCGAGGAGTACGGCTGGGACTGGGCTTACCACGCCTTCCGCGAATGGCCCCCCTGGAGCATTGAACACGAGAACTGGGCAAAACCCTCAAAGGATAATCCCCGAAAACAGGTTCTGCTGGAAGCGCTCAAGAAAAACCGTCCGCAGAAATAACACGGAAGGAATTTCCGTTCCGGGAAATCCTATACGCGCAGTACATCAGCGACTCAATTCATCGAGCACCGCGGCCGCACAGTGACAGCCGAAAACAGCGGGCAAATAGGAAATTGTCCCGAGAACGGACCGCTTGTTGTTCTCCATGCAGCCAGTGTCCTGAACGGCGCTCCGGATCGGGGGTTCAATGGAAAAAACCGCCCGGCATCCACCATTCCGGTATCCCATCCGGTGCAATTGCTGTCGAACCGCCTTTGCCAGAGTGCAGTTGAATGTTTTTTCAATATCCGTGCAGCGGACGCTCTCCGGATTCCGGCGCGCACCGGAGCCCATCGACGAAACAATTTTCAATCCGCGGTCCAGACATCCTGCGATCAGATGCACCTTCGGAGCCAGCGTGTCGATGGCATCCAGGACGCAGTCATACGGAGCGGCGTCCAGAACCGCGGCAAGGGTGTCATCCTTGAGGAAGTCATTGACGACGTGCAGTTTCAAATCCGGATTGATCGTCATCAGGCGTTCCGCCATGACCTCCGCTTTTGGACGGCCCGTGGTCAGAGTCGTGGCGATGATCTGCCGGTTGCGGTTGGAATCCTCGACCGTGTCTCCATCGACGATTGTCATCTCTCCGACCGCAGTACGGGCGAGAAGCTCGGCGGCAATCCCTCCGACGCCCCCCAGTCCGACGCACAGCACATGTGAGTGTTCAATCCGAACAAGCGCCTCATCTCCCAGGAGAAGCGCCGTCCGGCTCTGCCAGTCATTGGAGATCATTTCCGGAACACTCTCTGGAAATTTTCCTGTATCCGGTCGCAGAGATATTCCACTTCGCAGTCACAGAGATGTGCGGCGACCTTGTAAATATATTCGATCGGCATGGTACTTTCATCCGTTTCCAGGAAAAAGGAGTCATAATTGAGTTCACCGATCACGGCGCGGGCCTTTGACTGCTCCTCCGTGACAGCCTCCCCAAAAGAGAGCAGAATATTGTGGCGGATCAACGACTCCGCCGCTTCGATCGAACTGCGGAATCCATGCACAACCCAGGTCTGTTTCCGGGCATACTGCTTCTTGACACGGATAATCTCCTGCCAGGAACGGACGGAATGAATAACCATCGGCAAATCGTATTTCAGAGCCATTTGAATCTGCGCGACAAACACTTTCTCCTGTGTTTCGAGATCGACAAGGGAAAACTTGTCGAGTCCGCACTCGCCCACTGCAACAACGCCCCCGGAACGATTCTCGGCCAGGACACGGTCCATAATCGCCAGATCACGCTCAATGAACTCCGGATCGATGTTTTTCGGATGGATTCCGATGGAAAAGTGTTCCGGCAAACGGCTCTCCCCTGAAACGTCAGGGAAAATATTCTGTACCCGCAGAACGCCGTCGCCGGTCATAAAGGAATGGGTGTGAAGGTCGATATAAGACGGAGGTTTGTCTTCCGACAACGAATGGTCTTCCTGCTGCATAATCATCCTCTAGTTGAAATCGACCGCATCCGTGCGACAAACGAAGCGTCGCAATCCGCGGACCACGGCAGAGTACGGAGCATGCCGTCCGTCATCTCTCCTGTCACGGGATCCGGAAACGGTTCCAATTCATATTCATGGTGTTTATTCAAAAAGTTCCTGACAATTTCCTCGTCCTCCCGTTCAAAGAGCGAACAGGTTGCATAGACGAGAACGCCGCCCGGCTTCACGGCACCGCAGGCGGATTCCAGAATCCGGGTCTGAATTTCCGCCAGCTCTCCGACCCGTTCCGGCGCAGTACTCCAGCGACCGTCCGGATTGCGCCGCCAGCGGCCGGAAGAGGAACAGGGAGCATCAATCAGAACGCCATCAAAATCACCGGTTTTTCCTCGCGGCAGCGTCTCTCCGTTCCACTCCGCACAACGGATGTTCGGATACGCGGCCCGGGCAGCGCGGCGCTTCAGATCCTCCAGCTTGTAGGCGCGGATATCTGTCGCCAGAATCGTTCCGCGGCATTCCATCATGGATGCCAGCTGAAGAGTTTTACCTCCGCCTCCGGCACAGACATCCCACCAGCGCTCTCCCGGATGCGCCATGCAAGCCATTCCGATGCACTGTGAGGAGAAATCCTGAATCTCAAACAACCCCTTTGAAAATTCGGGAGTGGAGTACAGACTTCCCCGCGCATCGGAGATTTTCAGCGCATTGGAAACCATTTCATGCGGTTCCGCCGCGAAACCGCTTTTCATCAGTTCATTCACGAGTTCCGGAATCTGCCCGGTCTGGGCACGGAGCCACATCGGGGGACGCTTCTGAAGGGAAAGCGGCACTCTTTCATCGTTTTGCAGCTTCTGCGGCAACAGTTTTCTCGCCCATTCCGGGATCACGTCCCAGAGGGAAACGGAATGCACCACCCCCGCTCCTGCAGCGGTGAGAAGCGCTTCAAAACGTTCGACCGCGGATGCCCGTTTCAAGATTCCGGCAAACACGGATTCAGAGATTCCGGCATCTTCCGCCCATGAGAGCACCGGTCCGGCCCCCTCGCCTTCGGCAGCAAATGCAGCAGCCAGCGCAAGTTCCATCTGTTTCTCGATCCCCGCTTCTGCAAGCCAGCCGTACCAGCGGAAATAGGCGAACAGAACGTTGTTGAGAAAACGGCGGTCACGGGAACCGATTCGGCGATCTCGCTTGAAACGAAGGGCGGCGGCATTGTCGGCGGCCTCTCCGCGGGAAAAGACCGCATCAGCGATTTCCTGGACAAACAGGGCGCAAAACCGGGCGCGCGCCCTGGATATGCCATCTTGCGTTGTACTCATACAGAACAGGGATCTCCGTCAGACCTTCTTCGGTTTCAGGATTACCGCACCGAGCCATGGCAGCCGCAGCGTGATATGCTGTTTCTGTCCATGATAAAGGCCTTCGCTTGTTCTCATCGGAGCCGTGTTCAGCAGATCGGTGCCGCCATAACACGACTTGTCGGTATTGAGCACTTCCACCCATTCTCCGGGCAGAGGAACACCAGTCGTATAAGGATCGCGGACGACTGGCGTCAGATTCAGGATCACCACGACCGGCTCACGGTGCGCCTTGTCCCAACGGATGAAGGAGACAACGGACTGTCTGTAATCGCCGCCGTCGAGCCAGGTGAAACCGTTTGGTGTAAAATCATCGCTCCACAATGCCGGATTTTCTCTGTAAAAATGGTTCAGGTCCCGAACAAGAGCCTGCATTGCCTTATGCATCGGATAGTCGAGAAGATTCCAGTCGAGAGCCTGTTTTTCATTCCACTCAATCCATTGACCGAACTCGCCGCCCATAAACAGGAGCTTTTTCCCGGGATGCATTGTCATGTATGCGTAAAGAGCACGCAGATTGGCAAATTTCTGCTGATAATCACCGGGCATTTTGTCCAGCAGAGAGTGCTTGCCGTGCACCACCTCGTCATGGCTGAGCGGAAGGATAAAGTTCTCGGAAAACGCATACAGCAGAGAGAACGTCAGCTTTCCATGATTGTAACTGCGATAAATCGGGTCCAGGGCAAAATATTCGAGTGTGTCGTGCATCCAGCCCATGTTCCATTTGAAGGTGAAACCAAGTCCTCCGAGATAAACCGGTTTTGAGACTCCCGGCCATGCGGTCGATTCTTCCGCCACCATCGCAATTCCGGGATACATCTCATGCGCGATCTCGTTCAGGTGCTTCAAAAAAGCAATCGCATCCAGATTTTCATTTCCGCCGTATTTGTTGGGAATCCACTCGCCGGCCTGTCGGGAGTAGTCAAGATAGAGCATGGAAGCGACAGCATCGACACGGAGACCGTCAACATGGTACTTGTCAAGCCAGAACAGAGCGCTTCCGATCAGGAAACCACGCACCTCGTTGCGTCCGAAATTAAAGATATAGGTCCCCCAGTCCCTGTGTTCGCCCTGGCGCGGATCGTTATGTTCGTAGAGAGCGGTCCCGTCAAAGCGTCCGAGCGCGAATGAATCCTTCGGGAAATGGGCGGGCACCCAGTCCAGAATCACGCCGATTCCGAGCGAGTGCATATAGTCGACGAAATATGCAAAATCCTCCGGTGCGCCGTAGCGTGCGGTCGGTGCGTAAAAACCGGTCACCTGATATCCCCATGACTGATCCAGCGGATGTTCGCAGATCGGCAGCAGTTCGATATGGGTATAGCCCATCTTCACGACATAATCGCCAAGTGCATGAGCCAGTTCACGATAGTTGCAGAAATCGTCTTCCCCGGAACGAGGCGTTGTCCCGGGCCCGCCCCAGGAACCGAGATGGACCTCGTAAATGTTCATCGGAGAAGCCTGAATATTCGTTTCCGAGCGTTTCCTGAGCCATGCTTCGTCGGACCATTCAAAAGGCTTGGAATCAACAACGATCCCGGCCGTGGAGGGCCGCAGTTCCGTCCGCTGCGCATAGGGATCCAGTTTTGTAAAGACATCCCCGTTTTTCGCGCGGATCTCATACTTGTAGATTTCGCCGGGTTTGAGACCGGGTACAAAGAGTTCCCAGATTCCGGAAGAACCCATCAGACGCATCGGTTCGCGACGTCCATCCCAGCAGTTGAAATTGCCGACAACGGAAACGCGCTCCGCGTTGGGTGCCCAGACCGTGAACACAACGCCATCGGTTTCATCAATGGTTCTGTAATGTGCCCCCATGCAGTCATAAACTCTGCGATTCTCTCCCGCGTTGAACAGATAGAGATCCATCTCCCCGATCGCAGGAAGAAAGGAATAGGGATCGCGAGCCGTAAACTCGGTTCCGTTAAAAAACAGTTTCCGCACCCGATATCTGAAAAATTCAGAGGAATCGAATTCTGCTGCAAACAAACCGTCCTTGTGAATCTTCTTCATGATTTGCCGGGAGAGGAACTCCTCTCCGAACTGAATCTCGACGGATTCCGCCATGGGATCAAACACGCGCACAAGGACATTTCCGTTTTTCCCCTTGTGCATTCCCAGAATGGAATGGGGATCCTGCAGTCTGCCTTCCAGCAGAGCGGAAAGTGATTCGGCATCCGGCAGTAAATCGGAACTGGTCTTTTTCATCGGTCACATCCAATCTGTTACAGGGTAAACACGACGCGTCCCCCCCGGGTACGCGTATTAAGGATCGACGAGCGCAAACATCATCTGCGTTCTGGAAATAAGTTCTCCGTCTACGGACATGGTTCCTTCCCCTTTTCCAAAGCGGGATTTTGTATCCGGAATATCGACTTCAAGCACCATCTGATCTCCGGGAAGAACCGGTTTTTCATAGAAATCGGACTGATCGATTGCCATGAAGATTGCAAGTTTTCCTTTGTTTTCCGGTTTGGAGAGCATGGAGATTGCTCCGACCTGCGCAACGATTTCCGGTTGAACGGAGCCGGTCAGCACGGAATAATGGTCTGCATAACGGCGGAATGCCGGCTCTTCGGCCGTGGCATTTTTGATTCCGGTCACATGAGGTCCGTCGCTCTTGGCAACGTAATCCACAAAGAGGAAGGGATAGCGATGCGGAATATAAGAAGCGACCGTCAGGACATCCATTTCGCTTTTGTCGCTCTTGTCAAATTCATTGAATCCTGCAGGCATCCGCATCGGGACCTTCGGCCGGACTCCGAGAATGATCTGTGCCTGGCAGGCTGCGCCGGAATTGTTGGAGGCCGTGGCAGTAAATTCGAAGGTGTCGGAAGTCTCTCCGGTGACTTCGACATTGAAGAAAATCCGATCGCCGGGATTGTTCGGCTTGCGGAATTTTACTTTTCTGAGCCCTTTGATGTAGATATCGCCCTCGCGATTGGGGTCCAGTTTCTTCCAGACGAGCAGCTCGGCAAGCTGAGCCATGGATTCGACAAGAAGCACGCCCGGGACAATCGGATGGTTCGGAAAATGCCCCTGAAAATACCATTCGTTCATGGTAACGCTTTTGAGTCCGGCGATCTTTTTTTCACCATCGAACGCCGCGCGGTCGAGCAGGACCATCCGGTCGCAGTAAGGCAGCTGCTCCATGATTTGAGAGTGAGTCAAAACTTCAGACATTGCATTGATCCTTTCTTGAGTCGAAAATCATTTCTGTTTGGCCGCATAACGGGCAAGCATCTCCTGTGCGAGCTTCACATGTGTCGGATGACCGGATTTGACAGAGGAAATTCTGGCGCGGACGCGCATACCGGTCAGATAAAGATCTCCGACCATATCCATCATTTTGTGCCGTGCGAATTCTTCCTTATGGCGCATACCCTCTTTGGAGACGATTGCGCCGTCGTGCATGACAACGGCATTATCAAGACTCCCACCTTTCACGAGTCCTGCGGCAATCAGCTGTTCCAATTCCCGGAAAATACAGAATGTTCTGGAATCGGAAAGTTCTCTGCCGAACGACTCGGGAGTTACGACACAGGAAAAGCTCTGCTTGTCAAGAGGTGTGGCACCATATTCCACCTGAAAGGAGATCTCCAGCTTGTCCGAAGGCTGAAGAAGAATATGGATGTCCTTCTCCGGCTCGTCAATCCGGATCTCCTCTTTCAGATCCCAGATTCGGGCAGGCGCGGACTGTTCCTCAATTCCGGAATTCATGACTGCATCAAAATAAGCTTTGGCGGAACCGTCGGCAATCGGCGGTTCGGGACCATCCATTTCGACAATCGCATTATCGACACGTGCGGCATGCAGGGAGGACATGATGTGCTCCACAGTCACGACGAATCCTCCTGTGATTCTGGATGCAATCGTCGTCGCACGGCGGACATCGATCACATTGCCTGCCACAGCCAGTACTTCGGGTTTTCCCGGCATATCGATCCGCCGGAACACAATTCCGGTATTCTCCGGGGCGGGAAGAATTCTGAGATTGGCGCGCACTCCCGTATGCAGTGCAATTCCGGAGACAACAGCCTCCTTCTTTATCGTATTTTGCAGTTCCATTCTTTTCCGGTCCTAACTGTAAATTTTTCAATAATTTCAGCCACAGGAATTATAACCCCATTTTCCGTTTTATTCAAGTTTATTCCTTGTATTTTTAGAATAAAATCGGTTTGAACACGCCAGGAAGTTCCGATTCTCCGGGAAAAACAGAAGAGAAAGCGATTTCCGTTTGCAAATTCGGCCATCCGCATTACTGTATTTCCCGTCAAACTGAACTTGCAAGGGAGGTATTTCCATGAAATCGTTTTCCGCCGAAAAAATGCGTTCTCTCGACCGTAGGACCATCGACGAATACGGAATTCCCGGAATCGTTCTGATGGAAAACGCCGGCAGCGCGCTCACTCGTGAAATCCAGCGTTTTGTTTCCGGCATGCACAATCCGGAGTTTGTCATTCTTGCAGGAAAGGGAAACAACGGAGGAGACGCATTCATTACTGCAGGACAGCTTTTTGCAAAACACTATCCGGTTGCTCTCTTCATGGCAGCCCGGCCGGATGAACTTGCGGGAGACGCGGCAGAGGCCTTCGAAGCACTTCCTCAGACACTGAAGGAACAGATTCAGTTCGACTTCTCAGCAGACGCCCTCGGAGAAAACTCCGTCATCGTCGACGGACTTCTCGGGACCGGAATCCGGGGCCCTCTCCGGGAACCGTTCGCGACCTGGATCCGGATCGTCAATGACTCCCGGAACCCTGTCGTTGCCATCGACATTCCTTCCGGGCTCAATGCCGATGACGGCTCCGCCGACCTGTGCATCACAGCAGACCTGACCGTCACAATGGCCGCTGTCAAGACCGGTATGCTGCTCAGAAAAGGACCGAATGCGTCCGGAAGAATCGTCGTCGCTCCGATTGGAATCCCGGATCGTTATCTGGAAGAAGCCGGCGGAGACTACGAACTTTTCACAAAACGGGACGCCGCGCATCTTCTGAACCGGGAACCGTTCGACACCTTCAAGAACCGGCGGGGCCACCTTGCCGTCATCGGAGGGTCTGTGGATTACTGCAGTGCGCCGTTTCTCTCGGGAGAAGCAGCGCTGAGAGCCGGTGCCGGCCTGGTCACGATCCTGCTTCCCGACTCAGCGGATATCCTCTGCTCTGTGCGGAAAGCGCTCATTGTCCGACGGATTGCGGATGGTCAGCACGGCTGTTTCAACGAGTCATCTTTGCAGCAGCTGGAACGCGAAATTCTTCCCATGCAGGCTCTTGCCATCGGCCCGGGACTCTCGCACAGGGAAGAGACTCTCCCGGTCCTTGAACTTCTGATCGCCTCCGGCAAACCGCTTGTGCTGGATGCCGATGCACTGAATCTGGTCGCAATGAATCCGGAGCTTCTGGAAGAAAAACGCAGTAACATCATACTGACCCCGCACCCGGGAGAAATGGCACGCCTTCAGAATGCCTTCGGACTCGATGGAAGCAAGCATCGGATTGAACAAGCACTGGATCTTTCCTATGTGACAGGAGCAGTCGTTGTTCTGAAGGGAAGCCGCAGCGTGACGGCCTCGCCGGCAGGAGACTACAATATCAATATGAGCGGATGCGCCGCCCTTTCGACCGCCGGAAGCGGCGATACCCTGACCGGAATTTGCGGAGCCCTTCTCGCAGAAGGCTGCGACGCCTACGATGCTGCCCGACTCGGGGTGTTCCTCCACGGTCTCTGCGGCGAGATCCTCTCTCCATACGGCTCGCGCGGCATCATCGCGGATGATCTGGCGGATGCCATTCCGCAGGCGCTGAAACGCATTCTGCCAACCGCATAATTTCTCCGCAGCAGTCCGGGAAAACAGTTCAAAGGTGTTTGAGAAATTTCTTTTCCAGGGAAATTTTCTTCAGCAAATCCTTGATTTTCGGAGTGGAGGTATCTTTGCAGATCAGTGTTGCATCTCCGGTCTGGATAATGACAAGGTGTTCCAGATCAATCCCGGAAATCAAATGCTCTCCTTCGGTATGGACGATGCAGTCGCGACAGCCGAGGAGTTCCGCATTCCCCTGGATGATGTTATTTTCTCCGCGGGGTTCAATATGATTGCGCAAAGCGGTCCAGTTGCCGATATCGTCCCAGTCGAACGATGCGGGTATGACAAAAATTTCAGCAGCCTTCTCCATAACGGCATAATCGATGGAGATCTTCGGAGCATTGTCGTACTCCCGGCATAAAACATCGGAGAAACCGGGCTGTCCCCATGCAGACGCAATGTGTTCCAACAGATGCGCCAGTTCCGGTGCACGGTTTTTCATTTCTGACAGAATCGTGGAAACGCTCCAGGCAAACATTCCGCTGTTCCAGAGAAAGTTTCCGGATTGCAGAAACTCTTTCGCCGTCTTCCTGTCCGGTTTTTCACGGAAACGGCGCACCCGAAATGCAGGGCCTCCCCCGACTCCGTCTCCGCATTCGATATAGCCGTAATCAGGACTCGGGAAATCCGGTTTGATGCCGATTGTGACAATGGCACCGGGCGTCTCCGCAAGCACCGCCGCCGTTTCAAGATCGTGAATCAGCGCAGTCACATTGGTGATGCAGTGATCGGAAGGCAGGAGAAGCATCACAGCATTTTCGTCTCCGGTCTTCGCTTTGATGATTCCCGCCGCAAGAGCAACACAGGGAGCCGTATCTCTCCCGACAGGTTCTCCGATGATATTTTCCTTCGGCAGATAAGGAAGAATCGTCTGAATCCGTTCCGTATATCTGCCATTGGTTACGATCAGAATCCGTTCAGGAGGCAGAAGCGAACGCAAGCGCATCACGGTCTGTTCTATCAGCGATACTTCTCCGAACAAATTCAACATCTGTTTCGGACGTTGTTCCCGGCTCAAAGGCCAAAAGCGCTCGCCCTTCCCCCCAGCCATGATGACAGCAAACAGTGTTTGTTCCATAGTACAGCCATCTTCCATAAAAATAAGTTCAGGTTCCAGATATTTTCGACGTTCCGCCGTTCAACGGGAGACGGGCAGGAACAATGTCATACCGTTTCAGATCAGGGGAAAACCATTTCTCTCCATTATGAAATGAACCCGACAACCTTTCATCCGGTCAATCCACCCGCCGTGCCCGGATTCGAATCGCATACGGGATTGTCTTTTCCGAAATCAGGATCAGATAACCGCCGCCTCCGGCTCCGGAGAGTTTCCAACCGTAAACCGAATCTTTCATGCGTGCAATCGTCTCATGGATTCCCGGAACGGCCATGTTCGGGAACATGCGCAGTTGCGCTTCAAAGCATCGACGCGTTGCCTCACCCCAGGCTTTTACATTTTTATTCAGGATTCCAGTCCAGGCATCTTCCGTTGAATCTGCAAGCTCCTTGATGGCATCCATTGTGACATTCGCATTGAGATATGGATCGTACCCGGCATTCCGGGGAGGAAGCTGAAACAGCCAGATATGGTTTTCCACAAACGACAGGAGATCATTGTCAATCACGGATTCAATACTTTTCGGCCAGAATCCCTTGTCATAATTCAATTTGTTGAGTCCCGGCAAGAGGATACCCAGCTGATCCTGCGACCCGCTGATGTTTTTGGTTCCGGGAGGATTCTCCACGCAGAAGAGAGTTTTCGCATGTTCTTCCGGATTCCCGACCGGCAGATTGCTTTTCCAGAGCTCCACCGCCTTTTTACGGGAACTGGTTGCCATTCCGCTGCGATCGTTGAATTCATAATCGGGTTCAATGGAACAGGTGATGACAGCTCCCGGATACTGTTCATTGAGCAGAGGCTGATCCATCCATCCTCCACACAATTCCACCCGGTAAGGGATATGGCATTCCTGACGGAGAGCCGTGGTTGAACGAACCGGCAGTCCGGCCGAGGGAATGCGTTCGCTCACAATCAACTGGATGCCATACTTTTTGCAGAACTCCTCTTTGGCGGGAGTAAAACCATCCGTATTGACGAAAAAAATGTCCGGCTTCAGGGCAATGACTTCTTTTTCAAAATCCATGACACCGCTTCCGGAATTGATCCACGCATCCTTGACGCAGCGCAGCGCCTTCACCATATAAAGACGCTCCGCATTATTGTTCACTGTCGTGCGGCCTTTCAACTCCCAGATTGTGGAATCCGATCCCAGTCCTACATACAGATCTCCGAGTTTTGCAGCCTCCTGAAAAAACGCAACATGCCCGCTGTGAAGCATATCGTAACAACCGGATACAAATACTTTTTTTGCCATTCGCAATCCCTCTCCCTGCCGGCCCGCCGGAGGCGGACAGCACAATTCTTGTAACATTGATTTCGCATCCGATACTATACAGGATGAGCAATCAGAAGTCAAATTTTCATTTTCCAGGAGAAAATGCAGCGTCTGTCGACCGGGATTGGAGACAAGAAATCAGAAATATTCAATCGGACACGCAGGAATGGAGTCCAGAAAGCGACGTCCGTAATTTTTTGCAACAATGCGACGATCAAGAACGACAACGATCCCCGAATCCGTTTTGCTCCGGATCAATCGTCCGACCCCCTGCCGGAACTTCAGGACCGCATCCGGAATGGAATAATCCCGGAACGGCTCCCCGCCCTCCAGACGGATTCGCTCAAGACGCGCTTCAATCAAAGGATGCGACGGAACCGCAAACGGCAGTTTTGTAATCATCACATTTGACAATGCTTCGCCGGGTACATCGACACCCGTCCAGAAACTCGTCGCGCCGAAAATCACACAGGGCACCGTACTGCTTTTAAATTCCGCCAGCATGGACGAACGCGACAGCGCTCCTCCATGAACCAGCAGCCGGATTCCAAGTTCGCGAATCTCATCCTTTAATTCCTCCGCACAGGTCTTCAGCATGCTGTAACTGGTAAAAAGAACAAAGGCTCGTCCGTTTGTCATCTTCAGGAAACGCATGATTTCATCGCAGACAGCCCCGTAATACAGATCCTCCGAAGGCAGAGGCATCGCCCGCGGCAGATACAGCGTCACCTGTTTCGAATAGTCGAACGGGGAATCGAGAATGATTCCTTTCCCATCCGAAAAACCGATCCGACGGAAAAAATAATCAAGGGAACCGTTCACTGCCAGCGTCGCACTGGTCAGGATGATCGACTTTTTCCTGGAAAACAGAATCCGGTTCAGCAACTCCGAAATATTCAGGGGCGCAGCGGACAGCTCCAGAATCTGCGACCGGGTCACGGGAGAAATCTTGCCTTCCGCCCAGTAAACATGTTCATCCCATTCCATATTCGTAAAGCAGGCGATCTCCTCCTGGAAGGCCAGACAGCGTTCATGAAGCGACTGAAGCTCCGTCTTGAAATCCTCGTCCTCCTGTTCGGCGATGTACTCCCGGAGCAGTTTTGCGACTGTTCCGAGCGCTGGAGAAAGACGGTCCTCGAATCTGCCCGGAGAGGTAATCCGCAGAACAGCGTCGGAGCGTTTTGAGACCGCCTCATGAAACTGATCGAAATACTCGGTCGCGGCATCCTGCACTTTTGCGATCGTCGCACGGAGATTCATGGAACTTTCACCGGCACGCAGAAGGAGCCCCTTCCCCGTGGCAGGATTATAAAGACGGTTCAAAAAATAGCGGACCGCGCCTGAACGCAGTGACAGCCCCAGGTGCGCAGAAGCGGAATCCTCCAGCGTATGCGCCTCATCGAAAACAACCGCGCCGTAATTCGGCAGAGGAGAGGATTCCAGCTGTTCAATCTCGCGAATTTTCAGATCGACAAAAAACAGCGCGTGATTTGCGACAATGATATCCGCTTTTTCCCACTCTCGCCGCGCTTTGAAATAGAAGCAGGTCCGAAAATATCTGCATGCCGGTCCGGAACAGTTGGATGCCTCGCTGCATACACAGAGCCACAGATCGCTGTTCACAGGGAAATCGATATCGTAACGGGTTCCATCCTCGGTTTTGTCTGCCCAATCGGCAAGACGTTCCACGTCGGGGACCAGTCCTGGCGCAGGCAGGAACTCCTCCCGGCGCCCTCCCCGTGCAAGGTCGAGACGCCGTTTGCAGATGTAATTGCCTCGTCCCTTTGCAAGCACGAACTTCAAATCAACGTCCAGCAGTTTTGTCAGCAGGGGAAGATCTTTGTAGACAAGCTGTTCCTGAAGGTTCAAGGTCTCCGTCGTAATCAGAACCGGATATTTCGTAGAGAGCGCCATGTAGATCGCCGGAACCAGATACGCAAAACTTTTGCCGACTCCGGTCGGTGCTTCGACACAGAGATTTGCAGAACGCTCAAACGCTGCGGCAATTGCATTGGCCATCGCAGCCTGCTGGGGACGCGGTTCATAAGGACGCCCCCCATGCGCCTCCGCATGTCTCAGAGGCCCGTCTTCGGAAAAGAAACGGGCGGTCTCTTCCAGGCACTGCGGATGCAGAACCGGAGACGGCGGCTCTGCCAGCTCCTCCTCCGGATCAATCTCCTCAAGGGTTTCGAATTCCAGATCTTCCGATTCTGTAAAAGCGGAAGATTCCTCTGCAGCATCCCCTCGGTCTGACGGCCGTATCGGTGCAACCATGGTGAACTCCCGCTGATAAAGAAGTACGAGTCATGAAAAAACCGCCGGAACGATATGGTCCCGGCAAAAAAACAAGGTCCCCGGAAAACCGTCCCGGAGACCTTCGATCAAAACAGAGGTCAAATCTTGAGCCACTTGGGATCGATTCCCTCGACCTTCCAGTAGGCTTCCGCCATGTAGATGGCGTCGAGAATGACGCAGCGGGTCATGGCTTCGATCACCGGATAGATGCGCGGCAGCAGAGAGGGATCGCGGCGCGTGATCGGAGAAAGAACCACATTTTCCATTTTCGCAACGTTGACGGTATCCTGCGGAACGGAAACGGTCGGTGTCGGTTTCACGGCACAGCGGAAACGGATGTCTTCCCAGGTTGTAATACCGCCGAGAATTCCGCCGGCGTTGTTGGTTTTGAAGCGGACTTTACCGGTTTCAGGATCGACATAGGCTTCATCGTTGGATTCCGCGCCGAGCATATCGGCGACCTTGAATCCGGCCCCGAATTCGAGCCCCTTGATCGCGCCGATCGAGCAGACGGCATGGGCAAGCATGGCGTTCATCTTATCGAAGACAGGCTCGCCGAGTCCGGCGGGAACGCCGTGCGCGATGCACTCGATGATGCCGCCGGCGGTTTCTCCCTGCTCCTTGATTTTCAGGATATCGCGCTTCATCTCCTCCGCGAGCTTCAGATCAGGGCAGTTGATCTCGTTTTTGCGATAGTTGGCTTTTGCGAACTCGTAAGAGACTTCTCCGTCGACTTTGATTCCGTGCGAGGCGATGGTGTAGGCGATGACGTCAATGCCCATGCGGTCGAGGATCGCTTTTGCGACGGCTCCACCTGCGACACGGCTGGCAGTTTCGCGTCCGCTGGCGCGGCCTGCGCCGACCCAGTCGCCGTGCTCGCCGTATTTCTTGAAGAATCCGTATTCCGCGTGTCCGGGACGGATCTCGTCCTTGTAGGAGCGGTACTGATCGATATGGACGTCCTGAATATCGTTGTTCGGGATAATCATGCCGACGGGCGCGCCGGTTGTGATGTCATTCTCCATGACGCCGGAATAGATGTAAACGCGATCCTTTTCAAGACGGGGGGAATCCAGCGGAGTCTGTCCCGGTTTGCGTTTATCGAGTTCCGCCTGCACCATTTCCGCAGTGAGTTTGATGCCTGCGGGAACGCCGTCGACGATCACCATCAAACCGCCGTAGAGTTCGGGCGGGACCGGGAGATTTTTTCTGAATCCGCCGGCATAGGATTCGCCGCAGCAAGTAATTTTGAAGAGTCTACCGAAAGTGTTTCCGAACATAGTGATGTTCTCCCTTGAGATTGGTTGTTGAACGGCCCCTGCCGCACAAAACAGTAATATAGCTTTTTTCCGGAATTTTTCAATAATCTTTACCGAATTCTCTCAGGATTCTTTGCAATGTTCTTCTCAATGAATGGAAAAAATCGGCAAAAGAATTTTCCGAAAAATCATCCGCGCATCTGAAAGCGCCTGTTGATTTCTTCGGAAAAGGATTATATTACCCTCTGTCGGACTCATTCTCACACACCAAAATCCAATCGGAAGGAATCTGTATGAACACGGAACGTAACTGGGCAGGCTACTGGATCAACTCCGGAAGAAGCATGGGGACTCCCACCACGACGACCCCTGCCGCACCATATTTGAGAACAACTTTCGAATGTAAATCCATCCCGGGAAAAGCAACGGTCTTTCTCTGCGGACTCGGCTGGCATGAACTCTATATCAATGGAAAAAAAGCGGATAACCGGGTACTGGCTCCCGTCGTCACACAATATGACAGGCGCGTCTCCTGGATCGAATACGATATCACGCCGTTTGTCCGGCAGGGGAAAAACGCTCTTGCCGTTCTCCTCGGCAACGGCTGGTACAACTGCCAGACCGCCGAAGTCTGGAGTTTCGACAAAGCCCCCTGGCGCGATCTGCCGAAACTCCTCTGCGACATCGAAATCGACGGCGTCACCGTCGTAAAAAGCGACACCACCTGGAAAACCCACGACAGCCCCATCACCTTCGACGCCCTCCGCAATGGAGAATTCTACGACGCAAGGCTTGAGATTCCCGGATTCGCTGACCCGGAGTTCGATGACTCCTCCTGGAACAACGCTGTCCAATGCAATCCGCCCGGCGGCAGGATCGTCAAAGAGGATCTGGAACCATGCAAAGTCATGAAACAGTATCCCGCAGTCGCCATAAAAAGGATCGCCGCAAACGCCGTTGTCTACGACTTCGGGACCAATCTGACCGGATGGTGCAAAATCAAAGTCAGAGGAGCCGCCGGAAGCAGGATCAAAATAGTCTACAGCGAACACGTCCGGCCCGTCAGCGGCGACATCGACCGGGAATACATTGGCATGTTCGTCAAAAGCGGCGAATTCCAGACCGATGAATACACCCTGAAAGGCTCGTATGAACCGGAAGTCTATGAGCCGCACTTCACGTATCATGGGTTCCGCTATGCCAAGGTGTATCAATGGAACGGAAAAGCGGAACTGCTTGACATTCAAGCGTGTTTCGTCCGCAATTCCTTCCGGCAGACAGGAGAATTCGAATCATCGGACCGGATGTTGAACGCTCTTCAGCGAAACACGGTGCAGAGCTATCTTTCCAACTTCACCGGGATCCCGACCGACTGTCCCCACCGCGAAAAGAACGGCTGGACCGGCGATGCACAGCTCGCCATGGAAACAGGACTCTGGAACTTCGACTGCGAAAAAGCCTGTTCCCATTTCCTTCAGATCGTTGCGGATACCCAGCGTCCGAACGGACAGCTCCCCGGGATCGCCCCCTCCGGCGGATGGGGATACAACTGGGGAAGCGGACCGGCTTGGGACAGCATTCTCTTTGAATATCCATGGAGAATGTATCTCTTTTGCGGCAACACGGAAAATATCCGTCGGCACTACCAGGCAATGGAACTTTATCTCGACTACTGTGCAGGAATGGCGGAAAATCATCTGGTCCGCTTCGGACTCGGCGACTGGTGTCATCACGACGGCCGACGCATCGCGCCAGTCGAACTGACCTCCTCCGCCTATTACTATTATGATGTCACTCGAATGGTCGAATTCGCAAGAATTCTCGGCAACGAAAACGATGTAAAACACTATACGGAACTCGCGGAACTGATCCGGGAAAACTTCAACCGGAAATTCAACAACGGAGACGGCACCTATGCCGACGGCTCATGGACCGCTCTCGCCGCCGCCCTCTATTTCCATCTGGCGGAAGAAACGGACCGCGCCAGAATTGCAGAAAAACTCGTCGGAATGGTCCGGGCAAACGGTCACAAGACCGATTTCGGAATCCTCGGAGCCAAATACGTCCCGCGCGTCCTGGCGGACTGCGGCTACGCGGAAGACGCCTTCCACCTGATCACTCAACCCCAATTTCCAGGATGGGGATTCTGGATTGAAAACGGGGCCACTTCCCTCTGGGAACAATGGAACGGTACCTCTTCACAGAACCACATCATGTTCGGCGATATCTCCGCCTGGATGTTCGAATATCTCGGCGGAGCCGTTCCGCTCAAGGAAACGCCCGGATTCCGGCATTTTCTCCTGAAACCGGCACTTCTTCCCTCGCTTTCGTTTGTCCGGATGCGTCACGAAACTCCGTACGGCACCCTTCGCAGCGAGTGGAAACGCGAAGATGGAAACATTCTCTGCGAATTTGAAATTCCGCAAGGAACCACTGCAGACATCCTCCTTCCCGGCATCACACTCGAAAAAGCCGAAGGGATCCGGAAACTGGTCGTCCACTGACCGTAAAATCCATTCCAACGAAAAAAAACGAGCCGCGACGTTTCCTGCGCCGCGGCTCTGTTCGTTTCCGGAACGGAATCCCTTACTTCTGCACACCAACCGGCTGTGTAAACTGCACCTTGCAATCCCGTTTCAGCTTCAGGAACGAGGCAATCTTCTCACGGTCGATCAATCCGCAGATCACAGTCGCCAGATTCTCCGAGGCACAAACCAGATAGACATCCTGATAGGCGGAACCCGTATGGGCGGCGGCGTAAACGGCGGGATTATCCGCACGCTTCATCTTTGCAAAGTCGGAAACATAAATCAGAACGGCGGATGCGGATTTGAACATGGATTTCTGTTTCCCGAACACTTCGCGATGATCTCCGGGAACCACCATCTTGAGGACATTTGCCTTTGCATCATACAGGTATGTTCCGGAAGGCAGAGCAACGTAAACGAGAAGATCCTGAAAATTTCTTGCCGTAGGAATCGTCCGTTTTTCCGGACGGTTGTATCCGCATGCGGCATAAAGCAGATTCGAAAGCTGCTTTTCCGTAAGCTTCGCCGACGGATTGAACGAGCGTCCCGTTTTCCGTTCGGCAAGACACTGCATAATGGATTTTCCGCCGGTTTTGTCAGGAGCAGGCAGCTTGATATCCTGCGCGAAAACGACTGCCGCCAGTACCGCGGCACAGAGTGTAAGAAACGTTTTTGTCATACGTTCTCCTTTCGGATTTTGGTTTGATTCATGAGTTCTGTTGTTTCATTCCGGCAGTCTCCTGACTGGTCAGAATGTTTTCGATGAGATCAAGAACATTGGATGCCGCACGCGGCATTGCCAGAGTCTTCGATTTCTGTCCGTGCGCCTCGAATTCGGACCGGTTTGCCAGCCAGCTTCGGAGAAATTTGCTGAACCGTTCCGGGGAGCACTCTGCGTCGGGAATGATTTCCGCTCCGCCGGCCGAGGCAAGCCAGCGCGCGTTGTCGTCCTGATGCCCCTCAGCCGCAAACGGATACGGAACAAGAACTGCATATTTGCCGTAAACTGCCAGTTCCGAAACGGTACTGCCGCCTGAACGGCAGATCACGAGATCAGCAGCGGAATAAAGAAGATTCATCTCCTGACACGATTCAAGTATCAGCTCCTCCGCTTTGGAACCGTCATGAAGAGAACGAACCGCCTCCAGATTGCCGGGACCGGCAAGACGGATCACCTGAAGCGTCTCCGCCCCGGAGAGGTCATCCGGAATCCTGACGGAGGTGTTGATGGTCCGCGCACCAAGGCTTCCACCGAACACGAGAAGAGTCGGGCGGTCCGCGGAAAACGCGGTGTGCCAGCGGGTGTTAATGGCGGCAATCGCCTCGTCTTTGGAAAGCGTTCCCGTTACAAGATCCGGCCGCAGCGGCATTCCGGTCAGGACTGCCGGACAGGAAATCACGGAAGAGTCCTTCACCGGAAACGACAGCGCCAGCGCCTTTGCCCAGCGGCTGAGAAAACGGTTCGCCTTGCCGATTTTCGCATTGCCGTCGTGAAGGAAAAGCGGAAGCCCTGTTCGTTTTGCAGCGATCGCGGGCGGCAGCGAAGCAAAACTGCCCATGCAGAGAAGCGCCTGCGGATGAAATTGTTCGAATCCGGCAATGCTCTGTTTCACGCCCTTCCAGGTCTTGAACAGGAATCGGAGGGCTTTCCACGGTTTCGCAGAAAGGGGTGCGGCATCAATCCGAATGACGTCGATCCCGAATTCCGCCGCTGTTTTCGCCTGTTTTTCCACATGGACACCGCCGAGGATGAGCACCGGGGTTCCACCTTTTGCTTTCAATTCTCTGGCTATGCTGAGTCCCGGATTGAAATGCCCTCCGGTTCCACCGCAACTGATCGCCAAACGTTCCAGCTTCATCTATTTCTCCAGTTTCATTCCGTCTCTTTTCCAGAAGAGAAGCGGATTCAATTTTTCATGCAGTTTTTCGCGGAGCAGAACCGGATAATCGGGATATGCCGAATCCACGGCGACGCTGAGGATGAGTCCTGCGGCGACCATGCACGTCACCAGGCTGCTGCCTCCGTAACTGATAAACGGCGCCGGCATCCCCTTCGTCGGAAACGCTCCGCAGATCACCCCCACATTGATGACCGCCTGAACTCCGATAAACGTCGCGCAGCCGAACGCCACCAGCATTCCCTGGCGAGTCCGGGCGTTTCTGGCAATGATCATCGCCAGCACAAGAAAGGCGATATAGGCAATGATCACCAGAATCATGAACGCCAATCCCAGTTCCTCTCCCACAATGGAGAGAATAAAGTCGGTATGAGCTTCCGGCAGATACTTCATCTTCATGCGACTCTCCGTAAAACCGAGTCCGGTCCAGCCGCCCGAACCGAGCGCCAGCATGGAGTTCCAAAGCTGATACCCCTCCTCAACCTGGTACGGTTCGGGGTCCAGAAACACCGTCAGCCGATCCCGGCGCATCGGATCGAACGCCATCACAAAGGAAAACACGCTTCCCGCCATCCCCACCAGAATCGGCAGAATGATCTTCCACGAGATTCCCGCAATGTACATCATGGAAAAGAAAAGGATCGTCAGCAGAGTTGTCGTTCCGAGGTCGCGGCCGATCAGGACAAGGAGAATCACCGGACCGCAGATGCACCCGCCAGCCACAAACACCCGCCAGAACGGAGCCCGTTCAATGTAACGGATGCGTTCTGAAAGAAATTTAGCCAGAAACAGCGTCAGAATCACTTTGGAATACTCCGACGGCTGAATATTGCCGATGCCCGGCACTTTGATCCACCGGTGAGCTCCATTCACAGCGGGAAAACAGAAATCAGCGATCAGAAGCAGAATGGAAATTGCAATCAGAAACCACAAACTCCAGTCCGAAACCTTCTTGAACCCGAAAAACATCACGCCGCAGAGTCCGGCTCCGCCTACAAACGCCCACAACAGCTGCTTGACAAAAAAAGTAGATCCTGCCGTTCCAAACGAAGTTGAATACAGCATTGTCAGCCCGAACAGCAGCATGATGAACGTCACACATCCGAAGAGCGCCGCCGCAGGCATGGAAACTTCCCGTGCAGTTTCCTGTGCCATGCTTTCATTGTTCTGTATCTGTTTCAAAACGGGGCGCATTCTTCCGATCCTCAGCTTCTTCCATATCTCCGATAACCTAGCGCAAAAACAGAAAAATAACAGTCGTAAAACAGATTTTTTTCAAGATTTTATTCCGTTTGGCTTCCCCCTCTTCCAACGGAAAACTGCGACATCCGAAAATCCCGGGAAACGCTCCGCCCCGCAGGAAGAAAAAATTCCGGGGAAAGCCTGAAATTTCCTCGGAAACGCAATTGCAAAATGAAACAAGTGCGGTTATACTAACCAACGAGTCCGGAGACATGCCTGCCGACTCTGCAAACGAAAGGAGTTCCAACATGGCGGATATTTCTGAAAGTGTTTGTCTGAACCACCCCGACACCCCGGCCGTCACTCGCTGCACGACCTGCGGAAAACCGATCTGCGAACGCTGCATCGTCAGCCGGAATGGATCGAACTACTGCTCCGAAACCTGTGCCGACAACGCGGCAAATTCCGTCGGGCGCGTCAATGATGTCCTGGAAAACAAGCGGAAAGTCGATGCCAGGGGGAAAAAACGGACCCTGATTGTCATTGTCATCCTCATCGCCGCCGCTGCCGCAGGGTATTACTACTATACCCAGAACAAGGATGACGTCAACCGCTTTGTCAAAAAAACAGAACGGAAAGTCAAGAAGAACGTGAAAGACACTAAAAAATCAATCGAGAAGAGTCTGCCTTCCAGTTCCACCTACAAACGCGACCGCGAAAATATGGTCAAATAAGAGAAGATCGTTCTATGGAAAAACGGCGCGATTTCCTGTTCGGGGGCGCGCCGTCTGCATCTTCGGACCTGCCCCGTGCAGATCTCAGGAGTCCCCATTCCGGAGCCATCCGCTGCCGGAAAATTTCCGTTCAGTCACGAAGTGCGTTGAAACGATCACATATTGTATAGGAAGACGCTCTTGAAGCGCAAACGCATCCGCCTATATTATCTCATACGGCGGAGAAGTTCCTGTCACAAAATAAGAAAGATGGATGAAAAATCTCTTTTTGACTTGAACCGAACCGCAAAATCAATATATTAACTCCATTCTATTTTCAACGGAAACAATCGTAAGGGACAGAATGAAAAAAGCATCTGTGATCATTATCGGCGGAGGCGGACGCGGCACGATTTATGCGCGGCATCTTCGGGAACTCGCCGATCGGGCGGAAGTGGTGGGAATCGCGGAACCCCGAGATTTTTTCAGGAACCGGATCGCCGCCATGCACAACATTCCCCGGGAAAACATCTGCTCCGACTGGCACGAGCTGGCGGCACGTCCAAAATTTGCGGATGCCGTTATCATCACCACGCAGGACCGGATGCACCTGGAACCCGCAGTCGCATTCGCCGGGAAAAAATATGATATTCTGATCGAAAAACCTCTGGCGCCGGATCTGGAAGGATGCCGGGATCTGATCGCGGCGGCAGAACGCAACAATATTATTCTGTCTGTCTGCCATGTGCTCCGCTACACCAATTTTACCAGAACGCTGAAAGGGCTCATTGACGAGGGAAAGATCGGGAGAGTCATGTCGGTTCAGCATCTGGAACCGGTTGGTCACTGGCGTTTTGCGCACTCCTATGTCCGCGGCAACTGGAGAAAAGAGGAGGAATCCTCTCCGGTACTTCTGGCGAAGTCGATTCATGATCTCGACTGGATCTGCTATATTGTCAACTCCATGCCCGAGCGGGTCTCCTCGTTCGGGTCCCTGATGTTTTTCAAAAAGGAGAATCAGCCGGAAGGTGCGGCGAACCGCTGTCTCGACTGCAAAATAGAATCGTCATGTCCTTATTCCGCACCGCGGTTTTATCTGGGGCGCATCCGTTCGGGAAACATCGGCGCATATGTGGAGTCGGTAGTCGGCGAAGCGACGGAGGAGAACATGCTCAAAAGTCTCCGTACAGGCCCCTACGGTCGATGCGTTTTCGCCTGTGATAACGACGTGGCAGATCATCAGGTGGTCAACATTGAATTTGAAAATGGGGCAACAGCCGTCTTCACCCTTGCCGGATGCTCCAAATACGGCGACCGCCGGACCACCGTTTTCGGTTCGCTGGGAGAGCTCTTCGGCGACGGGGAAAAGCTCTTCTACTATTCCTATCTGACCGGAAAGACCGAAAATGTGGAAATCCCCCCTCCACTGGTCCCGGACCATCACGGAGGCGGAGATTTCAACCTTGTTGCCGCATTTGTCGATGCGGTGCTCAGCAGGGATACATCACACATTGTCACCGGGCCGGAAATTTCGCTGGAAACTCATTTTCTCGTCTTTGCCGCGGAAATTGCACGCAAGCAGAAACGGGTTCTGGAAATGAAACAGTTTCTTGCGGAAACGGGCGCGGAAAAACTCATAAACCACAACCCGGCGGGAAACCAATCACCCGCATAAACAAGAGGAATTCAACTATGGATTTTTCACGCTACTTCAGAGACTATCCGGATCAAAACGGCCGCTTCGGAGAATTCGGCGGACGCCATGTTCCCCCCGAACTTGAAAAACCGTTCCGGGAAATTGCCGATGCTTATCAGTCGATCTGTCATTCGGCGGAATTCATCAATGAGCTCCGGCGCATCCGCCGCGAATTTCAGGGCCGGCCGACTCCGGTCTACCACTGCAACCGTCTCTCCCGCAAGATCGGCAACTGCCAGATCTATCTGAAACGCGAGGACCTCAACCACACGGGAGCCCATAAACTGAACCACTGCATGGGAGAAGGACTTCTGGCGAAATTCCTCGGCAAGAAAAAACTCATTGCGGAAACCGGTGCCGGACAGCACGGTGTGGCGCTGGCGACCGCCGCCGCCTACTTCGGACTCGAATGTGAAATCCACATGGGCGCGGTCGATATCGCGAAACAGGCGCCGAATGTCACGCGCATGAAAATCCTCGGAGCAAAAGTCGTACCTGTCACACGCGGGCTCCAGGCCTTGAAGGAAGCGGTCGATTCCGCATTTGAATCCTATCTTGCCTCCTATGAGGATTCCATCTACTGCATCGGTTCCGCGCTCGGGCCTCACCCCTTCCCGCTGATGGTCCGCGATTTCCAGATGTGCGTCGGCATTGAAGCTCGCGAACAGTTCAAGGAAATGACCGGAATCCTGCCCGACGCGGTCTGTGCCTGCGTCGGCGGCGGCAGCAACTCCGCCGGCATGTTCTCCGCCTTTCTGAACGATCCCGTGGACATCTACGGAGTGGAACCCCTCGGAAGAGGTCCCGAAAAAGGACAGCACGCGGCAACCCTGTGCTACGGAAAAAAAGGAACCCTTCATGGATTCGACAGCTATGTGCTGGAGGATGAAGAGGGAAATCCTGATCCGGTCTACTCCATCGCAAGCGGACTCGACTATCCCTCCGTCGGACCGGAACACGCATTCTGGAAGGACATCGGCCGCGTACAATATGTCACGGCAACCGATGAGGAGGCTGTCGATGCCTTCTTCAAACTCTCGCGCTATGAAGGCATCATTCCCGCGCTGGAATCCTCCCATGCCATCGCCTTCGCCATGAAAAAGGCCAAAGAGATGGGCACCGGAGCCATTCTCGTCTGCTGCAGCGGACGAGGCGACAAGGATGTCGATTACATCGTCGAGCACTACGGCTACGGCGAAAACTACAAATAAACATTCCCTGATGGCGCGTGCGGGATTTTCCGCCGCGCCCGCTTTTCTCTCAGCCACCGGATTCGGGGAGAAACACCCTATGAAAATCGACTGGAAAAAAGTGCTTTACAAACAGATCGGTCCGGACAGACGCCGAAAAGTTCCCCTTCCGCCCCCGGACAGCTTCAATCGAATGGCGCAGTATACCTTCACTGCGGCGGGATTCCTCATCGCAGCGACTGCTCTTCCCGGAATTTTCCTCGTGATCGCAGGAGAGAATGTCTGGACAATGCTGTTTCAGTTTATGGCGCCGTTCCTCTGCACCGCCATTCTTCTTCATGTCTGTCTTCCCGCGGACAATGAGCAGTCTCATCTTTTCCTGTCTGCCTGGAAAGAACGTCTGCCGCACCGTTTCCGCTTTGCGGCTCTCCTGGCGGTGCTTCCGATTCTGAAACATTTCTTTCTGACACCGCTTTCGATTCGGATCGGCAGGGAAAAGCACGATCCGAACTTTGCATTTCTGACCGCGCTGGCAAGCATCTGCGCTCTGGCTGCGTGGGGAATCTGGCTGACGCAAGGATTCCTGAGCGGAAATGCAGGACTGATTCTGATGGGAGTTTCCGTGGCTTTGACGATTTTCTCTCTGAAACGTCTCCAGGGATTTTCCTTTTCCCGGAAAACATGTCTGTTCGCGCTTGTCGCGGCACTCTGCTGGGCGGGATTCGGCGGATGGCTGTGGATCGAATTCACCGCCGCGTCAAAGGTCCTTGACTCGGAACGTGCGGGGTGCCGGAAGCTGGGAATCCCGTTCTCACAGGAGAAAATTCTCCATTTGATGAACGGCGGGGAAGCACCGAATGCCGAATTTACGAAACTTGCAGACCGGCTGTACGAGGAAAAGGAATCGCTGAACCGCTGGACCACCGATGTCGTATCCGATCTGCTGGATTCCCCGGAACAACGCGCAAAACGGCGCGCATTTCTGCACTCGAAGGAAGCGCAGGAACTCTTTTCCGCGATCGACCGTCTGGCCGCCTCCGGACAACCCCTGCGGTACGCCGGAAAACCGAAAGGAATCCTGATGCTGGAATACGGAATCAATCCTTTTTCCGCACTCCGTATCATGACACGGCTTTACCAGCTCCGCATTCTCAACGCTGCCGAACAGGGCGACCGGAAC
>CASEYW010000035.1 GCA_949292215.1 uncultured bacterium
GCATCCGCGAAGCCAGCCTTTTTCCTTGTCAAATACGAGACCGGCGGGAAGTCTCCCTTTTATGGAAAAGCGCAGAGGTCCCTCCCCGCGCACAGGAACGGCATAAAAAAAATCTTTTCCCGGAGATGCACCATACACAGGCGCAGCGTTGATGTGCGGTGCTCCCTCGTCATGCGGAAGAAGCGGAGCAATTTCGATGTCCGGTTCCGGTTTTTCTTTCATGGAATTCTCCTTTGCTATTGTAGTTTTTTAATAGTATACTATATTATTTCAAATTCGTAAAGAGGGAATTTTTTAACATTTACTGTATTTTTATGTAGAAAGAATCTTAGGATGGATGATGTTTCACATTATTATCCGGTATTTCCGGGGAGAACGGTCAATCCACTTCCGGTGTCGCTGAGCGCTGCGGGGTATGTATCCACGACTTCCCGCGCCTATCGATGGGATGGACAGAATCGAGGTCCGGAAAAACGGGTTATCTGGCAGTATACGCTCTCTGGAGAAGGCGCTTTGCGGATTTCCGGAGAAGAATTGCGGATTCCTCCGGAACACGCCATGCTGCTGACCATTCCGGAAGCACACTGTTACTATCTTCCGGAACAGCCGGGAATCTGGGAATTCTGTTATCTGGTTCTGGAAGGAGAGACAGCGGTCCGTATGGCGGAATCTCTGCGGAACCAGTACTCATCGGTCCTGCCGTTCCTTTCGGGGGGTGAGTGTGTAAAATCGGCAAAGCTGCTTCTGGAGCATGCGCGGGAGCGTCAGTTCCGCAGTCCGTGGCAGATTGCAGAGGAGGTCTTTGCGTTTCTCTGCCGGATGAGCCGGGAACTCGAACAGGCACATGCAGGAGGAAAGAACGAGCCCCCCTTTCTCAAACGGATTTTCTCTCTTCTCCAGAAAAATCCCGATGCGACTCCGCAGGAGATGGCAGCCGCCGCCGGATACAGCAGACTTTACCTCGACCGGATTCTGAAACAATACACCGGAGAAACTCCGGCACATTATCTGCGTTCGCAGAAGCTGCGGCGAGCCGCAGGACTGCTGATCAACACGCCTCTGAACGTGAAACAGATCGCCGCTGAGTGCGGCTTTTACGACACGGCATACTTCTGCCGGACCTTTCAGAAAACATTCGGCAAAACACCATCTCAATACCGGAAGATGCAATAAGACCCGTTTGGATCAAAAATAGGAAACGAGATCGCCCGGGGAACGATCCATCACTGTTTTTTCAGCAGGATCATGGTTTCCATGTTCGGGGTTCCGGGGAAAAGATCCAGCGGCTGAATCTCCGACGGCAGATATCCCTGATTTTTCCACTGAGCCAGCGAACCGGGGATGACATCCGTTCCACAGAACACATGCACAACGCGGAGCGGTGAACGGCGCGCCAGCTCCTTGATGACATCATCCGCAGTTCCGCTCCGTGGCGGGTCCAGAACCAGCAGTTCCTTCTCCGCCGGAAGAGGAAGACGATTCCTGATCAGCGCAGGCCCGATCTCTCCGCGAAGGAAGCGTATCTCCTTTTTCCGATAGAGATGTTCTGCACTTGCCGCGGCTGCCTTGACCGAGGGGCCATCAATTTCAATGCCGATCATGGAATCCACTTTCGGTACAAGAGAAAGTCCGATCAGGCCGTATCCGCAGTAAAGATCCAGCAGACGGGCATCGGATTCCGGCTGGATCAGTTTTTCCAGTGTATTCAGGAAAGTCGGGACCATCGACTCGTTCACCTGGGAAAAACCGGTCGGAGGATACAGCAGACGGTTGCCGTCCGGAAGCGTAATATCCAGAAAAGAAGAACCGAACAGTTTTTTATATCCGACCTCTTTCTCGCTCCGCTTCGCCTCCAGATAGTAGGGAGAACGGGATTCATCCAGATACATGAAACAGGAGATCACCTCCGGTATCTCCTGCTGCAATTCCGATGCTATGATTTTGAGTTTGCGTACAATGGATGCATCAATTTTCGCAAGGTTCAGAAATTACAGCCGCCCTGCGGTCGGAACCACGGACAATGCAGTAATTCAGATTCCTTGCAAAAAAACGGAACGGCGGACGGGATACCATCTCCAGAATCAGTTCATAGATCCGGTGGTGCAGCTCCGGCTCCAGCATGGAATACTGAAGATTGCCGCGCACTTCCGCCTGCACAGAATGTCCCGGATGAAGCAGTTGAAATTTTCCGTTGGCAAACACACCGCGCCGTTTGGAATTTGTCCGGTAGTGTCGCGGCTGAACTGCCGGAATCATCGGCTGAAGCACACCCGGAATTCCATTCTGTTTCCAGAAATGCTTCAACGCAAGATTCTTGATCCTGCATTCCGTTTCGTAATTCAGAGATGCAAACGGCTCGGCGGAGGAGGAATCAAACGAAAAACCGGGCAACTCATCGCAGAGATCCCGAATACAGTCTGAAAAAGAGATCGCAGCAGGAGTGATCATTTATTTCAGCCCCAGAACATCCTGCATGTCATAGAGTCCGGGCTTCGCACTTTCGAGAAATGCAACCGCTCTGATGGCACCTTTTGCAAAGGTGTCGCGACTGGAAGCCTTGTGGGTCATCTCGAAACGCTCTCCGGTTGCAGCAAACATGACGGTATGATCGCCGACAATGTCACCGCCGCGGACCGCGTGCATCCCGATCTCGGTTTTCGTACGTGCACCAACCACCCCCCGACGACCATGAACAACATCCTTTTCGTAAGTAAGTCCGCGAGCCTCGCAAATCCGTTCTGCGATTGTCACAGCGGTTCCGCTGGGTGCATCTTTCTTCTGATTGTGATGCGCTTCAATGATCTCCACATCGTAATCGCTCAGGATTCCGGCGACTTTTTTGGAAAGATAGAACAGCAGGTTTACTCCGACACTGAAATTCGATGCAAAGACAATTCCGACTTTTTTCTCCTCCGCAAGACGCAGGAATTCCTCGGATGCGGATGGACCAAGAGCTGTCGTTCCAATCACAATTGAACACCCTTTTTCCGCGGCAAGCCTGGCATTTTCCATAACGGTTCCCCCCGTTGAGAAATCAATTACGGCATTGGCTTTTTCCAGTGCGTCCGCAAGAGAAGCGGTAATTTTAACCCCGCATGGCGGAAGTCCGGCAACGGACGCCGCATCACATCCGATGAACTCGGAGCCGGACCATTCAACTGCTCCCGCAAGCGTCATTCCGGGAGTATTCAGCGTGTTTGCGACCAGCCGCCGTCCCATTCTTCCAGCGGCGCCGACAACAACAATATCAGCCATTTTTGCATCCTTTATTTTAAAGTCACTTTGCCTTCATAGCGCAGGTCGATCGTCCTTTTGTTCTCCCCGGAGCCGACGATGGATGGCATTGCGGAGATCAGGGCGGTCAGGTTTTTCTGCATATTTTTCGTCGGGATATAGACCCGGAACATTTCCGTAAAGTTGTTTTTGTAATACATGCTGAAAAAGAGGTAATCCGTGTTGTGAGCGTTGACGGAACCAATCCTGATGTCTGGAAAAAAGCGGACCGTCAGCATAATCAGTTCCAGGGAAGACGAAAGGCGCTGGAATGCCTGCCCGACTCCCGGAACCCGTTCGCGGTATCCGAAAATCACAGGAAGATTGTTGTCAAGATTCAGGCATTTTTCCTTCTGCATGACCACCCCCTCCTCATCGATTACCAGAGAAGATCCGATACGACCTAGAAACGCGCGCGGAATCCGCTCTGTAATTGTGAATACGATTGTATCCGGCAGGCGTCGCGCCACGGTCAGGTGCTTGATTCCCGGTTCCGCCGACAATTTTGCTCTGACCTCAGCGAGATCCACGGCAAAAAGATTCACGGAACCTTTTCTCAGGTTTGTGATGGCCGAAACATAACTGTTCTTTCCCTTCCACCAACCGCTGCTTTCCACCTCGACATGCTTCAGAAGAAATGCGGGATTCTCCGTAAACAATCCGCGAAAGGAACACCAGACAAGGAACACTGCGCACGCCGTAGTGGAAATCACGATCAGTACGCCGAGAATGATTTTCACCCGTCTGCTGAGTGTAAATGAAGGCAGTTTCAACGCCATGCTTCTTTCCTTTTTCCTGTGTGTATGAATATCGAACGGCGGACTCCGGTATTATACACCGGAAGAGCGCCGTTGTCAATCGGGAATGCCGGATTACTTGAGTTTCAGTTTCGGAGCCTGACGATGATACTCCTGAATACTGCAAACCTCCATCCGTCCCATCTCTTTGATTGCCTTGAGGCCCTCGATCGCGGCGCGCAGTCCGTCGATCGTCGTCGTGATGGGGACACCCTTGATGACGGCATGGGCGCGCATGTGCACCTCGTCGGTTCGCGGAGTGACACCGGTGGATGGAGTGTTGATGATCCAGGTCAGTTCATGGTCGTTGATTGCATCAATGACATTCGGGCGCCCCTCCGAAATTTTGAAGATCGGCTGGACGGGAATTCCCGCGTTGTAGAGAGCTGTCGCAGTTCCGCAGGTTGCATGAATGGTGAATCCGAGACCGTGCAGCTCTTTGCCAAGCGGTACAACCGCATGTTTGTCGAGCGAGCGAATACTCATGAAAATATCTCCGCCGTTGGGGATGGAGTTGCCCGCTGCGACCTGAGTCTTGAAATAGGCAACGCCAGGCGTCATATCAATTCCCATCACCTCCCCGGTGGATTTCATTTCCGGGCTGAGCACGATGTCGATGCCGGGGAAGCGAACAAACGGGAAGACAGCTTCTTTGCAGCTGTAGTGTTCCGGAATGATCTCCTCCGTAAAACCGATGTCTTTCAGTTTTTTTCCGACCATTACAAGAGAGGCAATCTTTGCCAGCGGCACACCGATCGATTTGCTGACAAACGGAACCGTCCGCGAAGCGCGCGGATTCACTTCGAGTACAAAAACCTCTTCGTCCTTAACTGCATACTGGACATTCATCAGGCCGCAGACTTTCAGTTCCCTGGCAAGATCAAGGGTGTTTTTATGGATCGTGTCCAGAACCTTTTTCGAAAGGGAGATTGTGGGAATCACGCAGGCGCTGTCGCCGGAATGAATTCCCGCCAGTTCCACGTGTTCCATAATGGCGCCGATCACGCTGGTTTCTCCGTCGGAAACGCAGTCCACATCCAGTTCCGTCGCATCCTCCAGGAAACGGTCAATCAGGACGGGGCGCTCCTCCGACGCCTCCACCGCTTCGACCATGTATTTGCGCAGGACCTCTTCATTGTAGACGATCACCATCGCACGGCCGCCGAGAACAAACGACGGACGTACCAGCACCGGGTAGCCGATCCGGTTTGCCACCTCCACAGCTTCCTTGATATTGGTGGCAATACCGCCTGCGGGCTGTTTGATGCCGAGTCTTGTAACCAGTTCATTGAATGTCTCGCGATCCTCGGCGGCATCAATGCTGGCGGGACTCGTCCCGATGATATTGACTCCGCAATCCTGTAACCGGTGAGCCAGATTCAACGGGGTCTGTCCGCCGAACTGCACGATTACGCCATCGCACTTTTCGTGTTCATAGATATGGAGAACATCTTCAAGAGTCAGCGGTTCAAAATAGAGTTTGTCGCTGGTTTCGTAGTCTGTGGAGACCGTTTCCGGATTGCTGTTGACCATGATCGTTTCATATCCGGCATCCCTCAGAGCGAAGGAGGCATGGACACAGCAGTAATCGAATTCGATTCCCTGTCCGATGCGGTTCGGTCCGCCGCCGAGAATCATGATCTTCTTTTTTCCGTTCGACTTTCCGCTGGCCTCGTTGACCTCGCCATAGGTGGAATAATAGTAGGGAGTGTATGCTTCAAACTCCGCGGCGCAGGTATCGACAAGGCCGTAGACCGGCATGACGCCGATCTCCTTTCGCGCCTTGTAGACCTCCACTTCCGTCGAATGAAGAAGAAACGCGATCTGACGGTCGGAATAGCCCATTTCCTTGATCTGGCGGAAGAAGGGAGGATCGGCTTTCAGATTTTCCAGCGATCCGGCACGCTTGATCTCTTCTTCGAAGCAGGCGAGTTCGTGCATGTGGCGCAGGAACCATTTGTCGATCATGGTAAGTTCATGGACGCGGTCCACACTCCAGCCGCGCTTGAACGCTTCGCGGACGTAGAAAAGACGCGCGAAATTCGGACGGATCAGCTCGGCTTCAATGTGTTCATCGGGATATTGTGAATACTTGCCGTCCTTGCCATCGACGCCGTAACCGGCGCGTCCGGTTTCCAGAGAGCGCATTGCCTTTTGAAGCGACTGCTTGAACGTTCGTCCGATGCTCATGGTTTCGCCGACGGACTTCATCTGAGTGGAAAGGGTACTGTCGGCAGCAGGGAATTTTTCGAAGGCGAACCGGGGAACCTTTGTCACAACGTAGTCGATGGAAGGTTCGAAACAAGCCGGGGTTTCGCGGGTGATGTCGTTCATAATCTCATCAAGAGTGTATCCGACTGCAAGTTTTGCGGCGAACTTTGCAATCGGGAATCCGGTTGCTTTGGACGCCAGCGCGCTGGAGCGGGAAACTCTGGGATTCATTTCGATGATAATCATTCTTCCGTCTTCCGGGTTCAGCGCCCACTGGACATTGGAACCACCGGTTTCGACGCCGATTGCCCGCATGACGGCAAGGGAACCGTCGCGCATGCGCTGATATTCGCGGTCGGTCAGGGTCTGAGCCGGCGCAACGGTAATGCTGTCACCGGTATGCACGCCCATCGGATCAATGTTTTCAATAGAGCAGATGATAACCGCATTGTCTTTCTTATCGCGCATGACTTCGAGTTCAAATTCCTTCCAGCCTAGGAGGGATTCTTCGATGAGCACTTCGCTGTTCATACTGGCGGCAAGTCCGCGGGCGACGATGGCTTCGAATTCGGCTTCATCATGAGCAATGCCTCCGCCGGTTCCGCCAAGCGTAAATCCCGGACGGATGATCAGCGGATAGGTGCCGATTTTCGCTGCAATGAGTCTGGCTTCCTCCATGGAATGGGCGGACCCGCTTTTCGGCAGATCGAGTCCGATCTTCTGCATGGTTTCCTTGAAGAGTTCGCGGTCCTCGGCCCGACGGATCACATCCGCCTTTGCACCGATCATTTCAACCTTGTAACGGGAAAGGATGCCGGAGTCGTGAAGTTCCAGTGCGAGATTCAGCGCAGTCTGTCCGCCGAGGGTCGGCAAGATGGCGTCGGGACGCTCGCGTCGGATGATTTCCAGCAGGATGTCTTTCGTCAGCGGTTCAATATAGGTGCGGTCCGCAAAATCGGGATCGGTCATGATGGTTGCCGGATTGCTGTTGACGAGAATGACCTCGTAACCTTCCTCCTTAAGTGATTTGCAGGCCTGGGTTCCAGAATAATCGAATTCACAGGCCTGGCCGATGACAATGGGACCGGATCCGATCAGCATGATCTTCTTGATATCTTCCCGCTTAGGCATAAGAGTGCTTCCCTAATTAGAGGTTATCCGCAGAAGCTTCCGCCGAAGCGCAAAAGAGTGGCGGATGGTGATTTCTTCTGCTTTCGGGGAATGAAATATACACCGCAAATCCCGATTTTTCAACAGGAATTTCCAAAGAATATGTTTGGAGAGAACAGGAAAATTACTGTCGGCGGAATCAGAATCCTCTGCGGCGTTTTCCGAGCAGAAAGACATCCTGAAGCTGCTCGGGGGTTCCAGCTTTGCGCCAGCGAGCTTCAAAAGAACGCCCCTGAATGGTCTGGGCAATTGCGGCAAGAGAGCGTAGATGGAAGTTGCGGCGGTCCGGGCTGCCGAACAGAAAAATCACAGCATGGACTTCCGGCGACTCCGGAGTAAATTCGATTCCTTCCGCGCATTTGACCATCATCATCCGGAACTGCGAACGTCCTTCAAGTGTCAGATGCGGAATAGCGACCGATGGAGAAATCACCGTACTGGACTCCGACTCCCGGATCAGCAGTTTCTCATCCAGTTCTTCCCGGGAACAACCTAAAATCGGTGCCATTTTCCGGCTGACCAGATCAAAAAGATCCGGCAGAGAAACCCGCTCTTCCAGAATCAGAACGGAAGAATGTTCGACAAGGTCATCGAAATCATCCTGAACGATGCCGTCGCGGTCCCGGAGGATGTCACGAAGCTCCGTTTCGAGTCCATGACCGCTGATGCGGCACTTGGAAATCCGGGCGACCAGATGCATCAGCGCAAACTCCAGCTGAACTTTCCGCCCGAAGATAAAATAAAGGACGACGGCAAGAAGCACAATGCCGATTGCAATCCGGACCGCACCGAGCCCCATCTGCAAAATCAGCCAGACAAACGCAAGCATGCTCAACAGCGGCAGAACCGGATAGAACGGGGTCCGAAAAGTCGGACGATAGTTCTGTATCTCGCTTTCCCGCAGGATAATCACGGAAATGTTCGTTAAAATAAAGGAGAGCATGATGACCGTGGAGGCGACCGTCACCAGACTTTCCAGATCCAGGAACAGCGATGCAACCATTACGGCGCCCGTCAGCAGAAGCGACGGAAGGGGAAGCTGTTTTCGTCCGTAGACCTTGCAGAAGAGCCCCGGAATCAGTTTGTCGCGGCTGAGGGCAAACGGGAATCGAGCGGCAGCCATGATCCCGGCATTTGCGGTCGTCACGAATGCCATCATTGCTCCGACCGTGATAATCCAGTATCCCCAGCTTCCCCGAATCGTTTTCTGTGCAGCATCCGCCAGCGGAGTCAGCGAACCGGAAAGGTCCTTCCCCGGAAGAACGCCGACCGTGATAAACAACACGAGTCCATAAAGAAGAGTTACCGTGATAATTCCACCGAGCATACCGAGCGGCATATTGCGTTTCGGATTCTTCACCTCCTCCGAAACGCTTGCCACATCAAGCAGTCCGCCGAAGGCGACAAACACAAATGCCGCCAGAGCCATCACTTCGCTGATTTTCCCCTTTCCTTCCGCAAAAAACGGAGTGAAACGTGTAACATCAACTGAAGAGACTCCTGTCACAAAGAACAGTCCCATTGCTCCCAGCAGAATAAACACCATGATATCCTGCGCCCAGGCTGCGGCATTTGTTCCGATCAGATTCACGATCAGGAAGAAGACTGTCAGGCAGATTCCACAGGCAAGGCGCGGTGTCCCGATCAGCTGATAAAGAAGTTCCGACATGCCGAAAATCGCAAAGGAACTCTTCAGTGCAATTGCGCTCCAGTTGAGCAGTCCGGAAATTGTTCCTGCCAGCGGTCCCAGACTGCGCTCCGTATAGTAGTAAATTCCTCCGGCCAGCGGCATCGCGGTGGCCAGCTCAATCGTTGCGAGCGATCCGACACAGGCAAATACTCCGGCCAGCAGATATCCAAGAATCATTGCCGGCCCGACTTTCTCAAACGCAACCCCAGGAAGAATAAAAATACCGGAACTGATCATTGCTCCGGTCGCAATACAAAAAACATCCAGCAGTCCCAAAGACTTGATCAATTCTTTTTTTGACATGACGACACCATTCCCATTCCAAATCTGCAATTATTCTCCCGCCGGAAGCGACGGGATATCCCCCTTTTCTCCAACAGACATCAAATGGAAAAAGGACCGTCACGCGGCTTGTCGGTATTGCGGATTTTGCGAAAATGGAGATGTGGAACTCTTCCGAAAACAATCATCTGCCCGGAAAGCGGATGAAATTCAAACGGCGTCGGAACAGCACAGGCGGATCTCCAGAGAAGACGGTTATCCATCGTTCGGGAACCGTTCAGCTTCTCATCCGGATCATACGAATTCCCATCCACCGACAACAGACCTTCGGATTCGAACAGGAAAGCGGAAACGGACTGCTCCGGAGAACAACTGCCGTTCCCCGAGAAAAAGACAACAAAACACACCGCGCTGAAACAAACAGCAAGAAACAAAAGCAATCCATTTTTTCTCAGAGTTTCCATCGCAGGAGTCCTTTGCAGTCAAGATTCCCGGGAAGTATTTCCGGTCCGGGGGCTGTCACAAATGTACATTCCTGAATGAATTTGTCAATCAGACGGCTGAAAAAAAAGCAAAATTTATCGGAAGATTTCTATCTGCACTTCATCAGAAAACGCGGTCCCGAATTTGATTTTTCCGGTATCCGCCACTATGTTATCCACCCACCGGGAGGATCAAGAATCCGGAAAGAAAAGGAGTTGCAAAATGTCTGACCTCATAGAAGAAATCAAACACTGGAAGAAAGTTCGCAAAGCTGTCATTCTGGCGCATAACTATGTAAGACCGGAAATTCAGGACATTGCCGACTTCGCCGGTGATTCCCTTGAATTGAGCATCAAAGCAAAAAGCATCGACGCGGATGTCATTGTCTTCTGCGGAGTCCGCTTCATGGGGGAAACCGGAAAACTCCTCTCTCCCAATGCAGTCGTTCTCCTGCCGAACCCCGATGCCGGATGCCCCATGGCGGATATGGCTTCCGCTGACGCGGTAAAAGCATACCGGAAGGAAAATCCCGATGATCTTCTCGTCGCCTACGTCAACAGCACTGCCGACGTCAAAGCGGAAGTCGATCTCTGCTGCACTTCCGGCAATGCGGAAAAAATCATTGCATCCATTCCCCCTGAAAAAAACGTCATGTTTCTCCCGGATCGCAATCTCGGTGCCAATATGAACAAAAAACTTGGTCGATCCATGAAACTCTGGCCCGGATGCTGTCCTATTCATGATAAAGTCACACCCGAAATGATTGAAACCGCACGGAAAAAACATCCCGGAGCTCTCGTTCTCGTACACCCTGAATGCAGACCAGAAGTCGTCGAAACCGCCGACTGCGCACTCAGCACCGGTGGAATCCTGAAATTTGTCCGCGAATCCGATCAAAAACAGTTCATTATCGGTACCGAAGAAGGAATCCTGCATCGACTCCGGAAAGAAAATCCCGGAAAAGAGTTCTTCCCTCTCGAGCCTCTCCTCATTTGCGAGGATATGAAAAAAATCACTCTCGAAAATATCCGGGACGTTCTCAGAGATCTGAATCATCAAGTCAAACTCTCTCCTGAGCACTCAAAAGACGCTCTTATGCCCATTGAAAAAATGCTCGGAAGATCTTAACTCACGCAAGGGGGGAAAACTGCCGCTTGACAGAGTCGACGCCTTCTTCCCCTCGCAAGGCCCCGCCGGGGTCCTGCCGGGGGGGTGTTGCAGACGGAGAAAAAACACGAACGATCCCCTTCCCCGCCGCAGAACCGGATGGGATCAGAGTTTCATTACTGCATCGAATCGGGAAGCTGCCTCATCCCATGCCTTCTGATTTTCCGGAGTAAAGGTCCTGGGTTCAAAGGATGCTCGGACGAGGCGTCTGGCATCTTCGATAGAAGCAAGACGGCCGACTGCGACAGCCTGCATCATGGCGTTTCCGATTGCCGTGGCTTCAACAGGACCAGCCATAACGGTACATCCTGTTGCATCTGCAGTATACTGACAGAGAAGATGATTCTGTGCTCCTCCCCCCATCAGATGAATCACCTCCGTGTGTTTTCCGGAAATGGAATCGGCTTCCCGAATGGTACGGCGGAAAAGGAGAGCGAGACTTTCCAGGAATGATTCGATATAAGCGCCTCTGGAAGAAGGAATCGGCTGTCCGGTCATTCTCATAAACTCATCGACGGAGGCCTTCATGGAATCCGGATTGAAGAAGAGAGAATGATTCGGATTGTAAAGACTGCGGAACTTTTCCGCCGACCTTGCTTCTTCCATCATTTCATCATAGGAAATTTCACTGGCGACATCGGCTTTCAGTCCGCGCAGAATCCAGAATCCGGTCAGATTCTTGAGAACGCGCCAGGTGTGAGCGACCCCGCCTTCATTGGTAAAGTTCAAGGAGGCGGCAAGAGGAGTTGCCAGAGCCTTTTTCGATTCGATTCCTGTAAGACACCAGGTTCCGGACGCGACATAAGCCCAGTTGTCACCGGAGGCAGGAGCCGCCGCCACGCCCGATGCGGTATCATGGGAACCGACCATTACGCAGGGCACCCCTTCCAGACCTTTAACTCCGGAGAAATCACAAGTTCCGATTTTAGTTCCCGGCTGGGTCAGGGGTTTTACACAGCGGCGGGGAAGTCCGACGGCATTCAGCAGTTCATCGGACCAGTCGGATTTCGAACAGTCCAGCAACTGGGACGTGCTGGCAATCGTAAACTCGTTTGCCAGAACACCGGAAAGACGGTAGGCTATGTAATCCGGAGTGAAGAGAAAATGTTCCGCATTTTTTGCATAATCCGGATTTTCCTTCTGAGCGGCGTAGAGCTGATAAACCGTATTGATATCAAGCACCTGAATTCCGGTCAGTTTCTGAATGCGCTCCAGACCGAATTTCGCGTTGAATTCATCCGCCATTCCGTTTGTACGTTCATCACGGTAACAAACGGGATCGGCGAGACGGTTGCAATCCTTGTCGAGCAGAACATAATCCACGCCCCAGGTATCAACTGCAACGGCGTCCGGTTTCAGTTCCGCAGCACCTTTGGCAAGCCCTGCTTTGATATCGCGGATCAGGGCTTCGATGTCCCAGCGGAGATGTCCATCGATCATCCGGCTTTCATTCGGGAAGCGAGAAATCTCCTCCAGATCAATTTTTCCTGCATCGGAGATGGAGCATCTCATGACTCTGCCGCTTCCGGCACCGATATCGACTGCGAAACAGTTGAACATTTTCCTAACCTCACTTGTTTAAGTTTGCATCAGAACCCATCCGAGTTTCCTTAATATATCAGGGAACCGCAGGATTCGCAAACGATTCTTTTCTTTTTATACAAACAACTCCGGTTCCTTCCGGTCCATAAACGATGATTCGAGTTTTTCTCTCAAAGCCAGAATCCGGGGATTCTCAAACCGTTTTGCCTGAACCGGACAATTTTTTACGCAGGCACAGCAATAGAGACATCCCTCACCCACTGTTTTGGGATCACCGGGAGCGATGATCCCCATCGGACAAACCTTCGCGCAAAGCCCGCATCCGGTACAGGCAACCGTAGTCACCGGACGGATGGACTCCCCGGCGGGCATCCGTTCCCGGTATGGAATATTCCCCTTCACGACAGGAGTCGAAAAATCTCCGGATTCGAGCTTCTGTGCAATTCGTTCCGCAAAGTCAGACGCAATCCGCAGATCGGATTCATCGGGCCGTCCAGCCGCCAGTTTAACGGAAAGAGAGTGTTCCCCGATGAACGCTCCCGCGGCGATGACGGAGAATCCATTCGCCTCCAACCGTTTTCCCGCCTCCAGCAACGCATCTTCATACGCGCGGTTGCCATACAGACAGACAGGAACAGCCAATGCGCCATTTCCCCTTATCTGATCCAGGACGCCATCCAAAACCTGAGGCACGCGCCCAGCATAAACGGGATAAGCAAAAATCACAACATCTTCCGATGCAAACGCATACGTTTTTGCTCGGGCTTCCGGACGCGTCAAATCCAGCTCCGATATCCTGATTTTCCACCGTTCCGAGAGAACGGAAGCTATTTTCAAAGCGATGGTTCTGCCGGTCCGGGTCGGACTGAAATACATGGCAATCAAATTCCGTTTCATTCAGCGTTCTCCTTCATTTCACATTTGTTTTGCAAGATACCACAGTCTGATATGGACTGCACAGTTCATATTCCATACCGGGCGGAAGATGAACTTCCAGAGAGCCATCCCGATAACACACATCAATGTTTCCCGAAACGGTCGGTACCGTTCCGATCGCAAACGACAAATTTCCGAAGCAGGGAGCAATCCGGATTTTCTTCCAGCCGGGCAGCAGCGGAACGATGCCCAGTACGGATCGCGTCAACTGATACGCCGGGGAACCGCCCCACGCATGGGAATAGTCGCCGCAGTTCCAGCATTCCTTCAGACCGTCGGGATGCTCCGCCACCGGAACGTTCCAGCGTTTCAGAAGCTCGAACCCGTATCGAGAAAAACGATCCGTCCGATGCAGCGCTTCAAAGACGTAGTGCATAAAATACGGCTGCGGCTGAATCAAAGTCGGATCCGTAAAGATTTTCTCCCATAACAGGTCGATTTTTTCCCGGGGGACCAGCCCATACGCCAGAGCAAGGACATTCGTATGCACGGTAAAGGAAGGAATCTCATCATCGGGCGGAAGCCATTGGGAGGGAGGAACATTGGTCAGATGCGGAATGCCGTCGCAGAAACATCCGCGTTCTTCCGACCACAGCTGAGCAAATGCTTTTTTCACAGCTTCTGCCCGTTCACGGCAGAGCTGTTCCCGTTCGGTCCGACCCAGAACACCGGCAAGAAAGGCTCCGGTACATAACGCATTGAAATAGAAGGCAGTAAAACACCCCATCCCGCGTGAAGCAGGCGGGTGGTGATAATTGTATCCGCCTCCGTTGACCCAGTCGATGAACAGATAATTCGGTGCTTCGGAAAGGAGGCCGTCTGCCCCGACGAATCCGGCAAACCGATCCAGAACCGCTTCCAGTTGCGGAAATACGGTTTCAAGGAGGTCCGGATTTCCGGTGTTCCAGTAATAATCCCGCACCATGTCAAGGAAGGAAAGGGAGTAGGACGTGTGGAACATGGACGCATTCTTCTGCTTCAGCAGCAACGAGGTACGCAGAATATCCGCCGCAGCAAGACGTGTTTCTCCATACAATGCGTGCGCGATCAGAGATTCAATCATGTAATCGCCCGTACACCCCAGCCCCTCCTGGTGGACCGGGGAATCCAGATGCAGGCGCATCATGCACATCCGCATTGTTTTGTCGATACAGGAACGGATCTTCATCAGATCAGGATCGGAACAGTCGAACGGCGCAGTCGCACCAAGAGGAAATCCCCTCCGGTGCGCTGTAATGGAACGGATCTTCACCGGAGCGAAGTGTTCCGAGGAAAACGCTCCGCAGGAGATTCTGAGCTGAATGTATTTGAACACATTCAGACGGGTGGAACGGAAGCTGTGCGTTCCAGGAGCGGCAGTATATTTTTCGACACTGTGCGTCACTCCCGGAACTTCCTGATATTCCAGGACAATGGAAGCACCGCCCTCGGATTCGATCTCGAATCCGATCTGTGCCGCAGTCTCCTGATCGAATTCCAGCTGAAAAGAAACCGGAGGACCGGGGAATGCCGTCAAACTCAAATCTCCGGAACAGGAGGCGTAAGGCTTCATTTCATCAAACAGAATCCGTCCTTTCCGGGGAAAAACCTTGCTCTCCTCCAGCGGCGGAAGGTTGAGTTTTCGCAGCTTCCATTTTTCACAGATTTCCGGAGGAAGCTCTTCAGCGGGAATCCATCGGGAAGCATCGAAGGAGAGGGAATGATAATCCTCGTGAAACAGTTCTGCATGCCAGTTCATGGTGTCCACGAACGCGGGGTTCAGAAAGGAACACCAGGAAGAGTCGGAACGCAGAAGAGAGACGCCTCCGGACTCCAGTTCAAACGTGAACCCGGGATGGCCGACCGAGTAGTCGGTCTGAGCATCTGGAACGGTCAGGACCTCGGCGACGATCACATTTTCTCCCGGATGGAAACGGTCTGCAACGGTTCGGGAATCAAAGAACCACCAGTCCGGCGGCGTGGTGTTGGCGTAATCGCCGCCGACTTCCACCGGTCCGTCGTCAAGAAAACGTCCGTTGATAAAGAGCCGGAACTTGCAGTCTCCGGAAAAATGCGCCGTCAGATCATCCGGCACGGATTCCAGAGAGAAGATCCGTCGGAACACCGCCATTGCCGGACGCGGTTTGCTGGAATGATCGAAAACAGAAATTTTTGTTTTCTGAACATCTGGAAAAATGGAATGGTCGAGCCAGATCCAGGAACGGGAAAGATTCATCGCATACCCCTTTTTTCGGTTAATTGGGGTTAATATATGCGGTGGATTGCGGATGTCAAGGCAGCGGATAGGTTTTCGCCGTTGAAAAACTGGATGCGGGGGACTTCAGCATTCCCGCACAAAGTCCGTAGGGAGTCAGACGGAAATCGTAGACATCGCAGAATTCGAGAGCGGAACGCAGAATCATGGAACCGCCAGCGAGTGTTTCACGCATGTTCTGATCCACGCCGGGCAGCCGTCCGACCTCTTCCGGAGAGAGGGCAATCAGGCTTTTGCTCAGTTCCACCACGGCGGAAGTCTTCTGCGGCAGCGCGGCAATGGAGCTCCAGTTCAAATTCACCTGCTTGTTGATCAGGGAGTTGCAGGCAAACGGAAGCGCACCCACCGCCATCAGCTCCGGTGCAACTTTCAATGATCCGAGCCATTTGTGATACGAAGCGGAAATCGGTTCCAGTTGTTTTGCAATGTAATTGCGCAGGGCGATCTGGCGGAAAAAGCTCAGGCCATGCTTATCCAGTTCGAATTTCCGGACAAGCTGTCCTGCGCCAAGCCCGAGTTCAAAGGCGCCTTCGATCCTCCTGGCGTCGCCGAAAGCAATCTGGAAAGAGCTGAAACCGCAGTAGACGGTAATCAGCGGCAGATTGATAAAGGCATCGGTCATAGCGCCGATGAAATTCAGTCTTGCTTCATCTCGTCCACAAAGCAGCTGCGGAAAGACCCCGAATTCCCGCTGACAGCCCAGCAGGAGTTGAGTCCGGTTTACCGTATTTCGGAACGAGGAGGAGGCGGAAAGACGGCATTCCGTCGCCCCTTCCCTCTCCGCGATCTCATGGAGCTCATGCAGAGCTTTGAAGGCGCGTTTCATTCCATCCTCGGAGAGCTGTTCGAGTGAACTGTCATCTCCGGCAAGTTTTGTGAAAGCGGTGAATTCGTTTACTGTTTCGAAGGAGTTTCCGTCGGCAGCAACACGTCCCACAAGCATCTGGATGGTATAGGCTCCGATATAGACGGCCGCGGAAATCTTATCATTTATTGGCATATTTTTCACACTTTCACTTGCTTTTTGCGTGTTTTCTGTCATTAGTAATGTAGCTCTGAAAATCAAATGTGCAAATCGAAAGATTTTCAATGGACAAGGAAGACCCGTATTTTGAGCTGAAATACCGGGCATCACAATTTTTGGAAAGTGGTAGAAGATGATTATCGTTTTCAAGCCGAACAGTTCCGATCAGGAGATCGAAAAGGTTGAAAAGCTCGTCGCCGACATGGGGTATGAACCCAGGCTCATCAAAGGCGTGGAGCATACCGTTCTCGGCGCGGTGGGAGATGAAAATCTCCACATGTCTCTGGAAGTGCTCAAGAACCTTCCCGTTGTGGAAGACGTACTTCCGATTCAGAAAAAATACAAACTTGCCAGCCGCGAATTTCATGCGGAAAATTCCCGTTTCAAAATCGGCAAGGAGATTGTCGGAGGAGAAAAATTCCAGATTATCGCCGGTCCCTGCTCCATTGAATCGGCGGCGCAGATGGATATCTGTGCACAGGTTCTCACGGCGGAAGGGGTCAGCATTCTCCGCGGAGGCGCGTTCAAACCCCGCACCTCCCCCTATGATTTTCAGGGACTCGGATACAAAGGGCTGGAGATTCTCCGGAACATCAAAGAGAAATACGATGTTCCCGTGGTAACGGAAGTGGTTGGCATTCCCTCGCTGAAGGCTGTGGCGGATGTGGCAGACTGCATCCAGATCGGCGCACGGAACTGCCAGAATTACAATCTGCTGGAAAGTGTTGCAGAGGCGGGACGTCCCGTTCTTCTCAAACGCGGCATGTCCACCACGGTGGAAGAGTGGCTCAATGCAGCGGAGTACCTGCTGGTTCACGGATGCGAAAACGTGATTCTCTGCGAACGCGGAATCCGCACCTTTGAAACCTCGACCAGAAACACGCTGGACATCAGCGCGGTTGCCGTTGCCAAAAAGGAATCCCATCTTCCGGTTGTGGTCGATCCGAGCCATGCGGCGGGCAAACTTGAATTTGTACTTCCCCTGGCAAGAGCAGCAGCGGCAGTCGGCGCGGACGGCATCATTGTGGAATCGCATCCCCAGCCGGTTCGCGCGCTCAGCGATGCCGCACAGCAGATTCCCTGCAACGATTTCGGGAAATTTGTGGAGGCTCTCCGCCCCGTCGTGGAAGCGATGGGCAGAACGTTATGAGCCCTGATCTGAAAGATCAATGGCTCTCTTTGGAACAACCGCGGGAGATTTTCAGATCTCCCGTGATCACTTTGTGTGCGGAACGCTTTGAGTGCCTGCGGACCGGAGCAAAACACGAATTTATCACATGCAAGACCTGTGACTGGGTCAATGTGATCGCTCTGACTCCGTCGGAGGAGCTTCTCCTGATCCGCCAGTTTCGTCATGGCACGCGCCGGACGGAATGGGAAATCCCGGGTGGATGTATCGACCGAACGGATTCTTCCCCGGTCGCAGCCGGAATCCGCGAACTGAGGGAGGAAACCGGATATGCCGGGATGAATGCCCGTATCATAGGCAGAGTGCATCCAAATCCGGCTCTTCAGGGAAATCTCTGTCACACAATCCGGATCGACAATGCGGAACCGTGTTCCGTACCCGACCTGGAAGCTACGGAATGTATTGTCACGGAAGCAGTTCCGCTCAAACAGGTACAGACGATGATCCGTTCCGGAGAAATCTCCCACGGACTCGTCCTGAATGCTCTGATGTTTTTTTTCTACAACAGGGAGACAGTATGAAAAGCGCATTTGAACTTGCATTGGAACGAAGCGGCGGCATTCTGAACGAGGTTTCGCCGGAAGTCAAAGCAAAACTCGCGGAAATTGATACAATCTGCCGGGCAAAAATCGCTGAAGCGGAACTCTCCGCACAGCAGCGGCTGGCAAAGGAAGAAGATCCCGTTAAAGCGGCGGAGGTAAAGGAGGCGCTCCTTACGGAAATCGCTTCCATCAGAGACAAATACGAACGAGAAAAAGACAAAGCACGGAAAGCGGAATAAATCTCCGCGTTTTTCTGTATGAAACCGGTCTTTTCTGCAAAACAAGGAGTCTCCCGACATGGACCAGTCAACGATTCTGTTTTCAAAGGCATCCGTAAAATTCAGAGCACCGGAACAAACCGGCATAACCGAATATGACAGACGCAGCGCTGAGGAATACAAGCTCTATCGGCAGGAATACAATCCACCCGCCGATGATTCGGAACAGCTGCTTGCTCCATGGAACGAGGTTCTGGCACGGAGAAAAAACGACATTCTCATTCATGTCGCTCCCGAGCCGAACGGAGAGGCACTATCCCTGAAGGATGCTCAAGCCAGAGTCCGGCGGATTCTCTCTGAAACTCCGGATGCCGCAGTAACGGTCCTGCTCCACAATGGAATCTATCCGTTTCGTCAGACCCTGGAATTCGGCAAAGAGGATTCCGGCTCACGGGAGAATCCTGTTCTCTGGCTTGGCGAGAGTGCGGATGGAGTCATTTTCAAAGGCTCTTCCACACTCTCTGGCTTCCGCCATGTGACGGACGAATCCGTGAGAAAGCGCCTCCATCCCTCCGCAGTGGAAAAGGTTTTAACGGCCGATCTTGTTTCGTCGGGCATCCACCATGTGCCCACTCTGCCGAAGCGCGGATTCCGGTTCAGCAGCTATCCGGCACCGCCGTGGCTCGACTGTTTTGCTCACGGCAAACGCATGACTCTTGCACGCTGGCCAAAAAAACGCGATCCTCAGTTGAAGGTCGGTACCGTATTTTCCGGATCTCTTCACGAACTCACCGATGACCACAAGAAAGAGGGGCCTGAAAGCCGCGCGGTTTTCGAATTCCGTCACCCGGAACTCGAGCGCTGGCGGGAAGCGGATGACATCCGTGCCGATGGACAATGGGGCTATCTCTGGGCGTCGGATACTCGAAAAGTCGAACAGATTGATCTTGAAAAAGGCACCGTCACACTTGCTCCGGGAGTCTCGTATGGCTGCCTTCCGAACGACCCGTTCTACTTTTTCAATCTGCTGGAGGAACTCTCCGATCCGGGAGAGTGGTATCTTGACCGAAAAACAGGCAAACTCTACTGCATCCCGGAAGAACCGGTTCTCTTCACACCCGATGGAACCGCTGATTATACGCTGGAACTCTCCCTTCTCCCCACACCCTTTCTGCGCCTGCACGATGCGGAACACATTCTTTTCCGGAACATCCGCATGCTCAATGGAGCCTCGGATGCCGTATATGCACAGAACTGCCGGAATCTTCTTTTTACGGATCTGGAAATCTCCGGTGCGGGCGGAAGCGCCATTCTCATTGAGGATGGCAGCCATTGCGGAATTTTCAACGTGCATCTGTACGAACTGGGTGCAGGCGGAATCCGGCTTTCCGGAGGCGATCGCAAAACGCTTACGCGAGCCGATCATTTCGCCATTAACATTGATATTCATGATTTCAGTCAGGTGGACCGCTGCTATACGCCTGCGGCGTCGGTTGCCGGTTGCGGCAATCATCTGCTCCATTTCCATCTTTACAACTCCTCGCACCATGGAATCGCGGTTTCGGGAGACTTGCAGACGGTTGCCTACTGCGACGGTCACGATCTCGTCCGCGACTTCGACGACCAGGCGGGGATCGACTGTTTCTTCGATCCTTTTATGTACGGGACCCGTTACCTGTTCAATTTCTGGCACGACCTCGGCAGCGGCATCGACTTCTGTGGTCAGGCGGGAATCCGGCTTGACGACATGATCAGCAACATTCTGATCTACGGCAATGTTTTCCTGAAATGCGCAGGCGGAGGCTTTGGCGGAATCCAGATTCATGCGGGGAAAAACAATATTGTCGAAAACAATCTTTTCATCGACTGCATCCGCGCTCTGAGTTTCAGCTGCTGGGGCAAGGAACGCTGGGATGAAGGTTTCCAGAAACAGTTCTACACTCAAGCTCTGGAAAACGGACTCTCTCCGGAAAAACTCCGGCTCGCACCGAGACTTGCGGATGTGCTGGAAAACAAGGCACGAAATTTTATCGTCAACAATTATATGATCAATTGCGGAGAGGCTGCCGGATTCAACCAATTCGAGCGTTCCTATCAGTTCTTCGGCGATAATCTCTGTGTGGACGGTGATCTCCACCAGCTCGGTTTTGCTGATCCGGACCTCAAGGATTTCACTCTTCTGCCGGATTCGATTCTTCTGAAACAGCTTCCCTTCCAGCCGATCCCCTTTTCAAAAATCGGAATCGACAGAAGCCTGTCGCTCCAATTCTGTCCGGTGAATGCGTAATTTACGCATTTTTCCCTTTGCAACAAGCAGGAGATCAGATTATATTATTCAAACTCAACAAAACAAGTGCGGACCGTTCCGGACAGACTTGAACCGATTCAGAAAGAAAAAAAGGGCTTTTTATCAATGGAACCATTTCATTTCAAAACCAGATTCTGCAGTTCTTTAGTCAAAATCATGCAAAAACCGGAAATGACCGCAGCGGAACCATTCAGCGGATTTTCCGCTTTGCGGGGAGAAGTGTTCTCCTTTCAAGTGGCGTATTTTACGGAACGACGTGTGGACGATCTGAAAGTAAAAGTCCTCTCGAAACTGAAAAACATCCGCATTCGTTCTGTGGAAAGTGTTCCGGTCCGCTTCCTTGCAGCAAATCTGGATGATGATGTCATCACAAAAGAACCGGGACTCATTCCCGATCTTCTCGCTGAACTTCCGGAACGCTTCTTTGCAGTACCGCCAAAGCTGTGGCGTGCGCTCTGGATCACGGTCCGGATTCCCCGGAACTGCAAAGCGGGAACCTATGATATCGCATTTGAATTCAATCTCGATAAACAGGAAACTGTCAAAACCGAGCCCTTCCGTCTGGAAGTTCTGAATGCAGCGCTTCCGGAACAGAAACTGATCCGCACAGAATGGTTCCATACCGATTCCCTTGCAACTTACTACAACGTGCCGGTATTCAGCGAAGAATACTGGTATCTTGTTGAAACGTTTATGAAAAACGCTGCGGACCACGGAATCAACATGATCCTGACTCCAGTCTTTACGCCGCCCCTGGATACGGAGGTCGGACAGGAACGGCCGACTGTCCAGCTGGTCGGCGTAAAAAAGACGGGAAATACGTATGAGTTCAATTTTGACAAGCTCGCCCGCTGGATCGCACTTGCCGAATCGGTCGGAATCCGCTATTTTGAAATTTCTCATCTTTTCACTCAGTGGGGTGCGGCCTTCACGCCGAAAATCATGGCGGATGTGAACGGAACGGAAAAACGGATCTTCGGATGGGATGTCAAATCCGATTCCGCTAAATACAAAACGTTTCTAAAAGTCTTTCTCCCGGAATTGACTGTTTTTCTCAAAGAAGCGGGAATTGCCGATCGGGTCTATTTCCATACCTCGGATGAGCCATCGCCGGAAGGACTGGGCACCTACTCCGCAGCGGCGAAACTGCTCCGCACCTACACGGATGATTTCAAACACATCGACGCACTCTCCGATTTTGATTTCTATAAACTGGGACTGGTCGATATTCCGGTTCCCGGAATCAGCAAGGTGGAGGAGTTTATTCGGAAAGGATTGAAACATCCCTGGACCTACTACTGCTGCTGTCCGGAAACGGAAACCAGCAACCGTTTTCTCTATTCGCCCCCTGCCCGTACCCGCATTCTGGGAGCTCTTTTCCACCGTTTTGGAATCGAAGGATTCCTGCACTGGGGCTTCAACTTCTACTTCAGCCGTCTTTCCCGTTATCCGATTGACCCGTACCAGACAGCCGATGCCGGCTACGCTTTCCCTGCCGGCGATCCCTTCCTCGTTTATCCCGGCAACGACTGCGAGCCTGCCGATTCAATCCGCCATGAGCTTCTCTTCGACGCCCTTCAGGATCAGCGGGCACTGGAACTCCTGGAAGAAAAAGCCGGAGCAAAAACCGTTCAGAGGCTCCTTGACAAAGCATCGGGGAAAGCCATGACAATGAAAAACTATCCGCGCGGGGAAAAAGCAATGCTGAAACTGCGCGGGGAAATCAATCGGATGTTGCAACGCTAACGTTTTCCAACTCAACTGGAAAGCAAAAAAACGTGTCCAAAAGTGGACACGTTTTTTTGTTCGATTTTCAGATAAAAAAGTTCAGAATGCTTTTGCAAATTCCGCCAGTTTCTGCAATCCATCGTCGTTCGGATTGTCGAGAAGAATCTTCACGATCGCGCTGCCGACGATAAAGCCGTCGCAGGTCTGACAGACTGCTTTTGCCTGTTCCGGACGTCCGATTCCGAATCCCGCCAGGACCGGCATTCCCGAGACTCGCCGGATCTCGTTCAAGCGCTGCGTAAGTTCCTGCGGCAATTCAGCCCTTGCTCCGGTTACGCCGTTGACCGTAATAACGTACAGGAAACTGTCCTCCACCCCTTTTGCGATCTCAGCGACCCGGTCGAGATGGGTCGTCGGAGCAACCAGCGGAACCATCGTCATACCGTGGCGACGCAGCACATCCAGCACTTCTCCTCGTTCTTCCAGAACGACATCAACAGTCAGAACGGCATCCACACCTGCCCGTTCCGCGTCTTCGGCAAAACGTTCCAGTCCATAAGAGAAGATCACGTTGTAATAGGAAAAAAGGACAAACGGAACATCGGGATAGCGTTTTCGAAGACGCGTCATGGTTTTCAGGATATCCGCCAGTTTTGCTCCGTTCTCAAGAGCGATCCGTGCGGCGTTGCGGATCACCGGACCGTCCGCCATCGGATCGGAAAACGGAACGCCGAATTCGATGATATCGACTCCGTTTTCGATCAAGGTTGCAACAGCACGTTCGCTGAACGCCATCGTCGGAAATCCCATGGTCAGATAGGCAGTGAAGATTTTTTCATTTTTTGCTTTCGCGTTTGCGAAAAGAGTCTGTATCCGGTTCATGCTCAAAGTCCTTTCTGCATTTTATAGTTTTTGACGCTCTGCATATCCTTGTCGCCGCGTCCGGAAAGATTGACGATGATAAGATCGTCTTTTGAACATTTCGGTGCGCGCTTGAACGCTTCGGCGAGCGCATGACTGGATTCAAGCGCGGGAATGATGCCTTCGTAGCGGGAAAGCATATCGAACGCGTGAACGGCTTCATCGTCGTTGATGGAGACATATTCAGCGCGGCCGATGTCATGAAGCATGCAGTGTTCCGGTCCCACGCCGGGATAATCAAGTCCGGCAGAGACGCTGTAGGTGTCAATGATCTGTCCATCATCCGTCTGAAGCAGGTAGCACTTGCTTCCATGGAGTACGCCGAGGCGTCCGCCGCAGATGCTCGCGGCATGTTCTCCTGTTTCGATTCCCTTTCCACCCGCTTCCACGCCGATCAGCCGAACGTCCGGATCATCAAGGAATCCGGCAAAAATTCCCATGGCGTTGCTTCCTCCACCGACACAAGCGATCACTTCTGCCGGGAGTTTTCCGTATTCTTCGAGGCACTGTTTCCGAGCCTCGATCCCGATTACAGACTGAAAATCCCGCACAATCATCGGATAGGGATACGGACCTGCAACCGTTCCGATCACATAGAAGGCATCCTCGACTTCCGTGATCCAGCGACGAAGCGCCTCGTTCATGGCATCCTTGAGTGTTCCGCTCCCCTCGCTTACGGCTGTCACCTTCGCTCCGAGTGTAATCATCCGATCCACATTCGGCGCCTGCCGTTCCACATCGACCGCTCCCATGAAAACTTCGCATTCCATGCCGAACAGTGCCGCAACTGTCGCAGTCGCCACGCCGTGCATTCCCGCTCCGGTTTCGGCAAAGAGTTTTTTCTTTCCCATACGTTTCGCCAGCAGAGCCTGGCCTATGGTGTTGTTGACCTTGTGAGCTCCTGTATGATTCAGATCCTCACGTTTGAGAAGAATCTTTGCACCGCCGCAGTACTCGGAGAGCCGTTTCGCGTAATACAGCGGGCTTTCCCTGCCCACATAGTGTTTCATCAAATCATCGAACTCCGCTTGAAACGCGGGATCTTTCCGCGCTTCGAAATAAGCCTTTTCCAGCTCTGCAAGGGGAGTCATGAGAGTCTCGGCGACATACTGTCCGCCGTAGATTCCATAATGGGTTTTATTCTGCATTTCCATATCTCCTGTATTGATTGAACAACTGTTCCATTTTTCTTAACGATTTTTGTCCCGGAGCCTCTTCCAGAGAACTGTTCACATCCAGCACATAGCAGTTCAGCGCGGCGGCTTCCATTAAATTTCCGGCAGAAAGTCCGCCGGCAAGGACGACCTTTTTTCCAGTGTCCCGGATTCTTTCCGCGAGAGTCCAGTCGGAATGTCTTCCGCTCCCGGGACTTTTCGAATCCACGAGAAACGCATCCGCCGGAAATCCGGGGTCCCAGTCGGTTTCCGAAGAAACCGCTTTCCAGACTTCGAACTCTTTCCGCAGGGATTCCGCAGCTTCCGAGGCAATATCTCCATGCACCTGAATGACATCCAGATTCAAGCGCCGCCCCGTTTCCCGGATCTCCTCAACCCCGGAATCCAGAAAAACTCCGGCAAAACGGCATTTTTTCCGATCGGGAATCTGCAAAAAAATCTCTTCAGCACGCTCCACGGTTACATACCGCGGACTCCGATTCCAGAAAATGAATCCCAGAAAATCCGCACCGCACTCCACCGCATGCCGGGCAATGACGGGATCATTGATTCCGCAGATTTTCAGAAGATTCGTTCTCATCCCATAAGCTCCTTCAGTTTTTCTCCTGGATGTTCGGCACGCATCAGAGTTTCGCCAATCAGAAAACCGTTCGCGCCAGCATCATGTAAATCTTTGATGTGAAACGCATTCTGAATCCCGCTTTCGGCAATTTTCACGATTCCGTCTGGAATCTGCTTCAGATTTTCCATCGTCACATCCAGGGAAAGGGAAAAATTGGTCAGGTCGCGTGCGTTTATGCCGATGATCTTTGCGCCGCCATCCACCAGCATATCAATCTCCTTGCGCGTATGCGCTTCGCAGAGAACGGAAAGTCCCAGCGAGGAAGCAAATGTGAACAGATGCTGAAATTCCTTCGCATTCAGAACCGCCGCGATCAGCAGAATGGCATCCGCACCCGCCGCCCGCGCTTCCAGGATCTGGTACTCATTCGAAATGAAGTCCTTGCGCAAAATTGGAATCCGCACCTTCGGACGGACTTCCCGGATAAACTCCAGCTTTCCGAGAAAACAGTCCGGTTCCGTCAAAATCGAAAGTGCCGCAGCTCCGGCCGTTTCCAACTCCTTTGCCAGAGGAACCACCGGGAACTCCTCCCGAATCAGTCCTTTCGACGGCGATGCCTTCTTCAATTCCGCAATGATATGAATCCCCTCCCCGCGGAAACATGCAGCGAAATCCAGAGGAGCTTTCCGGCGCGCCGCCTGCGCTTCCAATGTTTTCACGGGAACTGTCTGAGGTGCCTTTGCGCGTGCTTCAGTGATTTTTTCCAGAATGTTGTTCATTTGGATGCCTCCACAAGTAATTCAAGTTTTTTCAAAGCCCGTCCGGAATCGATCGAATCACATGCCATTCGAATTCCTTCTCTGAGATCATTTGCAGCATCGGCAGCATAGATTGCTGCACCCGCGTTGAGCACGGTAATCGCCCGTTTTGCTCCGCGTTCCTCTCCGCGCAGAATGGAAAGAGCAATCGCGGCGTTTTCCTCAGGAGACCCGCCGGCAGTATCCGCAATGGAATAAACATCATCCAGGTACATTTCCGGGAAAAGCTCATACGTTTTGATGGTTCCGTTTTTCAGTTCGGAAACGCGCGTGGAGGACTCACAGCTGATCTCATCAAGCCCTTCCGTTCCATGAACGATCAGAGCGTGAGTGCTTCCGAGGGCTTTCAGAACCGATGCAAACACTTCCGTGTATTCCGGAGCAAACACGCCGATCAGATGATGCCTCGCTCCGGCGGGATTGGTCAGAGGCCCCAGAAGATTAAAAATCGTCCTCATGCCCAGCGCCTTGCGGACGGGAGCGGCATACTTCATCGCCGGGTGCATTTTCTGTGCAAACAGGAATCCGATTCCATGCTCCTGAATGCAGCACTCCATCACAGCTGGTGCGACATCAAGATTAAAACCGAGCGCGGCAAGAACATCGGCTGCTCCCGAACGGCTGGTAACCGCCCGGTTTCCATGTTTGGCAATGGTCACGCCGGCTCCGGAAGCGACAAAACACGCCGTCGTCGAAATATTGAACGTCCCTGCGGAGTCCCCGCCGGTTCCGACAATATCGAGTACATTTGACATTCCGGTGTCAATGAACGCAGCTTTCTGGCGCATTGCCCGCGCCGCCCCGGAAATCTCATCGGTTGTTTCCCCCTTCATGCGGAGAGCAACCAGCAACCCCGCAATCTGTACTTCGGATGCGTCACCCTGCATCAGCAGGGAAAAACAATCAAAGGCCTCTTCCGCGGAAAGATTCCTGCCGCTCATGATTCGGGAAAGATACGGTGTCAGCATGACGTCCTCCCCGTTCTGAACTCCCCGGCCATTTTCAGGAAATTTGCAAGCTGCCGTTTTCCGGTCACGGTTGCGATCGACTCCGGATGATACTGCATGGAAACGATCGGATATTCGCGGTGTCGCATCGCCATGATTTCACCATCCTCGCTCCTGCCGGTGATTTGGAGGCAGTCTGGAAGCGTCCCGGCATCGACTGCAAGAGAATGGTAGCGCATGGCCTTGAAGTTCTGGGGAATTCCTTCGAAAATGCCTTTGCCGTCGTGGGCGACCTGACTGGTTTTGCCGTGCATCAGGCGTTTTGCATGAACAACTCTGCCGCCGAAGACCTGACCAATTGCCTGATGACCAAGACAGACTCCGAGAATCGGCAGCTTTCCGGCAAAATAGCGGATTGCTTCCATGGAGATCCCGGCGCTGTCGGGATTACCGGGACCGGGAGAGATCACCAGACACTCCGGCGCCGACTCTTCAATCTCCCGCACAGTGACCTTGTCATTCCTGCGGACCGTTACATCCGCACCGAGCATGTAGAAATACTGCACGATATTGTAAGTAAACGAATCGTAATTGTCAATCATGAAAATCATGGAAAGAATCTCCTGTCAGTTAAGTTTTGCTGCAAGTTCCGCCGCTTTGAAGACGGCTCTGGATTTGTTCAAGGTCTCCTGATATTCCTCCTCCGGTACCGAATCTGCCACGATTCCGGCTCCGGCACGCATTGTAAGGGTCTGCCCCTCAAGGATCATTGTTCGGATTACAATTGCGAAATCCATATTGCCGGAATAGCTGAAGTACCCTGCTGCGCCGCCGTAAATGCCGCGCGGGGAGTGTTCATGCTCGGCGATAAGCTGCATCGCCCGGATCTTCGGTGCGCCCGAAAGTGTCCCGGCGGGAAACGCGGCGCGAAGGAGATCGAAACAGTCGTACCGCTCATCGAGCTCCGCCTCCACATGGGAAACCATGTGCATCACATGAGAGTAACGCTCAATGGTCATAAACTCCTTGACCTGTACCGACCCCCTGGCAGCAACCCTTCCGATATCATTGCGTCCGAGATCAACCAGCATGATGTGTTCGGCACGTTCCTTTTCATTTTCAAGAAGTTCGGAACCGAGGCGGATATCTTCCTGCTCAGTTTTTCCGCGCGGCCGCGTCCCGGCAATCGGACGCACCGATCCTGTCCTGCCGGTCAGTTTGACGAGCTCCTCCGGCGAAGCGCCGATCAGCGTCCGCTCTCCGAATTTCATAAAGAACGTATACGGAGACGGATTAATCAGCCGGAGCGCCCGATACAACTGAAGCGGACTTGCCGGAACTTCAGTAGTAAACTTTTGAGACATAACAATTTGAATACATTCACCATCGCGGATCGCCCGTTTTGCGGCTTCCACCGACTCCTTAAACTCCTCGCAGGTCATCTCCGGACGGAACGGCTTCATCGCTGTTTTTCCATCCCCGCCAATCATCGGACGAGCAACAACAGAATTCAACCGCGCATGAATTGCCTCCACTTTCTCCATGGCATCATCATAGGAATCCCGCTGCGATGCAAACTCGCAGGGTCGCGTGCAGACCGATATAATGATCGTATGTTTCACATTATCGAAAATAATCATTTCGTCCGTCAGCATGAAACAGAGCAGCGGAGTTCCTTTTTCAAACTCCAGATCAACAGACGGTTCAAATTTCCGGACTGCATCGTATGCAATGTAACCGATCGCTCCTCCAACCATCGGAGGCAGTTCCGGCGATGGACTCAGTTTATGCGTCCCGAGAATTTTTTTCAATTCTGTCAATCCATCGTGTCCGGGCAGTTCCGTCACTCCATTTTCCTTCTCATGAAGTACCACTTTGCCGGGCAGCTCCATCAGCACGGCGTACGGGTTCACCCCGAGAAAGGAGTAGCGAGCCCAGCGTTCTGATCCCTCAACACTTTCCAGGAGAAACACTTCCGGATCATCCTTGAATTTATTCAGTACGGAAACAGGTGTCTCCATGTCAGCGAGGAACTCCCGGTACACCGGAACCGACGCTCCTGTTTTACAGCGTTCCACGAATGTTTCGAAATCAAGTTCTTTCAGCATTTTGCTTTTCCTTCTGTTGTTATGTCAAATTTGAAAAAAATCAAAAAAAAACGGCGGATTGATTAACTTTTTCAGTTAGTCAATCCGCCGTGATCTTCTCAACGACTGATTTTCAGGAAATGTTAATACGCATCAGCCGCCGCAGATTGACTTCTGCGGCGCCACCAGCCTTGAACCTCGATAAATTTGTAAGAGAATCTGTTCATGCGTAAAAAACCTTTCTGATTTCGCAATATAGCAGAAGAAAAAGAAAAATCAAGAGCCGTTTTTCAAAAAAATATTTTTTTCATCTGTCGATTCACTTTTCCTGAAAATCAGAACCGGGAAAACGATCCTCTTTTTTCCATTCCGGCATCTCTTTCCGGTAACGGCCGGGAGCCGTGTGAAACTGTTTCCGGAACAGACGTGAAAAGTAGTATTCGTTTTCCATCCCGCAAGCTCTGCTGATTTCTTTAATGGGAAGGTCCGTTTTGAATAGAAGTTCCGACGCCATGCACATCCGGCAGCGGATATGAAACTGAACGGGAGGAAGTCCGCTCAAGGCTTTGAAGAGTCGCCGGAAATACTCAAGCTCCATTCCTCTGGATGCTGCAAACCGATCGAACGAATACTTTTTTTCAGGTGCTCTGCGAATTTCTTCCATAAGCGCCAGAATCTCGGCGCGACGATGGGACGGTACAGGATTCGCATCGCCCCCATCTTCATGAAGCATCAGCAGAAGTTCCTCGTAGAGCAGCACCGCACGGGCGGGAGTTTTCATTCCCCGGCTGCGCTTCAGGGAAACAATAATTTCCGAAAAGATCTCCAGCATCTTCTCCGGACGAAGAATGCGGATCAGAGGTTTTTTATCGTCAAGCGGAAGAAGTCCCGTTTCCAGATAGCGCTCAATTCTTGGACCGAAACAGCAGAGAAAGTTATGGGACCGTACAGGGGTCTTCCAGTTGCCGTACTCAAAAAACGCACCGGGATGCGTGATGAACACATACGGTCCCTCCACCTGGAACAGTTCCCCATGATCAATCCTGAGAAACATTCCACCGGAATAGTTGAACTGAAATCCATAATAAGTCGGCTCATGGTGTATCTCTTCCCGGTGATGATGTTCGGAATAGGATAAACTGAACTCCAGTCCGTCAAAAAAAGTATTCAAATTTTCTCTCCGAAAAATCGGTTTTGTATAAAAAAAAGTCGTTTTTCTTTATTTTATTTTCCTGTCCGATCAGTATATTAACTTCCGAAAACGGAATAAAATAGTATTCTCCGCCGGGATTTTCAAACGGGATCCGGCGAAAACGTTGTTTCTGTCCGTAAAGAGGAGTCTGTCCAATGAAAAACCGCTGGTTCTCCGTAGAACCCGCTCCGGAAAACGGAGGTTTGAAATCGCTCGTTCTCAACAACGACCCCGCATCCATGAACTGGATCGAAGGAATCGGGACCTGGGGAGTTCCGCTGGATTTCCGTTTTCTAGGCATGGAGAAACGGGGAAACACTCTTCTTTCCCGCTATCAGCTCGACACCCTGGAACTGGAAGTGACTCACACAATGGAAGAGGAGCTTCTCCGGGAACGCTTCACCTTCCGCAACACGGGAACCTTCGATCTCTATTTCCAGCGCGGAGGAATCTCCCTTTACGCGACCTTCAACGACAGCTATGAGAGCGCGGACGTCTGCATTGCAGAACGTTGTCACGCACATCTCTGGTGCGGCGGTGAAAACTCCTATGTCCATGCGACAAAAATGAGTCCGTTCCACACCGAACTAGCCCTCATTCTGACCGAAGGCGCGCTGGATGCCTACAGCGTCCGCCGCATCGAGCAGAAAAGCAGCAACGACCGCGGCGATTTCCTGCTGCATCCAGAACCGTTCCATCTGCTTCCCGGAGCAACTCTTTCGCTCGAATGGATCGTTACCGCCTTTCCGCGAGGAGAGTTCCGGAAGGCGCTTCTGGATCACGGCGGAAGCGTCATCTCCTTCCGCCAGGAGACCGTCTTTCTCGGAGAAACGTTCCAGCTTGAAATCGAACAGAAAAATCTTTCCGGCGAATTTTCCGCCTTCTGCAATGGAATTCCTCTGAAATCGACCGTGGAAAACGGGAAAATCCGCATTGAACATGTTCCGGACACTCTCGGAGAACACCGCTTCGATTTTGTTTCCGGAAACCGCCGTTTCCATGCGTTCGGATTCTGTTCCGAACCGTTTGAACAGCTCCTCGAAAAACGAATCGACTTCCTTCTGAAGCATCAGCAGATGATCGATCCGGCCAGTCCGCTCTACGGAGCATTTCTCATCTACGACAACGAGGAACACGCCCAGTATTTCAGCTATCGCAACCGCGACTGCAATGCGAACCGGGAGCGCACCAACATGTCTCTTCTGCTCTGCCGCTATCTCCGGACCCACAAAAATCCCGCCGCGGAACGGGCGCTTGATCTTGCCGAACAGTTTTTCCTCAGGGAAATCTACGATACAGCCACGGGAGCGGTCTTCGACAACATCGGCAGAAGCACAGAAACGAAACGTCTTTACAACAACGCTGGAATGATCAATTTCTGGCTTGAACTGTATGACCTGCGCAAAGAGGAAAAGTATCTCGACTGGATCGAACGCTCCATCCGCCTTTTCTATGAAAACGGAGGCTGTCACTTTTATCCGAACGGGACACTGTTCTCGGACTGCGTGAGCCGTATCCGCGCCGCCGGACGGACCACAACCGCGGATGAGCTTCAGGCAATGGTCAAACGCCATGTCCAGAAAATCTGCTCCACCGACTACCGCTTTCCTCCGCATGAGGTCAACTTTGAACAGACCATCGCAACCCCCGCCGTAGCCATTCCAGCCGCATGGTGCGCGCTGATCGACAACGATCCGGAAATTCTTGCCGAAACAAAACGGCTGGTAGAACTTCTTGATCTTTTCCAGGGGGACCAGCCGGACTACCGACTTCATGAAATCGCCATCCGCCATTGGGACGAATTCTGGTTCGGGAAGCGCAAACTCTACGGCGACACTTTTCCCCATTATCTCAGTGTCCTCAGCGCCCGCGCCTTCCTGCTTTACGCCGCGTGCTCCGGCGACAAGCACTATGAGGAAAAGGCGAAGCGCTGCATGCGGAACAATCTCTGTCTGTTCTCTCCCGATGGTTCCGCCTCATGCGCGCGTCTCCATCCCTTCTCGGTCACCATGCTGAATCCGGACGGTTCCGTGAAGAGCGGTCCTCACCGCGGGGAATTCTACGATCCGTGGGCAAACGATCAGGATGGAGCCCTCTATCTCATTCTTTCCGCAGGCGGAAGTACGGAGTTTTGCCTATGATCCCGCCGCGCCGGAGAGAACTGTCCGCTCCGGAGCATCAATTCCGCATTTCCGGTGGCACCCACACGATTCTCACGGATTCCATATCATTCCGGGAATGAGAGTGTTCTGTTTTGCACAAAATCGACTGGGACATCCCGTGATTTTTCTGTTTTCTCCCAAGCTTCCGGATTCCCCCGGAGTGATCCCCCATAAAATCCGCGCATTTCCGTTTCTGATGCCGGGATAAATCCTGAAAAATCCAAAAAATCGACTCCGCCATCTTGACAAAATCTGGAAAATAGAGTATAATGTAATATGTGATTAAATCACTTAGTTGCTAATTTTAATCAAGGATTCAATATGGAACTGAAAGAAGTTTCCAGGTCGGAACTGGTGGAAAAATATATTCTGGAACATATTATTGCCGGGCTGAAACCGGGAAGCAGGATTGCTTCCGA
>CASEYW010000036.1 GCA_949292215.1 uncultured bacterium
GTGTCTGCGACCCGGCTTTGTGATCATGTACTTGCCGGTGCCGGTGCGTTTGACGCGCTTGGCAATACTCTTTCTTGTTTTCAGCTTTGGCATCGTTTTGCTCCTTTCAGAGTTTGTTTGTTTCCCGTTGCGGCAGACGCCAATCGGCCGCTTCCGGTGTTTGCGTTCACTTGACTGGATTGTAAGTGACGCAGATATTTCTTCCGAGAAGTTTTCCGGGGGCTTCCAGAACGCCCTTGTCCTTCAGACTTTCCGTTATTTTGTCCACCAGCTCGAATCCCTTCTCCGGGTGCGCCATTTCGCGCCCTTTGAACATGATGGTAACTCTGAGCTTGTTTCCATCCTGCAGAAACTCGATTCCGTGTGCAATTTTGAACTCATAATCATGAGTGTCAATGTTCAGGCGGAATTTGATTTCCTTGACCTTCTGCGCCTGGTTGTGTTTTTTCTGGTCCTTCATTTTCTTTTTCTGCTCGTAGCAGAGCTTTCCAAAGTCCATGATGCGGCATACCGGGGGATTGCTTCCCTCGGAGACCATAACCAGATCAAGCCCGGCATCTTTTGCCTTCAGGCAAGCCGGACCGAGTTTCATCACGCCAAGCTGTTCTCCATCCGCCGCAATGACGAGCAGATCGGTGTCAGCATAGGCACGGTCGTTGTATTTCAGCAACTTAGCGATAGCAGGATCCTCCTGTTTTAATGTTTTGCCGCTCTCCTGCGGCAATCGGGTAATATAGCACCTTAAATCTTATTGTCAACATCTTCCTGAAGTTTTTTCACGAGCGTGTCGAAATCCATCAGCCCAAGCTGTTCTTCTCTGCGGGAACGGACGGAGAAAGATCCCGTTTCAAGTTCCTTGTCTCCGACGACCGCCATGTAGGGAACACGCATGTTGCGCGCCTCCTTGATTTTGGAGCCCATGCTCTCTTTCCGCGTGTCGCAGTTGACACGGAATCCGAGTTTCTTGAGCTTCTGTTCCGCTTCGAGGCAGAACTCGTGCTGGCGTTCGGAGATCGGAATCAGCCGGATCTGTTCCGGTGCGAGCCACATCGGGAAGACTCCTGCATAATGTTCAATCAGGATTCCGAAGAAGCGTTCAAGAGAACCGAAGAGAGCGCGGTGGACCATGTACGGCTGATGGCGCTGTCCGTCTTCTCCGACATACTGAAGGTTGAAACGTTCCGGCAGATTGAAGTCGAACTGAATGGTCGAGGTCTGCCATTCCCGTCCAATGGCGTCTTTGACTTTGAGGTCGATTTTCGGACCGTAAAACGCTCCTCCGCCTTCGTCGACTTCGTATTCGAGTCCGCATTTCTCAATCGCCTGGACCAGGGATTTCTGTGCCTGTTCCCATCTGGCGGGTTCCCCGACCGCCTTTGCCGGCTTCGTTGAAAGATACGCTTTGATCTCTTTGAAGCGGAAGGTCTTCCAGATGTAGAGACAGAAATTCAGAACTTCCATGATCTCGCTTTCGATCTGTTCCGGTGTGCAGATGATGTGGGCATCATCCTGCGTGAATCCTCTGACGCGCATGAGTCCATGAAGCACGCCGCTTTTTTCATAGCGGTACACGGTTCCGAGTTCCGCCCAGCGACAGGGCAGTTCACGATAGGAACGCGTGCGACTCTTGTAAATTTCAATGTGGAACGGGCAGTTCATCGGCTTGACATAATAGTCGAAGCCGTCGATATCCATCTTGGAGTACATGCTGTCCTTGTAGAAGGAGAGATGTCCGCTGGTCTCCCAGAGCTGGCTGCGTCCGATGTGAGGCGTATAGAGCAGGTCGTAGCCGTTGTTGATGTGTTCTGCACGCCAGAATGTTTCGATGAGATTGCGGATGAGTGCACCCCTCGGATGCCAGAGAACGAGTCCGGGACCGACGGTTTCGGAAATGCTGAACAGATCCAGTTCTTTGCCGAGTTTCCGGTGGTCGCGTTTTTTCGCCTCTTCCAGGCGCTGAAGATAATCTTTCAGCTCCTGCTTCGTCGGGAATGCGATTCCGTAGATGCGCTGGAGCATCGGATTGGTCTCCTTGCCGCGATAGTAGGAGCCCGCCACGGAGGTCAGTTTGAACGCGCCGATCTGGGAGGTCCGTTCCACATGGGGCCCGCGGCAGAGGTCGGTGAAATCCCCGCAGCGGTACATGGTGATGACGCCATCTTCCGGAATATCGGCGAGACGCTCCAGTTTGTATTTCTGGCCTGCAAGCATCTGTTTGGCTTCTTCGCGTGTCACTTCTATCCGTTCGAACGGATAATCCGCCTTGACGATTTCCGCCATCTTTTCTTCGATTTTCGGGAGTTCCTCAACATTGATATGTTCCGGAATATCGAAATCGTAGTAGAAACCGTCTTCCGTACTGGGACCGATGTCAAATTTCGCATCGGGGTAAAGCTGTTTCACGGCCGCCGCCATCACATGGGAGGCGCTGTGCCTGATGGTTTCAATGGGAAACTGCATTTTTTATCCTTTCTTGAAAATAAAATTTTACAATCATCTCTTAATATATATGTGCTTTCGTGCAGAGGCAAGCGGTTTTTACGGAAATTTGGAAAAGTTGGGCGTTTCCTCCTTTTGAAATGGGAAAAAGAAGAATAATCACATTAATCTCTTTTTAATTTCTTGATTTTTATTTTCCTGGAGATATGTTATCCGGGAAGGCGGCTGTATCCGCATATAAACTGGAGAAAGAGCATGAGAAATGTCAAAGAATTCGGAGCTGTCGGCGACGGGATTGCAAACGATACTGCTGCGATTCAAAGGGCAATTGATGCCGGTGGTATTGTATGGATTCCTCCCGGAGTCTATGTGACCGGAACCCTTTATCTGAAAAGCAATGGCGGACTGCATCTGGAAGCCGGGGCTGTCTTGAAGGCGAGTCATTCCCGCTCCGATTACAATCAGGATGATTTTTGTCCGCAGAATATGGTGTTCTCAAGTGAATTCGTGACCGGAGCACATCTGATTGTCGCGGTGGAGCAGGAGAATATTTCCCTTTCCGGCGAGGGGTGCATTGACGGCGATGCCCTCTTCTGGATGACAGAACCTCGGGGATGGCACCTGAAAAGCAATCCGGAACGCCCCGGACAGATGATCTTTTTCGCAGAGTGCCGCGGAGTCCGGGTTCGCGATCTCTTCCTGAAGAATGCCTCCTACTGGCATCTCTTCCTGCATGGATGTGAAGAGGTGATCATTTCGAGGCTGCGGATTTACGGACATCCGCAGGTGCTCAACAATGACGGAATCGACATCGACTGCTGCCGCAACGTTGCTGTTTCCGACTGTCTGATTGATACCGCCGACGACTCCCTTACGCTCCGTGCTTCTTCCGCTCCGCTCCGGAATCCGGGACCGTGTGAGAATATTGTGGTCAGCAATTGTATCTTCCATTCGGCTTATGCCAATGCCATCCGGATCGGTGTCGGTGATGGCGAGATCCGCAACGCCTCTTTCTCCAACATCATGATCCGGGAAGGGACGCGTACCGCCATCTCGATCATTTCCCGGTACAATCCGAAAAAGAAGAGCGTTCGCAGCATCTCCGATCTTCAGTTCGACAATTTCCGGATTGATGCGTATCGACCGTTCAATATCCGAATCCTGAATACGGAAGATATGCCTCCCCCGGAGGAACCCAGCGTGCAGCGGAACCTCTCGTTTTCCAACTTTTTCGGAACGGCTGCCGCAACATCGTATTTCTTCGGATGCGAAAACGGAATCCTGGAGAACATCCATTTCAAAAATCTGGAATTCTGTTACCGCGGGCCTGGCGAGGCTCCCGAAGTTGATTCCAGCGGAAGATGGGGGCGTTCTTCCAGAGATTGTGCTTTCCTCATCCAACAGGCCGGAACGGTCGTTTTCGATGATGTCCGCATCCGCTGGGCGGGAGATGAGTCCGGGTGGAAACACGAACTGGAGATTGTCGATTCCCGAAATGTCTCTGTCCGGAACTGCGTGTTTGAAAAAGGTGTCTGCGAACATTGATCTTTCCGGTTTCCGCTGGACGGTTCGTGAAGAGTCCGGCGATGGAAAATCTTGCAAAAAAAAGAAATCCTCTTCGTTTTCTGTTTGCTTTTTCTTTATTAATGCTATACAGTGAAATAGAGTGTTATCCTCCCCGGATGAGGAATGCTTGAATGCGGGATTCGCCGCGCTTGTTTTGAAACGGACGCATGGGGAGAGCCGTCCGGTCGATGAGTCTCGCTCTCAAATAAAAAAGGATGTGGAAATGGCAAACAAAGAGGATGTGGAATTTCAGCACGATTTTATCGGCAACACGAGAAAAAGGGCATCGGAGCGCGTGAAAACCTTCCGGCGGACGGAGCATCCGGATGCGCAGTGGTATCCCGGAGCGGGACTCGGAATGTTTATTCACTGGGGAATTTCCAGTGTGGCGGGATGTTTGGATCTCTCATGGGGCATGATCAAATCTCCGGCGGGAAGCGCAGAGAAAAATGTGGCTCGTTACGGTCTGCCTGCCAGGGGACTGCATGTCTCTCCGAACCATTACTGGGCGCTTGCTGAGAAATTCACGGCGGACCGCTACGATCCGGACAAATGGCTCCGCGCCGCTGCTGCCGCAGGCATTCAATACTGCGTCATGACGACAAAGCATCACGACGGATTCGCTCTCTGGCCGAGCAATTACGGTGATCTCAACACGAAAAACTATCTGAACGGACGCGATCTCGTCGGCGAATATGTCCAGGCCTGCCGGAAAAACGGACTGAAAGTCGGATTTTACTATTCGCCTCCGGACTGGCGTTTCGACCGGGACTACATGAATTTTTCCCGCGATCCGGAGCATCCGGTTCTCGGGGTCGACTATACGCCGGTTACGCCGAAGGAGAAAACCCCGGAACACGATGAGGAACTCCGCCGCTACCGTCGCGGTCAGATCGAAGAGCTTCTGACCCGCTATGGAAAGATTGACTATTTCTGGTTCGACGGGTTCGGCGAAGAATGTATTTCCTTTGAGCGCATGCGCGAACTTCAGCCGCAGATCGTGGTGAACGATCGCGGGATGCTCTGCGGCGATGTGGTGACGATCGGCTCCGAGGGCGGAATGCCGAAGGAGCGCCGTCCGGGAAAATGGTGGGAATACTGCGATGTCTTTGCCGACGGCGCCTGGGGTTATCTGGATTATGAAGTCTACAAACCGGCAGGATGGTTTCTGGCGGAATTGGGAAAGGCCCGTTCCTGGGACGGCAATTTCCTGCCGAATGTCGCTCCGGATTCCCACGGAGAACTTCCTCCGCAGTATTACAAGCGCATGGAGCAGATCGGCGCATGGATGAAGGAAAACTCGCGCGCAATTTACGGCGTTCGCGGTACCCACTGGCCGGAAAAAAGCAACATGCCGATTACAGTGAACGGTGATACCTGGTTCATTCATGCAACATGGCTTTGCGACTATCCAATTGTAGTGAGTGATGTCGACCGTCCCGCTTCCCTGCGTCTGAAGGGCGAGGATCTGCCGTTCCGTTACGAGAACCGTACTCTGACTTTTGAAGTTCCGTGGCATTTGAAATCCAACTTGACGGATATCATCGAATTGAAGTTCTGACGGAATCCGTGCTTTCCATCCGGGAAATCGGAATTATCCGATTTTCCGGAGTGTTTTCATTGGTTCCGGATCTGTACCCCGCCGCAGAAAAAAGATTATTCCGCTTCTTTAGCCTGTTCGTACATGTGCTCCATGAATTCCCGGTAGGAGAACGGACAGCCAACCGATTCCGCCAGTGCAAGAAACGCATCAATGACTTTTTCCTGGTCCTGAAACTCCTTTTGAAAGGACAACGCTTTCTGCTGAAGCTCCCTGTCCGTCTCCAGCAGTTGATAGAATGCGATGATGTTTGCCTTGCTCATGGAAACTCCCTTTTTTTGATAATGCGGTACTATACCGTGTTTTGCGTTTCCGCGCAAGTCCGCTTTGAAGATGAGTTTTTTGGAACGTATTTCCCCATCCGGAAGAGGGGTGATTTGCTTTTTTTCCGGAAAGGGATTTGTATTTTTCGCCGGAAGAATGCACATTACCGGAGTTGATTTGTCAAAAAACAGAAAGCAGGTGCCATGTCGTGTTTCGGGTCTCTTTTCAGAAGCCGCCGGTTCAGGATTGTTCTGATCTGGACGGGGCTCTGCCTTCTTGTGCTGGGAATTGTGGATTACCGCTGGGAAACGCACGGCGTGCCGGAGGCGGCTGTCCGGGCAATTCAGAGGGAATTCGCTGCACATGGCCTGCGCTTTGAGGCCGAATCAATTCGGGCGGGCGTTTGCGGAGGAATCGTTTTGCGGGATTTGAAGATTGAAGGCGGAAGACACTTCCCCTCGCTTTCCGCAGCGGTTTTGAGAATGGATCTTTCCCCGTCGAAATTGTTCCGGGGAATTTATCTTCCCGTCACGTTTGAGATGGAACATGGAACAGTCTCGTTTCCTCTGTTCCCGGAATATGGGGAAGAGGCTGCCTGCGATAATCTTGTCATCTCGGAGATGAACGCTTCGGTGTCGGGTGAACCGGGACTTCTCCGTGTCCGCAAAGCGGAGGGGTCTTTGAACGGAATCCGCTTTTCCATGACCGGTTCGATCGATAATCTGCTTCATTATTCCGGTCTCCGGGGAATGGAATTCCTTCGTGGTTTTTTGGTTTCGTCAAGACCTGCGGCGGAGGGCGACTCCGAATCTGAGCAATATACGGATTTTCTGAAACGGGTCCCTCTGGAACTGCGCAGAAAGGCTTTGTATGCGATTCAGCGCATGAATGAGAAACGGTTCGTAATGACACCGGCCTGCCGGCTGGATTTTCATCTGGATGTGACGGATTTCGAGAAATGTCTCGCGAGTGCGTCGCTGCGGATTCCCGCATTTTTCTATGGCAATCTGAAGATCGAATCCATTGAGGAGAAGATGTCCTTGAAGAATGGAATTCTGTCTCTGGAGAAGGTGCGTGTGGTGCTCCCGGATGGTTCCTCCGTGGAGGCGCAGGGCGTTTATGATGGAAGCGGACGGGTTGCCCATGGGAGGGTCAAGGGAAGATGCCGTCTGGAAGATCTTGTCCTGTTTCTGGACGGTTCCCTTCAGGATGGAATCGCCGAGCATGTACGGCTTGCCGGGGAAAGTGTAAGTTTCGAAGGGGTGCTGGACAACTTCAATCTTTCCGGCGGCATGGTTTCCGGTTCTCTGAGATTCTTTTTGCCGCACATTGTCATTGCCGGTGTGGAGCTGTCGAATGCGTCTGCGACGGTCCGGGCCGATGGTGATGTGCTGAGCGGTACTCTCCATTCTGCCGATTTGAGGGGAGGTGGGACCCTTTCCGGCGATTTCCGCGTGAAGGACGGTCATTTCTCCTGCAATCTGAAAGGCCGGGCGCTGCCGGACGGAATGAGGCATTTTCTTGCCGACGATGTTGCTGCATTCCTTTATTCCAATATCCGTTTCCGGGATGCGAAGGCTCTGCTGGCGTTTTCGGGTTCACTGGACAGTTCGGTCAAGGAGATTCGGGGAATGTCCGGCAGGTTCCGGATCCATATTCCGGAGGTCTGTGTCAAGAGCGTGCCAGTGAAAACGATGAGTGCGGTTCTGGCGTTTTCTCCGGAGGGAATCCGCGTCTCCGGGATGGAAGCAGGTTTGGCGGACGGAGCAAGAATTACGGGAGATTTCTTCTGTCTTCCTGCAGAGCATTGTCTTTCCGCGAGTCTGGTCTGTTCGGGGTCTCCACACAGCATTATTGCCGCGTTGGGGGAGGAACATCAGGATTTCGTGAAACGTCTGACCAGCGATATCGGCTGGCCTTCCGCGGGAAACTATGTGGAGGCCGCCGCTGAACTCCATGTGGATTACGGATCGAAACCGTTTTACTACATGACCGGCAGCATCGTCGCCCGCGATTTCTCCTATCAGAAAATCCCCTTCCGGTATGGGGCAGCGCGTTTCATCATCGACGCGGACAACAATCTGATTTTACCTGATGCTGTGCTGGAGACCAGAAACGGCAGGATGTCCGTATCCGCCACTTATGTTCCTGCCGACCGGTCGGTTCCATTCCACAATCCGGCGGGACGATTGAATTTCTCTCTTGTCAGTACGATGGCCGGCAATGATATGATCCGGTCGCTTTATCCGCAGTGGAGGAGCGAATTCATCGACTTTCCGGACCCGATTAAAGTGGAATCCTCGGGGGTCATTGATTATGAGAATCCGGAACGCACACGCTTTCAAGCCGTGATTTCCAACGGGTCCTGTCTCTGGCATAAGATGAGTATCCGCGATATTGACGCCATTCTGCGATATGAATCAGGAGCTCTTTCGTTCCGGAATGCCTCAGCGAATTTCTCCGATGGACGCCTGTTGATGGATTATCTCTACAATTTCAAAACGGAGCAGGGGACAATTTCCGCGCGTCTTTCCGGTGCGAACATGCAGAGCGTGCTGGAGAATTTCAGCAGAAAGAAAACTTCACCCGATTACCGCAATGGACGCCTTTCCGCAGAGTTCCGTGCGAAAATGTCTTACAATCACAGGGAGGAACTGCTTCTCAACGGAGACGGGCGTCTTGAGCTCGCCGGCGACAACCTCTGGACCGTTCCTCTGCTGGGAAGTTTTCTGCGGATCATCGGACAGGCGTGGTCGCTGGACAGTTTCGGTTCCATTACGAAGGTTTCATGCGATTACAAACTTACCGGAGATCGTCTTGAGTTCGACCGTCTGAAAAGTGACGGCGGATTCGTTTCCCTTGATGCGTTCGGGTATTACCGCTGGTCCGACAACCATTTCGATATCCGGGTCCGTGCGGAACTCCTGAAAAGCGCGCTTCCTTTCGACGTGATGTCGCGTCTCCTGACCCCCGTCTCATGGATTCTGGACAAGCGTCTCAAGGGTGATTTCAACACATTCAACTGGGAGTAACCAAAATGGCCGTTTCGAACAACATGAAACAACTGAAAGAGATTCTCGGCATCGCCGCGGATCTCAATGCCGCATCCGCTCTGCTGGACTGGGATATGCGCATCTGCATGCCTCCCGGCGCCATGGAGTCCCGGTCTTTTCTGCTTGCAACGCTGGAGGAGGCGGAACATGAAAAAATGACTTCCCGCAAACTGGGAACCATTCTCCGGAAACTGGAGCGAGAAGTGGAACATCTGGACCCCGATTCCGATGAATACCGTCTTGTGAAAAAGGTCAAACGGAATTACGACAGGAATGTGATGACTCCTTCCGCCTGGGTGCGTCGGAACGCGCAGGCTGTTGCCCATGCTGATGCCGCATGGGAAAAGGCTCGTGCCGCCGCCGATTTCCGGATCTTTGCTCCGCATCTCCGGAAACTGCTGGATCTGAAGCTGGAATATGTTTCATTTTTTAAGCCGGCGGAGCATCCGTATGACATTCTGCTGGATCGGTTTGACGAGGGGATGACCTGTTCCGCTCTGAACCGCCTTTTTCACTATTTGAAAAAGGAGCAGGGGGCGATTATCCGGGAGGCTCTGGCAAAAGAGAAGCCGGATGATTCTTTCCTGAAACAGAAGTATCCCGCTTCAAAACAGCTTGCGCTGACCCGCCGGGTCCTGACTCGGATGGGATACGACTGGAACTGCGGGAGACAGGACCGCTCGGTCCATCCGTTTACGACTTCCTTCGGGTTGTACGACGTCCGGATTACGACAAAAGTTGTTGAGGGCAGCCCGTTTTCAGCTCTCTTCAGTTCGATTCACGAAGGCGGTCATGCCTTGTATGAGCAGGGGATCGACAAAAACTATGCCAGAACTCCGTTTGCCGATGGTGCCTCTTTTTCGGTCCATGAATCACAGTCCCGTCTCTGGGAGAACCTGGTCGGGCGGTCGCCGGAGTTCTGGGTCTACTGGTTTCCCGTGGTGCGGAAGATGTTCCCCGGAAATCTGGAACACGTTTCTCCGGATGAGTTCCTCGCCGCTTTGAATACTCCGGAAGCCTCTCCGATCCGCACGGAAGCCGATGAATTGACCTATAATATGCACATCATTTTGCGTTTTGAACTTGAAAAATCGCTGATCGAAGGTAAAATGAAAGTGGCGGATCTTCCCGACGCATGGAATGCCGGAATGAAAGAGCTGCTCGGAATCGAAGTCCGAAACGATACGGAGGGTGTCCTTCAGGATATCCACTGGGCGATGGGGGAATTCGGATATTTCCCATCGTATGCGCTCGGAAATGTGATCTCCGCTCAGCTCTGGAATGCTGCACTGAAACAGATCCCCTCCATTCCGGAGTCCATTGCGCACGGAGAGTATGCGCCGCTCCGCGAATGGCTGCGGAGTCATGTCCATGTGTTCGGAGCCAAATACAATACGGCGGAAATCCTGACCAGGGCGACCGGATCGCCTGAACTGGAGCCGGAACCGTATTTGAACCTGTTGAAAAAGAAATATTGCTGAGGAGAAAAAAATGGCTGATGTCGATTATGAGAAAATCAGAAAATTCCTGAATGAAAACGATCATTTCTGTGTCGAAAACGGTATGGTCCTGACCGTTGTCCGCGAAGGGTACGCCGAAGCTGAAGTCGAGGTCAAAGACTGGATGATGAACGGACTCAATGTCGTGCAGGGCGGAGTGCTCTTCACTCTCTGCGACTTCGCTTTCGCCGGTGCCGCCAATTCCTATGGAAAACCCTGCATCGCCATGTGCGGAAACATCTCGTTCATGCGCCCGGGACTCGGAACTAAACTCAAGGCGGTCGCGCAGATGGTCAACTGCGGAAGAACAACCTGTGTCTGCGATGTCACCATCCATAACGATGCCGGAAAAATTGTTGTGAAAACGACTTTGACCGGTTATTTCATCGAAAAGAAATCATAACCAGGTGCGGTGTCCTGTGGGTGTGAGCAGTCGGTTTCGGAATTCATGCCTTTTTTCAATCCGGGGCTTTGTCGGTGGCTTCTTCCTGAGTGGGTGTTGGGGACGAGAAGCCACTAATCTGAATCCAGGGCGGTGCTCTTCTGCAGTTATCATTTCCTTTTTTCTCTTCATGGGATTGCCGTCTGTTCTTTCTGCTCTTGAGATCCCGGCGGACGATGTCAGAATTCACTATTCAGGATATGCGTCCAGGACTCAGGTGGAGGGGAAATTCCGGACACAATATGTGCGTTTCGACAGGATGATTCCGCATTACAACAATGCGCAACTCGATAACCCGGGGGTGCGGATTCGTTTCAAGACGAATGCGAAGAGTTTGCGTCTCCGTCTGCGTTACAACACTCTTCGCGGACGGAAGGCGCCTCTGAACAGCATCGGTTTGTATTACGTGGACGGCCAACTTCCGGAGGACGGGACGTTTGCTCCTCCGGACGGAAAAAAACGGAAGGAAGGCTCCGGTTTCGATTATCTCCTGAGACTCCCGGCGGATGGAACCTTGCATGAATACGAGATTGTGCTTCCTCTGGCGGATTCGGTGGATGTCCGCGGGCTTTCCGTAAATGACAAAGCCGTATTCCAGGAGCCTTCGGCCTATGATGCGCGCTGTGTGATTTACGGGGATTCCGTGGTCCGCAGTTTTGATGCCACGTCGATTGACAATTCTTTCCCATTTATTTTCGGACGCTTGAAGAACTGGGATGTCGTGAACATGGGAATGGAAAACATTTTGCTGACACCGTGGCATGCGGATTTTCTGGCGAAAATACCGATGGATCTTCTGATCGTTCTGATTGGATCTTATGACTGGCAGACCGGTACGACCCTGCTGGTGTTCAAAAACAACATCGCGCGCTTCATAGAGGAGTTCCGGAAGAGGAAACCCGATACTCGCATCGTCTTTGTGACTCCACTGTACAGTGCGGCTCGTTCCCGGAGCGGGATTTCGCTGAGTGCTTACCGGAAAGCGTTTCATTCGGTTGTCGCGGAGCAGAAGGACTCGAAGATTCAGGTGATTGATGGTGCCGGACTCGTTGCAAACGACGCCTCTTTTTTTGCTCCGGATCGGATCGGACTGAACGATGTCGGGGCCTGTCAGCTTGCGGAGAATCTGGCAAAAAAGATTCGCTGAGAGGCGGACCTGATCGGTTATTTTTTTCGATTGTCGACATCGCGTCCGATTTCGCGCAGAAGGTGCTGTTCCGCCCGGTAGGCAATCGGAGAGAGCCCGGAGAACCGCTTGAACTCCTTTGAAAAGAAGAACGGGTTGCAGTAGCCGAGACGATAGGCGATTTCTTTGATGGTCATTTCCTTCATGTAGAGATAATAGGTTGCTCGTTCGAGTTTGCGACGGGCACGGTACTGCATGGGGGTGAAACCAAGATGGCGTTTCGTGAAACGCGTCAGTGTGGACGGGCTCATTTTCAGCGCTGTACAAAGGTCGTTCAATTTGATTGTTCGGGAAAAATCCTGTTCGAGAAATTCCAGAATTTTCTGAAGAAGATTCTCTTCGCCCTTCTCTTTTTTCTGGAGAAAGGAGAGTCTCGCGATGAACTGATAGGTCATGCCCATGGCGTCGAGAAAATCGTTTTCATCGCGACTGCCGACTTTGTCCGCGATCTTCCGCATTTCCCGAACGAATTCCGGATGTCCGTGCAGCTGGAACAGTTTTGTTTCCCGCAGATTGAAGGTCGCCAGCAGAGAAGTCAGATTGCTTCCCTTGACTTCCAGCAGGCATTTGCAGATCCTTCCGCTGGATGAGATCCGGAACGGTGTGAATTCCGGAACAAACAGAAGCGTTTCCGGCGGAACCGCATAATCAATTCCTCCGATTGTATAGTGTGAAACTCCTTCCAGTCCGATGATAAACATTGCGTATGCCACCGGCCCGGATTGATACACCGCATCGTCTTCCCGGATCACATATTCATACCAGAACGGATAGCACGGCAGGTCCTGGTCGATATGGAACAGCTGCCGTTTTTCTTCCAGAAACAGTACATTCTTGTGTCCTTTGCTGCTGTAGCATGGAACCCTGGCTGCTTTTTTTTTCATTTCCCTGTCTCCGTGATTTCTGTGACGATAAAATATATTTTTTTTGACGATCTGAGATATTTTAACATGGAAAACAGGGATTGTCAAATCGTATGTTTTGTTGTATAATGTAATTCAGGAATCAAAACGGAAAGGAGTGTATTCATGGGAAAAAATTGCAGTTCAGAGAGAATGTGTGTTTCGAAGGAATGTTTCGCCGATGCCCGCTGCAGAAATAATTTTACATTGATAGAACTTCTTGTAGTAGTAGCAATTATTGCCATTCTTGCCGGAATTCTTCTTCCCGCACTTCAGTCGGCGAGGGCGAAGGCTCTGAGCGCGCAGTGTCAGAACAATCTGAAACAACTTGGTGTGGCGACTGCTTCCTACTGCAACGACTGGGAGGATTACCTTCCTCCACCGACGTATGTGGTAGGTGTCAACTATGTTTTTGACGATTGGCAGACGCGTCTGATTCCCTATCTGTCTCTGAAGGTCAAGGAATCCCAGTATACCGAAGTTACCTGGCGCAAGGGGACCGTGTTCTGGTGTTTTGCTCCTCCGGACTGCAGCCGTTATTATATGGATGGCATTCACAGTTCCGGCTGTGCAGACCGCGATAATGTTACCGCAACCCGTTACCGTTTCGGCATGAACAGCTGTATCAGTCCGAACTCTTCCGGGGAGAATTTCTACGATTCGACAAAGATTTCAAAGATTCCGCTTCCCGGCCGGATGATGCTGTATATGGAGGTCTTCTATGCCAAGAAAGCATCCGGCGGCTGGTGGAATCTGCTCAATTATACAGGGAATGCTCCGCATTCGGGTTCCATGAATCTGACCTGGGGAGATATGCACGTTTCGCTGATGCAGGCGCGGGCTCTCCCGGATTACAGTACAACCAAACCATACGCCAGTCAGTTCTGGCTTGGAAAATAAATCTGTCTGAGAGGAGTTTTACAGATGACGGAATTTCATTCGGGATGGCCGCTTCCGGCGGACTACGCTCCCCCGGTTCTTGGAAACGGAACGCTTGCATTGCAGATCGATCCGCGCTGTTCGATGGAGCAGAAGCAGTACTGCTATGCGATTTCGTATCCCACAATTGCAAGGACCGGATATCGCTACGATGACCGGGCGCGGAGCATGGTGAGTTTCGGTTTTTTCGAGACTTTTTCCGCAGACTGGGGAGTTCCCGTTTCGGTAGTGCAGCGCCTGGACCAGCGTCACGGTGTGCTTTCCGGCGAGTGCCGCTATGCAAACGGGCTTGCCGTGGAGTACACTGTATTCTGCCGTTTGAATTCAGATTTTCTGGCGTTCCGCCTGCTTTTCCGCGGAGGAACCGGAGAGGAACGGCCGTTTTTCCATTATACGCTTGATTCCAGACGACTGGAGCTTTCGGCGAAGGACCCTTATCGGATCCGCTACATCCTGGACGGACTTGGCACGGAACCGGTTGGAACAATCGGTTTGTTTCCAGTGGGAGATGCGGAATTCATTTCGCGGGGACACCGTTTTTCCCTGAAATTTCCGGAACGGGAGGCGGTTTTCTTTCTTGCATTCGGCGACCGTGCAATTGCATCGGCATCCGCAAAATCTTTTGAGGAGCATCTTTCGGATCAGGCGGCGGAGTGGTCTGCGTATTTTGCAAAGGGGTATCTTGTCACGCCGGACGAAATCTGCAATCGCGCTTGCGACACGGCACTCTATTATCTGAGGACCGTAACGACTCCGTATTCGATCCCGACCGGTCTGATTCCGTCGCACTGGCAGTGCCGCTATTTCTGTTTCGACGAATTTTTCGATCTGACAGCGCTATTGCGCGCAGGGCATCCGGAAGAGGCAAAACATGTGCCGGAATTCCGCTTGTCGATCCTGCCCGCCGCGCAGAAACGGTATTACAACTACAACATTGAGGATGGTCCCGCGCATTATCCGTGGGAATCCGGCGAGGACGGATTGGAGGCCACTTCCGACGGATTCTGGCAGGACCACTGTTTTGAACACGCGCATGTCGTGCTCAGCTGTTATGAATACTGGAAGTACAGCGGTGACGATTCTTCTGTGGAGCGCTATTATCCGGTAATGCGTGCCTGTGTCCGTTATCTGGAGCTTCAGCGCATCTATCGCGATCCTGTGAAGGGAGCGCATATCGGAATCGTGACCGATCTGGAGCGTCTTGGCCCATCGAAGTTCAATCCCTACATGACAGCCTGCAGTGCGATTGCCGCTTTGCGAGCCGCCGCCGAAGCTGCCGACTTTCTCGGTCGCGATTCGTCTGATGCCGTGAACTGGCGGAAAATCGCCGGGGAACTGTTCCGGAATCTGCCGTCCGATGGAACCCGTTATCTGGCCTATCCGGGGGCAAAGGATACGGCAATCGGCATGTTCAGCGGAGTGCATCCCTACAGCGTGATCCCTCTGGACGATCCGAAACAGCTTGCCGCTGTGGAGGATTTCATCGCCCGTGAAAATGAATTCGGCTGCATGCTGAAGACCATGGGGCGTGAGATTTGCACCTGGTATTCCGCGTGGAAAACTCTCTTTTTTGCCCGTCGCGGCGACCGCCGAAGAGCGGGAGAGTACCTTGAATACACGGTCAATACCACGGGTTATTTCGGGGAATCGTTTGAATCCAACCGCCGAATCGGAGGCCGTCCATGGTTTTCCACCGGTTCCGCCGCTGTGCTTCAGGCTGTGACGGAGTGTCTGTTTCAATCGGACGGCAATACGCTGAAACTTGCTCCCGCCGTTCCGGAATCCTGGCGCGATTATGAATTCCTTCTTGCGGCTCCCGGTGATCTCAAAATCCACTGCAAAGCGGAGAAGGGCAGAGTTACGGAACTCGATTTCCTCTGCGGAGTGCATCACAGGAAACAGAACTATCGGATTCTTCTTCCGGATGACTCGGTTTGTGTACGGAATATATAAATTCTTTTCAGGAGAACACGATGAATTTGAAATGGCCTCTTTTTCTCTTTATCCCGGTGCTGCTGGCAGCTCCGCCGCTTGAGGCGGTATCGCCGAAACTGCATGTTCCTTTTGATGAGAATACAACAGCCCTGCTGGAAAACGGCAGAAAGGCGGAAGGCGTCATTTACGGACGAATCAATTATCCCGAGGGAGTATCAGGCAAGGGGCTGATGGTGAAACGGGATGCCTACGATCAGGTGACGGCGGTCTGTTTCCGCAATCTTCCGGCAATGAATCTGAAACAGGGAACCCTCTCCTTCCATTTCAAGCCGGAGTGGGAAGTCGCCGACAATGTCATGCACTACATGTTCTATCTTCAGTCTGGCAGGTTCCGGATTTACATGGTGAAGACGAAAACCAATCGTCTGGACATCAGCATCTGTTCCCCGAAACAGATACAGCTGCTTTCGAAGCCGCGCATGGAAAAAGGGCGCTGGCATCATCTTGCCGCAACCTGGGATCTGGAGAGCGGGAAGGGGGCATTCTATCTGGATGGCGCCCTGTTGATTGAACGTGCTCTTTCTCCGGATCAGTTCCGGATTCCCGATCCATGGGAACCGCCTGTCTTCTGGCTCGGGCTCCCCGGGTCTGACCGCTTCAAGGCAAAGACAGGCGACGGAGTGTATGACGATTTGAAACTTTTCGACCGGGCGTTATCTCTGCCGGAGATTCAGTCACTTGCCCTGAATGCGCAGAAGGGAACATCAATGAAAGCGGCGGCTCTGCCATCCGGAGAGTTCCGCTCGCTCCGGACGGCATTCCGGTTCGAGGGGATTGAACAGGGGAAAACCCAGTCGCTGTTCGAGATGGATACCGCACAGGGGAAGGGAAAAATCTATTATTCGGAGACTTCCCGGCGGCTGACTCTGGAATGGCAGCAGGGCAAAACGACTCATTTTGTCCATTCTCCTTATCCGCTTTCTCAGAAGCAGGAGTATCTGCTTTCATTCCATCGTGAGAACGGCGCCCTGGCAGTGTATCTGGACGGTGCGGAACAGGGACGGATTCCGATTCCGGCAGATGCTCCGTTGAGCCTGAATGCCGTTCACTGTGCGGAGAATGTGACAATGTCGAACAGCATCGTTTCCCGGAAATCCCTTGTTGCAGAAGAACCGGATCTGTACCGGAACCGTTTCGTCGCAGACAGCCCCACTGCTCTGGAAGAGTCCTTCTGGAAGCTGGATGATGCGGCACGCCGGAAGAATGCGGTTCGCCGCGCAGTCTCTTTGAATGGAATCTGGCGTACATATCCGACCAATGACTACACGCCGCTGCCGCCCGCCTCCGGAACATTCGGTTACATGCGTGTGCCGGGGAGTTTTCGTTCTCCCCTGTTTGAAATGTACCGGGCGGAGAACGGAAAACTCGTTCCGCAAAAATGGACTTGGAACGGAAAGACGCTGATTCAGTACCGTGCCGGATGGTATCAGCGGACCTTCCGCGTGCCGGAGTCCATGAGACAGGGCCGGATTTACCTCCATTTTGAAGAGATGGTTGCGGATTATGCGAGGATATACGTCAACGGACGCCTTGTCGATTTCTTTGCCCGGAAGTCGAATTTCTATACCGCGATCCCGAATCGGAGAAGAATTGACATCACAGCGTTCTGCCGTCCGGAGAACAGTGTGACTGTCTTTCTTGAGCGTCGTTATTCCGGGCTCTGGAGAGGACGTCCCAGTATTGGCGATCACGGATGTATGGCGCTGGGGAATGTCTGGCTGGAGAATTCCGAATCGCCGGTTCAGCTGCGGAATGCCCTCGCGTTTCCCTCGGTGAAAAAGAAGCAGGTTTCATTCCGTATCGGTCTGGAGAATCCGGAGCGCAGAACCGGGACGGTGGAACTGACTGTGCGTTTCTTTCGGAACGGGAGCGTCAAAAAGGAGTTCCGCCACAATGCTGTTCTGACTGGAAAGAAAGTCGAACGTGCTGTGTTTACCGGGGGATGGAGCGATCCGGATCTGTGGGATGACGAACATCCGAATCTCTATTCGATGGAAGTTTCCCTTGCCGGCAGGGATGGCCGCGATGCCCTCTGGACGCTTCCGTTTGGATTCCGGGAACTGGAGGTTCGGCCGGATGCGTTTTATCTGAACGGACAGAAATTCCGTTTCCGGATCTGGTCGTCTCCGGCGTTTGACCGTCTCCGGTTTGTTTACGGAACACCGGACGGAGCCGCCGGATATGTCCGCAACATCAAGTCTCTGAACTTCAATGCGGTCCGCTGCAATCCCGTCACGGGACTGAGTGCGATGACGCTGATCGGCAATTATTACGGTGAGTGTGACCGCCAGGGAGTCATCAATCTGGTTTCGATGCCGCCTTACGACGGCGGCGACAAGGTCCGGTATGAAGCCGATCTGGAGTCGTTCCTCGATGGCTGGGGACATCATCCGTCGATTCTGATGTGGTATACAGATTTCAACACCTGCGGTTATCCGTGGAATCAGGACCCGGCAAAACTCAATGATACTGCCTATGTGCCGAAAAACAAACTTCAGGACCGTGCAAAGGCTTTGTATGCGGGAAGCGTCATGGAACGTCTGGACCCGTCGCGTCCGACCTTTCAGCACGCAGGCGGCAATTCCGGGCGGATTTTCACTTCAATGAATTACCAGTCGTTCGGGACTCCGCTTCAGGAGCAGATGGACTGGCCTGCTCAGTGGTCTAAATCGCATACTCAGCCGCTGATCTCCATTGAGAGTGCGTTTCCGTTTCCTTCGCAGTTCCGTCATTTTGAGCAGGCCCGCGGATCGTATCTGTACGCGGAGAATGCCGCTCGTTATTTCGGAGATTCGGTCTATGCCGATGAACTGCGGCCGTCTTATACATTCGGGTTCTGCGATCTTCATGCTTATACGAACTGGAATCGCAGTTACATGCGTCTGAAGGAGCTGTTTTATCGAAATGTGGTTCGTTCATGGCGTGCGTATGATGTCTCCGGAATCGGGGATTTTCCCGGCGGACACGATCTTTATGAGCAGTTCCCCATCTACAATAACGCGCGCGTCGGCGGGGATTTTACCGAGGATATCAAACGCCCCGGTCTCTTTCCCGACCGGCTCACCGGCAGTTCCGAGGTCCAGACTCACATGCAGGCGGATTACACCAGACCGAACGAGTGCGCTCGTTATACCGCCAATGCGTTTGTGCCGCTGATGTTCTTTCTTGGAGACGAACCGGAACGTTTTACGGAACAGACGCACGCATGGTATTCCGGAGAGGCGTTTACAAAAAGTATCGTGGCGGTCAATGATTCCCGTTCTGTGCGAAAGGTGATTGCGGATTGGTCTCTTGCGGCGGATGGCAAAGAAGTGCTTCATGGTTCGGTTCCGCTGGAACTTCAGCCGGGAGAAATCAGAAAAGTGCCGCTTTCTCTCCGGGCGCCTGTTGTTTACGCACGGACTTCCGGTTCCCTGAAGCTGCGGGTGCGTGATGATATGAAGATTCTGTATACGGAAGAGTTTGCCGTTCAGTTCTTCCCGCAGCGGTCGGTTCCGCAGTTCGGACCCTGTCGCGCGGTTCTGTATGATCCGGAAGGACGGACTGCCGATCTGCTTCGTCGTGCGGGCTTTCCGTTCCGGATGGCAAAGTCCGCGGAGGATCTGCGCGGAGCGACGCTGCTGATTGTCGGTCGGAACGCATTGAAGGAAGGTCCGCCGGAACTGCTGAAATCCGTGGACCGGGAACGGCTGGTTGAACGCGGATTGAATGTGCTGATTTTTGAACAGCAGCCATGCAACATGGCGAATCTGGTTATGGAATCTCCGTCGTATCGGAATGCGTTTGTGCGCACGCCGTCGTCGCCTCTGCTTGCCGGTCTTGCGGAGGAAGATTTCAGCAACTGGCGCGGCGGAACTGACAACATCCCTGAATTTGTACTTTCCGAGGAAGGTTCTCCGCACTATCCCCGTTCGAAATGGAAATGCGGAAACAGCGGAATTGTTGCTGCTCATGTGATCCGGAAACCGCAGTATGGACGCTTTGTTCCTGTTCTGGACTGCGGATTCAATCTGATGTTTTCTCCGCTTCTGGTGTTGAAAAGGGAGCGCGGAGAGGTGCTCTTCTGCCAGATGGAGGTGACACCGCGTTACGGAACCGATCCCGTTGCAACACGATTGACGGACAATATGCTTTCTGTGATGAGCCGTCCGCAGAGAGCTGTTCCGTCGCAATCCGTCGCCTATCTCGGGGACGATGCCGGTTTCGAACTGCTGAAGCGGGCTGGAATGACACCTCTCCGGATACGCCGGACCGGCGGACAGAATCTGTTCTGGAATGTACAGGTCGTAATTCTCGGCAAGGTGGAGATTCCCGCTTCGGGCAAAGCGGATTTCCGTGCAGCTCTGGAAAAAGTCCTTCTGCGAGGGGGGGCGGTTGTCGCAACCGCGGAAACGCCGCTTGATCTTCTGCCCGGAGGACTTTCTGAACGGAAGCGCCGCCTGTTCAAAGCGTCTCTTCCGAAGACTCCTGATCCGGCATTTGCATCCATCGCAAACGCCGATCTCTTTTTCCGCGACGAATTCACCGTTCCTGTACTGGAACCCGATCCCGCATGGCTGATCCGCACGGAGCCGGCAGTGATCGCGAAACTGGATGTCAACATGGGGACGCTGATCGTGTTCCGTCTGCCGCTGAAACTGAACGGATTCTGGAATACGGAAAAAGTCCAGCGTGTCTTTTTCACGATTCTGAGCAATCTCAATGTAGGCCAGGGGAGGGAATTAAGTATTTTCTCTGCGGAGAAGTATCGGCACAACACAAAATCGTCTGCCGCCGGAATGCTTCCGTTGCGTGACTGGAAACTCGTGCTTGATCCGGAAAACCGGGGTGCTGCACTCCGGTGGCAGGAGCACCCGGAGAAGATGCCGGGCGGAGCGGTTCCGATCAAGGCGGGACTCTCCTGGGAGCGTCAGGGGGTTCATGCGGCGAATCCACATCATCAATATCCGGCGGATATGAAGCGTTCGCTTGTTCTTCCCTACGATGGCTATGCGTGGCTCCGGACCGATGTGATGATTCCGGAGTCCTGGAAGAACCGGGAACTTGAGTTTGTTGCCGTTCGGATCGACGATAACGACTGGACCTACTGGAACGGTCATCCGATCGGATCGACAACCTTTGCCGATGATCCCGCTCCTTACCGGAAGATCCGGCGTTACCGGATTCCCGCCGAAGCGGTCCGGTTCGGGAAAAAGAATGCGGTTGTGATCCGTGTGTTTGACCGCTGGGGGGAGGGCGGTCTGCTTGGGCCCGTCAGCGTGTCGTCGCGGCAGAAAGACTCACCGGATGCCTGGAGCCCCTATTGTCCTGAGCTGGATTTCTATGATGTTGAGGCGTTCCACAACTGGTAATCCGGACGGATGACGCCGGAAACGAATTCCGGACGAAAAATCGCCGGGAACGGTTGACGGAATGTATCGTGCCCTGTATGATATGGAATCGAAAAAAAAGGTTCAGAAAATGTTGAAATTGAATACATCGGTCCGTCCTTGCGGCGGAGTTCCCGTGATCCATGTGAACGGAATTCCCGTGACCGGTTTGATGCACTGGAATCGGAACATGCAAATGGAGGATGTCCGCAATTTCGCGGATGCCGGAATCCGCTTTTTTTCCTTCATCGGCAACATTGATATGAGCGACGGCTCCCCCACCGAGGATGGTTCTACTCATTTTAAAACCATGACTCCCGCTTTTATTGATTCCATGATGGAAACAATTCTGAATGCCTGTCCTGATGCACTTGTGATTCCCCGGTTCCGTCTTCATGCTTCGAACGGCTGGAAGGCCCGGAATCCGGATTCTCTGATGCGGTTTTACAATTTGGAGACGCACGCATTCGAGGATTCCAACATGGTGACTCTGTGGAGTGATCCCTGGATTTCCGATGCTCTGGAAGCGCTGGCCCGTTCCGTGGAATATTGTGAACGACGCTGGGGCAGTTCCGTTGCCGGCTATCATTCCGGCTTCGGGCATTGTGCGGAGCATGTCTGGTGCTGGGGCGCGAAGGTTGCTGACTATCATCCGCTGATGGCAGTTCATTTTCGTCGCTGGCTGACGGAACATTATCAAACCGATGAAGCTCTCCGCATCGCCTGGAATGATTCTTCTTTGACCCTGGAAGATGTGGAACCTCCTTCGCCGGAACGGTTTCAGAACTTCAATCCCTCTGCGGAGAGCCTCTGGAATCCGGCGCGGGAGCAGGCTCTGATTGATTACCTGTTCTGTCATTCGGAACGGATGGCTTCTCTGGTCGTCCGTCAGGCACAATGTGTGAAACGCATTCTTGCCGGACTGGGTTCTGAAAAGATTTTCGGCGCGTTTTACGGGTATGCCAATCTTCCGGCGAACAGTATCTCGCACTATGCGGGGGGACAGGATGCACACCGGATCGTATTGGAATGTCCTGATTTGGATTATCTGTCGGCTCCAGTCGGATATTCCGCGCGTCAGCCGGGAGGGGTGAGTACGGCCCAAATCCTGCCTGCTTCCGTGGAACTGGCGGGAAAACTTTATTTTGCGGAGGACGATACGGGAACCCATCGATCTGTCACCGAGCACAACGTGATGCCGTTGAATGCGGACCAGTCCGTGCAGATGATGACTCGCGGTTTTCTCGACGTCTGGCGCAGCGGCGGAACGCAGTGGTTTATGGATTTGTGCGGAGAGGGAACGTTTCATGATCCGATTCTTATGCAGAATGTCGGCCGGCTGGCGGCTTTTGCCGAACGGCACCTGAAGAAAAAGGAGAGTACGGCGCAGATCGCCGTGTTCCTTTCTGATCGCAGTCTCTCCTGTTCAAAGACGTTCCAGTTTCTGACCGGCGCCCTGGTCGAACAGCAGTTGAATGAGATTGCCGCAATCGGAGCAAGTTACGATATCTTCCGGATCGAGGATTTGCCGGAACTGGTCCGGCGGAAGCGTCTGGGTCAGTACCGGTTCGCCATCATGCTGAATCTGCATCTTCTGGAGGACCCCCTGCGGGAATTGATCGACCGCGAACTCAAAAAAGAGGGGCGGACCATCCTCTGGTTCCATGCGCCCGGCATTATCCGCAACGGTCGTTTCGATGATGCCGGATGCAGCGAACTTACCGGAATCCGATGCGTCATGGCGGAGGGACAGCGTTCCTCGCTGATCACGGAGGTGCTGATCGACGGAATGCGATACAGTTACGGAACACCGCGCAATATCAATCCGCGTCTGTATGGAGCAGATCCGGATGCGGAAGTGCTCGGCTGGAGTGTCGAAGGAACATGGATTCCGTTCCGCAGGGGAGCAAACGGAGCGCTGCTGATGGAAAAACGGTTCTCCGGATGGACTTCCGTCTGGAGTTCGTCTCCGAACATGCCGTCCGCTCTGCTGAGTCGCTTTGCGGAGCGTGCCGGAGTACATCTCTATTCGCTGCGCGGGGATCAGGTATTCCAGGCAAAGCAGTGGCTAGGGGTGCATTGTAAATGGGACGGACCTCTGGAACTTCGTTTTCCGGTGTCCGGAAGCTGGTGCGACGCATTCACCGGAACCGTTCTGGCGGAAAAGACAGATCGTCTCCGCCTGACAACGCACCGCGGGGAAAATCTGCTTCTGGAACGGATGGAGTAACGTTCGCATTTGCGCGATGTCCGTCGGGTTATGGTTCCGGCATCGGAGCCGAGCGTCGGATCTCTTTCGGCAGTTTTTTCCAATAACGGAAAAAGACTTTGCTGAAATAATCAGCCGAATCGTAGCCGCAGTATCCGGCGGCTTTGAGGATGGAGATAGAGCGGTTCGTCTGCAGGAGGTGGAGAGCAAGACGCATCCGGCGTTCTGTCAGATATTCCGAGACCCCCATTCCGACATAGCGTTTGAAGAGCCGTGTAATGTAATCTTCGCTGAGTGAAAATTCATAGGCTAGGGATTTTCTGCTGATCTCTCCCTGAAAGTTGCGATCAAGAGCATTTTTCAGCATTTCAAAGGTCTTTTCCGGCGGGAGACGGTTCCGGTCGAGCGAGGATGAGAGTTTCTCTTTCAGCCATTGAACAATCAGTCCGGGAATCCGGCAGGTCAGCGGATCGGTTCGTTCCGGAACTTTTCCCCGCATTTCAAGCAGATGGAAGAGAGAGCGCAGTTCCTCCATGTCTTCCAGATCGCCGTTTGCATAAATATCCGGGACGAACGGCGTGATCTCATCCGACTGATGATTGTGATATGAGAGTCCGACTCTTTTCCGGGTTCCGTCCTGAAGTGAGATACCGATTCGTTCCAGATCGCTTTCGAACGAAATGGTATAAGATGCCCGCCCAAGATAAAGAACGCTTCCCGGATGCTGAACAATGCAGATGTTCTTTCCGTTCTTATCCGGATAATTCACTGTTTGAGAACCGCGCAGAAGAATTACCATGAGTTTTCCCGTTCCGAAGTGATCGTGATACTGCGTTCCGGACTCTTCCGCACAGGAGCGCGCAAATACAACTTTTCGACAGAATCCGGGTGCCATCGAATCCAGATTCCGGAAAATCCCTTTCATTCCGTTTTTTTTATATTCCCGGTTGTAGATTGTTTCCTGCATTCTGAAAAATCTTTTTTTTATGGTTTTATGCTCTTCTTTCAGAATATATTCTTTATGCCGTTGAAAATCAAGAGACATGTCAGAAAAGAAAAGTCGTTTTTTTATGATTTATTTCGCAGGAATGCCTATTGTTTTTTCGCCGTCTTATGTTAAAATGAAAACAGAATAGAAAAACAGGGAGAAATAGGAATATGAGAAAGACAATTTTTACTCTTATAGAGCTTCTGGTTGTAATTGCGATCATTGCCATCCTGACAGCGATTCTTCTTCCTGCACTGAACAGTGCCCGTGCAAAAGGGCTTTCAATCGAATGCCTTTCCAAACAGAAGAGTCTGGGATTGGCTTCTGCCCAATACTCTCTGGATTACGAGGATTGGATTCTTCCTTCGCGGATGGCAAATAATGACAGCGATCCGACCTATTCTCCCGGAAATGAAAACGGCAGATATGGCTGGGCGTTCCGTTTGACTCCCTACATGAAATTCCCTGGTTTCTATGTGTACGATACCTCGCTGGGAAAATTTCCGCGTGACCGTAACATGAGCCGGGTTTGTGCGGGAAATCCGCTGAACGCAAAGGGAAATCCGGCAACCAATCTTACCAGAAACGTCCGATTCGGCTGGCTGGGCGACACCGGGAATCCCATTTCCGCGTCTCATACCATAAGAAAGCTTTCCAAATTGAAGCGTCCTTCCGGAGTCGTTGATTTTGCCGATGCCGACAACGGTGTGAAAATTGATTCCTATGCGGTTGCCGCTCCGACAGCGCCCATGCCGGAAACCTCCGTTTACCAGCTGGCGTTTCCCCATCTGAGTTCCGGAAATTATGTGATGTTCGACGGTCATGGAACGAATATCAAATTTTTCATGATGATGGGCGGAAGAACCTCGACAAGCTCTTCTGACAACTGCACTTACTATCAGGCACTTTTTACAAAAATTGATGAATAAGGAACTTCAATTATGAGAATCGCTTTTTTCGCCGCCGCTCTTCTGGTTGCAGGACTCTGTGTCTCCGGACAGAATTCCATTGAGTTGAAGCGCATTCCCACCGGATTGCGTCTGAAGGAGGGAAAGGTGCTCTTTGATGCGTCCTCTCCCCTGAATAAGACGGTATTCCGACAGGGGCGCAATGTCCGGATGGAACAGTCCGGTAACCGGAATGTTCTCATTTCCGGAAAACCGGCAAAAGTCATTTCGTGGACTGTTTCCTCTTTGGACCCGGCCAATCGTGAAGGTCGCTACAACTATGTGCTGGGAGATATCCGGTTTGACAATGCGCGGATTCAGGGAGCCATAGGACTTGCAATCGAATATGCCGCAGACCGGCGGGTCAGCTGGTATCACGAACTGACCA
>CASEYW010000037.1 GCA_949292215.1 uncultured bacterium
AAGGCGGAAAGAAAAAACGTCAGATGAGAGCTGACGGAATGCTTCCTTCCAGCCAAGCCCAGCGTCTGAAAAAAGCTCTTCCCTACGGTTGAGCCGGAACAAAAGGAGATAAATCATGAGAGTCACATGCGCAGTACCTTCCAGAAAACGCCGTAACAGAGCGTTGGATCGCGCCAAAGGGTTCTACGGTGCGAGCAGCAAACAGATCCGTACAGTCTACGACGCCATTGATAAAGCGGATGCAAACGCCTACATCGGACGCAAACAGAAAAAGCGTCAGTACAGAGGACTTTGGACCATCCGTATCAATGCGGCATGCCGTCAGCAGGGATTCACGTACAGCAAATTCATCAACGGCCTCAAAAAAGCCGGAATTACTCTGAATCGCAAAGTCCTTGCCGACATGGCTGTCAACGATGCGGCAGCGTTTACCGCTTTGCTTGAAAAAGCAAAAGCAGCCTGCTGAACATTCGTCTGACCACGGACACCCGCGCGGGCTCTTTTCCAGAAAGAGTGCCGCGCGTTTTGCTTTTCCGACCGAATGCGTTTTCTCCGGAGCCGACCAGAATCAATGCCGTTTCCGGAGAAGATGCAGTCAAAACATTAACAGAAACAGGATATGAAAATGGAACTGCTGGAAAAAATTCAAAGCATCGTCGAAGAAGCCAGACAAGCCCTGGCTTCCGCCAAAACCGAATCCGATGTTGAAGCGGTCCGCGCGAAAACCATCGGCAGAAACGGGGCATTCACCGCCCTCGGTCCTCTTATGGGGAAAATCCCTCCTGAACAGAAACGCGAGGCGGGAAAAGCCTTCAACGATGCAAAACAGACTCTGCTCACCATGATTGAAAATGCCCGGGAGACCCTCGCCGGAGCAGGAAACGCCGATGCGGAACAGCTTGATGTCACACTCCCCGGACGGAAATGGCATGCGGGCAGAAAACATCCGATCAGCCAGACCTTCGACGAGTGCTGCGCCATCTTCCGCCGGATGGGCTTTCTTGCCACCGGCGGACCGGAAATTGAAACGGTCTTCAACAATTTTGATGCGCTGAATGCTCCGCCGGATCACCCGTCCCGCAGTCTGCAGGATACCTTTTTCTTTGAAGATGGACGCCTGATGCGCTCCCATACTTCACCGGTCCAGATCCGGACAATGCTGGCGCAGAAGCCTCCGGTCCGGATCGTTGCCCCGGGACGCTGCTATCGGCGCGATACACCCGATGCCACCCATGGCGTTCACTTTCATCAGATCGAAGGGCTTTATATTGATACAGCCGTTTCTCTTGCCGATTTGAAAAGCACCCTCATGACTTTTGCCGCGGAATTCTTTGGTGAAACAATCAGTGTCCGCATGCGCCCGAGCTTCTTCCCGTTTACGGAACCAAGCGTGGAGTGCGACTTCACCTGCGTAATGTGCGGCGGGAAAGGCTGCAAAGTCTGCAAAAACACCGGCTGGATTGAATGCGCCGGAGCCGGAATGGTCAATCCGAACGTTCTGAAAAACGTCGGCTACGATCCGGAAACCTGCCAGGGATTCGCATTCGGCATGGGCATTGAGCGCCTGACGATGATCAAGCACCGCATCGAGGACCTCCGCATGTTCTCCGACAACGACATCCGCTTCCTGGCACAGTTCTAATTTATTCTGAAAGGACACGCATCATGAAAGTTTCTCTTAACTGGCTTGCGGATTACGTTACCTTGAACGTTGGTCCAGTCGAACTTGCCAATATTCTGACCCGTACCGGACTGGAGGTCGAGGAGATTCTCTCGACTGCCACCGTGCCGGAAGGGGTGATCACGGCGAAGATTCTCTCCCGTGAAAAGCATCCGAATTCCGATCATCTTTCCGTCTGCCGGGTCGATCCCGGAAACGGAGAGGTACTTCAGATCGTCTGCGGCGCCCCGAACTGCGACGCAGGCAACATTGTTCCACTCGCAACCATCGGAACAGTCTTCAAGGACCCCGAAGGCGGAAAGGATTTCAAGATCGGCAAGGGCAAACTGCGCGGAGTCGAATCCTTCGGCATGATGTGCAGCGCCCGCGAACTCGGACTCAGCAACGACCATGACGGTCTTCTGATTCTGCCCCCGGAGACAAAACTCGGATTATCTGTTGCGGAACTGTTCAAAGGCGACACAGTCTACAATCTTGAACTGACCCAGAACCGTCCGGACTGGCTCTCCCACTGGGGAGTCGCACGCGATATCTACGCACTCTGCGGCGGAGAACTGAAATTCCCGTGCATCCAGCTGCCGGAAGTTCCCCCGACCGGCGAATTCGATGGACTCGTTCAGGTGACCGCCCAGGATCTCTGCCCGAAATACACCGCACGGGTCATCCGCGGCGTCACGGTGAAGGAGAGCCCGGAATGGATGCAGAAACGGCTTCAGGCAATCGGTATCCGCCCGATCAACAACATCGTCGATATCACGAACTACGTCATGATGGAACTCGGAGTTCCTCTTCACGTCTTCGACCGCTCCCTGCTGAAGGACGGCAAAATCATCGTCCGCCGCGCAAACAACGGCGAAAAAATCACGGCACTCGACGGTAAATCCTACGATCTGAACAGCGACATGCTCGTCATCGCCGATACCGAAAAACCGATTGCAATTGCCGGCGTCATGGGCGGAGAATACAGCGGCGTTCTTGACACGACGCATGAAGTTGTCCTGGAAAGTGCCTTCTTTAACAAATCGAGTGTCCGCGCGACCTCAGCCAAACTCAATCTTTCCAGCGAAGCCTCACACCGGTATGAACGCGGCGCCGACATCGGCATGGTGGAAAAGGCCAGCGCCAGAGCTGCACATCTGATTCTTGAACTTGCCGGCGGAACCCTTGTCTCTCCGCTGGTGGAAGTAGCCCTTCCCCCGGCTCCGCAGCCGCGCATCCTCTGCCGCTATGCCCGCATCCGCAGTCTGCTCGGAATGGAAGTTTCCAATCTTGCCATGGCAACGATCTTCTCCAAACTCGGCATGGAGGTGGAGCCGGTCAACGAGGAATCCTGCTACGTGATTCCTCCGACCTACCGCATGGATGTAACCATGGAAGCGGATCTGGCGGAAGAGGTTGCACGAATCCATGGACTCGACAAACTGCCCGATGTCCCGGTCCGCGCGGTACGCTGCGCCATGTTCTCCAAGGATACCTTCGCTCCAGTCGACGCGGTGCGTGACGCCCTCGTCAGCACAGGGCTCTATGAATGTGTCTGCCAGAGCATGATTGATGAAAAGAGCGCTCTGCTTGACACCCGCTTCACGAAAGAGGATCTTGTCTGTCCGGTCAATCCGATCAGTCTTGATCTTGCTGTGATGCGCCCCTCTCTGCTGGCGGGAATGCTGAATGTCATCCGCCATAACATTGCGCGGAAGAATCTGAATCTTGCACTGTTTGAAATCGGACACGTCTTCTGCAAAAATCCGCAGAAATTCCCTGAGGAGCGCGAAGAGGTCATGATTGCCCTGACCGGACAGCGCCATCCCGAACGCTTCTCCGGAGAACGGACCGAACTGTACGATTTCTATGATATGAAAGGTCTTCTCGAAACCTTTCTGGAAGAGCGTGGAAATCCGCACTACGCCTTCAAATCGGCGGAAGATTCCCGTTTCATCAAAGGGGAGTGCGCGGAACTGATTCTCGACGGCAAAAGCGCAGGAATCTTCGGCCGCGCGGCAGCGGAACTGACCAGGGGAATGCGTCTCCAGACCCCGCTTTATCTCTGTGTCATGCAGCTGGACAACCTGCTGACTGCTTCGAAAAAACCGGTCTACTACCAGCCGCTCTCCCAGTTCCCCGCCACCACGAGAGACGTTGCGTTCATCGCCCCCGCCGACATGGAGAATGAAACGGTCATCAGCTTCATCAAACGCGCCAAGATGCCGAATCTTGTTGACATTCAGCTCTTCGATATCTTCACGAACGACAGCATCGGCGCTGGCAAAAAGAGCATGGCGTACTCCCTGACCTTCCGCAGCCAGGAACGCACTCTGACAGACGATGAAGTCAATAAAACCTATGAGAAAATCCGCGCCAAGCTCCAGCACGGACTCGGTGTGGAACTGAGATAAAAGGAAGCGGTCATGGCCCGGGGAAAAGGATTTATCACAACCATGAATCTGTGCCTGCCCGGGCTCGGCCAGCTTTTTGCCGGAAGATGGATTCTGGGATCGGTAATTCTGCTGTTCTCGGTTCTCTTTTTTCTGGCGGGAGCGTATTTTGCGCTTCTTCCGTTGTATCGGACGGCGGAGAATCTGCTTGCGGACCCGTCCGGCACCATCGAAGTGGAATTTGAACCGGTAAAAACAGCCATCTGCTTCGGAATAGTAATCATCCTGTGGTGTTTCAGCCTTGTGGAAGGGATCTGTCACCCCGGGAAAAAGGAGGAGAAAAAGGAAAATGAGTGAAGAAACATCCGCTGCTCGCAATCTGCTGCCGACCATCGCGATTGTGGGCCGTCCCAACGTCGGGAAGTCTTCCCTGTTCAATTCCATCTTGAAGAAGCGGCAGGCGATCGTCCATTTCGACAGCGGCGTAACCCGTGACCGCGTCTCCTCGACCGGAGTCATCGGCGGGCGCCGTTTCCGACTTGTCGATACCGGCGGACTCGGTATGGGAAAAGGAGAAAAACGCGGTGTCGATTTCTGGGATCAATCCATTGAGAAACAGGTGGAAGTGGCAATCGCCGACGCCGATGTCATTCTGTTCGTCGTCGATGTAACTGCCGGACTCACCGCACTGGACCAGGAAGCTGCAATCCGCTTGAGATCGACAGGAAAAGAGATCATTCTGGTCATCAACAAAGTGGACGGAGACGTACCGACACCCCATCTCGGAGAGTTCGACCGTCTCGGATTCAAACAGGTTTTCGAGGTCTCCTCCCTGCACCGCCGCGGAATCGCGCAGATGATGGATAAAGCGCTGGAAGACTTCGATGCCACCGCACCGGGACAGGAGCTGCCCCGATTGAAAATTGCCGTCATGGGACGCCCCAATGTCGGGAAATCCTCACTGGTCAACAAGCTTCTCGGCGAGGAACGGGTCATCGTCAGCAACATTGCCGGAACGACCCGCGACGCAATCGACGTTGAATTCACGCTTGACTGCGGCGACGGGGAAAAAGTCCCGGCCCTTCTTGTCGACACCGCCGGGCTCCGGAAGAAATCCAAAATCGACGGAGCTGTCGAACGTTACAGCATGATGCGGGCGGAGGAAACGCTCGAAAACTGCGACATGGTCCTCTTTGTCGTCGAATCCTCCATGGACGGCGTCACCGCGCAGGACAAAACCATCGCGGCAATGATCCAGAAATCCGGCAAGCCCTGCATCATCGTTTCCAACAAGTGGGACACCTGCTCCGGGAAAAAACAGAAGGATGTTCTTGCTGAGATCCGCTACACACTCCCGTTCATGTCGTATGCTCCGGTCGTATTCATCTGCGCCGTCAGCGGCTACAACTTCAAGGAGCTCTACGCAGCCATTGCCGAGCTCCGCGCACAGATGGCAGTCAAGATATCCACAGCCATGGTCAACCGCGTAATTGGAGATGCCTTCGAAAAAACAGCTCCGCCGGTTCTCGGCACAAAACCGTTCAAGGTCTATTATGGGACCATGGTTTCCAATCCGCCGCCGACCTTCCAGTTGTTCGTCAATGATCCCGCTCTTTGCGCGGATCACTACAAGACCTATCTGGAAAAATACCTCCGGAAAGCCTTTGAATTCACCGGCATGCCCGTGCGTCTGATTCTCAAGGAACGCAAACGCAGAGAACTGGTGTTTACCAAAACCAAAAGCGGGAGGAAAGTCAGAATCCGCCCCTACCGGGTCGACCGGGATGACGACGGAGACGAAGAGCTATGAGAGATGAGTGGCTCACGGCCCCCGACGATCTCCTCCTCCGGGACTGCAAACTGGAGTTCCGCAAAGCATCCGGAAACGGCGGTCAGAAAGTCAACAAGACCTCGTCAGCGGTCAGGCTGAGTCATGAACCAAGCGGAGTTGTTGTCACTTCAGCGGAAAGCCGCAGTCAGCATGAAAACCGACGCCACGCTCTGAAAGCGCTTCGGATGAAGATCGCCCTTTCGCACCGTCTTCCTCCGGATTCCGGATTCCGCATCGGGGAAATCGCAACCTCTCTGCACAACTCAGCTTATCCGTTGTGGGCAGCAAAACTTCTGGACCGTTTCCAATTCCAGGAAGGCGATTTGAAGGCAGCTGCCACCGCACTGGAGATCAGTCCTTCGCGACTTGCCAGACTTCTCTGGAGGGATCCCGTGCTCTGGACGGAAGCCAACCGCATCCGTGCAGCATTTTCGCTGCCGCCGCTGAAATCCATGGAGAAATAAATGAAAGTCGAAGTCGGACTGGAACTGGATGCGCGGCCTCTTCCCGCAGACATCGACTCCCTCTTGACTCCCCGGATCGCAACTGTCTGCGGAGTCCCGGAAGAAGACATTCTTTCCTATGCAATCCGGAAGAGGAGTCTCGACGCACGGAGAAAACCGCTGGTCAAAATTCTTTATCAGATTACGGCGGAGCTCCGGGATGGAGTCGTTCCCCGGCATCCTGTCACTCCTGCCGGAGAACCCTCTCCGGAATGGCATGTGCCAGAAAACAGAAATCATCTCCGCAATCCGCTTGTCGTGGGAAGCGGACCAGCCGGACTCTTCGCCGCGCTCGTCCTGGCAGAAGCCGGAGCCGATCCGATCGTCATCGACTGCGGGCGCGACGTCATCCGCAGAAAACAGGATATTGACCGCTTCTTCCAGACCAGAGAACTGAATCCGCACAGCAATCTTCTCTTCGGAGAAGGCGGGGCAGGAACCTGGTCAGACGGCAAATTGTACACCCGGGTCCGTGATGAACGAATGCGCTGCGTCATGAATGCCTTTGTCGAAGCCGGAGCACCGGGCGAAATTCTTTACCACAGCCATCCGCACATCGGCAGCGACCGTCTCCCGGAAATCATTGCCGCCATCCGGAACCGTATAATCGGACTCGGCGGGCACTTTCTCTGGGATACTGAAGTCGTCGGAGTCAAAGGAGATGCCGGTTCTTTCCGCCAACTGGTCCTCTCGACGGGCGAACCGCTGGACGGCCCGGCGGCGATCATCGCCTGCGGACACAGCGCCAGAGAGCTGATCCTTTCCCTGTCAAAAGCAGTGGAAACCTCATTGAAAGGCTTTCAGCTCGGCTGCAGGGTGGAACATCCGCAGAGCTTCATCAACAAAACACAATATGGAACAGAAATCCCCTCCCCGGCCCTGGGAGCCGCGGAATATCTGTTTTCCTCCAGAGGAAACGGAAGCATCCAGGGGGCGACAACGTTCTGCATGTGTCCCGGAGGAGAAATCATCCCCGCAGCCTGTCGCCATCGCACACTCTCGACCAACGGCATGAGCAGATCGGCGCGGGATGGCGAATTTGCCAACTCCGCAGTCATATCAACCATCCCTCCGGAAACGTTTTCCAGCGCCGAAGAGGCATTTTCATTTCTGAACATGCTGGAGGAAAAAGTATTTCAGGCCGGCGGAGGCGACTATACAGCTCCAGCACAAACAATCCGGGATTTCCTGCTCCACAGATCTGGCTCTCTTCCCAGGAACAGCAGTTATCGGCTCGGCCTGAAGCCGGAACGCCTTGACCTGCTTGTTCCCGAACCGATCCGCTCGGCTCTGGACCAGGCGCTGAAGCATTTCGACAAACTGGCTCCTGGTTTTCTCCGTTCCGGAACTCTGATCGGAATGGAAACGAAAGTATCCAGTCCTGTCCGATTTCTTCGGAATCCGGAAACGCTGGAAAGTTCCATGCGCCACCTTTACATCGGAGGCGAAGGCGGAGGAATGGCGGGAGGAATCGTTTCCGCTGCGCTCGACGGAGTCAAACTCGCGGAAGCATTGCTGAAACAGAAAGGATAAAACGCTTAAAACCAGCCTTTTTTATTCACAATATAAGTATCATAGAAGACTTCATCCGGCATGGTAAGATAGATGACGCCTTCAATCAAACCGATAATTCCCATAATGGTACCACCGATTCCACAAGTAAACAAACTCACAAGGAGCATGATGATCCCCTGACTCTGATACCCGAGGATAAATTTATGAATTCCCAGGCTCCCGAGAAAAATCCCCAGCAATCCCGCTGCAAGCTTCTTTGAAGCAATTTCCTGTCTATCCATTGTTCTTCCTTTCTCTCTTGGTTGCCATCGTCCCTGACGAACACAGGATGAATGTAGCAATGAAAATCCAAAATTCAAGGAATCTGGAAAAATAAAAGTATAAAAATATGAACAATAAATTCTTACAACTTTTTTAAAAAACAGGCAGTTACCACTCATTTCAGAGAAAAAAAGCAATTTTTTTTAGAATTTCTTTCATTCGGGGGTTGTCAAATAGCAAAAGATGTGTTATAATGTAGCCATAACATTCGTGGATTATTTAAAAGAATTTTAAACGCCAAGTCATTAAAAAGGAGACAAAAAAAATGACAGCAAAACGTAAGAATCGTGGGTTCACACTCATTGAGCTCCTCGTGG
>CASEYW010000038.1 GCA_949292215.1 uncultured bacterium
CAGAATGCCTTCTTCATCCGCAATATCGTAGAATTCCGGGAAGATGGAGCCGTGGCTGTAGCAGAAATTCATGTTCATGTCTTTCAGATGGCGAAAATATTTCCGGAAATAATCCCCGGTGCGCTTCCAGGCCGGAGTCCAGTCGGAGGCTGAAAAAACATTGGTATCGCCGCGCAGGAAAACCGGCTTTCCGTTCAGCAGGTAATTCCCGCCGGAGACTTTGAACTCGCGGAAGCCGAAACGGCGGCGGAGTTTTTCAATGGGCTTTCCGTTTTTATCCTTTGCGGAGATGGTCAGGTAATAGAGGTTCGGAGAGTCCGGGCTCCAAAGTTTCGGCGTAACGAAATCCAGCGTCACGCGGTCCTTCAGCGGAAGAGTCTTTATGTAAACGCTTTCCCCGGTTTTCGCATCGCTGATTTCAAAAACGGCGGAGGCTCCGCTGAACTCCGCGGTCCGGTTGAAGAACTCGATGTCGATTTTTTTCGCGTCGAGAAGCGTGTAGATGGCGGGTTCGCCGAGATTCTTTACCGGAATGATCTCCAGATTTATCGCTCCGACGAGTCCTCCGGTGACCTTCTGCGGATCGCCTTCCAGATTCAAATTGAATTCAAAAACGTTCTGTTCCCCGAACTTCAAAAACTTGTCGACGTCGAGCCGTCCGGCGGAAAATCCTTTCGGGACCGGAACGGGATGTCCGTTTATCCGAAGTTCAAAACTTTTGCAGACGATCTGCTCGATGTTGATCCAGAGGTGTTTGCCGGCGAATCGTTTTTTTGCGGGAATGTCGATTGTGCGGCGATAGAACAGATACTCCATCGGCATATTCCAGCCTGTCGTTTTGCCGTTGAAGGTATTGACGGCGCGTCCGTCTTTATAGCGGATGAAGTGACCGATTGCGCCGCCCTTGCTTTGGGCGGGAACACGGAAATAGAAGTCGCAGGGCTCCGGCATTTTTTCATCCTTTGCGGAGGCCGGATGAAAATTCCAGAATCCGTTGAGGGAGATTGTTTCGCGGTCGAAATCGGATTTTTTCCATGCCCCGTTCCAGGACCAGTCGATTCTCTCCCGGAAATTCCGGAACGGTATTGCGTTGGCGAAAGTCGCTTTCGTATCGGCGCAGACCGAGCAGGCGATCAACGCCGCTCCGAGGGTGAACACTCTGCAGTTCATGATATTTTCCCTTTTCAAATGTTAGTGTGTGGGGAACCAGCGGGTTTTGTTGATTTCCCAGAACGTTCCGTTCAGAGTGAAGAACGGGTCGTCCTGCACGTGCTGCGAATAAAACACCGGAGAGGTTTCGACATGCATGTCGAGGTGCAGAAGGTTTGCCCTGCTGAAATGCCGTGACGCCGGTCGTCCGCCTCCATTCAGAAATGTCTCATAGGCGTATATTTCAAACATGTATCCCCCGCGTTCGGTGGAAAAGCCGTCCGCGGTGTTGAGATAGCTGTCGAGAAAGAAAACTTTTTTGGAAGGCTGTTTTACTTTCGGTATCTTTATACGGAAAGCGGTGCTGTCGGAATAGTAACCGGTGTGAAAGGCGTAGTCCTGGTTGAACTGGTTAATTTCATATTTCGGGGCTGCCGGACACTTGAAAACGGTTTTTGGCGCGAGTTTGTTTTCTTGCCAGAAATAGGTGCATGCATAGTTCCAGTCCGAGGCGGTGGAAGAGGAACGCTGCGGGGGAAGGAAATCTTCGAAATCGCTTGCGTACCCCGCAAACAGGAGCCCCGCCTGTTTCAGATTCGAGGTGCAGGAGATGGCGTATCCCTTGGCTCTTGCCTTGTTCAGCGCCGGCAGGAGCATGCCTGCAAGAATTGCTATGATCGCAATTACGACAAGAAGCTCTATGAGCGTAAATCTGTTGATTTTGCTCTTGTTCTTTTCCTTCGCCGGGTGAGGATTTTTTGGTTTCATTGGTGATTCCGTCCTTTTTTTTTGTTGAGTCATCTTATGATCATTTCCATGGGAATTTTGCGGATGTCCATTCCGGTGTTGTCGCCGGAGAACTGAAGAAGGAGCAGTTTCAGTGTCTCTTCCGCGATCTTCTCAAAGGGGATTTCATAACAGATTTCATGAAATCCGGCGGTTTGCGGTTCGGAGCTGAGATTGTGTACAAGAGCGCAGGTTTTCGCAAGCTCCGGATTCTCTTCCATGAGGATGTCCGCGACTTCATTGTTCACCCACAGCGTGTCGACAACTGCATCGATGCGCACTCCGTAATGAACCATGTTTTTCAGTTCCGTCAGAGATGTGCGGTAATCTTTCAGGAAAAATTTCTCGTTCAGATGGGTTCCGGCTTCGCGGAATGCGCGGTGGAAGCCGTCGTAAGCGGCATTCCACGGCTTTTCGTCGTGCAGGAATACGATGTTCCGGCGGTTCTCTTTCAGAAGCTGCTTTCCGCAGAGATACCCCCATGCGTCATAGTCCGGAGAGACCGAGCCAGGTGTGAGCCAATGAGTTTCCGTGGTCGTGACCACTTTCAAGCCCTTCTCGCGCAAATCGCTGACAAATGAATTTCCGTCGACGACGACCAGAGCGTCGAGCTGTTCATTCATAATATCACAGATAATTTGCTTTTTATCGGAACTTCCGGTTGAAACGAGATGAACGATCGCAGGCATTGCGACGATTTTTTTCAGAAGTTCCGCAAGAATATTGCCGTAATACTTGTCCAAGTGAACCATCAGGCCGTTGCCGAGGGAAATTCCGATCAGCGGCAGTTGCCGTCCGAACGATGACGGGGATATTTTGGCGGGATTGGTGAACGAGCCGATTCCGCGCCGGCCGATGATGTAGCCTTCCGAGGTAAGTTCCTTCATGGCCTTGCTGATCGTCGGGCGGCTCACACCGAATTTTTCCGAAAGTTCGTTGATCGTCGGTATCTGAACCGGATCTTTCCCCGCGTGGAGAATCAGGTTCATCACGTACCGACGGATCTTCATGTATTCCGATGTTCCAATTGCCGACATATGGCTCCTGTTAGTATTTGTTTGTAAAGTTCTGCTTATGTTTAATTATAGCACGAAGCCGCAAAAAAGTCAACCCCCTGTTGATAGAAAAGTAGACACTGCCGTCCTGAAATATAAGTTGCATCCAGAACCATCATCTTTCAACTTTTTCTTTTCCTATGGGATGGCTGTGGAAATTTTCCGCATTCCCGGTCCGGCGAGAGCTTTTTCCCGCGGCGGAAGAAAAAAGAGACCGGTTCCCGGAAAC
>CASEYW010000039.1 GCA_949292215.1 uncultured bacterium
CTTGGAGCCTTCCCCAGCGTCACGGAAAAACAAAATGAGTTCCAGATCGAAACAGATGGCATGTCCGTTACTCTCTGGAAATGGCTTGGACTCAAACTTCATCAGAAAGGAGCTTTGAAAAACGAGAACTTTTTCCCGGTTATTCACCCCTTCCCGAAAACAGGGATTCAAACAGAATCCGTCAAAATTCTCCGCAACGATGGAGATGTTCTCATTCTTCAATGGAAATCCAAACCGTTCGAACACCGATTCGGTGCAGTCGTACGGGAAGAAGCGGATTATTGTTTCAAAAAAGATTTTCCGGGAATGTTCATACGGATGCGTCTGTTCAACACGAGTCCGGAAAAAACAAACTTGAATCAATCTTTCAGCTTTTCCGCAAAAAACTGCCCGGAAATGCCGACAGAAAAAGGCCTCGTGAAAGTCGATGGTCAACCCACGGAAGCCAAAGCCACCTCATCCGGAAATTATTTTCTCTATACCGATCCCACCGGACGAACCTGGGGAATCATCAGTGCGGATCTGGAAAACAAAAATCGCAGACTTTTTGCAAACACTCCAATTCGCAACAAAGGGAACTGGCTTCTGGGATATATTCGTCCCGGATCGGAAAAAACGTTTGCCAACGGCGAATTCTCATCTCTCCATGTCATCCTGTTTCCGGCCCAAACGCTTGAAGAAGTTCGTGGCATCTATGAAAAACTGATCCGGGATCGTTCTCTGGATCCGTTCTGGAAATATCTCCAATAAAGATCCCGATCTTTCCAAACCATGAGATTCCCCGCCCTTGACAATTCGTAAACAGAGAGTATTTTCTCCAACAACAGAAGAGGAAACATCCCAGGACCTATGCAGAAAATGCATTACATTCACATTGATATGAAAGATGTCCCGAGAAAGTTTCCGTTCCCGTATCAAGTCATGGCGTTTGGTTTTACGGATCACACACTTCCCAGGACATCTTCCTATATGTATACGGATAAAATTGAATTCTGCATCCGTCTTTCCTCCACGGAAAAATTTGCGGAAGATCATATGGGAGGGTGTCTCTACAGAAGTTCCTTTCCCCATGTCATCATCAAAGCACCGGGAGTCCCGCACAAAAATGCGGTTTGCGGAGACAGATCCGCGTTTCATCTGATCTATTCGATTCCAGATTTTCTGATTCTTTCCGGGAATTCCTTTTCTGCACCGCCTTTCCTATGGAATATTGTTCTGGAACCGACGATCAGAGAGCTCCTTTCCGAACTGCGCAATCTGACGGAAATTTCACGGACCCCTTATGCTGCAGAACGAATCGATATTCTCTCCTTTCAACTTCTGGAAGAACTGTTCAAGCAACGCGGTGAAACGCATGAAAAAAATATTCCTTGCAGAGAAAAAATTTTTCAGGCGGCCTCTTATCTTCAGAAACACTACAGGAATCAGATCGACCTGGCAAGTCTTGCAGAAAAACTGGGGCTTTCGGAACGATCCTTCTATCGCTACTGGAAAAAATTTTTCGGAGATTCTCCCTATCAACATATTCTTCGTCTGCGTTTGAATGAGGCGCAATGTCTTTTGAAAGACTCGGACTCCAGTGTATTTTCCATTGCGGAAACTGTTGGTTTTCAGGATGCCTGTTATTTCATTCGTCTTTTCCGGCGTCATTTCGGAATTACCCCGCACACCTTCCGCCGCCGGCACCAGAAGTACAATTCATGAAAATAACATTCTCGCCGATAGCCAACGATCACTCATTCAGCAAAAGAGTTCTTTATAAAAAACATTTCTCCGTATGCGCCCAGCGTTTCGGTAGCGCACGCTTCCGCAAAAGCGTGGAAACTTGGGTTTAATCTGCATGCAAAGTCCAGTGGCCTTGCAAAGGTGGAATTTTCTGCAATATTACAACAGGAGGATCCGAGGAACATCAATC
>CASEYW010000040.1 GCA_949292215.1 uncultured bacterium
GAAGAGGGGAATGCCGTCGGGCGGTCATCATAGCCCGACGGCATTCATCTTTTTGGTAAATTCCCACTCAAAAAAATCCCTCTTCCTCCTCACCATGGGGCTCGCTGGGCGCATACTTTAGAAAACAATCGACGCAAGCTCAAATAGGGTGGTAAAAATGGCTATTTCAAAGAATTATGGGACGACACTGATTTTTCATTGATTTTTGTTGGATAAAATGCTTTCAAAACCGCAAATTTTAAGAAAGATGACGAAATTATCAGGAAAATCTTTCCCTCTGCGAACCGGAATCCGACTGGATTTCACTCCTCTTCGACCTCTTTCATCAGCTCGGCGATTCTCTTCTCCACCTCCTGCGGGACCGGCGAATGCGGTGCCAGAAGCGTGTTCCGGCAGATTTCCCGGATCTGGAGCCCGATTTTCAGCGCTTCCGCCACGGCGGAGGACCCTCGCGGACAATGGTAGAGTTTCTGAATCCTGACAATCTTCTCCTGACAGCGTCTCATCTTTTCAAGATCTCCGTTCCGAGCCGCCATCCAGCAGTTCACAAAGATCCCGGGAAACAGATTCGATCCGCTGTTCACCCCTCCCGCCGCGCCGAAGAGCACCGACTCTGCCATCAGCGTATCGGGTCCGACGAACAGGGAGAAATCCGGACGGTCCTTCAACGCAAAGAGCACCTCATGGAACGTATTCATATTCCCGGAGGAGTCCTTGTACCCCGTAACTCCGGGGATCTCCGCCAGACGCAGGATCTGGGAAACACTCAGGTCCGTCTTGACCATCGACGGCATGTTGTACACAAAAAGCGGTAGCGGCACCTCCGAGGCCACCCGTCGGTAGAACGCAAGAATCTCCTCCTCCGTCAGCGGCACATAGCAGGGGGGCGGCAGGACCACGAGATCCGCACCGATCCGGGCTGCGGCCTGTCCCAGCGCGATCGACTCTTCCGGCGATGCGGAGCCGATTCCGGCAAGCACTGGGATCTGCCCGCGGGCAAACCGGCAGACCGCCCGGCAGACCTCCTTCTGCTGTTCCATCGGGAACATCGGCCCCTCTCCGGTTGTCCCGAGCGGAAAGAGCCCCGCCACGCCTCCCGCGATCAAATGTTCCGTCAGACGCCCGATGCCTTCAACATCCACTTTTCCATCCGCCGTCAGCGGCGTGACCATCGGCGTGACAATTCCTTCCAGACGTTTCATTCTTCCATGCCTCCTTTGTTTCACGCATAACAAAATTCCTTTGAGATGTTTTTACTGTCTGCATGACTCAAACCGTCAGAGCCGATGCCTTATTTTACAGTATCACATTTTTGAGAATCAGCCTCTTTCATTTCATAATCGCTGTATTATTCCTTTTTCCCATAACAACTTTCAACATTTCCTTTTTCTATGGGATGGCTATGAAAATATTACAATCAGAGGAGTATAGCGACCATTACTCCTGATTGAGGCCTGATACAGAAGAAGGTTGTCTCCCTCTATGCTTGATATATTTTCCCCTGTCTTTAGTATGCCAAGCTCGCTGGAAATTTCAGCGAGCCCGACAAGAGCCGAAATTCAATATTGACGGATCAGATCACTGATGTATCCATAATCCCGCTGTTGTCCTTCCGGCCACGGTGATTTCCAGGTGCGGGCTCCGGATCC
>CASEYW010000041.1 GCA_949292215.1 uncultured bacterium
AACCTCCTCCGTTTCCAGAGATTTTGAAGTCCGTCTCCCCTGGTCCCGAACGGAACGTCTGCCCGGGACCTATGATTTTCGTCCGGCAGAGGCGGCTCTTGACCATGCGGCAAAGCGCGGAATGAAGATTCAGCTTCAGATCAGTATGGATGCACCGGAGTGGGTTCCATCCCATTTCACGCAGAATCCCGAGGGAAGGATCTTCGGTCACAACACCTATCTGTTTCACGGGGCAAGGCTGAACACCTATCATTCGCCGGTCATCCGGAAAGCCTCAAAGAAATTTCTGGAAAATCTTGTTCTGCGTTTCCGGAACCATCCGGCTCTTCAAAGTTATTATATTCTGATCGAACATCCCTTTGAAGCGCCCTACAAGGACTGGTACGAAGGGTTTGATCCGTTTACGCTGTCAGGATTCCGATCCGCCATGCTGAAACAATATGGTTCGCTTGATGCGTTGAACAAGGCATGGAAAACACGCTTTCAGAACAGGGAAAGCATTATGCCGCCTTATCCGAAAACCAAGGCATCCAATCGCCTCTGGCTGGATTGGATTGCATATCGGGAAAATGCGGTTTCCCGTTACATGGATGAATGCATCGCACTGATCCGCAAGCATGACCCGGAACGCATGATTATGATGTACCACAATGGAAAGGGAAATGGAATCATGACGGCAAACGGAGGATGCCACACTCCGGAAAAATTTGTTCTTTCCGGAATTGCCGCCGTTGATCACGGGCATCCTCAGCGTGCCGAAGAGCACTCCGTTACCAACTGGGCCGCATACTATCCGACACAGCTGGATACCAGTCTCTTTGCCATGATGTTCGGAGGAGGGGAAAATTCCTTTGTCAAAATGTTTTTCCCCGCGTCCGCAACCATGAAACCGGATGCAATGGAGCAGATGCGCCGGAAGAATACAAACGGATTTAACCGATTTGAAAAATTCATTCCTCTGTGGAACGAATTGCGTCCGGCACGTACCATTGCCGGAGATATCCGGTATTTCACGGATGTCAACGCGTATCGTCTGCAGCGGAAGACGACATTCGACGGCGGGGGGGATCCCTGGATGACCATGTTCTTCCTGAATTCGCAGGTTCCCTTCTGGATCGCGCCGAATCAAACCTGGAAACAGGCGAAACTGGTGGTGATGGGAACCCGTCTGGGGACGCTGGAGACTCGCATTGCCGATGAAATAGCGGAGTATGTGAGAAAAGGCGGAAATCTGCTGCTCTTTTCGGAAGCCGGCAGATTCTGCGTGGAAGATGATTCTGCCGATTGGGTGCTTCTGAAAAAGTTCGGAATCGGCGCACCGAAAAAAATCTATGGCTGGACAGCCAGGGGCAAAGGGACGGGAATCTGGAAGGAAAAAGGATTTTTCTCGCCATCCTTCCGGGGAGTGCGTATTCCTGGGGAGAATGCGGGAGAAATTCTTGCCGTCTGGGAAAGCAGCGGACAAACTCATCCGATGTTGACCCGCAGGAGATTCGGCCGGGGATCCGTCTTTGTCGTCTGGGCGGAAACGGCGGTTCCTGTGGAAGCCGCAGAGAGCAGACTGGATTCGCTTCTGCACTCGGTTGCAGAAATCTGCGGAGCCGACCTCCCTGTTCGGACAAAGGATCGCAGAACCTGGATCAATCTTCTGAAGCATAAGGAACAGGATCGCTGGTTTCTGCTTGCCATGCGGGGGGAACAGTGTGAAAATTCTCCTGTTGATGATTCTCTTTTTGTCTCTCTTCCCGAGGGCGATTACCGAATTTCCGAACGAATCAACGGGAACGGAAAATCATTCGTCATGACGGCCGCCGAACTGCGTGCAAAAGGCATTCCATTAACGTTGAAGCGAAATGAGGTCGCCATTTTCCAACTGGAAAAACTCAGATGAGAAAGGACATTTTATGAACCGGAAAAAAAAATTTGTTTTTCTCTGCTCCCTGATTCTTCTGTGGGACGCAACGGCGGAATCACCGCTGCCTGTCTCCAAATGGATCGTCAAAACGTCGGGAAAGGCTGAACTCTCCGCACGGGAGGAGAATGGCACCCTCAGACTGGATTTCAATATACGCCCCGACCGTCTCGAACGAAGCGGGCATCGAGTTTTTTATCTTGGAGAAGCGGATCTTCTGTTGAAAGATCCGCAGGAGCTCTCGCCGGAAACGGAACGGATTCTGTTTGAATTTTCAAATTCTCCAGTCCGGTCCGACTGCGAGATCACCTTGCGGCCTCTGGTCCGGGACCGCGACGGAGAGATTTTCATTTTTCAGCCTCACGCATTTCCCCACCTGAACTCCGGCGGAAAAACATGGGGGACATGGATTACATCCAGTTTCTACTCCGGAGAAGCCGGAGCCCCCACCCATGACATCTATTCCATTGAGGGAAAGACGAAAAACTATACGCCGGATGGAACCCTCGCATTTCTTGGATTCAAATTAACTCTCCGCAGGTACACGGCGAACAATCCGAAGGCGGCCGAAAAAAAGCCGTTGCGCGGGAGTGTTCATCTGGGTGATTTTCAGCTGTTCGGCCAGCGTATCCCGTATTCTCATCCGTTCGCTTATGCGGATGCGTTTCTGACAGAAAGGGGAGTTTTTGAATTTGCCGTTCAGATCCGGAATCATTTCCAGGCGGCGCCGGTTTCCGAATTCCGGAAGACCCTCTCCTTTGATCCGAACAATCCGGCGAGTCGCCGGCAGAAACTGGTCTTTCCCCTTGGTCCGGATGACAACTACTGGATTGATTATCAGATAACGGACTCGAAAGGCGGAGTCGTGAAGAGCGGTTTTCTGCGCCAGCAGGTCCTGAACAATCCTGACCGGACGCCGCTGAAACCGGTGAATACCAGGACGCCGCCGAGCATTGGATATCTTCGCATCAATCCCGATCATCAGACCTGCGGAGTCTACCGTCGTCCGGAAGCGCCGGTGATCGAACTGCGTATTTTCCCCGGGGAAAAGCGGAAACTGAATCTGAAATGGTCGCTTCTTGCTTATGATTTTCCGGATGTGCTGGATCAGGGAAGTTCCGTTCTGACTTTCGAGGGAATGAGCGGAAAGGACTCGTATCGCAGCCTCCGGATCACTCCCCGCACGTTGCCGGATCGTGACGCATACCGTCTTCTTGCAGAGGTTTTGGACGGAGGAAAAACCGTGGACCGTCAGATCTACTATTTCGGGTTTCAGACGGATCCGAAAAGAAGGCATGATCGAGCCGGACAAACGGTCGACCGAAGAGAGATCAAACAGCATCCCTACAACCGTACGACCTATCTTCTTCCGGCAAATGCGGCGAAAAACGAAGCCGGGGCGGAACAGCATTTCCGTTCGTATCTTGCCTCATCGCGCCAGATTGCGCAAAGTGTGACCTACATGGTTGATCTGGTCGATTTTGAGGTACTGCCGGGAGTATTCAATTTTGCCATGCTGGATCGGATCATGGATGCCGCCGCCGATTTCGGATGCAAAGTTACGGTTCGGTTCGCCCATCTGGACCGGAATGGGACCAATCTTTACCGATGGCTGAAATATTCGCGCCAGTACAATTATGACGGGACGATTGCTCCGGGACATCCGCATTACGGAGCCTATGCCGTGACCGACCCCGGAACTCGGAAGTTCTGGCTGTCCGCCTATCGGGCGCTTTACAACCGCTATCGTTCCCATACGGCGTTTGAAGGTTATTACATCATGCAGCCCGGCGGGGAGTGGACCGTGGTCGATCAACCGTGGATGGGAACCGTGACCGGATACGATCCATCCGGCATCGCGGCATTTCGCGCCTGGATGAGGAAGCGCTTTTCTCTTGCCGAATTGAATCGTCGCTGGAATACCTCGTATCGAACGTGGGAGGAAGTAACGGTTCCGTCCCCCGATTTCCGCAGAGGAATGAAACCGGATCTTCGAATGGCGTGGATTGATTTCTGCTGCTTCAAATCCGCACTGGAAAGTGAAATATGGATGCCGGAAGCGGTCAATCATATCCGCTCCTTTGATCCGGATCGGATTACGATCTGCTATGGTTCGCCGGACACGCTTGCAAAAACGCTTTCCGGCAAACTGGATTACGGACATAACGGCGGAAATCATTACGGGAATCGCCTTGGAGAATTCATTGACGCATGGGAGAAGCATGGAATCGGCTGGATCACGGAACCGCATCATCCCCACCGCTGGGCTGCTTACGGGGATCCTGCCGATCAGGGATGGGTGCTCGACTGGTCCGTATGGATCATGACAGCGCAGGCGGGCGGCGGCGGTGCCAATCTCCATGTCTACTACATGCCGAACCCGACGCTGAGTCTTCCGGCTCACTATGGAGGAGTCTTTGCTTATGACGCCTTCGAAAAGTTCAAGCCGATCCTGGCGGAACTGCATGAAATGAAAATACTTTCCCCGAAAAAGGAAATCGCGGTAAATCAGGATCGCTATACCCTCTATGCAAAGCACAGAACTACGTTTTCCGCACGGTTGGATGATCTGAAACGCTGGTTCGAACTGCTGGACGCCGATTCCGTTCCCTATGAAACTCTTGTTCCGGAAAAACTGGAAAATTACAAACTGATTCTCCCGAATATTCTGGATGAGGTTATCAGTCTGGAAAATCTGGAACTGTATGACAGAGCAGTCCGTCACGGAGCCGCCATGATCATTACAGCCAATACAGGAAAATTTGTCCCGGAGCTTGGACCTGAACCGTTTCAACTTCTGAAAAAATTCGGAATCGAGGTGCCTGTTTCAAACTATTGCCGAAATGGAATGGCTGTAACGGCAACAGCAGAGAAAAATGTTTCACCCATGCTCTTCCGTCCCGGACAGAAAATCGCATTTCAGACAGCGGACACTTTCCACGCCCAGTTGAATTCGGAAGAAATCCGAAAAAATTTCTTATGGTATCCCTACCGCTGGATTCCCGAAACCGATTACTTCGGATACTATCCCGGACAGAAAATAACCTCGGGCAGAGTCCTTGCCGAATTCAATGACGGAGGGGCAGCCGTATCCATTCATCCGGTCGGCAAAGGTCATGTCATTGTTTTCTGGGGATCTCCCGATATCGGGGATCGGAATTTGAGTGGAATGATGAGTCGTGCTGCCGATTGGGCCGGTGTGAAGAATCCTTTGAAGAAAAATCCTTTTCGATCTATTTCAGAAGGGAAAAATACCGCGTTGAATCGTCATTATCTGATGGCGTTTCAGGAGCATCCGGGAACCTATATTCTCCCTGTGCCGAATGTGCCGGATGGAGACTGGTTCCTTGATGATCCCGTCAGTTCCATGCGTCTTGGCCGATATGATGGGAAAACTCTGCGGGAAAAAGGTCTGAAATTAACCTGGATTCCCGGATATTCTCCGTTAAAGTTCATCCGCATGATTCCATCTGGAGAAATAGACACCGCCTGGAAAGACAAATATCAGCCCGTTTCTTCTCCAAAGAGAAAATAACCTCATCTCTGACGCATTTCGAGCGGGAAGGGGGGTGATATGGCTCCTTCCCGCTGCAAACCTCATTTGCAATTTTCTGGCAGTGCATACTTTTTCAAGGTTTGCTGAACCACCGGATAAAACATACAGTCTTTCTTGGAAACGACATATTTTCCCAGGTCTTCGAGAAATGGGACGTTCTTTTCATGCTCGTCAATTTTTTACATACGCAATCCCGCATGATCCAACGGTATGAGACGATTAATCCAAAAAGAATCTTCATTCCGGGTGTTGTATGTTTTTTCTGTAAGCGGGAAAATACGGTTGAACGCTTTTCGGGGATCAAACGCTTTCATAAGATTTTTATTTGCGATGACAAGCCGTATATTATATTTTCTGAATTTATTTTTTTCAGTATTAGACAGATGCAACAGTGTGAACAGTATCCAGAAGAAGGTATATCGTCAGCAAGCCGTATACCGAGGACGATCTGATGAGGAAAATCGGACGCCTTGAAATCGAGAATGACTTTTTGCGAAGTGTGTCCTTGGCCTGCGGCTTGAATCCCGAAAAGCTCAAATAAGCGATCAGAATCCGGCTTTAAGCGTGAGTCGTCAGTTGAAGCTGCTTCAGGTTCCTCATTCGAGCTTTTATTACAAAAGCCAAAGGGAGATTTCCCGGACAGCTTCCGACGAGCGGGTCAAGGACGAAATGATGGAGATTTATATGGAGACACCATTTTACGGAGTTCCCCGTTTGACTGCGGAATTGAAACGCCGCGGATACAAAGTGAATCACAAACGGGTGCGCAGACTGCAAAAATCGTTGAATTTGCGAACGGTCTATCCACGTCCG
>CASEYW010000042.1 GCA_949292215.1 uncultured bacterium
GCAACCGCCTTAAAATCAAATGGTTGCAGTAAATGCCTCCGCCTTTTCGGTGATGTTGAATCCGTCAAAACCGCTCACTTGTGAGAATTTTGTGAGAATTTTGCGCGGACACGTCTGAGAAGCAGCCTGATCGACCTCACGATCAACCATAATCAATCAAGTGGTTTCAGGAGGTTCAGGATGAGCGTCTATCTCAGGGGAAAATCGTATCACTACCGCTTTCTTTTCAAAGGCAAAGACTATTCCGGCGTATGTTCCGGGTGTTCGACGGAAGGGCGCGCAAAAGAATATGAGCGTTCCATCCGGGAGAAAATACGCCGGGAGGCCGAAACGTTGTCTGCCGAGGAGGAAAAAATCCGGCAGAACAAAACAATCCGCGCGCTTGTGGATAACTACTCCTATGTGCTGACAGGCGGTAAGCCCATTACACTTGCGGAGGCATATCCGCTTGCACTGCAAAAGCCGAGCCGCCGCGAACCGTCGGAGCATATCGCCAGACAGAAACTTCGCTACTGGAACGACTTTGTCTCATACATGGCGGCAAAGTTCCCGGAAATCCAGGAACTTGCGCAAGTACGGAAAAATCATTGCGAAACTTACGTCCGCTACCTGATTGACCACGGGCGATTCAACAGAAAAGTGGAATTTCATGTCCGGTCGGGCAAGGTTTCCTATACGGGGAAATATACACTCAAAAACAAAGTGTCGGGCAAAACGATCCATGAAATCGCCCGCGTCTGCAAAGAGGTTTTCCGGAAATTGCAGGAGGACGCCGGTATCGTTTACAATCCGTGGGATTCGGTGATCACGCCGCGCTGGGAACAGACCGACCGGGAAATCTTTTCCGAGCAGGAACTCATGCTGATCCGCAATGGCATCAACCGGACCGACGAACTTTCCATATTCTGCCGTCCTCTGTTTCTGGTCGCGGCGGTAACGGGATTGACCGAAGGGGATATCTGCACCTTGAAATGGTCGGAAATCTCATGGGCGACGCGGATGATCTTCCGCAAACGCCGCAAAACGCAGGCGGATCTGGCAATCCCGATTCTCTCCACGCTGGAACATTATCTGCGGAGTCTGCCGCGGGAAAGTGAATACGTCTTTCCACTGCATGCAGAAATGTATCTCAAGGATGCGTCCCTGATTTCCTATCGGATCAAGCGTTTCCTCGAAGGACTGAATATCAAAACGGTCAAGGAGTTTGAGAATCGGAAGGCAATCAGCATCAAGGATCTCCATTCCATGCGGCATGTCTTTTGCTATTATGCCGGACAGGTCGGTATTTCCCTTGCCGTCGTCCAAAGCATTGTCGGACACATGACACAGGAAATGACAAAGCATTATATGTCTCATGCGACAACCCGGGCGAAGCAGGAAGCCATTGAAAAACTGCCCGCGTTTCTGGTGATGAACGACAGTATCGAGATTCCCTGCGCGGATGAGCGCAGGCGTCTCGCGGAACTGGCATATACGCTGCCGATGGAGCAGGTAAGCCTTCTGCTGC
>CASEYW010000043.1 GCA_949292215.1 uncultured bacterium
AAAGCGATCTCTTCCGCGGAATCGAAGCCGGCGTGGAACCGGGAGCTCCTCTCTTCGATCAGGGGGAAACGGTCCAGGCGAAACTTCACATCCGCAACGCTTCCGGGAAACCGTATACCGCCAGGATCCCAGTCGTGCTGTTCGATGACTACTTCAAAACGGCAAAACCGGTCTTCCACGCGGATGTCAAACTTGCACCGGGCGAAAGCGCCGTCTTCCCGTTCCACTTCCGGGCGGAACGAATCGGAGCCTTCTCCCTGATTCCGGATTCCGCCGAAGTGCGGAAATATCACGGAAGCATCGCCGTGCTGGGGAAATACACGCCGCGCAAACTGGATTTCACAAAAGACGCCTGCGTCGGATTCAACGGAGGAACCGCCAGCCGGTTAATCGGCAAAACGGATGAACTGTGCTATCCGGCAACCAACGGCAATCCGGATGAACGGCTCGGTATGATGGCACGGCTCGGCATCCGTCTGCTGCGCTCTCACGATACGGGCTATTCCATCGGCAGCTGGTATCTGTTCGAACCGAAACGCGGGGTCTACAATACCGATAAATTCGATTTCGATCTTTCCCTCTACCGGAAACATGGGATCGAAATGCTGGCGGTCCCCCTGAACTCCGACTTCATCAAACGGCGGTACGGCTTCGAGACCTATCGTTTCCGCGACTGGCTGCTTCCTCTCTGCGAAAGCATGAAATTCGGCAGGCATACGCAGCTCTATCCGCCGAAGGAGGAGTTCCAGCGCTTCATCCGCGAATTTGCAAAACGGTCGGCTGGACGAATCCGCCTCTTCGAGATTTTCAACGAACCTCAGTTCTGTATGGAAATCAGCCGCTACATGGAATATCTGAAAATCGCCCATGAAGAGATCAAACGCGAGATTCCCGACGCCTGCATCATCGCATTCTGTTCCACCAGCGACAAAGGGGACAACATCGACAAATTCACCATTCAGGGCCTTCAGAACGGCGGTGCCGCCTTCTGTGACGCCATCAGTTTCCATCCCTATGCGACTCCGCAGCTCGGGTCCCCCTATCCGGCGGATGAACAGCTCCGGGAATTCAGGAAAAAGCTCGCCCCCTTCACCTCCGCAGGCGCATGGAACACGGAACTCTACTATCTCCAGCAGGCGGACTACCGGGATCACTACACATCCTCTTTGTTTGAGGCCCATCATGCGGCGGCACGGTTCCTGATTGATCTCGGAGAAGGGATCGCGCAGAGCTGTCCGGTGCACATTGATTCCGTCTGGAAAAAAACGATCCACGAGCGCTTCCGCGCGTTCACCTCTCTGAACGGAATCGACGGAACCTTCTCCGCGATCGGAGTTGCCTACAATCCTCTGGCACGGTTTTTCGAGGGAGCAAAACCGATCGGGAAGTTCCGCTATCCGAACGGCATCATCTGCTACGTTTTCCGACGCGACGGCAAGGAAATCGCCGCCGTCTGGAACTACGGCTCCCGACGCGATCTTTCCGCCGATTTCTCCCCCTTCGAAGTCATGGATCTCTTCGGCAATCCGATTCCCTCCGGAGTTCTGCCCCTCACACCTGCGCCCTACTATCTCCGGCCGAAACACAATGCTTCCGGATTCGGCGACCTGCTGAAAAATCTTGCGGTCCGCATGGAGCAGATCGTCCAGGTACAGCCGGCTGCCAGACTGATCCCGCAAAAAGACGGATCCTCCGTTCTCCGCGTCACACTTTACAACACCGGCAATCGAAACGCGGAGTGCCGCGCCGGACTTTCCGGACGCCTCTTCTGTCCGCAAGGAGTTCATGCCTTCACAATCCCGGCCGGACAATCCATCACCCTGAACCTCCCCTGCCAGGTCCGCACTCCCGGAGGAGAGGCGTTCCTCGGACTCTTTGCCGATGGAAAAACCTTCCGGATTCCCCTCTCCATTACGGAAAATCCACTTCTGAATACCGGAGAGACCGCAAAGTTCCAAAGCAAGGATGGAAAACTCTCCGGGACTTTCCTCTTTGAAAGGAAAGGAAAGGAAGTGGAACTGACCGTCCGCGTCAAGGATTCCACCGACTCCGGTACGGAGATGAACGGACGGGCCCCCTGGGATCAGGACTGCGTGGAGCTCTTTTTTGATCGACGCTCCGACTCCTCCACACTGGAACACCCGGGAAAATATACGCAGGATGTCTTCCGCCTCTTCCTCCTGCCGCGACTGAAAAAAGCCAATGTCCATTTCATGAACCATCCAGTCAAAACCACGGTATCCGACCTGCCCTGCCAAGTGCAGCGTACAGCGGATGGCTACATTCTCAAACTGACCATTCCGGAACGTCTGCTTCCGGCGGATCAGCAGGAATTCGGTTTTGAAATCAAGGTGGACGATGCGGAAACCCTCTCCGGGAAAACCGTCCGGGAAGCCTCCTGGGCGAACGGAGACCGACCGTTCCGCAACCGTCTTGCCTTTGGAATCATTCAATCAGCCAAATAGAAAGGAGTTTCGAACATGAAATCATACATTCTCACTGCAGCTTTCCTTCTGAGCGGCGTTCTTCTGAATGCAGAGACCCCCGCCGCATCGGAAATCACTCCCCGCGGAGGATGGAAAAAAACAGCCGATAACACCTTTGCCATCCAATGCAAACCCAATATGCAGGGCACGGCATCCATGGAACTCAAAGCAACCGTAAAGCCCGATACCTTCTACGTTCTGGAATGGGAAGCGCGAGGCGCACTCTCCGACAACAGCGGCCAGGCGCAATCCCTTCTGAAACTCGACCGGACCGTCTTCCCCGGTTTTGAAGTTGACAAAGAGTGGAACTTCTATCGGAACTACTTCTATTCCGGAAAAAAGAATTCCGTTCTTTTTTCGATCTATCTGCGGCGCTCCCACGAACAGTCTCTGGAGATCCGCAATCTCAAACTTCTGGAACTCTCCAGCAGCGATTATAAAAAAGGATTCCTCTTCGACTTTGAAAAGGATGTAACCATCCCAGGCTTCTGGACCCGTTCCTGGGGACAGAAAAAATTTGCCGCTGCAATCGTCAAATCCAATTTCATCAACGGGGACAAAAGCATGAAACTCATCTCCGATGGAATGGCACAGGCTTCCATCTCCTCCGGAGTCTTCCCCGTAATCGCCGGAACGAAATACAAAATCAGCTTCTGGGCAAAGGGATCGGCCAACGGCAGTCTTCTGTTCGTCTTCAATTCGAACAACCAGCGGCTCTCCGGAAATCAGCCCCCGATCAATCTTCTCCGCAAACACTGCGCAATCGAAACAGAGTGGAAAGAATATTCCTTCGAGGTCACCTATCCCACCGATCTCAAAAAGTATCCGACCGCTGTAATTCCCATGGCCAATTTTGTTCTTTTCAGCAAAATTCCCGAAGTTCTGATCGACAATATCAAAGTGGAAGCAATTCCATAATCGGCAATGCTCCTCCTCTCCTGGAAATCACACCGGGAAGGAGGATTTCTGAAAACGGAATACCGATCAAAGCAGGGAAAAGAGATCCTGTTCCGGCTCGGCCTCCTCACGGATCGACAACAGTTCATCAATTGAATCCGCCTGTCGTTCCAGCTCTTTTTTCAGCATTCCCGCACGCTCCGGTCCAATGCCGCCGATCTCTGAAAGAGATTCCTCTGTCGCAGACCGCAACTCACGGAAAGAAATCTTCTCCAGAAGCAGTTTCGCAATATTCGGCCCGATGCCTTTGATATTCAGAGCCGTCAGCAGTTTCCAGTCCGGCGTTTTACGAGCCGCTTGAATCTGACGATACAGTTTTTTCGCTGCGACATCGCCGATGCCGTCGAGCTGACGCCAGTCCAGAACGCCGAGATCGAACATCCGGCTCAAATGCCGGATCCCCAGACTTCGCACCATGCGACGCACATTCGATTCGCCAATCCCGTCGATGCCGAGAATCCGGACCGCCGCAAGAAGACGCTGCACAATCGTCTCTTCGCAATCCGGATTCACACAGCGCAGTTCAGGCAGCTCCACAACAAGATCGTGTCCGCAGGAGGGACACTTCGAAATGACACAGCTTCGCCGTTCCGGTCCCGGTGTCACCGCGACAATGTAGGGAATCACATCCCCCGCGCGCTCGACTTCCACATAGTCGCCGATCTGAATATCCCGGTCCAGAATATTCTGCAAATTGTGCAGAGACGCATTGCGGATCGTCGTTCCCCCGATCTCGACCGGTTCAAATTCAGCAACCGGAGTCAGGCAGTTTTTTCCGAAACTCCAGACCACATTCACCAGTTTTGAAACGTGTCGCCGATTCGTAAACTTGAACGCCATCTGTCCGCGCGGATGGTGCGCCGTGCTGCCGAGGGAATCCGAATAAGCCTCGTCCGCAAGTTTCACCACGATTCCATCCATCGGATACGGGAGCGCGGAAAGCTCCCGGCAGAGCGCATCCCATCGTTCCCGGAGCTCGGAACATCTCACCGTTTCCGAAAACAGATTGTAATCGATGAACGTCAGCTTTGCCCCCTGCGCCAGCATGGGACCGATCTCTTTCAGCCCCATCATCCCGGCGACCGCGTTCCGGGGATTGCGATACGGTTTTCCGTTCCGGTTGAGAATGGTGGCATACACGGTTTTGAAATCATCCTCCCGGATCACAATCTCCCCGCGAACGGAACGAGGACAGGAGGACAGCGGCCCCTGAAACCCGATGGTCTCCACTTCAATGAGAGGTGTTTTATTGCTGATATCCTCTCCATCATATCCATCGCCGCGGGTTGCCAGAATGGTTCCATTCCAGATTGCGGAGATGCCGTCGTACTTCGGCTGGACCAGGAAGAGTTCCTCCTCCGAACGGCGGTATTTTTCCGCCCAGCTCATCAAATCGTCCAGCGAATACGCCTTGTCGAGCGAAAGCATTGGATGCACGTGATGCACCTTTCTCCCGGTTCCACTGACCTTCGGCGCATGGACCTCGGAAAGCAGAGGATGAGAGGGATTCCGCTTCCGCAGCGCTTCCATCAGCGCATCGTACTCCGTATCGGAGAGGTCACCGGAAGCCTCCTCCTCCCAATATCGGCGGTTGCACTCCCGGATTTTCGCAATCAGCTCTTCCTCGTTCAGATTCTCGACATCAAACATAACGGTCCTTTCTTCAATACTCAAAATCAAAAATAATCGGCAGATGGTCCGAAAACTCCACATCCGGCACACAGAAATCCAGAGATCGGATCGAACGGGAACAGAGAACAAAATCGAGACGCAGATGCGGCGCGCCCGCAGGATAGGTCGGCAATCCCTGGAGATTCGGATCGTAAAGATCCAGCAGAGTCACCATGCGTTCAATCTCCTCCGTTCCGGCAAACGCATTGAAATCCCCCGCGATGATAACCGGCTCCGGATTGATCGCAGCGATCTTCGTCAGATACTCCAGTTGAAGCTGCCTCGTACTCTGCTTCAGAGCCAGATGAACCAGAAAAAAGCGGATTCCCCCGATGTTCAGCTCCAGAATCAGCTTCTTGAATCCCACAGGGAAATAATACGCCCCTGCCTGCACCGCCTCCAGACGAGTGAAAAACGCATTCGCCTGCTTTCGCAGGATCGGAATGCGACGACCAATGGAGTCAATTCCGTATTTCACACCGCAATGCGAGTAATGCTTCAGGCGGGATGCAACAAGTTCAGTCTGATCCCGGAATCCGGTGCGAAACGAACCGGTATCAATTTCCACAAGTCCGACCACATCCGCATCGCTCTCATCAATGAAATCAATGATGTGATTGATGTAGGAATTCCGCGTCCGGATGTAGCGGTGCGCAGTCAGCAGCGTTCCGATCCCCCCCGCAGTACCGGTTCCATAAGCGATATTGTAAACAAGAAGTCTCATTTATTCTGAATTCCACCTGAATCGTCTCTGAGAAACATACAGCATTTTCAACGCTTTTCCAGTCAGCAAAGAGTGATTTCAGCAGAAAAACACGCTTTCTTCCCGCCCGGGAAACGCTTTCCCCTGTGCCGTTTCTTGACATTCCTGAAAAAGAGGATATAGTATTTCCATCAAAAAATCAAGCGCTTGATTTTTTTTTATATTCTGTCTCTGGAGCTGTATTGTGAAGGTCTCGTTGAAAGACATTGCATTGGAACTCGGCATGAACGAATCCACGGTCAGTTACGCTCTGGCGAACAAGGGAAGCATCAAGGCGGCAACGCGAGAGCGGATTCTCCGGACAGCCGCGCGGATGGGGTATGTACCAAACCGTTCGGCACAGCAGATCAGTACTGGGAAAAGCAATCTGATCGGTCTGGTTGTTCCGAATGTACTGTTTGAGCTCGGAGAATATTGCGAACACCTCTTCCGTCTGCTTTCCGATGCCGGATACCTTACCAGCATCATGGTCACAGAGTTTTCGCCGGAACGGGAACTCTCGATTTTCCGGAACCTGATCGGACAGGGTGCCGCCGGAATCATTGTCTGTCCGACGACTCATAAAGCTGCGCAATCACCCGAAGACTCGCCGCTGCATCTGGCGCGGCTCAACGGAATTCCGGTCGTCTGCCGGAATTTTGATCCAAAAGAAAACTGCATCATGCCGGACTATCGCGCCATCGGCCGTCTCATCGGCGGAAAATTGCGTGCATGTGGACATCGGAGAATCGCTCTGATGATCCCTCATCCGCCGCCGATTCCCGTTTTTTCCGATGATTTGCTGAACGGGATCGCGGAAACTCTCGACAGCAACGGTTTCATCCGGCTGGAAACACTTTCCACGGATTTGACTGACGTTCCGTCCGGAACATTTCCGCCAAATCCGCACTATGAACCCCAGATGCGTTCCATCCTTGCGACCGGATACATTGAAGCGGCAGAAGAACTCTTCCGGCAAGTCTGGAACTCTCCCCGGAGACGTCCGGATGCCATGATCTGCTTTTCGGAAAACACCGCCGTGGGCCTGATCGCCGCCGCGCGGAAATGCGGGGTGGAAATCCCGCGGGATCTTTCCCTTGTCACGACACAGCACACTCTGTTCGGCAATTTTCTGCCGGTTCCAGTCACGGCGGCATATGTTCCACCGCTGGAATTCGCGGAAAAAACCGTGGAGCTGCTGCTGAAAAAAATCTCACAAAAGACAAACCAGACGGAACAGGTACTCCTGCAGCCGGACTTCTTCCCGGGCGGAACCCTGATTCCCGACACAAAGGAAACACCATGACAAACAAGACCTCGCTGCCGATTGCCGAACTCTCCTGGTTCGATCGGGAAGGGAATGTTCACACAGCCCTTCTTGAAAATGGAAGTCTCTGGAAACATTCAGGCACTCGCTGGAGCAGTGAAAAACTGGGAATCGAATTTGAGCTGAACGTGGAGGAAACGGACGTTCTCCGAACGGCCCGTCTGCCGCACACCTCCATCCGGGAATCCGGAGACTGCCGTTTCCGCTCCATCACGCTTCTGCCTTCGCGCCTTGCTGCCACGGAAGGGGAGGATGGCGCCATTCTTCTTCCCTGCGACCTCGGAATTCTCTGCAAAACAGCCGGAAAACTTCCGGCGGAATACACTCTGCCGGGATTCTGTGCCAAAGAGTGGCCGCCGTACGTCATGAGCACGCTGACCACGGCTCTGCTCAAAGGAAAAAGTGCGCAATCCATGATTGTCAACGGCGCAGAGTTCCGCGCGGAACTGAGGCTCCGAACCAACTGGGGAGAGAACGGGGAATACTCGGTTTCCGCGAATTTCCGTTTGCGCGAAAAGCCATCTGATCCGCTGCCGGCGGAGTCGCCATCCGTCCGTCTCCGCACGTTCCCGGATGGACTCTCAGCCCTGCTGGCGGACTGTCGGAGCGATCTGATGCGCCGCAAACAGCTTATTCCACTGGCGGAGAAAGCCAGGAGAAATCCGGAAATTGCAGATTCCGCACGTTCCATCTGCATCCGGATGCGGATGGCAACCAAGCCGGTCCCTTCGCCGGTCCCGGAACAAACACCGGAAAATGAACCGGAAGTGCGGGTCCTGATGACATTCGACGATGCCATCCGGATTGCCGATGAATGTGCCGCTCAAGGAATTCAGGATCTTGATTTCACGTTTGTCGGCTGGAACCGGGGCGGACACGACGGAGCATACCCCCAGATTTTTCCCGTTGAAGAGAAAATCGGCGGAGAGGAGGCGATGCTGCGGGCAATCCGCCATATCCAGTCGCTCGGCTACCGGGTCGGCATCCATGACAACTACATCGACACCTACACGCTTGCCGACAATCTCGATCGGTCCGACTGGATGCTGGACTCCGAAGGACATCCCGTCAAAGGCGAATGCTGGGGTGGAGGACGTGCCTATCTCTGCTGTCCGGAACGCGCCCTGAATCACTACCTCCCGGAAAACCTCGCGAAGCTGAAACGCTTCGGCCTGGACGGGGCCTATTATGTGGATGTACTTTCACTTCTGAATCTGCGCCCCTGCTGCAGTCCTGAGCATCCGCTGACGGTGGAACAGGCAGTCGACTGCTACAAAAAAATCCTGGCCGCCCAGCATGATTTCACCGGAGTCAGCATGTCGGAAGGCATCCGGGAGTGGTCAATGCCGGAACTGGATCGTGCCTATGCGATCGGCAATACGCCGGAAATCCATCGGCATCTTCCGTTTGCCGACGAGAGCTTCCCCCTTGTTCCCCTGCTCTTTCACGGTTTTGTCCTTTATAACGCCTGCCGGACCACGATCAATGCACTTCCCGGAACGGAACTGTATCTTCAGAACATCGCCGCTGGCGGACTGCCGCTGATCTATTTCTACCAGAGGTTCCGGCTCTGTGCAGACCCTTTGAACAGCGGAAACGACGATTTCACCGTCTCTCCGCCGGAAAAACTCCACCGGGAAACCGTCACGCTGAAACGGATTGCGGATGATACCAGACGGATCGCCCCCCTTCAGACACTCTTTCTGAGCGGATTCTCCCGTCTCACGCCAACACTCACCCGGACGGAATTTGACAACGGGTCCAGCCTCTATGTCAACCGGTCCGAGCAAACGGCGTATACGCCGGAAGGTCACAACGTCCCGCCAAAGGACTTCCTCGTTATCATGCAGGCGGAATCTGAAAATAAAGCAGACTGACAACCCCGGTCCGTATCATCATGCGATCCAACGCCGCGGTTGCGATGCGGACCGGCGCCAGACTGATAGCGGAGGAATATCAGTAAATGGACTCTCCCCGGAAGAGACTCCTTTTGACAACAAGAAAAAGGCTCTTAACTGATTTTACTGATTTTTATTTTTTAGAAGTTTTTTATATTTCTTCCTCTTGACAAAAATCCTGTTTTAGAGTATAATTAAAAAAGAAACTGATTTTACTGATTTTTATTTTCAGTGCAAAAAAACTGAGAGATAATCCATGAAAGAGACTCCGGAATTTCTTCGAATTCTTCCTCGCGGCCAGCAGACTGCCGCCTGCCGGGATGTTTCCCTGTTTCTGCGCAAACAGATAGAAACGGGACGTCTTGCCAGCGGAGAAACCCTTCCCTCTTTGCGGGAACTCGCCCGGATCTGGAACATCAGTTACTATACCATTCAGCAGGCGACGGATGAGCTGATGCGGTCCGGCCTGCTTTGCAAATATCCGGGCAGAGGCATAGCCGTCAGCGCGAAACGCAGCGGAATCCGCAGAATCGGTCTGTATACCACACGGCAGATCTCCTCCAATGGAGAATACGGTTTTTATGATACTCTGCGCGATCTGCTCTGCAGGAAAATACAGGACATGGGTCTCGAATACACCATCTGGTTCGACTCTCGCAAACCGGAAAAACAGTCGACCGTTCCGGAATATATCAGCGGAGCGATTGCTTCGGATCAGGTGCAGGCGGTTGCCGGAATCCTTCTCGGAGAAGAAGCGCACGGATGGTTTCATCGTCTTCCGGTGCATGTGATGGATGTCAGTACCCTTCTGATGGAACGGCACGATATTCAGTCCATCCCGGAAATCGTCCGAACGCTGAAGGAAAAAAGTTTCAAGCGGATTGGAATCATCTGTCCGGAAAATCCGCGGACAAAATCCGCCTTTCCGCTTCAGCCCCTTCAGAAAAACGGAATCAAACTGATGCCGCGCTATCAAAGAAGATTCAGCAGTCACCGGCCGGACTATCCAACCTTTGAAGAATACGGCTACCGGCTGACCGCAGATCTGCTTGACTCAAAACCGCGTCCGGAGGCATTGATCGTCTATCCGGATCATGCGGCGCGCGGAGCTATTCTCGCCATCCGGGAACGAGGAATCCGCGTACCGGAAGAGCTGTTCACGGTCTTCCATCGCAACAGGGAACTGGAATATTTCTGTCCGTTTCCAGCAACATGGCTGGAGGTCTCCATTTCGACCATTGCCGATCTTCTGCTGGAAAAACTGCTCGGAAAAAAAACAAAAAAATGTCTCAAAACACTCCAATGAAAAGGAAATTTCCATGAACAGATTCCGACTGATTCTTATTGTTCTGCTTGCGGCATCTTCTCTTCCCGCCGGAACTCTTTTTTACAAAGCGGCTCCATACCGCTATTACCTTCAGTCATTCGATCCTTCCGCCGGACTGCGCAGTTCCCAGCCGCTCTGCATTACACTGACGAAAGGAACGACCTATCCTGTCACCGCGGACCTGAAGCAATTTCTCCCGAAAAACAATGAATTTAACGAATTGAAAGGTGTGATCAGAATCCGGAAAGGAATTGAGGGACCCGTTGTCTCAGCGCTCGAATACCCTGCTGGAACCCGATGGAGCCTGCCGTGGCTGCCCGCCGGCTTTTATCTGCTTGAAATCCAGGGGATCAACGATGGAAAGCAGATTGTCACGGAACGCGAACTGATCTTCCATGTGGTGGAGGACACTCTGGAAGAGCACGAACGGAAAATCACGCAGAGCAATCCCGATGTTTTCCATACGAATTTCAATGACGGAACTCTGTTCCTGAAAGGAGTCCCGGCGAATACAAAAGGACTCCGGCTCTCTCTGGAAGCAAAGGATCTCTACGGCAAAACAGCGATTCGGAAAGAACTGTCTTTGACAGGGAATTCCCTTTCCTTTCCCGAACTTCAACCCGGCCAGCTGTTCAAACTGCGTGTTTCTCTACTGAAAGACAGCAGGGAAATCGCACGCACCTGGCAAACCATCTGGCGGAAAGGCGTATACCCGGCGAAAAAGCCGGACTGGAGGACGTATCCAAAACCGGAAGCCCCCCTGCCCGATGTGATCGTGCACGAAAACCAGGTCATGATGGGCAGATTCGACTCCAATCTCCGCGGACTCGACGCTCTTGTCAAAGGCATGAGAGAACGGGGAAGCCATGTAATCAACATCAATTTCAAATGGAATCATCTGGAACCGCTGACCGGGGTATTCCAGTTTGCAGAACTCGACCGCTATGTTGATTTTTTCACGAAACGGAAGATTCCCTTCGGACTGATCATCGGAGGCTCTCTGTTCGACGGCTCCCCCTATGACTGCTGGGGCGAGTGGATGATGGATCACAACGGAGACTGCCAGGTCTGGCGGAATTTCTGTGTCACCTCCCCTGCCTCGCCAAAATACAGAACAGCGGTCCGCGGACTGATCGCCGCCCTGTACGAACGCTACAAGGACAATCCCTGTTTCCGTTCCTGGACATACAGCGGTCAGGGACTGGATTCCGGTACCTATATGGATCACTACGACCGCATCACGGACTATTCCCCATGCTTCCAAACCAGATTCCGCACATTCCTGAAAAAACGCTACGGAACGATCCATGCACTCAACCGGAAATGGAACACAGATTTTCCCGACTTCGAGAAAATCACTCCGCCAATGCCGGATTTCTCGAAAGAAGTGGATCTTTCCCGTCCGTGGCAGGATTTTACGGACGCAAAACTGGAACTGTTCGCCGATGCCAATACCAATCTTTTCGATCCGGTCATCCGGGCTTTGGATCCCGGACGTGCCATCTCCAATTATCTTACTTACATGGGACCGATCGAGTATCTTCTTCCTGCCATGAAAAAACGGAGATCGACCCTCAACGACGGAGGCGGCGAATCCCATCAGATGGTCCGCCTTTATTCCATTGCCGCGAATTACGGAATCCGCCGGCAGCCGGAATCCCACTACGTTCCCGCGGACAAACGCCGGCAACTTCAGGATCTTGTCACAAACACTCTTCGTTACGGCATGGAATACAGCAATCTGGGAACCGTCTGGAACAGTATGGTGAACATCCACGCCGATGCCTATCCGAAAAATAAAAACCTCCAGGATTCCATGCACTTCTGGAAAACAGTCATCCCCGTTCTGCAGTCAATGTCGAAGACCCGGCCGGATGCGCCACCAATCGGCTTCCTTCTTTCCTGGGACGACCTCTTTTTCCGCACCCGCGCCTGGCGCTGGTATGCCATGCCATGCAACGATCTGCAGAAAGCGGCCGGCGAACTCTCCCTCGGCAATGTTCCCTGGCTGAGCGGCATCTCTCCATACGCCCTCTTCCGACAACAGAAAGTTCTGGTTGTCTCCGGCGAAAACAGAGTCTTCAGCCGCGAACTGCTGAATAAATTAAAACAGTTTGCACGGGAAGGCGGCACGGTCGCATTCATTGGCAATGCAGGAAAATACACGGTCGATTCCAACACTCCGTTCCTCTGGAGACAGGAACTGAACGCACCCGCTCTTCCAGGGAACACGATCTCCCAATGGAAATCCGGTTCCGGCACCATTCTCTATCTGCCGCTGAAAGACAAAGAACAACTCACGGCAAACCACCTGAAAATGATTCTCGGCACAGCAGGAATTCAGCGAAAGGTTGAAACGGACCAGCCTGGTATACAGGGCTTCCTGCTGAAGGATCAGCAATACAGATATCTGGTTGTCTCCGCCTTCAACGGATTCGACAACCTTCGAAACCTCAAATCCGGAACCTCTCTTCCCGTGACCATCCGTCTGCATCTGGAATCTCCAGTCCCGCGAACATGGAAGATCACACGCCTCTATCCGGCGTCAGCTCCGATCACCCTAAGTACGGAAGAACTGCGCGGAAACGGAATCCGTACCATTCTTGCTCCTTCCGATCTGGAAATTTATCGGCTCGAATCAAAACAATAACAGAAAAAGGCGATTCAAATGAACAGAAGAAAAATGGACTTCACTCTGATAGAACTCCTCGTGGTAATTGCGATCATTGCCATCCTGGCAGGCATGCTGCTTCCGGCACTGAACAGCGCAAGAGAAAAAGCCAGAACCATGACCTGCCTGAACCAGATGAAGCAGATCGGCGCAGCAGTAAACACCTATACGGGAGAAAACGACGATGTCGTCCCCGGATACCGGATGAGTGAAACCGATACGGAGGAAAAAGACCGCTGGGTCGCCATGCTCAACCATTATGTCAATCAAATGCCATGGCTCTGGGCATGTCCAAGTTCTCCGCAGTCAAACAACCCGTCTGCAATGAATTATCTCCATAACTACCGGACTCCGGGACCGACTTTCTTTTCCGAACTCCGGAAAGTTCAGGGGATTGGAATCAACTCCATGGACTGGCGCGCCTCTGCGGTTCCCCGCGTATCCTTTGCCTATTCCTGGTTCAAGGCGGGACAGATCAAAAACCCCTCCATGGTCATCTACAGTGGAGACTGCGCCGGAGAACTCCTCGGAAACACTCAGGGGCAGCTCCGTTTCGAGGCCTATGTCTATCCCAGCACCAACGCTTTGAGAATGCAGCCCTATCACAATGGAGGCTTCGGGATCAACGCACATTTCTTCGACGGTCATGTGGAAACCCTCCCTCAGAGCAGGGCTTACATGTGGACACAAACAGCATCCAACGGAGTCGGAAAAAATCACTTCTTCGTCACAAAATAGACGATTGAAATCCGACGAAAAAGAAGAGGATCATCTTGTCCTGTCCGAATGTTTCCGTTCCATCATCCGGATCATCCGGCACGCCAGCACTCCCGCGCCGAACCCGTTGTCGATGTTCACCACCGACATTCCCTCCGCGCAGGAATTCAGCATTGCCAGCAGCGGCGCAACCCCGTTGAAACTCGCACCGTAACCGACCGACGTCGGAACCGCCACCAGCGGAGCTTCCACGAGTCCCGCAAGAACACTTCCCAGCGCACCTTCCATCCCGGCTACGGCAATCACCACATCCGCCCGGCGAATCTCCTCAATCCGCGCCAGCAGACGATGCAGTCCGGCAACCCCCACATCGAAATGACGCCCGACCTTCGCTCCGAAAAATTCCGCCGTCCGCGCCGCCTCCTCCGCTACCGGAATATCCGCCGTACCTCCCGTGCAGACCGCGACAGAACCGTTCAACTCCGGCATGTTCCCCCACGTCGAACACAAAATACGCGAAACGGGATCGTACTCCACCGGAATTCCGTCCTGTCTCAGAAACTCCGCCTGAACCGGAGAACATTTTGTTCCGAGCGCGGGTGTTCCAGCCTCCCGAAACGCACGCATGATCGACAGAAGCTGTTCCGGCGTCTTCCCCGGACAATAGACCGTTTCCCCGAGACCGGTCCGCGCCGATCGTGTCATATCGAGCTTGGCAAATCCCAAATCCTTGAATGAATCCATCTTCCTATCCTTCCTTCCGGATGTTTCCTGTCTCAAGAGACGACACTCCGACCGCAGATCTAAATTCCGATCGAAAACAAAACCGCCGTATGAACACTTTCCATACGGCGGAATCGGAACATCGCACAGCAGAACCGGCGGTTCTTATTTCGTTTCAACGTAATTGTAGGTTTTCATCTTGTCTTTGATTCTGCTGGCGTCGAAATTATCGACACGGCCATCGGCCATCACGGCATTGGCACGGTCGGAATGGCGCAGGACAATATTTCCTTCTCCACCCGAACCGGCACCGCCGGATCCTTCATCAAGGAAGTAGGCTTCAGGTTCCTTACCGGTTCCCAGTGTGGAATCCGCGGCAAGAACATGCTTGTTGTCAATCTGCGAACGGATCCGGTAATACACAGAAGAAGAAGCCACTTTCACTGTGCCTTCATCCGAATTACCGACCGGAACGCCGTAAGAATTCAGTTTTCCGGGATTGCCATAGGTGATCGGACAGTTCACAACGGTTCTTGCGGTATCGGTCGCATCAAATTTCGGCAGATATTTTTTCGTTCCGAGACGAATGTACCACGGAATGTTGGTTGCGTTCTCAAGTGCATCTTCCGATGTCGGCTGGGAAGTTGCTGCCGAGGAGGAAGGAGCTCCGGCAAAATCGGCCGGAGGCAGGAGATCGTCAAAATCGTTCGCATACAGCATGAAGGTCGCGCCCACCTGCTTCAGATTGCTGATGCAGGCCGCATTCTGCGCACTGGCACGCGATTTGTTCAGCGCAGGCAGAAGCAGTCCGGCAAGAATCGCGATAATAGAAATGACCACCAGGAGTTCCGTCAGGGTAAAATTTTGTTTCTTCATTTTTCTGTTCCTTATTTTGAATAGGTTTTTGCACCTTCCCATGATGTTGCATAACGAACCGTATCATCTTTCTCCGGATTGCTCTTGGGAGTCCCTTCGCGGGTAAAGACAGCAATCGGAGTCAGGAGTTTTTCCTTTCTCTCTTTGGGCGACAGTCCTGCAGGAACAAAACTCGCATCAAGCCCTTCCAGTTTATTCAGCATTTCCCCATCGGTCTTATAAACGATGCTGTATGTTTTGCCCCACGGGTCCAGAAAACCCTTGCCTTTTGCATAATTGGAAGTCGGATCCAGAAATTTCATTCTCTTCTTATTGTTTGCCCAGTCAGCAGGATCAACAGCCGTATCGGTTTCGGAATCCAACCCAGTCTTTACCGACGGATTATCATACTGGTAACCGATCATCATGGAAAAGAAAAATTTATATTTAGTATCCGGAGATGTTGTATAACCACCCACGCAATATTGTTTTTCTGAGGTAACTTCTGATCCTGTATTAGGCGGAGCACCGGTTTCCGCACTTTTCGGATACGGCATCATGCTGTATTCCGTTTCGAAATTCTTGATAGCGAGCTGAATGGTATTGCACTCCGCAGCCGCCTGATTCAGTTTTGCCGTCTCCATGCTCCGGCTGATCACGGGAATCGCAAGTCCGGCAAGAATCACTATAATTCCCACGACCACAAGGATTTCCACCAATGTGAAACTTCTCTTTTTCATTGGAACATACTCCTTCACGTTCTTAAGGTTCTTCCGTGGAGCATTATACAACATTTTTTCCTGCAAGTCAACCCCGTTTCCCGGAAAAAAACGGGAAGTTTTGAAAAAAAATGATTTTTTCATCATCTTCCCGCTTTTTTTCTTTCCGGCGAACCGGAACAGACAAATAAATCCTCTATTTCAGAATCAGCATGCAGTCGCCGTAACTGAAAAAACGCATCCGTTCGCGGACCGCCAGACGGTACGCGTTCCGAATGTTCTCGCATCCGGCAAATGCACTGACCAGCATCAGAAGAGTGCTTTTCGGAAGATGAAAATTCGTCAGCAGAATATCTGCCGACAACACCTCATACGGTGGATAAATGAAAATATCTGTGCTCCCCGTATGCGGTTTGAACAGACGATCCGGCTGTACGCAGGATTCCAGCACCCGGAGCGTGGTCGTACCGACTGCCGCGATCCGATGCCCTCCCCGGCGCGTCCGGTTCAACAGATCGGCGGTTTCTTCCGTAAAGCAGAAGTCCTCCGAGTGCATCTTGTGCTCGGCGATCTCCTCGACCGTCACCGGTTTGAACGTTCCCTGTCCCACATGAAGCGTCACGGTTGCTTTCTGCACACCTTTCGCGGCAAGTTCTTCCAGAATCTCTTTTGTAAAATGCAGTCCGGCGGTGGGCGCGGCGACCGCGCCGGGAGCCTCCGCATAGACGGTCTGATACCGTTCGGCATCCGGGGGCAGATTCTGCCGTTTGATGTAGGGCGGCAGCGGCACATGTCCACACTGCTCAATAATCTCCTCCGGAGCTTCCCCCGAGAGCTCCACGACACATTCCCCGGAAGGCTCTTTCTCCAGTACAGTCACATGCCAGCCGGATGGCTCACCCTCTGTTCGGAGCAGATTGAGAACCGTTCCTTCGGAAACACGCTTTCCCGGTTTCAGGAAACAGGTCCAGCAACGGTGATCTGCCCTCGGCCGCAGCAGCATGATCTCAATCCTTGCCCCGGTCTCCTTCAAAGCGAACAGACGCGCCCGGATCACCCGTGTGTTGTTGACCGCAATGCAGTCGCCGGGCTCCAGATAATCGACAATCCGGCGGAACGGCATGATCTCGCACTTTCCCGACCGGGAATCCAGAACCAGCATGCGCGAATCCCCCCGGTGTTCCGGAGGATTCTGGGCAATGAGCTCTTCCGGAAGCTCGTAATCGAAATCAGAGGTGCGCATCTTGATACATCTTTTCATATTCGGAAGCGGTTCTGTTCCAGGAGAAGTCGGTGGTCATTCCCCTGCGCTGCATCAGACGGCAGTCGTCACGGTGATTGCGCCAGATATCGGCCGCCCAGCGGATCGTACCGTTGAGCGATGCCGCATTGAGATCCCACAGAACGAATCCCGTGGAGTTTTCCGGATGATTCGCATCATAATTGAATACCGTATCCGCCAGTCCGCCGGTATGACGGACAATCGGGAGCGTTCCGTATGCCATCGAATACATCTGGTTGAGCCCGCAGGGCTCATAACGCGAAGGCATGACAAACAAGTCCGCGCCCGCCTCCACCAGGTGCGCCGCAGGTTCTCCGGCATAGCCGAGATAGAGAGCAAATTTCTGTGGGTATTTCTGCGCGAGATACTGCATATGCCCCTCAATTCCCTTCTCTCCGGAAGTGACGATCACGAACTGAAGATCGTCGTTGTAGAGCAGATCCTCCAGACCGAAGTTCAGGACATCCAGCCCTTTCTGGTGAGCGAGACGGGAAATGACGGCAAAAACGGGGACATCATCCCGGACAGGCAGTCCGTATTTTTCCTGAAGCACCCGCTTGCAGACCGCCTTTCCTTCCATCGAATCCGCGGAATAGACGGCAGGCAGGAAACGATCCGTCGCCGGATTCCAGACCTTTGCATCGATACCGTTCAGAATTCCCCGCAGCTTGCCGAGTCCGGCACGGGAACGAAGGGCTCCGTCGAGACCGAATCCATATTCAGAGGAGAGGATCTCCTGCGCATAGGTCGGGCTGACGGTCGAAACCATGTCCGCCGTCATAATACCGCCTTTCAGCAGATTGAGCTGGTCATACCACTCCAGACAGAGATAATTGAAATAGTCCCATCCGAGTCCCGTCCAGAAAAGATTGCCTTTGTTGAAGACGCCCTGATAGCCGATGTTGTGAATCGTCATAACGGAACGGCAGTTGCGGAACTGCTCATTGTCGCGGTACAGATGGCTCTTGAGATAGACACAGCAGAGAGCCGCATGCCAGTCGTTCGCATGGAGAATATCCGGAGCAAGGCGGAAGTTGGAAGCAAGCTCCATCGCCGCACGGGAGAGGAAAATAAAACGCATGGCGTTGTCGGCAAATTCGCTTCCGCACCAGTCATAAAGGGCGGCACGGTCAAAAAAACGGTGATATTCAATAAAATAATAGGTCAGGTTGTCGTTGATTCTCAACTCGTTGACCTTTGCCCACTCGCATCCGGAGCCGAATGGGACCCGGAGAAGATCGTGAGTCGCGCTGAACTTGAGATTGAGCTTTCCCATAATCTGCGGATAAAACGGCATTACGACGGAGACATGATGTCCGCGCTCCGAAAGAGCAAGAGGCAGAGCACTGGAAACATCTGCAAGACCACCAGTCTTCGCATACGGAACCGCTTCGCTTGTCACCCATAAGATATTCATATTTCAACCCCTTTCTATCCTTGGTCAACGGGAGGATTGTCCCGATTTCATCTGTTCACGCGCTTTCCGCAGAGTCTCCATTTCGCTCTCGGAAAGACTGTTGATGCCGCTTCTGGAAATCTTGTCAAGAAGCCGGTCCAGCTCGGCACGGGAAACGGCATTGCCTTTGGTATAGGAATCATAGGCGGAAACGGTCCAGCCCCTTGGGGGTTTGGATGGTGCAGCTTCTCCCTGGTCCTCCGGACGCGGAAACGAAACGCTCCGTTTCCCGAACAGAGCCCCCAGCGGATGCCAGACCACCACCTCCGCCGCCCACATCTCCATGAACAGAAATCCGCCGATGAATCCCCCGATATGAGCAAGATAGGCAATGTTCGAAGGCATCGTCTGCTGCTGAATCACTTCCAGAATAATGTAGACAATCGCCATCGTCTTCAGTTTAACCGGCACCGGAAAAAAGAGAAGAAGCACCTGAATATTCGGCATCATCATCGCAGTCGCCATGATGACCCCCACGACTGCTCCGCTCGCACCAAGCAGCAGAAATGCGGAATTCATATTGAACACAAACCAGAGCAGATTGCCCGCCACTCCTGAAACCAGATACAGCGCCAGAAACCGCTTCCAGCCGAGAACAGACGCCGAAAGAGAACCGAACATGTAAAGCCCGAACATATTGAAAAACAGATGCCAGAAATCCACATGAGTGAATGCGGCAGTGACAAACCGCCAGATTTCAAACGTTGCAAGAACATTTCCGCTGAGAACAAACAACCCGGCGAACGACTGTCCCCCCAGAAGCGAAAGCAGATAAACCACCACATTGACCCCGATCAGCACAAGAAGACACTCCATTCCGCCTTCTGCCGACATCGGTCGTCCGGACGCCCTACGCATATAATCCCGATCTCCAAGCATAAAAAATCCCCTGTATCACAACTGTTGTCCACAACTGTAATATACAGCGGAAAACGACAAGTACAAGGGAACTTCGCACGCACGCACAACTTCGAACGATTTTCCGCGGAAAGGCATCGCAAATTCCTTCTCAACCTTCTCCTGATGCAGAAGATGAAAAAAAGGAACAATGCTCAATCGGAAGAACCGCTCGGAAAAGCAAAACGCTCCAGATTCCGCCGGAGAAGATAAATGGTCGACCAGCCTCCGTGATACTCGACATCCTTCAGAACACTGAACGGAGACTGCGCAGCGGCATGACCGTCATAAAACCAGGTATTCGTAGTATTGTCTGAATGAATCAGCCAGCGATGGTTGCTGGTGGCAACGCAGTCCTGAAACACGGAAGCGGAAGATCCTGCCTTCGAATTGCCCGCAATATACCCGCTGTCAACCGCACCGAACACTCTGGAGAGAGACAATTTCTTCTTTATGAAACTTTTGAGATCAACAAACGAATGCACGGCATCGCCGCTACCCACTTTCAGGAAATACTCCTCTCCATGAAAACCGTATTTATGACAGTAAGGAGTTCCGTAAAAGCGGTATTTGATATCGCTGACCGTTCCATTCGAGCTTGCAATCCTGGAAGAAGGACAGAAATAGGGTTTGAATTTTGCTATTCTGGTCGTTGAAGCATCACCGGGAAGATAACCGTACTGAATCAGGAATTGAATCGTGCGCAGGCCGTTGGCATCCTTGATCGCGGAATGAACGAGATCGTTGTTCTCCGCAGCATAGGAGGCAATTCCAAGCCCCACTTGTTTCAGATTCGACAGACAGGCAGCGCCTTTCGCCTTGTCGCGCGCCCGATTCAGCGCCGGAAGCAGAAGCGCCGCCAGAATCGCAATGACCGCAATGACCACAAGGAGCTCTATCAATGTGAAAAATGCTCTTTTCATCATACCCTCTCTTTCCTTCGAAAATGTTTATGATCCATGAGGTGTGTTTTGTTTTCCGGTGCCGCCGTCGACTGCTGAATCACAAGCAGAGGCTCCACCCAGACTTCCCGATGGATGGGGCGGCGACCGTTCCGCAACTGCTCCAGAATAAACAGCGCGGCAGAATACATTCCATTGAAATTGAGTTCCACAGAAGTCAGTTCCGGATACGAACTGGAGCCCTCGTTGACAATCCCATGCGTAATAATGCTGAGTTGTTCCGGAATCCGGATGCCGAGCTTCAACGCGGCGGAAATCAAAGCCCGTCCAGTGAAAGAGCCGGAACAGTAGAGGGCTGTCGGACGCGGTTTCTGCATCAGGACCCGGAGGCTCCAGTCGAACATCCGTTTCATATAGTGCCGCTCATCCTCTTCCGCCTGCGGTTCTGCGGAGAGATCATCCCCGAGACGGTTCAAACCGAACTCCGCAAATGCCTTCTGCACCCCGTTCCATCTCTGACGGTGATAGTCAAATTTGATCGGCCCGAACGAAGCCATCACCTCCCTATGACCAAGTGCCGCAAGATACTCGACGGCCTGATACGCCCCCTTTTCCAGAGCCGCTCTCACCGAATATCTCCCGGGTTCTCCAAACATCACCAGAGGATAATCCGGATTTGACTCAAGAAATTTTCGAACGCCAGGAGTAAGATAACCGACATGAATCACGCCGCCGGCAACCCCGTCACGAATCAGCTCCGGAATGGAATCCTTCTTCTCAACCCGCGTGAAAAATTCAATCCGGCTGGACAACCCGCCACGCGAACAGAGCGCAAGGAATTCACTGATGTGTGCCAAATACGTCCCTCCGCGACGCAAATTTGAATCGCTGTCATTGATCACCAACCCGACATCCACCGCCGGCTTGTTCCGGAGCTGACGGGCAGCAGCATTGGGCTCATACCCCATCTCTTTCGCTGTACGCAGAAGAATTTCACGGGTTTCCGGCCTCATGTTGCCGCGTCCGTTCAAGGCAGCGGAAACCGTTGAGACGGTCACACCGGTCTTTTCCGCTATATCCTTCAGTTTCACCATTCTTCCCGCTCCAAAAAACAATAGAATAATTAAGAATAACGTTATTTTAATGATATTTTACACTATTTTCATGAAAAAGTCAACTTTATTTTTGAAAAAAGAAGGTTCCAAGGGAATTGACAGGGAAAAGACGTTGCAATGGATCTCCACCATCTTCCTCCGAAAAGGGTGGTCATCCCTTCCGCGGCGGAGCTGTGGTTGCGCCGTTAATGAATTCGACATCGAAGACTTCGTGAATAGGTTCCTCAATCTTTTTTTCGATCAGGGAAATCAGAAGCTCGGAGGCATAAAAACCGATCCGGTGAGGATGCTCATCCACGGTTGTGAGTTTGATCAGGCGCTGAACCTCGGGGAAACCGCTGAATCCGGTCAGAGAAATATCTCCCGGAATCCGGATCCCCATCTCTTTCAGACTCCAGTAGAATTCAAAGGCGACATTATCCCCGTCGCAGGCGATCGCGGTTGCCTCCGGGAAACGCTTCAGAAGACGCCGCAGAAATTCCTGCGGAGAAAGTCCGGAACGAAAATAGGATTCCTTTGTCAGCGGGAGGATCGAATGCTTCTGCAGCTCTTCACGGAACCCGTCGTAGCGGCGAGAAAGAATATCAGCAACCTGGGATATATAAATAATTTTGCGATGACCGAGCTCATACAGATGCGATGCGAGCATCTGTCCGCCATGATAGTCGTCGTGCATCAGATGATTGAACTCTCCGCGAAGGACCGGTATCCGGTTTTTGTCGATCCAGAGCGTCGGAAGGGGCAGCGTTGAAAGGTGATAGAAGTTTGCAATGATGACCCCGGAAACTCCGCTCATTTTTAAAAACTGAAGTGTCTCTTCGGGATCGTTGTTCACAAGGCTGTGATAAAACAACGTATTGTAACCGTATGCCTGAGCCCCCTCCTGAATCCCGATCAGAAGGGAGGAATAGTACGACACGGAAACATCTCCGGTAAATACGGCAATTGCTCCTTTGAAACGGGAAGCGCGCGGACGAACCACTGTTCCGCCGCCTCGTGCACGGCGTTCCAGATAGCCTTTGACCACGAGTTCTTCCACGGCGGAATTAGCCGTCATCTTGTTGATTTGAAAACGCTCTGCCAAATCATATTTGGAGGGGATGCGCTTTCCTTCCGGAAAGGCTCCGCTGCGGATCTGTTCGAGCAGCCATTCCGTCACTTTCTGTCGCTTGTTTCCGAGAGGTTCCATACAATTCCGTTGTTTTGTTCCGGTTTCTGTTACTATAAACGCAAGGACTCTTTTTTGCAACTGTTTTTTTTGAAAAAATTAGACCGTCTAAGATTTTTTATTTTTTCTATTCTTGTGATATTGACAATCAATTTGAACCGTGATATAATTTTAATAGAACAAAAAATAACCCGGCAAAAATCAAAAAAAAAGAGGTTCGAGCCATGAAAATGACAATCCTTTCAACCTGTCTTATGCTTCTGCTGTTTTCCGCTGCCGCCGAAGATCTGTATCGCCAGTTCCAGCCATCCCGGACAAGCCGGACCAGAGAAAGTACCGAATGGTCCATCACCTATACCTACAATGCCGTCGACAGCAAAAATCCGCGTCTTCTCCTGATCGGAGACTCCATCTGCAATGGGTACCAGGGAACTGTCCGGACAAAACTGGGAAAAGTCATGAACATCACCTTCTGGGCCACTTCGAAATGTGTCACGGACAAAGATTACTTCCGCGAACTGGATCTGATCCTTTCGGCATACCGCTACGATGTGATCTCCTTTAACAACGGACTCCACAGTCTGACCACCGACCGCGAAGAGTGGAAGAATGCTTACAGCGCTGCCGTTGATTTCATTCGCAAAAAGTGCCCGGACGCCAAACTCTTCCTCACCAACAATACACCGCTGAAAGATCCGAAAAAAACAGCTCAGGCAAAAGAATTGAACAGCATCATTGCGGAAACGGCAAGGCTCAAAAACCTGCCGGTCATTGATCTCTTTTCTCTGATGGACCCCCTCGACCGGAACAAATTCTGGAGCGACACCTATCATTTTCGTAAACCGGCGGTGGAACTCCAGGCGGAACGGATCGCCCAAACAGTCCGCTCCGTAGCGAACAAGCTCAATCCGAAAGCCAATATCGTTCAGCGCGGAACCGAAACCGGTCCGAATGGAGCACTGAAGTAAATTCCCATACAATCCAAAAACGAAGGATCAGACAAATGAATATCTCATTCCCAAGAAACAAGAAATCTGACGGAGAGTATTTTACATTGATAGAACTTCTTGTTGTAATAGCAATCATTGCGATTCTTACAGCAATCCTTCTTCCTGCACTGAACAAAGCTCGTACCGCAGGAAACGCAGCAGCCTGCGTTTCAAATCTGAAACAGATCGGCATCGGAATGAACAGCTATTCCGCAGACAACAACGACTATTATGTTGCCGCCAGCCAGAACAACGAAACCGGTCTGCAACTCTACTGGTACAGCGCAATCGGCGCCTATATTTCCACGGCACACCATCCGGAATACAAACTTCATGGAACAATGGGATACAGGCCATGGATGAAAGTCTATCAGTGCAGTCCGGCGGAAAAACAGCTTTCCGGAACCATTTATCCTTACAACTGTGCGTTTTCCTATGGATATCTGCGCTGTCAGTCCGGCAACCTTTCCTATCGTTATCCGGGGAATGGAAGCGTAAAAATCGGGAGTCTGACCCGGCCGGCATCACGGCTTCTGGCAGCAGAAAGTTCGGCTATTGACAATAACAGCGACTGCGGTGCATTTCTCAGTGCCAATCAGGGCGGGAACACTCCGATCTACTTCAAACATGGCAGCAATCTCTCCAGGGCAGAACAGAAAGCGCTGTTCAATACCTGGAGCAATCCACCCTATCCCGGAACGATTCCCGGCAAGGCGAATCTGCTTCATGCTGACTTTCATGTAGAATCCTATACAGCAGCAAAATACAATACAAAAATCCGAAATCTGGTTGACTACTACAATAATTAATTCAATAGCACAAGGAATCAGCAAATGAAAATCGCATACATCCTCATTCTCTCCGCATTCTGTATCCTACTTTCCGCCAACGAAGGTCTGAAAATTCCATCTTGGATTCAGGTAAAGGAAAACGGAAATCTGCTTGTTGATAAAATCAATTTTTATTTCGGAGTCACCAACTTCAAAAAGGGAAACGACGATTCCGGAAGTGCCAGTAAATTTCTTTGCCCGGTCTCCACTATTGAACTGGACAGCCGAATCTGGCGGAGTCTTCTGATCCCCTATGCCGATGATCCAGACTATAAAGTTACGGTGGACAAAAAACTTTCCGTGCTTTCCAGTGAGACTGTTGCATGGAGAAATTCTTTCACCGCCACCAAACCGGGTGTAATCAAAAGCTCTCATGTTACGCTCACACTGCCTCCGGAACCGTTTGACGTCATCATTGACGGCAAAAAGCTGAAATTCGGCAAGGAGTATGATCCCAAAGTTTATTTCCGCGGCCCCTGCAAACGAGTAGCCATTCTCGCTTCCGGCACCGAATTGGAAATCACGGGAAAGGATCTGTTCCTTTCCACCAGCGACATGCGCCGCTACAATCCGGTCTTCCGCATCAACCTGTCCTTTGAAATGAAAGCCGACGATCCAAAAACATGGCAGTCCTCGAATCTGGAACTTGTCATCCGCCGGAACGGAATCCGGATGGACCGGGAAACATTCTTCAAATTGGAAAAAAAATTCACTCCCGTTTCTCTTGCCGGAGTTCTGAACAATACCGTTACGGATGACAAGGCCGACGACGGCATCTGCGGATGGACCGACAAAGGTCCTGATGATTGCCTTCACAGTTATAAATTCAAAGGACGCACAGAATTCTGCGGGATTCCTTTCGAACTGGCGGACCCGGCAGCCAATCAGGGCAAAGTTCTTGTCGGAATCAGCCATCCGGCGAGACGCCTGAACCTGCCATCGTCCGTAACGATCCCAATGAATGGCATTCGTGCAGAGGGACTCTATTTTCTGCATGCCAGCTCCTGGATCGGCAAAAACACTCCCGGTTCCTATACGATTTGCTACAAGGATGGTTCCCGTGTGAACATTCCGCTCCAAACCAACAAAACTATTTTCAACTGGTATACCTGCGGCGGCAGCGATCAGGCGGTAATCGGCTGGAAAGCGCCGCAAGGCAGCGCCGGACTGACGCTCTTTCCATGGACAAATCCAAACCCGGATAAACCGATGGATTCCATTCTCTTTACGATCAATCCGGAACGGCAGTCGGAAAGCATGGAGTACACGCCGGTTCTGCTTCTGTTCGGTATTACAGCAGTCGACATGAAACCTTTTCTGCCCGAGGAAGAGCCGCCAGCGGAGATCGATGACTCAAAATGGATCGCATTCGACGGCCACAACGAGATCGAAGGATCCTTTCTTGACAACTCCACTCTGAACCATGTTCCCGCAGGGAAACACGGCTGGGTTACGGTCAAAGACGACCGCTTCTTTTTTGAAAACGGCATGGAAGCACGCTTTTTTGGATTTACGACCGAGGTCACGGGACGCAGTTATCCTAAAGGGCAAATCGCGGCATTTGCCCGCAGACTTCATGCACTGGGAGGTAATATTATCCGCTTTATCGGACTGGTGGGCCCCGGGGAAGAAAATCCCGTTGACCGGATCTATCGGAAAGGAAGCAGGAATGAACTAGATCCGGAACGGATGGATACATTCTGCTATTTTATCAGCGAACTCAAAAAAAATGGAATTTATATTCAGCTTGACCTTCGTGGAAACAATGTCATCGATAACGAAATCCCCGGAATGAAAGGGATTAAATGGAGTCACTATTCTATTCTTTCGCCTTCCGTGGAAAAGCTCCAGATTGAAAATTTAAAACGGATTCTCTCCTACAAGAATCCATATACTGGGATAGCTGTCGGACAAGACCCCGTCATTGCCATGGTCATGGTGGAGAATGAGGATTCCCTTTTTTATGAAGCAAATCTGGCGTCAATCAGAAATCCGGTCGCAAAACGGGAATTCCAGGCTGAATTCAACCGTTTTCTTCTGGAGAAATACAAACAACGAGAAGCTTTGAAAGCGGCATGGAAAGGAGCTCTTAAAGATTCCGAAGATCCCGCCAAAGGAACGGTGGAAGCTCCTCTGGATTTCAAAAAACGAGATTTCACGCCGGAACGGAAACAGGAAATGCGGATCTGGCTGGCGGATGTTCAGGGAAGACATTACCGGAATGTGATTCAGGCGGTCCGGGAAACCGGATGCAAAGCACCCTCCATCGGGAGCAACCACTGGACAAACGATCCCATGGACTTTTATGTCAATGCGAAGTACACGGATATTTTTGACCGTCACTCCTACTGGTCGCATCCCGTGGTGGAGATCGGGTGGGATCTGCATGAAATTTCGTTCAGCAATCAGCCCTCGGTCGGATTGTCGGATGGAGGTTTTCTGAGAAGTTTTATCTCGCGCCGCGTTGTTGGGAAACCATATGCGCAGACCGAATGGGATGTATCTTCCACTAATGAATTCCGAGCCGATGCCCAGCTCTTCATCCCTGCCTATGCCTCCATGCACGGCTGGAGTCTGTTTCACTTTCATTTTCAAATGGAGGATTTTCGTCTCAACTGGAATCCGCGTACAAGAACAAACACGCTTCTACCGCAACGGGATCCTCTCCAGATGGCCTTGTGGCCGGCGGTCGCCGCCATGTACCTCAAGGGCGATGTCAAAAAGGCAGACCGGACCTATTATGAAACTCTGACTTATGAAGACGCCCTCGCGGGAAAAAAGGCAGACTCGGAACGGATCGCACGGGCGGGACTGCGCGGAATCGCCGGAATCAATTTCGATCCGGAATATCCTGTCAAGTCCGATCCCTCGCTGATCCCGCCTGAAGATGCCGAGGTGATCGAATCGGTCACAAAACAGCTTTACTGGGATATTCCAAACCGTCAGTTCCGGATCATCACGCAGGGAACAAAGGGCTTCGCCGGGTTTACCAACGGGAAAAAAGTCGTCTGCGGAAATACGGTTTTCGACATCAAAACCGATTTCGCCGCCATTATCCTGACCAGCCGCGACAATACCGCGCTGGACTCCTCCGGGCACATCCTCATGACGGCAGTTGCCCGCTGCTGGAATAGTGGAACGAAATACAATGCTTTGAAAACGCGCTTTGCCGAATCCGGAAAAGCGCCGATCCTGCTCCAGCCGGTCGAAGGGACCGTGCATCTTCCAGCCACGCGCAAACTCTCAGTCTATGCACTGGATCTTTCGGGAAAGAGGATGAAAAAAATCAATACGTCATTCAACGGCAACCTTCTTTCAATTCCTCTCGACAACGCAATTCATTACGAACTGGTTGCCGAACCCTGAGAACCACTTTGCAGCACGGCATGAAAGGCATCACTTCTCCGCCTGGCGGAAAATTGTGACGCCTTTCAGAATTTCAATGGCGCGTTCCAGTTGAATGTCGCGGTATTTTCCATCCCGGATCAGAGGGACCTTGTCTCCACGCATCGAAAGATGACGGGCAATCGCCATTGATCCCGCGGGACTCGTGTTGACCGCAATGTCCGGATCAACACCTCTGCCGTGGATTTCCTTCCGTCCGGGGGTATAATATTTGGCAGTGGTAATCCGAAGCGCGCCGCCGTCGGAAAGAGGAATGATCACTTGAACCGATCCCTTGCCGAAAGATCGCGCTCCGACCAGAATTGCCCGTTTGTAATCCTGCATACAAGCTGAAAAAATCTCCGCCGCGCTCGCGGAGTTCTCATTGATCAGAACGACAATCGGAAGATCAAGATCCTTGGTGCAGCCGACCGCATTGTGACAGACCGTTTTCTCCGCACGGCCTTCAATGGATACCACCAGTTTTCCCTTCTCAATAAAACGGCTGACCGTTTCGATCGCCGCAGTCAGAAGTCCGCCCGGGTTGTTGCGGAGATCAATGATCAGACCGTCCAGTTTATCCTTTTTGAGTCTGGCGAGAGCTTTATCAAGATCGGATGCGGTAGTCGCCGTAAACTGGGTAATGCGCAGATATCCGATCCGATCCGCTGCACATCCCGTCCCCTTCACGGAAGAGACGGCAATCACGGCGCGTTCTATTTCCACATCTTTTGTTGTATCGTTGGAACGCCGGTAGATTTTCAGTTTCACCTTGGTGCCGACGGGACCTTTCATCATTTTGACACACTCGTCCAGAAACATCATCCGCGTATTTTTCCCGTTGATTTCCAGAATGATATCCCCGCTCCGCAAACCGGACTTCGCCGCTGGACCGTCCTCCATAACGGAAACGATCTCCAGCGCATCATCCCGGGAAGTAATCACAACGCCGATTCCGGGGAATTTTCCCATGCTGTCTTCCATCGTATTCTTGAAGGCATCCGGTTCCTCGTAGGAACTGAACGGGTCCAGTTCCTGCATCATCCCGCGCATCGCCGCCCGGAGAAGGTTCTCATAGGAGATCTTTCCCGTATCCACATACTTTGCCCGGAGAAGCATCAGTGATTCCATAAACACGGACAAGTTCTTGTAAGGGAGTTCCTCTTCCTTTTTCTGTTCAGCAGACTTCTCCGCAGCAGGAACCGAACTTCCCATCAGCAGAAATCCGCAGGAAAACAATAGAATGAACAATCGTTTCATCATGACTCCCGTCTCTTTGTTGTTGGTTCTTTTTTTGCCGGAACGGAGGAGCATTGTCAATCGCCGGGACTCGTCCTCCCGACGACCAGTTTATTCTGTCTGGACTGGAGCAGGAGCCATCCGCACCAGTCCCCTTTTTCCTTCTTGTGCCGATTTCCTTTCAGCGTTTGCGAACGCGAAGAAAAAAGTCGCGGATCATTCGCCGGCACTCCTCCTCAAGAATTCCACCCGTTACCTGCACACGATGGAGCATTCCCGGAAAACCCGTTACATCCAGTGCAGACCCGGCACAGCCGGAACGCGGATCGGCCATTCCGTAGACGACACGATCCACCCGCGTATTCACCAGCGCCCCCGCGCACATTGCACACGGCTCTTTCGTGACATAGATCGTGACCCCGTCAAGGCGCCAATCCCCGACGGCAACAGCAGCAGCCGTCATCGCCAGCAGCTCCGCATGGGCGGTGCCATCCTTCAAGCTCTCGACCTGATTCCATCCCCTGGCAATGATGCGTCCTTCCTTCACGGCAACGGCGCCGATCGGCACTTCTCCGCGTTCTCCCGCCATTTCAGCCAGGCGCAACGCGGCACGCATGAAATACTCATCGTCCCGAACAGGAAGAAAAGCCGGAACGGAATCTGTATCAGAACCGTCCAATGGTCACGTTCCCTGTTTCAAATCAGAACTGATCCGCATGGAACAGAAATCGGGACCGCACATGGTACAATATTTTGTACCGTGCTGATGTTTTGCATTGGAGGCTTCAAGAGCCTGTTTGCGATATTCGCGAGCCCGGTCGGGGTCCAGAGCAAGATCGAACTGTTTTTCCCAGTTGAATTCCGCCCGGGCCCTGCCGATTGCGTTGTCACGGTCGATTGCCCCGGGTTTTCCGAGAGCAACATCCGCGGCATGAGCGGCGATCCGGAAAGCGACGCAGCCGTTGCGGACATCTTCCGCCTCAGGCAGTCCGATGTGCTCTTTCGGAGTGACATAGCAGAGCATTGCTGCTCCGTAGTAGGCGCCGGCGGTACCGCCAATGGAAGCAACGATATGATCATAACCGGGAGCACAGTCGATGACGACCGGACCGAGAATGTAGAACGGAGCGTCGCCGCAGACCTCACGTTCCCGTTTCATATTCATTTCAATCTGATGGAAGGGGACGTGTCCGGGTCCCTCAACCATTGCCTGCACACCGGCGGCGCGGCAGCGTTTCACGAGTTCGCCGAGGACGTCCAGTTCCGCAAACTGCGCTTCGTCGCTGGCATCCGCCAGACAGCCAGGACGGAGCCCGTCTCCAAGCGAAAGTGTCACATCATATTGAAGGCAGATGTCCAGAATGTCGTCAAAACGGGTATAAATCGGATTTTCCTTGTCGTACCGTTTCATCCACTGAGCCATCAACGATCCTCCACGGCTGACAATCCCCAGTACGCGTTTCAGTGCAATGGGAACATGTTTGCGGAGAAGCCCCGCGTGAATGGTCATATAATCGACGCCCTGTTTCGCCTGCGAGAGAATCGTGTCAAGGATGGCGGTTTCGTCGAAGTTATCGGCTCCGTACTTGGCGATGACCTCATAGATCGGCACGGTTCCGACCGGAATCGGACTGGCTTCAATAATGGAGGATCGGATAAAGTCGATATCCCCTCCCGTACTGAGATCCATCACGGTGTCAGCTCCGTAGCGGATCGCCTGCTGGAGCTTCCGTTTCTCCGCCTGCGGACAGCTCGACATGGCGGAGTTGCCGATGTTGGCATTGATCTTGCAAAGCAGTTCTCGACCGATTCCCATCGGATCCAGATTTTTATGGTTGACGTTGGCTGGTATGACAACGCGTCCATCCGCCACGCGTTCCAGAATAAATTCAACACTGCGCTGTTCTTTCTCGGCAACGGCCTTGATCTGCGGTGTGACGATCCCTTCACGGGCCTGAAGCATTTGGGTTTTCAAAACAACTTCTCCAATCGTTCGATGTTCTTCGCGATCGCGCCGCTGTGAGCCGTAATTGCCTCGTGCGCACGACGACCGAGTTTATTTCTCAATTCATGGTCCGATGCCAGCATATAAAGAGCCTTGTCGAGTTCTCCATCGGTCTCGACGGTCAGGACGGCATCGGCTTTTTTCAAAATCTCCATTGCCTGCCGGAAATTCCGCAATTCGCGTCCGGAGATAATCGCCTTGCCAAGCACTGCGGGCTCGATGATGTTCTGTCCCTCGTTGTTCCCTGCCAGAGTCTTACCCATGATGACAATATCCGATGCGGCAATGAATCCCATCAGTTCTCCGGTGGTGTCGGCAAGCAGACAATCCACATAGTGTTCCGGTTTCGGCCCCGTTGTCCGGCGGAAATAACGGATTCCCTTTCCGCGGAGCATCTCGGCCAGTTCCGCACCGCGCTCCGCATGACGGGGAACGATCACCAGCACAGCATCCGGCAGTTTCCGCTTGAGACGGAGAAAGGCATCGGCAATCATCTTCTCCTCGTCAGGATGCGTGCTCGCAGCGATGATGACAGGTCCGGCGGAAGGAGCAAAAACGGAAGAGAGCTCCGGCAGTTTGAAATTTTCCGGCGCACGCTGGTCGAATTTGATATTTCCTCCGACGACAATCCGGTCCGACAGATCCGGGGCAACGGATTCAAAACGTTCGCGATCGGCCTCGGTCTGAACGCTGATCACATCAAAATTGCGGATCACAGGAGCGAAGAAACAGCGAAAGCGCCTGTATCCCCGCATGGACCGGTCCGACATCCGCGCATTGATCAGAGCGGTTTTCAGCCCCCGCAGCTTTGCGGTATGGATGAGATTCGGCCAGATCTCCGTCTCGAATACGACCAGACCGGATGGCTGAATCAGGCTGTAGGCCCTGCGGACAAACGGCAGAAAGTCAATCGGACAGAAAATGACCTCGACTCCTTCCGGAACCTTTTTCCGGGCGATCTCCTGAGCAGTCGTTGTGGATGTCGAGAGCACAAAACGGCGGTCCGGATTCACCTTGCGCCAGGCAAACAGCGCCGTCAGCGCAAGATTGGTCTCCCCGACGCTGACCGCATGGAGCCAGATCGGATGATCCAAAGCCTTCAAACGGGCTTTCTTTTCCTCCGAAAAAACAGCAAACCGTTCGGGATAGTTCCGCTTCGTTCCCGGACGACGGATCAGCTTGACAATCAGGCCCGGCAGAAAAAACAGAAATACAAGAGGGAAAAAAAGATTATAGAAAAAAAGAAACAACTTGCACCTTCCAATTCCAAAAAAGTTTTTCTAATAAGGTAATCCGTTTTGCGGATTTTTCCAGACGGGAACCGAAAAAAGTTTTCCCGTTCATTCTCGGCGGCTTTCATAGAAAATTGTTGTTTTCCGTTTCCACGGGAGTTCCCCGGTTTCCTGAAACTCTTCTGCCGCAGCAGTGCCATCGGAACGGTGTTCTCCGAGTTCAAGATAAACCCTCCCGAACCTCTTGAAAAAGAGACATTCCGCCATTGTCTGGAAGCGCCGTCGGAAAGAGTTTGACGGAAAGATGGAAATAAACGAAAAAAAATGACATGCAATGCACTTTTTTTCCATATTTTTCCGGTACGATTATCTTTGCAAATCACCAGCGGGCACGATAACTTATTGACGTCAGATCTGCAAAGGACGGAATTTGCCGGAAACAAATTTGCGGTAAACTTCCGGAATCAACAGAACGGCCGGGGAGATGTACACTCGAAGGCCGGTAAACTACAGGAGAGTGACATGACATTCGGAACAAGATCGTTTTGGGGCTCAGCAGCGGCGGGACTCCTGCTGCTGTTCGGCATCCCGCAAAGTGAAGGTGCTCTCAAAACCTCGAAGGATGGAAGTTTCCTCGCAGATAAAATGAGTTTTGCACCGGGAAAAAACAATACGGTAAAAATCACGGAGGAGAAAGACGGAACTTCTCGGTATGTCCAGACCGGAAAGAATCCTGTGCTCAGCTGCCAGCTGGAACCCAGCGACCGCCTTCTGCTGCTTGATGAAACCCCCTTCAACATCTCCCAGGAATTTCCGAGGGATAAAAAAGAGTTCTTCCGGAACCGGAAAGTAAAATTTCTCAGCATACCCCTGTTCTGGGGACGCCGCCTGAACTTTTCCGGAAACATGCGGGTGACTCTTCAGGACAAGCGCTTCTATACGGAGTACAGTATGGGAGGCGCCTACATTCTGGAAATCAGACCGGAAAAGAATGAATCGCGCCTGGAACTGGAGATCCGGGAAGACAAACCGGAATTCACTGCAATTCCGCTGGACTCCTTCCTGAACGGAAAACTGCCGGAAGCAATCAAAAAAATACCGACGGGAAATTTCTCCTATCAGAACTTTCACAACTTCCTTTCCTTCCAATTTCCGAAAAAAGCAGGCAGCGTTCTTTTTCCATCCGGAGAAGTAACGATTCCGTTCACACAAAAGGATGCGAAAGCACTGGTGCTCGTACATGGAGTTGATCCGGAGTTCCAAAAAGCGGAAATCGGAACGCTTTCCATCGTCTATCAGGACGGCAGGGAGGAAAACTTCCCGATCGAAGCCGGAAAAAATGCGGCATCCTGGAAAAACTGCGATCCCGTATCCAATTTCCGTCTGGTCTGGAGTTCCATCAGCGACAGTGACTTCTATGCGTTCGGCATGTCCCAGTTTCCGCTGAAACCGGGTGCGGTTTCCCTCAAGCTGAAGACGGGAGAAAACAGCCGTCACTGGGGAGTTCTCGCCGCAAGTCTTCTGAACCGCCCGATCCCGGATCGCGATCTTCCGGAAACCTTCTATGTCAGAGAGGGTAAAGAATGGAATACTTTCACCTTTGAGAAAGATATCGTAAAGGGGTCCTTCCTGGATTTTTCCGGACAGAACCATGCCCCGGCGGGAAAGTTCGGGCATATGACAGTCAATGCAAAAGGACAGCTCGTTTTTGAAAAAGATCCGTCGAAACGCTTCCGGATCGTCGGAGCCAATCTCTGCAGCGGGGTCTGTTTCCCGACAAAAGGTGAAGCGAAAACCATTGCCAGACGTCTCGCCACACTCGGCTACAACATGGTCCGATTCCACCGCTACGATGAGGCGCTCATCAAAAAGAAAGCCCGGACAAGCACCGAGATCGACATGAAGCAGCTGGATCTTCTGGAGTACTTTGTCTATGAACTGAAAAAGAACGGCATCTACTTCACGGCAGATATCTATTGTCTCCGCAACACCCGTCCAGGGGATAAAATTCCGGAGGCCGATCTTCAGCAGAAATCGAAAGCGCAGATGAAAACACTGCTTCCGCTTTCCGAATCAGCCATGGAAAACTGGAAAGCCTTCACAAAAAACTGGCTGACCCATCGGAATCCTTACACCGGATTGAAATGGACGGAAGAACCCGCGTTCGCCTTCGTCCAGTTTCTGAACGAAAACAATATTGACCACCGCTGGGATGATTTTTCAAAACTGCAGACCATGTACCTTCTGAACTTCGATCCCTGGCTGAAGGCAAACGGTATTGTTCCGAAATCGCATGAGCTGACCACGGACAACCCCGCCTTCTGCGCCTATCTGTTCACGCTTCAGGAAAAAAACATCCGGGAACAGAGAGACTTCCTGCGCAATGAACTGAAAATGAAGACTCTCATCACCGACTGCAACATGGAAACCTCCAGTTATCCGCTGGCTCATTTCAAGGCCCGTTATTTCGATCTTGCAGACGCCCACGGCTATTTCGATCATCCAAAATCCAAATACGGATTTGGAAAAGGGACCCACACAATGCAGCTGAATCCGCTGACGGCAACCTTCCTGCCGATCGTACACGATCTCTCCCGTGCGCGTCTTTATGGCAAGCCGGTTGTATCCACCGAATGGAAATTCTGTGTACCGAACCGTTTCCGCGCTTACAGCGGCCCCATCATGGGCGCATATCTCGCACTTCAGGACTGGGACGGGCTGTTCCAGTACTCCTGGGCGCATGCACGGCACATTGCCATCTGGAATACGGGACACTCCACTTTTGACTCCGCAAACGATCCGCTCGCACATGCCACGGACCGGATCACGATGCTGCTGTTCCGCCGCGGTGATGTCGCACCAGCCAAAGAGGCTGTCGCGTACCAGGTTCCGGCGGACTATCGGAGAGCCTCCGCCCAGAATCCGCCTATGGAGGTCGAATCATTCGCAGCCCTGGTCCGTACCGGATCCGTGATCGAAGGAACACGGGTTCCCGGAGTCACGGTTCTTTCCGATAAAGAAATCCGAAGCAGAAATCCTTTCCCGAACAAAAAACTGAACAATCTCTACAACGAGATGCGGACCCGGGGTATTGCACGCAGCTCAACCGGAGAAATCACGCATGACATCCGGCAGGGAACACTTTCAGTCATAACTCCGAGGGCGGAAGTCTTCTCGCTGGACAAAGGGGGACTGAAAGGGAAATGCGTCTCCGTTGCCGAAGCGAAAACGCCGCAGACGATCGCCTTTTTCTCCATGGATGGCAAGTCCATTGCGGAAAGTCGCGATCTGCTGATCATTCATCTGACGAATTCTCTCAACCGCAACACCCGGTTCGATTCCCCGTCAATGCGGGAACAGCAGCCTGCAACGAGCTATCGTCAGCAGCTGATCCGGACCGCGGCTCCGAAGGTTCATCTGAAACTGGACGGACCGGTTGCAAATCTGAAGATCACGGCTCTTGCCTCCAATGGCAAGGAACTCGGTCCTGTGCAATTTACCGGAAGAAACGGTTCCCTGGATTTCGTTCTGAACAATGCACTGTATCCGGATGGAGTTCTCTACTATCGGATTCAGCGCTGAACAGACTTCCGATACGCCGAAGGAGAAAGACCGTGCACATGTTTGAACATCTTGCTGAAATGAAGCTGGTTGGGGAAACCGGTCTGTCCGGCGATCTGCTTGATGGTCAGAGTGGAGGACGCAAGCAGATCCGCCGCGGTCTGAAGTTTCAGCTCCAGGAAATACTGCTTCGGCGATTTTCCGAAATGTCTGCGGAACAGGCGGTTCAAAGTCGAAGGGCTGAGATCCAGCGTATCGGCAAGAACAGAAAGTCGAAGGGGGTTTGTGATATTGCTTCCCAGCAGGTTCACAGCCTCCTGAAGCCGGAGATCGCCGCAGGCAGCACTCTTCGCCTCTCCGCCGGAAGCGATTCCAGAAAGTTCGCTCAGGAACTCGAAACAGAGTCCCTGAATATGAATCCGCGACTCCTGATCCTTCTGAAACAGCAGATTTCTCAGCTCCAGGAGACGCCGAAGAACCGATTCCGGATGGGGAAGGCAGAGATACTGCTTCTGAACAAGTCCGTTCAGAGAAAGCAGATGCGGCAGAATGGCGCCCCTGAAACCAATCGAGAATTTCCGGCAGAAGCCTCCCGGGCCACACCGAAGAACACTATCCTCGCCACGGGGAATCAAATAGGCGTCTCCCGGTTTGAGGAGGGTTTTCTTTTCCCTGGAGATCACGAGGAGCTCTCCCTCCACAATGATTTCCACGGCAAACAGAAAATAGTTCTCATGCTTCCAGAAATTCTCCTTGCGCCAAACCGAATGGGCGATGAAATCCGGCCAGAGAAGCATCGCAGCTGTGGCGTCCGTGTTCCAGGTCACGGTTTGCCCGCTGCTCTGCTGCTCAAAAAAATAATCGGTCGAAAGTTTCGCCACAAGAGAATCGAAGACAAATTTCTTCATAACCGCGGAAAACTCCAGCAATCTTGTTTTCCGGTAACAATAGCATCTGGAACAAAAAAAGCAAATTTACAGGAGGCCAGTCAAAAAACTCCGCCATAAACGGTCCAAGCGGAAAAAATAAAACATCAAATCTCGGATATCGGCAAAATTGAAAAGGAAAGCAAGTCGGACAATCAAACAACAAGTAAAATGATGGGAATATGGTAATCTAAGGAGGAAGGATTTATGAATAAGGCAAACCATCAATTCACTCTCGTGGAGCTCCTGGTGACAATCGCAATCATTGCCATTCTTGCCAGTCTGCTCCTGCCGGTTCTTCAGCAGGGACGCCGCAAAGCTCTGGACATCAGTTGCTCTGCCAATCTCAAACAGATGGGAACCCTGTTCGCCCTCTATGCAGATTCAAATGATCAGTTCACGCCTCCCTATGAAGCGACCTGCGGCACCGTGACTTATGCCAAGTGGCAGGACTTCTTTCTCCCGATCCTGAAAAAACCGTTCAAGTACAACCATGACTCCTGGAAATACAAAGAATTCTACTGTCCGGCACAGCAGCCGGTCAAGAACACACGAATGCACTACGGCATGAACGGTTACATCACAACTCCTACGAAACGTGCTCTTTTCATTCGTTTGAAACGTCCCTCCGCACGCCACCTTGTTTCCGATATCGAAAAAATGCCCGATACCTACTGGGACTGGAAACCAACCGCTCTGTATCGCGGTTCCAAAGTGAACCCGAGCATCTCTCCGGACGGAGTCACTTCCCGCCACCTGAACCGCTTCGGAGCGAACATTCTTTTCGCGGACCTGCACGTACAGGCAATGAAAATTTCTCAGATTCCTGTCAACGGGAATAACTATTTCTTCGGCCAATACACGGAAGATTGATCCCGAAATATAGCTCTTCCGGAAAAACCGTCTCCGGCATTGCCGGAACCGCTTTTCAGTGTCTGATGCTGATTGCTTTCCCCGCGCTTTTCCTCCGCGATTTCCAGCCTTTTTCTTCTTCCGCCGTCGGGAACCTCTGAACCTTCCCGGCGGCAATTTGCTGTAAAAACGATCTCTTTTCACTTGCATTTTTCCCTGCAATCATGTAATATACCATATATGACACGTGACATATAAAACAGAGAGCGCAAAATGCTTCGGAAAAAAACGACGGCCAAAGATGTGGCTGAACGAGCGGGAGTTTCCCGTTCACTGGTCTCCATGTACCTCAGGAGGAATCCGAACCTCTGGATTTCAGAGGAAACAAGGACACGGCTTGATGCGGCCATCCGGGAACTGGGATATCGGCCGAATCGGTCGGCTCAGATTCTGCGGAGCGGGAAATCCCGTATTGCCGGGGTTGTCCTGGGCGGGATTTCGGGTTCCTTTGCCTCCTGTCTTTCCGAAGCCCTCATGGAAAAGATGGAGGAAGCGGGCTACCGTGTATTTCTCGGAATCACACGCTACGACCCCGAACGAGAACGCCGTGTTCTGGAATCCATGATGAATTTTGAAATTGATGTCCTTTTCTACACCCTTGAACCGGACTATGTCAAAGATCTGCTTCTGCAATGTGCGGCATCCATTCCGGTTTTTGTATCAGAGAAGAGAACGGGGATGCCATTCCACAGCATCCGTTTCGATCTGACAGGCGCTTTGAAAAACGCATTGAGATATCTTTCCATGCGGCGGATAAAGCGCGCAGCTCTGCTCACCAACCGCATTGGTTTCGGCGAGCAGGATTTTTTTACATCGAATGAGAAAGGGTTTCCGGAATTGCGCGCCTTCCGTTTCAACAGCCGGAATGGAAACGAGGAAACTGTTCTTCGGGAAGTTGCCCGTTTTTCTCCGGAAGCCGTGATTTCCCTTGCAGGAATTCCGATGGCTCCGGCAAGAGAACACCTCAACCCGGCGACTCTCTGGATCGATTCCTGGGCGCTTCCGTTTCAGAGACAGGAAGCGGAAATCCATCCGACTGGCTCAGTTGTCCGCCCCTTCCGGGAGTACGTGGAAACTTTATCGGAAGCGCTGCTCGATGCAGCCCGCAATCCGGAACGCAAACCATCCGACCGGACCATCCCAGCCATCTTCCTGAAAAGGAAAGAGCAGAACGATCTCCGGAAATCCCTGCTCAACGATCCTTATTACCAAACTTTTGAATATTAGAACCTTGAAACTTGTATGGAGGAATCAATGGATACAGTCATTCCGATCTGGAGCGGATGTGCAAAGGAAGCGTTTTTCCGCAGGAAATTCACTCTTCAGGAGAACGTTTTCCGGGCAGTGGCGCGAATCTTCGTTGATACCGGCTATGAATTGTTTCTGAATGAACATCCGGTTGCAACCGTTGATGAGTGGAACAACACACGGGACTACGATGTGACGCCTTTTCTGCAGAAAGGAGAAAATCTGATCGCGGTACATGGACTGAACCATTCCGGACATCGCGGTTTTTCCTTCGAACTCTGCTGCAACGGAACTCCGATCCTTGTTTCGGATGAAACATGGAAGGTCGCGGACCGCGAAACCCGGAATTGGAACCGGATGGACGTTGACGACCATAGCTGGCCAACCGCACAACCGCTTCCGCTTCAGTATGCTGGACTCCCCCAATGGCGCGGTCATGCGGGCGATCATCCGGAAAAAGTGATTCCATATCTGAATGGGTCCCCGTTTTTCACCGGTGCGATCCCAAAGGCGATCCGTTCACCGTTCTACCGGAAAACAGACCATACGAAACATGAAATTTCCCCGGAAATTCTCGCCGTGACTGGAGAAGAGTACCGGAAGAGCAGGAATGCCATGCCGGGAGAAGAAATCCATCCGGTCGCCTGGCCCGAAGTCCAGGGATGTTCTCACGGATCGGATGGGAAATTCCGTCTGACGGGAAAGTCCCGCTATGAAGGCCCCTTTTTCTTTGTCGATTTCGGAGAGGAAACCGTTGGATATCTGCGTTTCCGCACCTCGTCCGCCGGACCGGTGCGCGTGCGTCTCCGCTACGGGGAAACTCTGGCGGAATCGGTTGCCGAACCGGCAAGAGATCAACTGCTGCACCGGATGCTGGTGGAGGAAATCATGCTCGGAAATGGTGTGCAGGAGTGGGAGAGCCGGATGAGAGTCGGATTCCGGTTTGTCAGGGTGGAACTGTTTGACTCTCCCGCAGAGGTGGAATTCTCTGATTTTTCTGTCCGCTCCACACTGTATCCGGTGGAGTATTCCGGATACTTCCACTGTTCCGATCCGCTGCTCAACCGGATCTGGGAGGCCGGAAGAAAAACACTGCATCTCTGCATGCAGGAGTATTATCTGGACGGGATTAAGCGCGATCGCTTCCTGTGGGTCGGAGATGCCCGTGCCGAAGCGCTTTACAATTATTATCTTTTCGGAGACCAGGAGCTTTTCCGGTTCTGCTGGGAGGAACTGGCCTCGGTTCAGTATGCCGATGGAGCGATTCCATCGGAGATGGGGGAAGGAGCATCGTGTCTCTGGGACTATGTCGCATGGTGGGTCATCGCACTCCACGATTATCGTCTCTTTACCGGAGACGATGAATTTCCCCTGAAATTACGCGGGAATCTCTATGCCGCAGTCGAGTGGCTTGCCGCACGCGCCGGAGAGGATGGACGCATCCATCTTCCGGAAAATCCGTATCCGTCATGGATGGTCGTTCTGAACAAGGCGGTCGGGGTATCCCCGTTTTTGAATCTGCTCTATCTGCGGGCTCTGCAAACGGCACTTGAAATTGCCGAGCTCGCCGGTGACACCACGGAACGTTCCCGGTATCGAAAATTGCTCAATCGGAGCAAACCCTCTGTGGAAATGCTCCTCTCCGAACAGCCGCTTTCAGAGGAAGAAGGACTGAAAAGCGCCTCCACTGGACTCTATGAAATTCTGGAACAACAATTCGCATGCGGAGAAAGCGGAACAGCGCTGGATTCAATCCGCCGGAACTGGGGAGCACTCCTTGCCAGCGGAGCAGATACCTTGTACGAAGGATTCTATGCGCAGGACAACCACTATCCTTCCGTTACCGATCCGTATGGGAAACCCCTCTTCATCAGTTTCTGTCACGGCTGGACTGCCGGCCCCTGTGCGCTTCTTCCGGCGGAAATTGCCGGGATCAAACCGCTGGAACCGGGATTCCGCCGCTTCCGTGTCGCACCGAAACCGGAAAATCTGGACGAGATCAAAGCAGTCGTTCCGACTCCGTTCGGAGAAATCGCCCTCGCCCTGACCCGTTCGGAACTGCACCTGCGAATCCCGCAGGGGACCGTGGCAGAAGTGGAACTCCGCTCTCCGATCCCGCTGCGGCAGACTTTGCACGCAGGCGTCCACCGCATTCCGCTGAATCTCTCCGGAAAAAACGGACAGTAAGAAGCACATCCCTCTGCGAAACTCCGATCCATAAAAAAAGCCGCCAAATGGCGGCTTTGCAATTCCGTATCCGGAAGTTTACTTGGCGTATGCCTCAACCTCCCAGAGGGAATATCCAAACGGAGTGGTTCGTTTCACGCCCTGAATCCGAATGTAACGCGTATTCTGCGGTTTGACTTTGATCGTCTCCACAGCGCCCGATTTTCCGTCTTTCTTGCGGAAAACTTCCGTGAAATTCTTGCCGTCCTGCGAGAACTGGACAGCATACTCCTTGCCGGCAGCCTGTTCCCATCTGAGGACGAGTCTTCCGATCGTCTTGGCGGCACCGAGATCAAGCATAAGCCATTCGTTGTCCTTGCGTTCGGAGGACCAGCGGGTGTTGTTCCTGCCGTCCACAGCATTTTCCGGAACCAGATTCCGCTCCTTTGAGCTGGACGTTGCCTTGGCGCCGAATGCCAGATTATCGGAGGCAGGATAAACCATCATTTCCCACAAAGAGTAGCCGAACTGAGAAGCACGCTTTTTACCAAGAATACGGATATAACGCGTTTCACGTGGCTTGATCCGGATAATCTCACGAGCACCCTTCCTGCCGTCAGTCACGGTGAAGACATCCGTGAAGGTCTTGCCGTCGTTGGAAAACTGTACAACGTAATCCCTGCCGGCAGCCGCCTCCCAGTCAAGGCGGATCTGCCCGACCTTCTTCGGCTGACCGAGATCAAGCATAAACCACTCGTTGTCGTTGCGTTTGGAGGACCAGCGGGTGTTCCCCCTGCCGTCGATTGCCTTGCCGGGCTCATACTGTGCAGATTCCGAAGAACTCGCGCTCGCAGTCGCCCCTTTTGCAAGATTCACCATTTCATCCGCGTAAAGCCCGCAGGCCGCGGCGGAAACGAAGGCCAGAAAAGCCAACATTGTCTTTTTCATTTATAATCTCCCTTTCCAGGCGGATTTTGAGAACCGCCCGTATTCAATATAGCAATCAAACAGGGATTTGTCAAGCAGAAAAACATTCCTGCAGATATTTACACCCTCTGCGGAAGCACCCCTCAGGGAACGGCAAGCTTTTCCAGAACAGCCAGAACCAGGCGGCTTCCGAAGGAGTCCAATTCGGGCTTCGACCAGTCCGGCATGGAAGAATCGTCGGAAAAAAGGAAGGGCATCAGAAGATACTGCGGAATCCATGCGCCAGTCATCCGGCCGCTGGCATCCCGTTTCATAGCGGCAATGCAGAAACGCCCTGAAGCATTGTTCAGGTCAAATAATGGAATCACGGAAGCATCCCCCCTCCGGATAACAACATTGGAAAAGGGCTTGTTCCATCCGGCTGGAGTATTCGGATTCTCTTTAAACGCAAACGACTTCCGTCCGAAAAGCCCCGCCATCGGACCGACCGGGCAAACCGTCATTGTACCAATCACCTCCTGATTCGCCCTGCCATAAACAGAGGAAACGGGAATTTCCCCGTTCTGTTTCCGTTCAAAAAAAGGAGCAAGACCTGTCAGATTCATCTCCGAACGTCCGCCGATCACAATGACCTTTCCGCCCCGGGCAACATACGTCTTCAGCGCATTCACTGCAAATCCGGGGGCTCCGCCGTTCGAACAGATCACAATAACCGGAATCCGTTCGGGGGACGGCACAATGCTCTTAAGACGGTACAGAGGAATTACCTCAACATTTTTTCCATTCTTCAGAAGAGTGCGTCCAAGCGAGCCGATGAGAAATTTGGATCCAAAACCGAGAAATGACTGATTCATCGCGTATGTCGCTTCACAGACGAGCCCAACGGTACCCGTTTTCCCGCCTCCGGTCTGGTCGAACAGACCCGCATAAACAGCATCCGTCCGCGGATCGCGCCGTTCCAGCTTCTCATTTCTGCGTCTCTCGTATTCCGGACGAATCGAACGCATCTTTTCCGTTTTTGACAGCGCAGCAAACGCTTTCGGATCGAAATCAGATGGACTGAGATCCAGTTTTTCTCCGCCTCCGGCAAGACGCCACGCGGCACAAATCACATTGACACCGCTCCTGGTCTGATATGCCGCGATATCCGCCATTGCCCCAAGCGCCGCATCAGAGGTGCTGCCGTCAGGATTGGCAAGCACCAGAAGATTCTCCCGGGCACACATGAAGGCGTTGCTGTCGATCTCCTCCAGCATCAGACAGATGACCGTTTCACGAAGATTCCCCTTCCCCGCATCAGGACGGAATCCAGCAAGACGCTTCTTGATCATTCCGGCCAACACTTTGTTCCCCCGCATCATGGAAAGATCCAGATCCACACGCGGATACCGAATATGACGGTAGCGCGTATAGGTCAGATGATGAATCAACGGCGCATGATTAAACGCATTGGCATCGGCAATGCCGTGCATCAGAACTCCGGCAAAAAACGCCGCCGCATCATACTGCTTCCCGCGGAAAGCACGGACCAGCAGAAAAAATGCCGCACCCTTTCCGGAATCATTGTGAAAGCTGTAACAGGTTTTCAGCCGGGATTCGTTCAGGAAACGGGCGGCATCAGGACCGATCAGGTTCAGAATCTCCGGTGCAATTTTCTTATGCGAGTCAGGGTAGTGGGACCAGTGGCTCTGAAACTTCTTTTTCGCAGCATCACTCCAGGTGGACACGATTTCCTGCGGTAGATATTGCAGTACCAATCCGGCGTGGTCTTCATGACCGCTGCCCCAGCCGAACAGAGAAAACGCAGCGGTCAGAGTCAGAAAAACAACCATTGCTTTTTTCATTTCCGTCTCCTTTCCAGTTTTTCAACGCAAGAGTTGCGGCTTTCCCCAGTAGGCGTGATTCCGCCAGAAGCTGGAACCGTTGTTGGCATCAAGCACCTTCAGCGTGATGGTTGATGCGGAACCGAGTTCAACAGAGATTGCAGCAGCATCCATCTCCATGGTCATGCGCCCGCTGGACCAGACAGTTTCTCCGTCCAGCAGGACCTGGAATTCCGCTGCCCCCCCGACCGCCAGAGTCGCGTGCATGCCGGCAAGCGCCGTAAAGCGTTTGAAAACCTGTCTGGGAAGAACCCAGGTCATGTAACAACTGCGCTCTCCGTTCATCCCGCTGTGAGGCAGCATTCCCAGTCCGGGAAAAGTTTCGGGCCGACCATTGACACGGAGCAGACCGGGAGTCACAGGCACATTGTTCGGAGGAACATTCCGATTGCCGTCAAGAACCGCCGCCCCGTAGACAAGATCATGAAACTCCTCCACGGGCAGCAGACGCCGAAGATCCACAGGGGGAAGTTCACCGATCTCGCACCGAGCAATCCGAATTGCCGAATATATCGCGTTGGCGGTCAACTCCGCAGCGATTGTCACCGGTTCAGCGGCAAATGATTCCGCTTTTTTCAGATCGTTATCGAAGAGAGCCTGAATGGTCGGAATGATGAATCTCCGGCAATACACAACAGCATTCTGTGCATCGGACGCTGTTTTCCATGCGACCTCGGCTTCGGATGCGCCGAGCAGACGCGGAGGAGGAAGCGGTCCGCACTCCCCGTTGACCGCTTCCACCGAAGTATGATAGTGAAACGCCTTGAGGTGCGGACGACCCGGAGGCACGGGAAGCATCTGGCTCAGAAAGACATTGCTGGAGTCCGGCCCGATGTGTGCCGGTTGAGTCGCATCGCCCATGGCATGACTCAGGCAGCCGGAAAACTTGATGAAGTCGGAATATTTTTTCTCCCGGAAGGAAACTGTCATCCGTTTCAAAAGATAGGTATAAATTCCGATCCGCTTCCATTGTTCGGAAGGTGGCGCCGGGAAAAAATGAAGCATCGGGGCTTCCAGTTCTTCCGGATAGACGGTATATGTTTCCCAATCGGGATCAATCGCTCTTTTCTGTTCAACGGGACGGGTTGGATCATCAAAATAATCCGGATAGTTTCCGACATTGCCGACAAGCTCCAGCGGCAGATTCAGAGTCCGCCGCATCTCCTCCGGCAGAGAGAGATAGGCGCCGATCATGATCTTCGGGTGAGAAAGACCGTTCATGGCAAAAGCTCCTTGAGTTTTGAGATTGAGGAAATCAGGGTCATGCCTTCCATGACTTTGCCGTCGTTGCTGCCATTGCGGTTCAGGAGAAAACAGCTCCGGATTCCCTCGGATAACGGAAGAAGACAGTCATCATTGAAATCGTCGCCGAGTGTACAAAGCGTTTCCTTCCGGCATTGAGTCAAAGGAATCACTTTCCGCCAGAAAACCGGATCAGCCTTCATTGCCTGCATCTGAGTTGCTCCGAGAAACGATGTGAAAATCGTTTCAGGCTCATGAAATCCGGCGAGTCTCAGCTTGTGGAGAATCCCGTCCAGCGGATTGTTGCTGGTAATGAAAAAACCGGCACCGCGACGTTTCAATTCGGCAAAGGTCCCATACAGATCCGGTTCCGCCGGCTGAAGATATCCGGACTCAAACTCATAGGCATAGTCCCAGAAAAGTACGGGATCAATCTCCAGCAGCTCCAGAAACGTCCACCAGCTCCACCAGGGAACTGTTTTTCTTACGAAGTCGATTTTTGCATTCACAGACTCCAAAGCCATCTTTTTTTCCTCGACTGCGTATTTCCGGATCACGTTGATCACTCCGGAAGTGGAGCGGGGCACCTGGGCCTCCGGCTTGAAAGTCAGAAGCGTATTGTCGATATCCGTCAGGAAATTCCGGTTCATTTTCTGTCTCCTGTTTGTTCCGGTGTTTCATTTTAAATGCCAACCCCTTCCCTGTCAAGAAGCCGGAAGGGAGGAATGCTGGAAAAACAGGGAAAAAAACAAAAATCCAGACAAAGTGTTATAAAAAAAATAACACTTTCAGGATCTCATGCTTAATTTGCGCTGCCAGATTGAAAAAAAGGAAAACGATGTTATGTTTATCCGAATTCAAAGGAAAGGAAGCGGAAGCACCGGAGCGGTATGGACAGGGAATCGGAAGAACACATTCTGATCATTGAAGCTGGACGGACTCACTCCCGGTATCTGCGGGATCTCTGGCTGTACCGGGAGTTGTTTCTGATTCTGGCATGGAGGGATATTATTGTCCGGTACAAACAGACGGTGATCGGAATTACATGGAGCATTATCCGTCCGCTTCTGGGAATGATTATCTTCACGGCAGTATTCAGCAAAATAGCAAACTTGCCATCGGATGACGTACCATATCCGTTGACAGTATATGCGGCAATGCTGATCTGGCAGTTTTTCAGCAATACGGTATCAATCGGAAGCGAGTCGCTCCTGAACAATTCGAATTTGATCTCGAAGGTCTATTTTCCGCGCCTGATCATCCCGTCGACAAGCATGACGGTGAGTCTGACGGACTTTCTGATTTCGGCATTGGTATTCCTGCCGCTTTTTTTCTATTACCGGGTTCTTCCAGACTGGAAGGTCGTATTTCTGCCGCTGTTTCTTTTTCTGACGGTTATTGTTTCCCTCGGAGTGACTTATATCATTTCGGCACTGAATGTCAAATTCCGGGATTTCCGCTTCGCCGTCCCGTTTGCGATGCAGGTGGGGATGTACCTTTCTCCGGTTGGATTCATCAGTTCGGTTGTTCCGGGGAACTGGCGTCTGCTGTTCAGTTTGAATCCGCTGACGGGAATCATTGACGGAGTGCGATGGTCGCTGTTCGGAACGCCGCTGTATCTGCCGTCGGTAATGATATCCGCGGCAGTCTCACTGCTGCTTCTTTTGAGCGGGTATTTTATCTTTCGTTCCATGGAACGGGAATTTGCGGATGTGATCTGATGAGTAAACCGATTATTACAGTGGAACATCTGAGCAAGTATTACCAGATCAGCCACCGGAGGCGCGGCGTAGATACGTTTGTCGAATCGGCCACCGCATTCGGGAAAGGATTGATCGAGCGGCTCCGCCATCCGTTCAGTCCGAACCGCGTGCATATGGATCTGGAAGAATTTCACGCGCTGGATGATGTTTCCTTTGAAGTCGAACCCGGGGACAGGGTTGGCATCATTGGTCGCAACGGAGCGGGAAAATCGACACTTCTGAAACTTCTCAGCCGAATCACGGAACCGACCAAAGGGCGCATCATCATGCGCGGACGCGTGGCAAGTCTTCTGGAAGTCGGAACAGGGTTTCATCCGGAATTGAGCGGGCGGGAAAACATTTATCTGAACGGAGCAATTCTGGGGATGAAGCGATCCGAAGTCAAAGCCAAATTCGACGAGATTGTGGAGTTCTCCGGAGTGGAAAAATTTCTGGATACGCCGGTCAAACGGTATTCGAGCGGAATGTATGTCCGGCTGGCATTTGCGGTTGCTGCGCATCTGGAGCCGGAGATTCTTCTGATCGATGAAGTGCTCGCCGTCGGAGATTCCGAATTCCAGAAAAAATGCGTCGGGAAGATGGGCGATATTGCAGAAAAGGAAGGCAGAACCATCCTCTTCATCAGCCATAACATGGGATTAATCAAACAGTTGTGCAACAAGGGGATTTTACTGGATCAAGGACAGAAAATCATGGAAGCGGAAGCATCTCCCGTAATTGATTGTTACGAGCTTCTCAGGAGAAACAATCAAGGGTTTATCCCGGTCGGGCAACGTAAGGACCGCTCCGGCAATGGCGAGGTCCGCATTACCAATATTGAATTGAATGAACCGGATATTGATCAGAACATACAAATGACAATCCGCTATGAATCCAATTCACCGCTGACACATCCCAGATTGGCCGTGAGCATCAATAAATATTGCCAAACAATCATTTTCATGGATTCCAACCTGATTGATCATTTTCCAACAGAACTGCCGTGTCGGGGAACAATTCATATTGCCCTTCCGGACGATTTTTTCCTTCCACCCGGTTTTTATGACATAAATATTGCTTTTTTCATAGAAGGAGCGTTGGGAGATTATATCCAGAACGCATACAGTTTCGAAACAAAAACATGCCCTGGATACGGACAGCGAATGCCTTTGGCGGAAGGATTCTGCTTCCCTAAACAAAAATGGACATTTGAATTATGAACATAGAAAATGATGACAATCAGCCGGAATTCATCAGTTCAGGAACAGATCCTGTCGGAAAAGTTTTTCAATATCAATCAAAAATCTACAGGCAGATCAACAGCGAATACAAAAATTCCATATTGGAATTCCTTCATTCCGATTTATATTCCGTTCTCCTGCAAAAAAAATTCATTCTCCCGGCAACGATAGCAACGGATCTTCCCTTCAAGAAAGATTCTCTCATTCTTGAACACCCGAAACTTCCCTGCCCCGTCCAGCCCTATGAATGGACCTTCCATATGTTGCAGGATGCCTGCATCACTCTGTTGAATCTTTTTTTGATCTGCCGAGAACATGGGTATACCCTGAAAGATGGACACCCCTGGAACATTTCCTTCTACTATACACACCCGGTTTTTCTTGACTTCGGCAGTTTCAAAAAAAGAACAGAACAGGATGAGGAAAGTTTTCAGCAGGAATTCATATCCTCCTTCTATTTCCCGTTGAAAATGTGGAGCCAGAACGAGTTCTACTTTGCCCATAGAATGTTAAGCGATGATTATTATCCGAGATTCGATTTTTATAATCAGCCTTTCCAGAAGTACAACCGTTATCTATGGAAGGAATATTGCGTCTATGCGGCAAAACACCACCTCAACGCCCTTGCAGAAAAAACAATCAAAAAAAGGATCTTTCATGATGAATACTCCCTGCCCTCTCTACTGAAGAAAATCAGGAAAATGAAAATCAATTCCACCTCTTCCTGGAAGCATTATCATGATGGAATATTAAATGACCAATCCACGGTTTCCCGTTATACCAGCCTCCTGGAACTCCTGAAAAAATATGATATTGACTCCATGATCGACCTTGCAGGAAACCAGGGCGCATTTTCCCTCTTTGCATTGCAGCACTCTAAAATACATTCGTCCATTTGCACAGATTATGATGAAGGAGCTTTGGATGTATTATACTGTTCAACGCGAACAGAAAACAATCCCATCCATATCACTCCTGTTCTGATGAATGTATTGTTCCCCATTCATGCAAGCAATCCGGCAGAACGACCGAAAACAGCAGATGTTGCCGTTGCATTGGCCCTGACTCATCATCTGATTCTGACCCAAAAACATTCCATTGATTTGATCTTTTCCCGCATAGGGGCTTATACCAGGAAATATGTCCTGATCGAGTTCATGCCCCTTGGATTGTGGGACGGTTTGCATCCGGCCCCACCCCTACCTGAGTGGTACACTCGAAACTGGTTCCGAACCAATTTTCAAAATCATTTTGATTTATTGGAGGAACAGGAAATCTGCACAAACCGAATCGCGTTTCTTGGAAAAATAAAACAAACATAACACCAAAGATGATGAAAAATGCAGCTCTCGTTTCATAAACAAATTATTAAACTGTTGCGCTATCTTCTCTATGCGCCTCTGAATTGGCTCCGCTATCTCTTGCGCATGGATTCCACGGTTCCGGTTTCCAGACTGTTTGGATTTGACAGAGGGACTTCCATCGACCGTTATTATATTGAGCAGTTTCTGAAAAAACATGCCGCGCGCATTCATGGAGATGTTTTGGAAATTGCGGAGAATACCTATACCATGCGCTATGGCACAAATCCGGTGAGCCATGTACTTCATGCCGTAGAGGGAAATCCGAATGCAACATTTGTCGGAAATCTTGAAACCGGAGAGAATATTCCGCAAAACGCCTATGACTGCATGATTTTAACACAAACCCTTCCTTTTATTTATGATACCAGAGCTGTAATCAGAAATTGCTATCAGGCTTTGAAAAAAGGTGGAACCATTCTGATCACGGTTCCCTGCATTTCCCAGATCAGCCGCTATGACATGGATCGCTGGGGAGATTACTGGCGCTTTACAGACATGGGACTGCGACGCCTCTTCGAGGAAACGTTCGACCCCAAAAAAATTTCCACGGAAATTTTCGGGAATGTCTACGCGGCAAAAGCATTCTTATATGGGGTGGCATGTGAGGATGTCAATCTCAAACTTCTGCAGCCAGTTGATCCGGACTACCAGCTGATAATCTGTTTAATTGCGGAGAAATGAATCATGCTGAAAGACCGTTTGATCCGGAAGACTGTTTCCTGCTTTCCCGCGACAGAAAAGATGTTCCGGGAACTGCACCGCCTCAAAATGAAATGGAACTTCCGCAGACATTCCAGGGGAGTTATCCTGCTGTATCATCGGGTATCTGATCCTTCCGGCGGAGATCCCCAACTGCTTTGTGTCTCTCCGGAAAATTTCCGGAATCATCTGAAATTTCTGTCTGAACATTTTATTCCCACTCCTGTTTCGGAACTTCTGGCCGCTCCCGGCAGCAGCCATCGGATCGCTATCACCTTTGATGACGGATATCGGGACAACCTTACCAATGCAGCACCGATTCTGGAAGAATTCAACTTTCCCGCAGAATTTTTTGTGGCAACCGCGGGCTTGGAACAGAAATACGAGTTCTACTGGGATCTTCTGGAGCAATTTTTCCCTCTGGGAAACGACTGGAATGTTGAGCTTGAACCGCAGACGGAAAATCAGAAGCGCTATCTGCGGGAATGTTCCATTTTCCACAATCTGAATGTTTCAGGACGGGAAAAACGAATGGAACAACTCGCAGCAGAACTGAACAGAGAAACCGTACTGAGAGATAAAAAACGATTCCTGACCCCGGAAGAACTCTCTTCTCTTGCAAAAAAGAAAAATATCACAATCGGTGCACATACGAACAACCACGTCTCGCTGGCTCACCTCTCCGAAGAAGAAGCTCGCAGGGAAATCATGGATAGTAAACGGATTCTGGAACAGCTTCTTGAGCGAAACATCTGCTCGTTCTCCTATCCATTCGGAACTCTGGCAGATTTTTCCTCCCGGGAAAAACGTCTGCTGGAAGAAGCTGGATTTTCCTATGGAATCGCCAACTATGAATCGCCAGTCCTGAAAAAGACCCGGTATGATGTTCCACGTTTTCTGGTACGCAACTGGTCGGTTGAAGTGTTTGCGGAAAAAATAAAGGACGTTCTGCCATGAAGATTCTGCATGTCACAACCTGTCTGACCGGAGGTGCCGGTGTTGCATGCAGACGAATTCACGAGGCATTATGCCGCTACGGTATCGAAAGTTCCATTCTGACAAAACCAGATTTTATTGCAACAGGATATGCACCCTCCGTTCTTCCATACCGTTTCTGGCGAAAATTAAGTTTTTATCTGGAAAAATTCCATCATACCGCCAATCCGATCCTGCATTCCTCCGGACTTGTTTCAACCTTCGATGTTGAACAGTTGAACCGATCCGATGCAGACATCATTCATCTGCATTGGATCAACGATGAATTTCTCAGCATCCGGGACATCGCACGGATCCGGAAACCTCTCGTATGGACCCTGCATGACTCCTGGCCGTTCTGCGGAGCAGAGCACCATCCGAATCTCCCAGCCAATGACAGACGTTATGCTGAAGGGTATTCCAGACGCAATTTCCCCGCCACTTCCAGCGGTCTGGATTATGACCGCTATATCTGGCTTTACAAACGGTTTTACTGGCGCTCCCTGAATGCTGCTTTTGTTGCGCCAAGCAATTTTGAATTGAATCTTTGCAGGGAAAGTGCAATCGGCCGACGGCACTCTGCCAGAAGAATCCCCTATCCATTGGATCTCGATATGTTTTCCACTTCCGGAAAAACGCACAGGACTTCCACGGAAAGAACGATCTGTTTCGGAGCCTGTACACTGCGGGATCCGAACAAGGGATTCGGACTCCTCCTGGAGGCTCTGAAAATCCTGAAAACAAAGAATACGGATTTTAAAATCCGGCTGCTCTGTTTCGGCAGAGGAGATCCCTCTCTCTTCCGGGAAACCGGATTTCCATGCGATAGTTCAGGCTCCATTTCAGCAGAAACGGAACTTGCGGGAATTTACAGGAAAGCAGATCTCTTTGTCTGCCCAAGTCTGGTCGACAATTACCCCAACACCTGTCTGGAGGCTCTAGCCTGCGGAGTGCCTCTGGCGGGTTTTGCAGAAGGAGGATTGACCGACATGGTAACACAAGGATGGAACGGCTCTCTTGCAACCCCCTATGATCCGGAAGATTTAGCGGAAAAAATCTTGTATTGTCTGCAAAACTGTGATACATTGAGTATGAACGCGCGGAAAACTGCGGAAGAAATCTGTAATCCGGCTGAAATTGCGCAGCAATATGTCTCGTTATATGAAGAAGTTTTACGGTGCAAAAAGTGAAGTTCACCATCATAACCGTCTGCAGAAACAGTGAGAAAACGATTCGGAGAACCTTCGATGCAATGCTGGCTCAGTCCTGCGGGGATTACGAGTATCTTGTGATAGACGGGGCTTCCGGCGATTCCACACTTGACATTATCCGTGAATATGAACCGCGCTTTGCAGGACGCATGAAATGGATTTCAGAACCAGATAACGGTCTCTACGACGCCATGAACAAAGGAATCCGCATGGCAGAGGGAGAAATCATCGGTATCTGCAACAGCGACGACTTTTACGAACCGGAAACTTTGCTGAACCTGAAAATCATTGCTGAGAAGAACCGCGATGTGGATGTCTATTACGGAATTGTCCGTTTTCTGGATTCCCGTGGAATTGAAAAGAAACTCCGTCGCCATTCCGACTCCTTTTTAACAGAGAAGCCGATGGACCACCCCGGCTGTTTTGTTCGCCGAAGCGCATATCAGAAGTATGGAGTATTCCAGCCTCGCTTCCGAATCGCCGCAGATTATGATTTTCTGCTCCGACTTCATCTGCAGAAGGCCCGCTTCCTGCCAATGGATTTCATTGTGTCCAACTTTATGGAAGTTGACGGTATCAGTTCTATTGACTGGCGGAAATCTCAGATGGATGCCAGACGGGTACGATTCGAACATGGTTTATTATCCACTCCCGCCTATTCTCTTCTATACAGCCGTTATTTGATCGGACGGCTTTTGAAATTTTTCCATCTGCTCCAAATCATTCTATTATTTTTCATAAATGGCGATATAGTATAACAATATTGAATGAAAACGGAAAAAACAACTGCCATGGATCAGTCAGAAACAGCTCAAACACATTTCATCCACAAGATCCCCATCGTATTCTCCGTGGATGACCAATACGCGCTGTACTTATCCGTGACGATCCAGTCCATTGTGGAAAATTCATCCGCTGAAAACATGTATGAACTTCTTGTGCTGGAAGAGGAGCTCTCGGAATCCAATCAACAGCTTCTTTCTTCTGTCATCACGGGAAAAGAGAACTTTTCCATTCGCTTTCTCAACGTTGCATCCATCATCGAAACCTTTGGGAAACACAATCTGTATACATGCTCCTACTTTTCCAGAACCATCTATTACCGTCTGTTTCTCTCTGACATCTTAGTTAATCACAATAGAGTCATTTATTTGGATTCCGATCTGATTATCCAAAAAGATCCAGCAGAAATGTTCCGTATGAATCTTGCAAACTGTTATCTTGCAGCCGGTCATGAATGGGTCTGCCTATCACCCCATTTCCGACTGTATTTGAAAGCGACGCTAAAATGGAAAGGAACTTATAACGACTATTTTGCAGCGGGTCACATGGTAATGAATCTGGAAAAAATCAGAAAGGACAATCTGACAGAAAAGTTCATGAAAACCCTGCGGCAATTTCAAAGACTGCGGGCTCCTGACCAGGATGTCCTCAATCTGGTTTGTCGGGGACAGATTGTTTTTCTGCCGCCGGAATGGAATCTCTGCTGGCACTGGAAAGAATTTCTTTCTCCCCGCATATTGAACAAATACAGCGTATATGGATCGCCGGGAACCCCTCCGGCCCTGATTCACTATGCGTCCGATCAGAAGCCATGGAACAGTCCCGAAAAAGAATGGGCGGAACTGTGGTGGTTCTATGCAAACCAGCTTCCGTTCAAAGAGAAAATTCAGAGGAAGGCTATGGAAGACAGATGCCGTTTCCTGCAAAACAATTATGATATGGTTGTCAATTCCATCCCCTGGAAAATGACGGCGCCTCTGCGGAAACTTTACGACTTTCTGAAATTCGATCTCCCGGAACTTTCAAAACTGCTGACCGGACAAAGGAACCACAGATGAACCACAAGCCATTTGTTTCCATATTGATCCCGGTTTACGGTGCGGAAAAATACCTGCGGCGCTGCCTTGATTCCATCCTCAATCAGAATTTTCAGGATCTGGAAGTCATTCTCGTCAACGATGCCTCCCCGGATGCCTCTCTTTTGATCATGGAAGAGTATGCCGCCAGGGATTCCCGTTTCAAAATCATTCAGCACGATCGGAATTACGGACGGGTAAAAGCACGGAACACCGGAATTGATGCCGCTTCCGGAACTTACATCGTTTTCTGCGATGACGACGATGAACTTCTGCCCGGATTCCTGCAAAATGCCTATTCAGCATCTCTTTCGGGTGACTTTGACATAATCCATTTCGGAGTTGAAATTGCAACGTCCCGTTCTCTCCGAGTCCATGGGTTCTTCGAACTCTATCGTCTGCCGCACGGAACAATTCTTCAAGGCAAAGATATTTTCAAAACCTATTTTCTGGACAATAAAATCTGTTGCCGTTTATGGGGAAATCTGCTGAAAACCGAACTTGTCAAACACCATCAGCCATCAGGAATCCCCCATTGTACCAATGAGGATTTCCTGAGAATGACCTATCTGATGTATCATGCGAAAACCTTGTTTTACATCAGGAAGCGAGCCTACCGTTATCATTACGGAGCCGGAGCTTTCGGTCAGAAGACTTATACATTGGAACAGTTCCGGCAATTTGCAAACAGCATGGAAAGCTACCGGGAACTCTCGCGTTTTTTCCGGAGTGTTTCTCTGCCGCCCGTTTATGAGGAAGCGCTGGAATACAAAAGACGGGATAATTGTCTTGCTGTGCTGGAAATTCTGCATCGTTTGCCTGCCGGGGAACAGGAACAGGGAATGAATCTTCTCCTTGACACCTGGGGAACGGAAGAGTTCTGCAAAACGTTTCTAGTACAATACACAAAAATTGCAACGTCCATCCCCGGACGCATCAGAGCTTTGCTCTGCGTTCTCTACGATGTGCTGAAATACTATGTTCCCAGTCTGCTGAACCATCTGGAATGGCGGAAAAACAGAATGCGGTAATTTTACTCTTCCCGAACAGGAGAAGTTCCATACCGTTTGAGAAACGTTTTTACCGCATTGACAACCATTTCAACCGAAATGGCATCAATACACCTGGATGGATATCCGTATTTGCAAAGGTTTCTTCCGCATTCCTCACACGCAATCTCCGTACGCAGGATCAGATTTTCATCTCCGAAAGGGAACCATAACCTCCTGGAAGCTATGGAGGAATAAATTCCAATACATGGAATCCCCGCAGCAGCAGCCATGTGAATGCTGCCGGTATCATTGCCCAGGTAAAATCTGCAGAATTTCAGAAATGCAATTGATTCCCGCAGGGAAAGATCCGGAGCATCCTGTAAAAAGAAACCGTATCCGGTGGACCGGATCAGAGATTCCGCATCCGCCCGATCTTTTCCGCCCCCCAAAAAGATCGGATACAGCAGATGAGGCTTGAAATCATGACATAAGACCTGTCTATATTTTTCAACGGGCCAACGACAGGATTCTTTTTTTCCTCCGATCCCCACAGCAATCGGAATTCTGTCCGCCGGAATCTTCAAGCGCTGCAACAACTCCTCCGCCGACTTCTGTTCCTGTTCCGTAAAAATGAACTGGAACGGCTGTGATGCACGGAATCCGTAATTTGCAACCGTCTCAAGATAATTTCGGTAAATCGGAATCCCCTTCCGCGTCTGATCCAGACAGCAGTAAACATTCCGAATCCCCAGCAGCGAAAACAGAAGAAAATCAATCTTACGCGGCGCATACGCAAAATAGAAAACCGTGTCATAATGACCTTCATAAATGTAACGGATGATTTTACAGCGCGTCAGAGTCCGCTGCAGCACGTTGCCCGTCGTAGGAGTGAAATTCATCCGGGAAAACCAGTTCAGGTGTTTGTACAGTTCCTGATGAACATGACCTTCAATGAGAGCCGCATTGAAAAGATCAATTCTGGCATCCTTCAGGTATTCCATTACAGCGTGCATCGCCGGCATCACCACGATGGTATCTCCGATGGATCCCACATGAAAAAACAAAACCTTCCGCATCCGTTTTCCTGAATTTCTGTTTGTTTTCCGGTCAAAGCCATCCAGACAGCCTTTTTCTCCGATGGTCTGCTGTAATATGGCACAATTCTTAAAAAATACCAGTAAAAACAGTTTCCGGAAAAGAAACTCCGGACTTTTCCTGTTGCAATCGGAAGAATTCAGGTATATCTTAAAACAAATCCCGCAACCATTTCAGGACAGAATGAACCGGATTTCACAGATGAAAACACCATCCCTGACACTTATCGTACCGTTCTTCAATGGAAGACATTATCTCGAAAAACTATTTTCATCCCTTCTTCCACAAGCGGAAACATTCCATGAGATCATTGCCGTAGATGATGCTTCGACGGACTCCTCTGCGGAAATCATCAAAACATTCTGCCACAAACTGCCGGTCAGAATACTTCATCTTCCGGAACATTCCGGTCCGGCTGAAGCCAGAAACACCGGTCTGAGAAAAGCTGCCGGACAGTATATTGCCTTTGCCGATTCCGACGACTGGACAGCTCCCACCCTCTATTCCTTTCTGCTGGAAACCGCGGAACGAACCTCGGCAGACCTCGTTCAATGCGGCTATTATTACGTTCATGAAGCAGAACATCTTCTGATTCCACGCTGCTCCAAATGGGCAAAAACGGATCATGCCACGCTCCGCACCTTTCCCGAACTTCTGTTTCTGGACAATGTCATCTGGAACAAAATCTACCGACGTTCCATGCTTGAGCAGTATGGCATCCGATTCGATTCCTCCATGAAAATGGCGGAAGACCTCCCCTTCTTCTTTTCAACTCTGATGGCGGCGGAAAAGATTGTCATTACGGACCATCCCCTCTACTACTATCGGCAGAATCGCCCCGGACAGCTGACCGCACAGAAAAACCGGAACCGCTTCGCCGTTTTCCGGGCATTCGAAAATACCAATGAATTCATCGACCGCCATCATTTTGAATACATCAACCCCTATCTGCTGCATTCCGCACTGAGTCTATTCGCCTACATGTACGAACCGCTTGACGAAGAGTTCAGAGAGGAGTTCTTCTCCTGCATGCGCGACTATTTTCTCCGCCACGAAATCTCCGGGAAAGCCCATATTCCTCCCGGTCCCTGGAAAAACGCATCCTTCTCCGATAAAATGCGCTGGCTGATTCTCCGGCGGATGCACCCGCTTGCCTTGAAAGCTGTTCTGAACAATGACCGGAAGGCATATGACCGCCTGATCGCCCTCCGGTCATTTCTTCAGGAACTGCCGCGCAAAATCCCTCACATTGCAGGAAAAAACGCTGCGGCAGATTGAATTTCTCACCGTTATCTGCCCTGAAATACGGCTTTTTTAAGACCTTTTACCTCAGCAGTAAAGGTGAATTTTCCTCCCTGATCCGAAGGCCTCAGGTACGCCGCGCAGAGGCCGTGGAATGCGCTGTAGCCGGTTCCGGAAAACGGTTCCAGCGATGTTGCATCGCCATTGCCGCAGGCGGCAAGCTCAGCGCCGCCTGTCACTTTGAACTCCACACGATCTGACGCATCCGGACAGCGGTTGCCTTTCCGGTCCACGATCCGGAGTTCAACGAAAATCATATCATCCGCATCGTCAAAACTCTTCTTTGAGGGAATCGCCACCACCGCGTATGGCTCTCCGGCGGTCATAACGATTTCCTCCTTGACGGGATTGAAGTTGTCATCATAAGCCACTACTTTCAGCTCTCCCGGTTCGTAACGGACCTCATCCCAGATGAGCCGATACGCACAGGCGCTTGGCTTAATGGATTTCTCCCGCACCCCCTGAGACTTTCCATTCACAAACAGTTCCGCATAGCGGAAGGAGGTATAGCAATGCACCGGAGTGATCTCGCCTTCCCGTCCGGGCCAGGTCCAGTGAGGCAGCAGATGCAGTGTCTTCTTTTCGGGCGCCCAGCGGCTCTGATACAGGTAAAAACGGTCCTTCGGGAAACCGGCGAGGTCATTGATCCCGAAATACGAGCTGCGCGCCGGCCAGTCGTCGTAGGGGGTTGTCTCACCGAGGTAATCGAACCCGGTCCAGACAAATTCCCCCAGCGCATACGGCAGATAATCCAGATAGCCGAATTCCATATCCGGCAGCACACCCCACGGCGGAGCGGCAAGATCGTATCCGTTGACTTGAAGATTCTTCCGGCACGGCGGACGCTCCTCGCCCACAGGGAAGTAATACTCGCCATTGCTGCTGACGGTCGAAGCACTTTCCGTCGCCACCAGGAAATACTCCGGATGGAGATCATGAATCTGAGGAAACAGATGAAGATGATAATTGAAGCCGACAACATCCACAGCCTCCGCCATTCCATTCATACAGACGGCAAGTCCGCAACAGCAGCCGACCGTAATCGGACGAGTCGGGTCCTCCGCCCGGGTAATCGCCGCAAGTTTGTGCGCCATGCGGACATTGGCCGGTTCCTGCTCACCGACCTCGTTTCCAATGCTCCACATGATGATGGACGGATGATTCCAGTCCCGCTGGATCATCTCCCGCAGTGAGGTTTCCGCATAGGAAGCAAAATCGGGATCAGGCCCGGTCTCCCATTTATCAAACGCCTCCTCAATGACGACAAAACCCATTTCATCGCAGAGCTCCAGAAATCCCGAAGCCGCCGGATTGTGACTTGTCCGGATCGCGTTGCATCCCATCTCCTTCAGCAGTTTGAACCGTTCCCGCATCAGGGACTTGTTGAACGCCGCACCGAGCGGGCCGAGATCATGGTGCAGACAGACCCCCTTGAATACAATCGGCTTCTCATTCAGGAGAAATCCTCTGCCTTGCTCCAGACGGATCGAACGGATTCCGAATGGAACCGTCAATTCATCAACAGGCCGGCCGGCACGTTTCAGCTTCAGCCGGAGCGAATACTGGACCGGTGTTTCAATATCCCAAAGTTTCGGATTTCTGACCGGAATACATCCATCATACTCCAGATATTTGTAGGAAAAAGACCAGACCGTTTTCTGATCCCTGTACTTCCCGATTACTTTCCCGTCCGGAGCGAGGAGCTCCGCTTCCAGAAGGACCTCCTTTTTCTCCGTCGGGAAATCATGCACGGCAACCCGGAAATGGACCTCTGCGGACTCCTCCGACACCTTCTCCGTCGTAATTTTCACCCCGTTGCGGAGAATATGCGTCTGATTGAAAATCACCAGCCGGACATCGCGGAAAATCCCTCCTCCGGGATACCAGCGGCTCATATAGTGATAATTTTCCCCCTCGACCGTAATCTTGTTTTTCCCCTTTTTCAAAACCCCTGTCAGATTGCACGCAAACGGAGAATAACCGTAACTGTTTCCACCGACCCGGACGCCATTGCAGCTGACTTCCGCATGGCTCATGACGCCATCAAACTCCAGGCGTGCCATCTCGTCCTTTCCGAGCGATTCAATTTCGATTTCCTTCTGGTAGATGAATTTGCCGCAGAAGGGAAGTCCGCCGGTATTTCCGGGCCGTTCAACCAGGGTCTTTTTCCCCCTGATTTCACGGATTGAAAATGACATGTCGCTGTTACGGTCGAAGTTCTCCCTGATGGCGAAATCATGAGGGACGCGGACCTGTGTCCATTTCCGGGAATCAGCCTTCCGGAATTGCCAATTGTCTTTCAGCAGAACAGTTTTGCGCATGATTAACTCCTTTTATGATAATGAGATGCAATAAAAAATTGATCGCCTGGCAACGCCCTGCCGTCAATCTGGCGGATCAAAAGCTCAAGGGACATCTCAATGAGTTTGTCCCAATCATTCCGGACTGTGGCGATCTGCGGCAGAGGATTCTCCATCAGATGGGAACCAGCAACAATCTCCACATCCTCCGGACAGCGAACCCCGAGTTTTTCAAGTTCCTCGAGCAGAATCGCTGCAAAATGAAAGTTGGTTGTCGCAACTGCGGAAACAATTTCTTTCCGCAAAGCATCCTGAATCCTCAATGCGGCTATGACGATCTGTTCCCGCAGAGAACAGGAATCATTCCACTCCAGCCGGAGATCGGCGGACTCCGGAATCTCCAGACCGCAATAGTCCGCAGCACCGCGAAGAGCATCGTAATTCAGTTTTTCCTTGTTGAAACTCGGCTGAACAGGACGGGCATCCAGCTGGGCAATACGGATATGCCCCGATGCCTTCAAATCACGGAACGCATCCAGAAACCCCTGTTTCATATCGGCATTGACCGAGGGAATCCCCGCCGTTTCGAACGGCATGGATATATCCAGAAGAACGGCTGGGAGTTTGTTCCTGACAATATGAATGACCTCCGGATGCGGCGACTTGATCACAACTCCGTCGATCAGTTCGTTCAACAGCACCGGACAGCGGAACCCCTCTTCCCTGACATAATGATAATTGGTCATGAAGTAGCCGTAGCGAGCGGCGGTTTCCTCGAACTTCTGGGAAAGATCCGCGTCAAAGCGTTTTTTCCAGGGATACTGCGTCCCATAGTATTTGATCCGCATCAGAAGCCCGGAACGGAGACGCCTCCCCGAATCATTTCCGCATCGCAATCTTTTTGCCTGTGTGTTCGGCACATAATTCAGAACATGAACGGCATCCCAGACTTTTTTCCGCGTTTCCTCCGAAAAACCATGCAGATTGTTGACAACCCCGCTGACGGTTGACATACTCAGGTGCGCATATTCCGCAATTTCTTTGAGAGTTGTCTTCTTTTTTCCAGGCATTGAAAATTTCCAAAAGATTCATTTGTAACGTTGCAAAACAAATATATAACCGATTGCGGAAAAATCAAATGAAAGTTTCATTTCACCGCGGCGGTATAGCAGAGAATCCCGGCAACGATGGCATCCACGGTTGCCTTCTGGCGCTTTGCCGTCAGCAGGGATGTTCCCTCCCGGTAATTCGACAGAAATCCGGTCTCAATCAGAACCGCCGGACAATTGACGTTTCGAATTACATAAAACCGTGCATGCTTCACCCCTCTGTCATTGGCACCGGTTTTAGCAATCAGCTGTCGCTGAATCTCATAAGCAAGACGGTAGTTCTGCTTGTCAAAACTGTTGCCGCGCCCCTTGACAAAACTTGCCTTCGTATCGCTGGAAGAAGGCGCCCCGGCCGGTGTCATGGCAAAGGTCTCTATCCCGGAAATACTCTTCACCACGGAAGCGTTGCAGTGAATGGAGATAAACAGATCGGCCTTGGTTCTCGCATGCATGTTGACGCGGTCATCCAGAGTCGGATAGCGATCGGTGGAACGGGTCATCATCACAGTGTAGCCTTTTGCCCTCAGCGCCGTCTGGAGCTGTTTTGCCATGGAAAGGACAACCTGCTTCTCCCAGACACCGCGCGGACCGGGAGCCCCTTTGTCTTTTCCGCCATGCCCGGGATCAATCATGATCGTTTTGATCCTTTTTCTGGGAAGAACGGCCTTCCGGAGCACAGGATCAATCACAAGCGAAAAATCCATCTCCGAAATGAACGGCAGTCCGCGCCGCAGAACGGGTGCAAAAAGATATGTCACTCCGGTCCCGTTAATGGAACCGAAACGCTTGTTGATGTTAAATACCAGACGGGAATATTTGGAGGAAAGCACATAACGGTTTCCACTCTTCGAAACGGTCATTCCGTAAAAAGCAGCCACATCATACAGATACACATACCGGCGTCCTGCATTCCACTGATACCGAATCCGGTTTTTCGTCTGCGCGGAAAGATCCGGCAGGAACCATAGAACTGGCAGCGCAACCAACAGCAGCAGGAGAAGTTTTCGATTCCAAAACATTACGATTTTTCCTTTTTCAAAAATCCGGCAGGGAACATGGAATGGAACTTTCTTCCGGTTCTCACATTGTGTTCCAGCGAGGACCGGACAAACTCCTTCGCTCCTGCGATAGCATCCTTCAGCGGCAATCCGTTCGCAATTCCGGCTGCAATCGCCGCACTGAAGGTACAGCCGGTACCGTGCGTGGTCAGTTCCGGCAGCGGGAGACGTTTCGTTGAAAGCGTAAAGGCTCCATCCTCCAGAAGCACATAATCGGAGGCATCCTCCGCATCCGCGAAATGCCCTCCTTTGATAATGATTCCGCAGCCGAATTTCTTCCGGCAGGACTCCGCGGCAGCTCTGACATCCTCCGATGCGGCAATCGTTCGCCCAGACAGAATTTCCGCTTCAAAACGATTCGGAGTTGCAATGGTTGCACGCGGCAGAAGACGTTCCGCCAGAGTTTCGATGGCATCGTCGCGAAGGAGACGCGACCCGCTGGTGGAAACCATAACCGGATCGACGATTACCGCTCCACGGAAATCCTCAAGACATTCCGCAACCGTTTCGATAATCTCCCGCGAAAAAAGCATTCCTGTTTTGAGCGCCTTCACCTCGAATTCCGATAGGACGGCTTCCATCTGCGCCTTCACGATCTCCGGAGAAACCGGCATAATGCCTGAAACCCCGAGGGGATTCTGCGCCGTCAGCGCCGTCACAGCGGAACAGCCGAAGACCCCCAGCGCGGCAAATGTTCTCAAATCCGCCTGAATTCCGGCTCCGCCGCCGCTGTCACTTCCCGCGATTGTCATTGCGACCGGGTAAAAATTGTCCTGAATCACGTTCTTTGCTCCCTTGCCGTCCAATGGGCGACGGCTTCCATTCCTGTAACTTATGTTCATTCTTCAAATAAACAAAGGTATTCTTGAAAAAAAATTGAAAAAAAACAAAAAAAACATCCGTTTTCCCCGGAAACAAAAACCAACGATGCCTCTTTTTTCCTTCCTCAGCCGTTTCCGCCAGACGATCCGGAGTCCATAAAAAAACATTCCGCCGTCCAGACAGTTCTCATGGACAAACGGAATGTCTTTTCCGGTATCCAGTCCGACATGCGGCAACGGGAACCGGGAAAACGGAGCTCCGCCGGCCTTCCGAAACGATCACGCTTTACGGATCGCCTCGACGCACTGCTTGAGCGCAGGAACCGGATGATCCGCATCACCTTCATATTCCAGAGTCAGATAGCCCTGATAATCCGTTTCGCGGAGATACGCAAGATATGCGGAAAGAGCCAGATTTCCCGTACCGACGACAACATCCTCCGGATTCCCCGCCCGGTCAAAGACAAAATCCTTGATGTGAGTCCCGTAAAGACGGGTACGGAATTTTTTGGCGATCTCAAGCGGATTCTCTCCGGAATCCAGCATCCACGCGGTATCAAGGCAAAGTCCGATATTTTCACTGGAACGGCTGAACAGCTCCTCCAGAGCCCAGACCGGGCCCAGTTTGTGTTTGCGCCCGTGATTGTGGACCGCAATTTTTTTGCCGTATTCAACGCAGAGTTTTTCCACAAGATCAAGCGCACCGGGAGCAAGATCTGCGCTGATCGCGGGAAAATCTGCCATGACGGCAAATTCAAAAACCTTCCTTGCAGCCGCTTCATCCGTGGAGAATCCGTTCACACCGAACGAGGAAATCCGGATGCCGTTATCAGTGAACTGCTGCAAGGTCTCCTGCGGATGGTTGAGATCAATGTGGATTCCGCAGAGTTCAATCCGGTCGACGCCGCAGAGTTTCAGCGCCTCAATGATTTTCCCGGTCTCCTTGTAGGACCGGAAACACCAGCTTTGAATGCCAAGTCGGGATGTCAGCATAAGAACAACTCCTTTTTTAGTGACTGCCTGTATTATACCGCACATTCCTCCGGGAAACAAGACCTGGCGAAAAAAAAAGATACATCATTGATATTTTTCCAAAAAATCAACACTCGAACCGGTTCACTGCGGGCACAATCCCGTAGAACCGCGGACCAGCAGTTTTGTCGGCACAATGATCTGGCTTTTCCCATTCTGCCCGCACATTTCCAGATGCAGCTGGTCCAGAGCGTTCCTCACAAGTTCTGGATAATCAAACGCAAGAGTGGTAAGCGGCGGGGTCTGAAAAAGAGAAAAGCTGCTTTCCTCATAAGTAATGAGCGAAACATCCCGCGGAATTTCCTTTCCCGAGTCATGAATGATTTTCATCGACAGAGCGGTCCATTCCATCGGGATAATAATGAACGCGGTAAACCCTTCCGCCAGCAAATGCCGGAGAGCCTGCTCAAACTCCGCATCTCCCTCCAGACAAAGATTGCGGACACTTTCCCGAATTCCATATTGATCCGCGATCCGAAAAAATTCACCGAGTCCCCGGTTCAACTCCCGCTCGGTTGCAACCGTTCTCCGCAACCGGGCAATTTTCCGGTGTCCAAGCTGGATGAGATGCTCCATGACAAGTCTGCTTTCCCCATCCGCATCGGGAAAGACACAGCCGATATTGTCCAGAGTCCAGCCGAACTGGTTAACGACAACCAGCGGAATATTATAACCGCAGCACCATTCGGGGGGAATCCGGGAATTGATCACAAGTGCGCCGTCGATCAGCTGACTGTCCAGAAGCGGAAAACCGTTCGGCGGAATGAAAAGCAGCTGCAGTTTCCGGGCTTTTGTCTGCAGAATCACCTGGTTCAAATAGGGAAGCAACGCTGCATTCATCCAGGGGACAAGCACACCGATTGTTTTCGTATGTTTTCCAGATATATTCCGATAGTTGCGCTCAGTTGCCAGAGCAAGGACCTTCGCACGAATCTCTGGAGCGACATCCGGCTTCCGGTTCAGCGCCCGGGATGCCTGGGAAATAGAGATCCCCAGTTCCCCGGCAATATCCCGCAAAGTCGTTTTCCTGTCTGGACTCATTGCTGTTCGGCTCCGTTCTCCTTCTCTTCCCGTGAACGCTTCATGATGCCGATCGCATTTTTCCGGTATTCGGCAGGGGATGTACCATGCAGCTTCTTGAAGGTTCTGGAAAAGTGGAAGCGATCCCGGACACCAACTGCCTCACAGATATCATCAATGGTTGAGTGCCCGGAAACCAGCAGATGCGCCGCTCGCGAATAGCGCAGATGCAGGAGATACTGATAAGGCGTTACGCCGGTCTGCTCCCGGAAAAGACGCAGAAACGCATTTTCCGAGAGACCGATGGAGCGTCCCATTGTCTCCACATCAAGCGGCAGAGCCAGCTTCTCGCGCATCATGGAACAGAGTTCGACAATGCGGGAATCGGAAGTAATTTCGCAGAAGGCATCTCCGGGCAGCTTCGCCGCAGCCGCGGAGGCAAGAGCAGATGCCAGGAAACTGCGTCGAAAAAAATCCGCCCCTGCTGATGTCAGGTTCCGTTCCAACTCCAGATAGAGCTCCCGGAGTCCCCCTTCCAGCGGCAGTTCGTTCAAAAGACGCACCCCGCTCCCGACCACTCCCGTCAACTCGAAATGCAGATACACCTGAAGAGGTGTGCCAACATTCCAGGTAAGCAGATTGCAATTCGGCGGTAGAAGGTAGAGGCAATCCGGCCGCAACTCCACTTTCCGTCCCCGGAGAAAAACGCCTGCTCCGCCGGAATCATTCCGGTACAGACGCCAGTAATACCCGTTGAGACGAATTCCGTTCCATGCCGTCCCGAGCCGGGTGCATGTCACCGTCTCAAGATGAAGTTCCGGAAACGAAAAGTAACTGGAATCAGCGGCTGCCGGAATCATATGCAGATCAGATCAGTTCACGAACTTTTGCCAGAATTTCAGGGACTTCCGCCATGCGCCCCTCTCCGTTGTCCCCGCAGGCAAGCCTGCCCGACCCAGGCCCGACAAAATTCACCCCCCAGCTTCTCAATGCGGCGCAATTGCGCTGAACCGCCGGGCTGTGCCACATGCGTGTGTTCATTGCCGGAGCAAGCAGAACAGGGCCGTTATACGCCATCGCAGTTGTGGTCAGAGCGTCGTCTGCAATCCCGTTGGCGTACTTGCCGAGGAAATTCGCGGTACAAGGAGCAATGACCATCAGAGAACAGAGCTCCGAAATCTCAATATGTCCGGGTCTCCAGGTAGGAGTCTGCCAGAGATCGAAGATCACGGGGTTGCGGGAAAGCGTAAAAAAAAGTTTATCGGATATCAGATGACGCGCCGCATCCGTCATCATCACATGCACGTCGTAATTCAAGGTGGTCAGTTTGGAGCAGAGATCCGCCGCTTTATACGCGGCAATTCCGCCTGTCACTCCGAGCAGGATCGCGTTTTTTTCAGCCATTGACATCCTCTTTCCATCGTTTGGTGGACATTCTGAACGCCAGAAGCAGGGAATTGAATTTTTCCACGGCTCCGGCGAAGTCGTCGTTAATCAACAGATAAGAATACTCTCTCCAGCGACTGATTTCAAGTTTGGAATTGTAAAGTCTTTTCTGAATCACCTCTTCGGAGTCCGTAGCACGTCCCCGAAGTCGCCGTTCGAGCTCGGCATGGGAAGGCGGAGCCACAAAAACGAATTCCGCACAAGCCTTGAAGAGAGCATCCTTCCGGCAGAGCTCGCGAACCTTTGCGGCACCCTGAACATCAATGTCGAGGATCACGTCAATTCCCTGAGAGACCCGGTCGACCACCTCGGATTTCAACGTCCCGTAAAAATTGCCATGGACTTCGGCGTACTCAATGAACGCATCCTCCGCAATTTTTTTCTCAAACGCGTCCCGGGAAAGAAAATAATAATCGATTCCGTCACGCTCCGCTCCGCGCGGCGCTCTGGTCGTACAGGAAATGGAGAAGCAAACCTCCGGATGTCTCCTCATAACCTCTTGGCTGATGCTGGACTTGCCCGAACCGCTCGGACCGGAAAGAATCAATGCCACCCCTAAACGCTGAATCTCCATAAGGAAAACTGTCTCCGTATCAAAGCCGTACTCCGGATTTTGCGGAGAGGTGAACTGTCTGCAAAAGCGAATAACCGGCAGGGTTCATAAGATTTGGAAAAAAAGAATGGTGAGTCGGCCGGGGCTCGAACCCGGGACCACCGCCTTAAAAGGGCGATGCTCTACCGACTGAGCTACCGACTCACTCGAGTTCATCTTATCTTGTGCAGATGCCTATAAAATACAGCCTTTTCGCGATTTGTCAAATACAATTTTCAAAAAAAATCATTTTTTTATGTTTTCCTCCGAAGAATCATGATGCACCAGTTCCTATTTGCGTTTTTTTGCGGCGCTTTTCTCGTTTGAAGGGTTGCCTCTTGTTTTGTTTTGAATTATAATTAAAGCAAAGAACAAGAACCGGTTCAAATAAGAAAAAAAGAAAAATGGGGAGAAAAAAGAAAAAATGAGAAAAATATTTACATTGATAGAACTTCTTATCGTTATTGCAATTATTGCTGTTCTTGCATCACTTCTGCTTCCCGCTCTGAATTCCGCGATGGGGAAAGCGAGACTGGTCAACTGTGTCAACAATATGCGGACCATCGGTCAGGGGCTTGTTTCCTATATCAACGACAATAACGACTGGCTGCCTTATACCAAACAGGATTATGGAGAACATACCTACAGCCTTCTTGTCTACATCAAACAAGATCTGTATGGAGGGTTCGAGGGTGACTTTACCTATAAAAGGACCAGATTCGGAAAACCGAAAGGGGTCTTTTTCTGCCCGGAACAGACCCAGCCGACGGCATCCCGCGCCTGGGTCGGCGGCAACACCACAGGAAACACTTATTACACAACATACATGGCGACCACAAACCGAACTCTGGGAACGTTTTTTACCAATCCGAACGCCGGAGGATGGATCAACGAATCCACCGAACTGACCCGTTACCGCAAGTTCTCCACCGTCATGCGCGGATCCGCCATTCTCTCCGATCAGGACTGGTATTCCGTTACAAGCGACACAAAAACCTACAACTGCACATCCCCCGTCGGCGGATATGTGACAAGGTCTCTGACGAATCCCTACGGACCAGGCTGGAAACATGCCCTCTCCTCTCCGTTTCTTTTTGTGGACAGCAGCGTCAGAACATACCGATATCAGCCACGGGACACCTTCAATGAAAACTGGATTCCGCAATGACAGGCATCATCCATCAAACAGAAAAGGATCTTCCATGTTGAAACCATTGATTTTTTCCAGCGTGATTCTTGCAGCATCGCTCTGCGCACAAAATCCCGAATGGAGATTTGACATTCCCGGGGAACTGAAACAAACCGCATCCAGAAATGCCGTCTGCACGATCGCGGAGTCGGAAAAGACTCCGGATTATTACTCATCGGTCCGCATTGAAACAGGAACGTCTGCCGAGTTTTCCTGTCTGCCGGGAAAACAGACGCTAGAACGGGCGGACCGTTACCGACTTTCCTTTTATATCAAAGCGGACAGGAAGGGAACAGGCGAACTCAAATGCGGCGGACGGAACGGGCAAACATTTCCGTTGTCGCCAGTCTGGGAAAAAATAGAGTTTACGATATCGGACGCAAAGCCCGAAGTCTCATTCAAACTGCCCCCTCAAACGACCGTCTGGCTCGGTCCGGTTACGCTCCATCCCGTCCGAACTGAAATTCCCTATTCGCTGAACCGGGAATATTTCTATCTGCGGAAAGAAGGTCCCATCGACCGCATTCCCGAAAACGCTCTGCGGGGAAAAGGAGAAAGTCTGGTTTTCGGCAGGGCAAAATTTGAGAAGGAACCCGCAATGCTCTGGATGAAACTTCCAGCCGCTGTGGACGGCTGGATGGAGGTCGCAATGCGGGCCGACTGGTATTTTGAATGTTTTCTGAACGGAAAGAAGATTTACAGCACCTTGAAAACAGGCAATCTGGAACCGAGCCGCTTTTTCCGTTTTTTCCTTCCATTGAAAAAAGGGGAAAATCTGCTTGCCGTGAAGATCTTTTCCGGAAGCGGAGGATTCGGGCTCGTATGGACAAAAGGGAGCTCGCACCGTCCAGTCCGCTTCATTCCTTCTGCGGAATTCAAGCCGATGAATATGGCAAATTTCGAATACAAAAAAGGAACCGTTCTGGATTTCTCCTCTCTTCTGGATCACGCTCCCGCAGGAAAATTCGGTCGCGTTGTTGCCGGAAAAGACGGACACCTTGTCTTTGAAAAACGCCGGACGCCAATCCGTTTCAAAGCATTCAATTTTTTGATTACAGACTGGCGCGGCCGCTATGAACTGCTCTCCCACCGCGAACTGGAGGATCTTGCCGAACGGATTGCCGTTGCCGGATATAATATGGTCCGCTTTCACTTTCTGGACCGTTTCCTGCTGGGACATGAGGCAAAACTCGCCTTCAAACAGGGATTCAACTGGAAAAAAATGGCTCGGACCGAAGCGGAACTGAGAATCAATGAAAAATGTTATGACGCTTTTGCCTACCTGTTTTACTGTCTCAAAAAACGGGGCATATACGCTCATATGGATATGATGAGTTACGCCGACGGATATGAATTCTGCCGCGACGGGCTAAGCCCGGGAGAAAACAGCGGATTCAAATGGAATCTCTTTTTCAATGAACGTTACCGGGCAAACTACCGGATGGCGGTAACGTGGCTGATGACCCGGGTGAATCCTTATACAAAACTGGCGCTGAGGGAGGACCCCGCAGTTGCGGTTGTCACCATGTTAAATGAACAGGATCTCCGTCTGGAAAATGTCAATTTCCGTCTGATATTCACAAACCGTTCCGGGCGTATCTGAAACAGAAATATCCGGATGACACCTCATTTCGGACCGTCTGGGGAGAGAATGCAGACATCAATACAGTCTCTATCTCAGCGGAACAGTTCAAGGAAGGCAGCTCGCGATCCCGAGACATCGGTGATTTCATCCGGAAAACCATGCTGGAAATGACCGACTGGTACCGTGGCATTCTCCGGGAAATCGGTTACAAAGGACTCTATTCCCAGTGGGATATGGTGACAAGAAATTTTTCCATGCCGGTCCAGAACACGCTTCCTGTCATCATGAGCCATACATATTTCAATCATCCGACTCCGCTCTCCATCGTGCCGGAGATCCGGCCGAATGCAAAATTCAACTGGGCGCAGAATCAGCGCAACCGGTTTGTCGGACAGGGGAGTTCTCTGGATTCCCAATACCTCCGTGCGATTGCGTCGACCCGTTTTGCAGACCGCCCGTTTCTGGTAACAGAATTTTCCCACAGTGCACCGAACCGCTTCCGACATGAACGAGGACTGTATTTCAGCAGTTATGCCGCCCTTCAGGACTGGGACTGCCTGACGGTTCATTCGGATACGGTAAAAAGAAGGAATCCGGATCCGATCTACTTTCATTTTGATTCCGCGCTGGATCCCATAAGCCGGATCAATGAAATTCTGGAAAATCTGATCTGGCTCCGCGGAGACGTCAAACCGGCCCGGCATCGGGTGGAACTGCGGCTGCTTCCGGAAAAAATGTATCCGAAATACTGCATTGCCAAAGCCAGTGACGACTATGATCGTCTCGCCATGCTGACCCGAATCGGGATTTCCTGTGGTCCGAAACTCAATCCGGATGCCCCGGCAGCGGATCTCATTCTTTTTCCGGCGAAATTCGGAACTCTTTCCATTCAAGGATTTTTCGCCCGAATTGATTCTTCCGGCAATGGGGAAATCGCTCCATTTGCAGAACTCCTGCGAAAAAAAGCGATTCTGCCGCCTGAAAACCGGACAAATCCGCAAGAGGGAATTTATGAAAGCGAAACAGGCGAACTGTTCCTGAATACTCGGACAAAAACGATGAGAGTAATAACTCCGCGACTGGAAGGCTGCATCATCAAGGAAAACGTCATAGTCAATCTGAAGTGCCTGAAAGTGAAAAAGAGCTCCGTCCCTGCCTGTATCGCAGCGGCAAGCCTGAATCCAAAGGAACCGCTGAAACAGGCGGAGCGCATACTTCTCATCATCGCAACGGATGCACATCCGAGCGGACAGACCTTTACAGATCCGAGCCTCTCCGTCATGACGGACCCAGGCGAATCCCCTCCTTTGATCCGAAGCGGAAAATTTCATCTGAAGTTCCGTTTCACAAGAAACATTCTGCCGAAGGTCTATGCTTTGAATATGGACGGGACCCGTTCCGAAGAACTTTCCTGTTCACTTCACAACGGAGTGCTGACCCTCCGACTGGACACCTCAAAACTGAAATACGGAACCCCTTGTTTTGAAATTTCTTATGAAAAAAATCCCCGAGCAGATATCTAACGTCTGAAACAGAGATCTTTCCGCAACTGGAATATACAGAAACACAGAAAGGAAGCGACAAACATGTTTCACAAAAAACAACCGGGCAGAAGTTTCATCAACCGCAAAGAATACCGGGACAAAGTATTCGGATGCTGGACTGGAAAAAACATTGGCGGAACCCTCGGAGCTCCGATGGAGGGAAAAAGAGAACTCTTTGACGTCTCTTTCTACACCCAGGATCTGCATGGGAATCCGGTACCGAATGACGATCTGGATCTTCAACTTGCCTGGCTGCGGGCGGTTGAAACACACGGCGTTTACCGGATCAATGAAAAAATTCTGGGAGAGCAGTGGCTCGCCCATGTCACCGGCCCCTGGAATGAATATGGTGTGGCCCGATTCAACATGGCAAATGGAATTCTGCCTCCACTCTCCGGTCTCTGCGGCAACGACCGCTGGAAAAACAGCAATGGAGCGTGGATCCGATCGGAACTGTGGGCGTGCCTGTTTCCCGGAGAACCCGACGAGGCAGCCCCCCTCGCCTGGTATGACGCCTGCGTTGATCACGCAGAAGACGGCATCTACGCAGAAATTTTCACTGCGGCACTGGAATCGGCGGCATTCATCGAGAACGATATCCGGAAATTGATTGCAGCTGCACTGGTCCGCATTCCGCCAGAGTGCCGAATCGCCCGGAGCGTAAAACTGGCCATCGCAGAATTCGACGCCGGACACGACTGGCAGACAGCACGAAACCGCGTGGTGGAGGACAGCCGCGATCTCGGCTGGTTCCAGGCCCCCGCCAATGTTGCCTTTACAATCATTGGCCTTCTTTACGGAAACGGCGATTTCGGGAAATCTGTCTGCACTGCAGTCAACTGCGGAGATGATACCGACTGTACCGGAGCGACCTGCGGAGCGATTCTCGGGATTCTCAAAGGACGTTCCGGCATACCGGAAAAATGGATTCAGCCGATCGGAGAAAACATCCGGACCGTCGCACTGAATCCGTTGGACATGTTTCTCCCGGATACTCTCGGCGAACTGACAGACCGCGTCATCGCGTGCAAAATGCTCGCGGAAAGCGAAAATCCAACCCTTCTGCGCCTTACCGACGGAGAAACTGTAATTCATCCAGAACTTCTGGAACGCTTGAATGACGGATCGGAAAACAGGGCTCGCGTCCTTGCCCGCTCCTCCAGGCGGATAACTTACGATCTGCCGTTCGGAAGATTTGCCGTCGAATATGAAAAAGGACCGACAATCCATCCGGGAGAAACACAGAAACTGAAGCTCTCTTTTGAAAATTCTCCTTTTGACTGCCGTGCACTTTTCATCCACTGGGATCTGCCGGACGGATGGACGATGTTCCCTTCCCCCCGTCAGACAATGATGATCCGGAAATCCCTCACAATCTCCATGGAAGTCGAACTGAATCCAGGAGAATTCCCGGATATTATACTGCATCCGCGAGTGGAACTCCGGATTTCCGACCGGAACTATCCGATCTGGATCACAGTTCCGTTTCAGCTTGCGGGAACCATCCGGAGTGAACATTCTACCGGTACCCCCGGGAACTGGGACGCCTTCGACCGACGCGTTGCCCGGCAGATTCTAGCCCGGGAAAATGGATCAAAAGAATAAAACCATGCCGGGGTCCGCCACAGGAAAACCTGGAACGGACTCCGGCATCGAAATTTCTCTTATTTCAATTCAAAATAGATTGATGGACCGTTTCTGATCTTTGCCGTATCAACGGTGAATTCGATTCCACCTTCGATTTTCCGAACAGGAATTTCATCGATTCGGCTTCCGTCCAGAGCAAGCGCGTAGAGTTTCATCCGGGATGCGTTCGGATTCTTCAGGGAGAGAGAAAACGTGCCGGTTTCGAGAAGCAGAGGAGTCGTTCCGGAATTGATCCTTGTCTGCTGATCCGCGTTCTCAAAGCTCATTCCGGAATTCAGGGCATTGGTCGAGATGATCAGCAGAATCCGCTCAGCAGCCTTCAGATCTCTTTCTCCGTCGATAGCGGCGAAAGCGATGCAGGCATCGCGGTTCATAGAGCGAATGACGGCATTGCTCAGTTCCGCAGACGTTCCGGCGACTCCGCAGATCCCCTGAAAACGGGGCGTGTCAATCCGCATGAATTTTTTTCCGCAATCCAGATAAAGTTCTCCGGTGGAGCTTTCAAAAATCTCCTTTGCGGGATCGGTCCGGTTGGACTGCGGCAGAAGATTCCGTTTTTTCAGGGAAGCGATCAGCCGGGGCATGTCGAACGCGGAATCTCCGGAATCCACGACATTGGAATCGGCACTGCGGACCGCGGTCCCCGAACCGCCCGTCCGCGTCATCCGCACTTCGTTTTTCCCGACAGGCAGAGAGGTCTGATCCACATGGCACTGCCCGATCAGTCCCATCCGGAGCTGGGAGGAGTTGATTCCGTCTGTCACAGCACCGCCCGCGATGACATCGTCGAGATTCATGGAAATTCGTGTGACGAGCCCGGAGGAACGGACATCTCCGCGGCGGAACAGCAGATTCGTCATAAGTTCCGACGCCCGTGAGACCGGATCGTGCCGGATCTCAAACGATGTCATCCGGACGCTCGGATGCGTGGTCACCGGCATGAAAAACGCAGTGAGTCCGTCGAACGCGTTCAGTGCCGCCAGTCCGCCCATGACAAAGCCCTGCTCATAGCGGTAGCGGTTCCAGAACGTGTGTCCGTGCTCCGTCACAATAAACGGTTTCGCATAAAGCCGTGCCGCGATGAAACTGCGGATGATGTTGGCGGCACTCCCGATGGAACTGATCTGCGCAACCCGCCCGCCGGTTGTCACAGTCCCGCCTGAAGGATGCGCATGGTACCCGTTCTGCGCAACAAAATCGAACTCTTTCCGTACTCCCGCATGACGCATGGATTTTCCCATCAGGAAAGTGGTCACGGGTCCCTTCCAGCCGAGCCTGCGCAGCCACGCCCGTTCCCGTTCATAGAGAGAACGCTCCTCTCCGGTGACAAATTCGGCGCGGTCCCGGCTGAGCTGTCCGGGCTTGTCCATGCCGAGCGGATGAAAGGTCCGGATGTCCTCAAAGCTCTTCAGGGAGGAGGCATCCTTTCCCCACGCCTGCTTCAGTGCGGAAAATGTGCCGTACTTCTTCCGGAGATACTCCCGGAACAGAGGAGCATAGCGGTTGTCCGCACGGAGAAATGCGAATTCCTGCTCGTTGTTGCAGTCGATCATGGCGATCTGCGGATCGTCGATCCAGCGGGTCCCGGTATAGGGATTGACATGCAGGAGAACCATCTCCGCACTTCTGCACCAGTTGTCGAAATCACGTTTGTTCCGGTAGAGATTCCAGTCTTTGAGACGGGAATCCCCCCAGGGATAGGCGGCATTCACACCGATCGTCGCGATCTGAATGGAAAGGAAAACATAGATTCCCCGCTTCTTCAGGCAGGAAAAGAAATAATCCACCTTGTCGAGCGTTTCAGAGGAGAACTGGAACGCTTTGTTGTTTTTGTAATCCGTATCCTTCAGGACACTCGCCCAGAAGCGGACCATGTTGTAGCCGGCGCGCTGAATCTGATCGGCATACCGTTCGATCATCGCCTTGTCCCTCATCTCCACCGGAGCCCCGAAAAAGCTGCCGAACTCGCGCCCCATGCAGGCGGAGAAGAAACGGACGGGAACCCCCGGGCGCTTCTCAAATTCAAAATGACCGCTTTTCCCAATTACAACCCGTCCGAACTCCCCTGCGGTATGATGCGGATAGAGGACGGAAACATCCAGCGCGCTCCCCGCCTTCGGGACGGGAGGATGGCGCTGCGGAAGCGCTTTCCAGACCTCATCCTCCTTCATCACCAGCTTCCTCGCTTCCGGATACCGGAACGAAGTGTCGGAAATGGTCGCGCCGATCAGCATCCACATGACATTCGCACCCGGCTGCTTCCGGAATACAACCGAACGGATCCTCCCGAGTTCCCGGGGAATGTCAAAGCGGGAAACATACGCTGCGCCGAGTCCGCCCTTTGCAGCGATCTGAACGCCGACCACCGCATTTTCTCCGGGTTTGGCGCCCCACCATTCCACCAGATCCCGACCGTAGATCACAGGCAGCTCCGCCGTCTTTCCGTTCTCCCCTTCCAGAATGATGGTTCCCGCAGGAGTTCCGTTCTTCTGCCCCCAGGCGGAGCAGTGGAGAAGATAAAGGTATTTTCCATTGTATGTTGTATTCAATTCCACCTTCGCTTCCCGGATGCCGCGCGGCAGTCTGGGGCATTCAAACACCAGAATTGCTTTTCCGCCGTTCTCTTTCGGGTTCACGATCCGGAACGGCACATTGGCAAATTTTTTTTCCTTGACGGGAAAGGAGGAGGCATCATAATCGGCCCCCTGATCGTGCCATCCGCCCCGTCCGTCACCCGCGGTCTCATCGGCGAATCCCATATTGGCAAACGATTCCAGAGGCAGCGTGACGCCCTCTGTTTCAACCTTGACATTCCGATACAGGATCCGCCCCCGCGCGCCTGAAATCCCGAGATGAAGCAGTGCATGGGAAACATCCCCGGGGACATCAAGTTCCATCCGGTATGTTTTCCATCCGCTCTTTCCCGCCCCCACATACCGGTGCTCCCATACCCCTTTCTTTCCCCTGGGAGCCGGGGCCCAGACCACGAACTGCCCTCCCCCCCAGCGGGAAACCGGATTGCCCATATCGCATTTGATCTCCGCGGAAACCGAAAGACGGGTGTTCCGGATCCGTTCTCCGGGAAGATGGATTGCAATTAAGTTTTTCGCCTCCCTGAAACTCTCCGGGACTTGAATTTCCAGTGCAGATCCCCCCTCTTCCAGTTTCCGGATCCGCATGGTTTTCCGATCCAGATTGTAAATTCCTTTCAGGTCGTTTTCCGACTGGAACGGACGGTTGCCGAGCATTTCAGCGGACAACGGCAGGAACAGCCCCGCCAGTACTGCGAACAGGATATGTTTCATCTTTTGATCCTTTCTGAGTAAATCCTTTGTTTCAATCAATCGGATTCCAGTTTTTCACCATGGATTCCGGCTGCAATGTCCGATATGCAAAGTTTCCCGAATGACCGTCCACAAACGTAATATTCACCGTACTGCGGTTCCCGTGACGATAAGCGGTATACGCACTCCATTTGCACTCTTCCGGTGTTTTTTTCCACCAGTAGGCTTCCGGATTGCGGAAGCGGGGATCGCTGCATCCAAGCCCGCTGACTTCCGTAAAAAGATATTTTGAGGACGAGGATGTCACCTTCGCCACTTTATACTCCGACCGTTCCCGCATCCCCCATGACATGTGCACACTTTTCCATTTGGATGCGACATCCTTGTTGTTGGTCACCTCCTGACGGGGACAGAGAAACGCCACATCCCACGCGCTCCGTTCCCAGATCCAGTTTTTCACGCCGATCAGCTCGGGAAATTCAGGGATATAGAACCAGGCATCCTTGTTGTAATCCGTTTGCATGTATGGAATCATCCAGCCGTCATACAGATCGGCATAGGAAGCTGCGCCGACTCCAAGCTGTCGCATGGAATTCAGGCACTTCGTCTGCATTGCCGTCTCCCTCGCCTTGTTCAATGCGGGAAGAAGAACAGATGCTAAAATTGCAATAATTGCAATCACAACCAACAATTCTATCAATGTAAATCTTTTTTCTTTTCTCAGCATGGAACGCCCTCCTTGTAAAATGTAATGGAATATTGGATTTTTTCGTGAACAACAGGAGCCTGTTTCTCCTCCAGCTGAAGGAGAAGATTGTCAATCATCCGTTTTGCGGCCTCTTGCAAATGGTAGTGCACGACATAACCGGTGTACTTCAAATCGTCGAAGACGGAGGATTCATCACAGACGAAGCGGCACTCCTCCTCTGTTTCCAGAGAGTTCCGGACCACATTATAAACGGAACGAATGCACTGATAAAAGACCACAGCCTCAAATTTCATCCCGAAATGCAGCAGTTCCTCCACTTTCTCCCGGCATTCCGCACCGTTCCTGTCGACCAGAATCACTTGTCCGACGGGAACATTGTGCTTTGCACATGCCCGTTCAATCGCTCTCCGGATTGCATCTGCAATACTCGGCATTTTCCAGCATGTAATGAGCACATGGAACCGTTTTTCCGAAAACAAGCGGTCCAGAATTTCCAGGAAGCGCTCCTCCACTGGATCATAAAATGAACTGATTGCATCAAATCGGTCCATCAGAGAAACAACAGGAAGACCATTCGCTTTTGCCTTTGCTGCAAATTCCGGAAGCGGATCTCTGGCCTTGAGAAGAATGAGTCCGGCAATACTTTTCTCCTGGATCGTCTTTTCCAGCAGCGAGGCGGATTCCAGATTCAGCTGGAGAGTGCAGTAACGTTCGCTTCTCCGGGTAAGTTCCAGTGCAGCCGCCGAGGCAAGGTTCAGATAGAAATAAACCTCGAATGCCTGCTGTCCGCGATTTTCCAGCAAACCGAAAATCTTCAGTGAATTTCCCGGCATCATGTGCGAAGGACAGGAGATCGTTCCACCGCCTTTGCAGGGAATCAGAAATCCTTCGCTGATCAGGTCCTTCACCGCTCTCAGCGCAGTCGGCTGCGAAACGCCAAACAGTTTGCCGAGCTCGCGGGTGGGAGGAAACCGGATCGGCTGATCACCGCTCACACCGATCGTATCCACCACATACTGGCGTATTGTCATGAAATCCGCTTTACGATTCATCTTCTCTATCCAAAAAAATTTCTTCCTTTATCGCAAACTTTATCGCATAGATAATTATACTCTATTCCGGGAAAAAAGTCAACCGGAGATTTGTGAAAAATACGAAAAAACTGTTTTTGTTTCCAATTTTCCGATCCGGCAGCATACCGATGGAGGATTCGAATAGGGAAAAAGATCCCATTCCGGATTTGCAATCCTGTTTTTCCGATATAGATTTTCTTCAAGGAGACGAGAAGAATGAAGCAGAGCGCAGCAGGAGACAATACGGAAGACATTTCCACGGTGGAAAAGACGGTCACCATCGAGCGGACAATCAATCTCACAGAACAACCACCCCCCAAAAAGATCTCTTCCCGGGTCAACGCAGGAAAGAGTGCTGTGGAGAAAGCGCTCTCCGGAACGGGCTTTTTCTCTCTCCGGAAACGGAAAGACGTCGATTCCAGGATTGAGGAGCTCCGGGACAAGCTACGCCCGGGAGATGTCCTCTTTTCCGGAGAAGAGGAGCAGCTTGATCTGCTTGAGGAGGAATATGATCTCCAAAAACAGTTTGCGGAAGGCGGACAGGGAGTCCTGTACCGTGGATTCGACCGGAAACTGCGCCGTCTGGTTGCAGTCAAATCTCTGCACGGCAATCTCTCCGGCAACGAACGTCAGCGCCGTCTTTTTCTGACAGAAGCGAGAGTGACCGCTCAGCTGGACCATCCTTCCATCGTTCCGATCTACACAGTGAACACGGACCGTCAAAGCGGACTGCATCTGGCAATGAAGCTGATCAACGGAGAAACCTTCAAGGCCTATCTGGAACAGATTGCTACACATTACCGTCTGGATGGGGTTCACTCGTTCGATGAGGCAAAATCCCTCCGCTATCGTCTGGAAATCTTCCTCAAGGTCTGCGATGCTCTGGAATATGCCCACAACCGGAATGTCATGCACGGCGATCTCAAGCCTGCCAATATCATGATCGGGGAATACCACGAAACCTACATCATGGACTGGGGAATCGCCGGGCGCATCCGCGACAAAGACGGAAAACCCGTGGAACATGAACTTGCCGGAACGCCCCGCTATCTTGCTCCAGAAGCCATTGCCCGTGAAACATACGATCAGAGAGCGGATATCTTCGCCATGGGCGCAATCCTCTTTGAAGCCGTTCTTCTGAAGCCGGCCTTTACCGGAGAATCTGTTGAAGACGTGACCTCGAAAATCGTCGCTGGGCAGATGGAGCCTCTCGAACACCGGTTCGGCGCCCATGTGGACGGCGATCTGAAAGCGATCATCCGCAAGGCAACAGCAGTCGATCCCGAACAGCGATACCGTCAGATTCGCGACCTATCCGCCGATCTGCGCCGTTATCTGATGGGATTCGAAGTAAGTGCAAAACGGGATAACCCCTTGATGAAAGTGATCCGCTGGTGTTATCTCCACCGTCAAGTGACTCTTTTTCTGCTTCTGATCGCTCTTCTGGTCGGCATGGGTGCTCTTTCCCACACGTTGTATCAGAATTACCGTTTTTCCGAGCAGATGCGGGAACGGGAAACAGCACTGAGCATCGCATATTCCGTCTGCTCTCTCGCCGGGTACCGGCTGGATGAACAGTTTCTCCGTCTTGACCAGATGACGAATTTCCTCGCGGCAGATGTTCAGTTCCTTCTGGATTACGACCTGCGCGGAAACTCTTCACGCGCATCCCGTGCCGTCCAGCCCTTTCATTCCGTTAAGGAGATGAGAACACAGCGCTTTCCCGGAATGATCCATTCCGAATTCCATCACGGAACAATCGATCCTGCCGCGCTCGTGTTCAGCACCACCCCGGATACGGATCAAGACAAACAGCGGACACGGCTGGCAACAATCTCCCGCTTTATACCCCGTCTCCTTCAGATCATTCTCGCCAGTCCGGTCGATGCGAAAACTGCCACCGGCACGCTTGAGCAGCGGAAAGCCTCCGCCTTCCGCGACGGGACCCCGATCATCCGTGTTCTGTTCGGTTTCTCCGACGGACTCTACCTGGCATATCCGGCAAGCGGAGCCTTCCCCGACAAATACGATCCGAGAACCCGCCCATGGTACCGTTCCGCCGAGAAAGAGAAAAACCGTGCCACCGCCTGGACCACACCTTATATCGACAGTATTCCGGAACTCGGGCTTGTCATCTCCTGTTCCACGCGCCTGCCCGCCCGGAACGGACCAAGCAAAGGCGTCTGCGCCATCGACATCTCTCTAGCGGAACTGATCGAAGAGCTCCGTTCCTCCGGCAACAGCGGCAGTTATGTGGAAGAAAAGGCGATTGTTGACGATTCCGGAAGAATCATCGTCTCCACCACTGCCGATTTTGCCGAAACGGAAATGCGCCGCTACCGTTCCGCCGATGAAACCGTCACATTCGCAATTCTCGACAATCCGGTCCTGCTTTCGGAAATGAACAGAAGAAAATTCGGAATCGCCGTTGCCACGGATCACCGGGGAGCGGAGATTGTCTATGCGTTCTGCCATATCCGTTCTGTCAACTGGTTCTATGTGGAGAAAATGAACATTTCTCTCCTGCTGGAACACTTCCGCAGACAACGTTGAAGTCGTTTCCGGCACCTTTCCGTCCGATGTCCCGAAAGGGAGTGGAGCAGAACAAATCAGCCGGCGCTCTTTCCTGCAATTCTGACAGCGAGAGTCTCCAGACACAGACGCGCATCCGAACCTGTCACAATTGAACGGTTCGCTTCAAAAATCGCATCGAAAACATCCGCCATTTCCGCTGGACTGAAGCGGCGCGCGTTGCCCCACATTTTGAAGACACGGTAAGGATGCAGCGAAACAAAACTGGTTTTGACGCCCTTCCCTTTCAATTCCGCGATCAGCCCTTCAAAATAATTCGGAGATGCATTCGGCGGAATGGAATAGCGTTCTCCTTCGCATTTGACCGTCAGGAGCTTTTTGAATTCCGATGCAACCGCACCAAGAATTGCCAGCTCCACCTTTCCGGAACTGTTCTGCTCCAGAGTGGAGATGATGCCGGGAATCAGAGCGATCGCCTTTGCCGCGTTCCGCTCCGCCAGAGCGCCGGAAAACTCCCATGAGAGAGCTTCCGGCGTGACGGAACAGACCGCATGGCAGTCCTCCAGTGTAATCATCGGTTTATCCCCCGTATAGGCGACAAGTTTCACAATCTCGTTTTTGAGTTTGAGCAAATCGCCTCCGGAGGTTTCCGCAAGAAATGCGGCCGCGTCGGCAGTCAGCTTTTTCTGTTCCAGCGAACAGAGTTCCTGTGCCTTACGGGTCATTGAAACGCTGAAATCGCGAGCCTTCGGATCAATTTTCTCGTACCAGTTCATTGTCCCTCCGCCGGATTCGCAGACGGAGGCACAGGTTTTGTAAAAGGTGCGCTTCCGTTCAAGTCCGGGGCCATCGATAACCACCGTGATGCCGTCCATGATGCCGTCTTTGAAAATGCCGGCGATAAAGTCCAGACGACTCTTTTTCTTCTTGTCGGATTTTTCGCCGAAGGCATCCTCAAATTTATTGAAATGCTTCAGCCAGATAATCTTCTCCGGGGTCAGAAAAGGGGGAGTCGTCACGGAGTTGATGAGGGAATCTAGAATCTGGTCGAACCGTTCCGTATCGGAATCTCCACGAATGATTTCAAGCGAGGGATCGTCCTCCGGCGACTCTCCGCACAGGGAGCGGATAAAGCGGTTCACGTTCTCCTTGATGGAGAAATCATCGTTTCCTGAAAAAATGTGGAGTTTTCCGCTCATGGTCAGTCGATTCCCGGGAGAAAGGAACTTTTCTCGTTCAGCGACAGGATGGTGTCGGCAATCAGCTTTGCAGCGTTTTCGGCATCGCGCAGGTCGCACATCTCCACGGGCGTGTGCATGTAGCGGTTCGGGATGCTCACAAGAGCCGTGGCGACTCCGGCGCGGGAGAGTTGAATCTGTGCGGTGTCAGTACCTCCGCTGGCACGGTGTCCGCACTCAATCTGGACCGGTATTTTTCCTTTTTTCGCAGCATCCAGGAGCTTTTTCAGGAGAACGGGATTGATGTCGGCGTTCTTGCAGACAATCGGTCCGCCGCCCAGCGTGACATCTCCCCACTGTTTCTTTTCGACGCCCGGGACATCAGTCGCAAATCCGACGTCTACGGCAATCGCCGCCTGCGGATCAACGGAAAACGCGCTGGTTTTTGCTCCGCGCAGTCCGAGTTCCTCCTGAACCGTCCCGACAGCGTAAACCCCGATTTTGCATTTCCGTTCGGAGAGAATTCGGAACGCCTCCGCAATGACGAACGCACCGATTTTGTCGTCGAGACCTTTGGACATGACTCTGTTTTTACCGAACCGGGAATAATTGACCCGGAACGCAATCGGATCGCCCACAGAGACCAGTTTTTCGGCTTCCGCCTTGTTTTCCGCACCGATATCGATCCAGAGGTCGCGGATTTCCATCACTGTTTCACGTTCCTTCGGAGTCTGAAGGTGAATCGGCTTGCGCCCGATGACGCCGGGGACCTTTCCGGATGCGGTCAGAATCTCGACCTCCAAACCGGGCAGAGTCACTTTGTCGATTCCTCCGACTTCGCGGAAGGTGATGAGTCCCTCTTCGGTAATGTAAACCACCTGGAAACCGATCTCATCATAATGCCCTGCGAGCATCACGCGGAACCTGGATTTCGGATTCAGGACGGCGATGGAGTTGCCCGTCACATCCACCCGGACCTCGTCGGCGAACGCCTCCAGGCGCTTCCGGAAGACCGCAGCGCACGGCATCTCGTATCCGGAAGGACCGGAACTTCTCATTAATTCATCAAAGAACTTTAAACTTGACGCATTCAGCATTATATTACCTCCTTGAGTGCTTGAAATTGTAAAACAACAACCTATGTTAAATTGTTCCGCGTCCGCGAAAAATTTAACGACTATGGAA
>CASEYW010000044.1 GCA_949292215.1 uncultured bacterium
GAGAGGAGGAAAACGGCCCGAAATTTGATTTTTTGCCGTTTTTTGTGAAAAAGTCTGGATTAGTGCGCCGAAACGGTTTTGACGCACGAAAAAACAAGTGATTAACACGAGAGAGCCAATACTTTTGAAATTGGCTCAATATACGGAGCATTTCCAATGAGAATCACAGGTCTGGATTTTGAAACGGCGAACTGGTGTTCCGGCAGTATTTGTTCCATCGGAGTGGCGGAAATGGAGAACGGGATTCTCTCAGAAAAACGGGAATGGCTGATCCGTCCGCATAAAAGCATGGACTACATGAATCCGCACTTCACGGCAATTCATGGAATCGGGTATTACGATTTGCGGGAGTGTCCCGAATTTCCCGAAGTATGGCCGGTTCTGAGAGATCTTCTGCTTCGTTCCGACTGTGTGACAATCCACAATGCCAGGTTTGACTTGCATCATTTGAAAGCGGTTCTGATGTTGTATCAGATGCCCCGGATCTCATTTCAATATCTCTGTACTCTTGAACTCAGTCGGAAAAAACTTCCGGCATTGGCGTCTCATTCTCTTGATGCTGTTGCGACGGCAATACATTTTCCCTTTCAGCATCATGACGCTCTCGAAGATGCCATTGCATGTGTCAGAATTGCCAATTCTTTGGAAATGGATCAAAAATTAATACATCAGTTTGATTTTTTTGAGACAAAGGAGTAACATAAACCATGTCATCAGTAAAATACTTAAATTTTGGATACGGACTATGGAAAATTTGATTTTAACCGGATGGGGCTGGAAAGATTATGCATGTGCAGCGGCGCTTGCTCTGCGCAAATATCCCGATTCCGATGTTCTGGGGATGAGCACCCGCCGTTTGCCTGAATTTCTGGATGAGGTGAATGGATATCAACAGATCATTCTCCTCGGAATTGGTCTAACCGGCAATCCAGAACTGCTTCTGAAGGCATTGACCCGGCTGCATTCCAAGGGGGTGCGATTGCACTGGCTCAGCGCGTTGCCATTCCCGGAATCTTTGAGCGAAGAAATTCGCTCCAAACTGGATGTGTTCTTTATGGAGGCAGACACCCTTACGGATGTCGTATCACACTATTTTCAGATTCCGTATGATGACATCAAACCGCTGATTTTTTCGGAAAACCCCAGGGGAACGACTCTTCACTATCATCAACTTCTGGAAGCGGCGATGTATGTCTATCGCAACTATCAGGATGAAAAAGCCTACGGCAGAGCGATCCGGCATATCGCGAAGAACGATCCGGAAACCAGGTGGGCCGAAAGTGAAAAGCAGCTGATCGAGCATTACAAACGCTTCGGTAATCGGGAACTGGTCGGCAAAAGCGCCGCGATGCAGGATCTGCAGGAACGGATCAACCGGATCGCTCCGCGGGATCATGCGCGAGTGTTGATTTTCGGAGAAAGCGGAACGGGGAAGGAAACCGTCGCTCTTCAGATTCACAATAAATCACCGAGACGCAACGAGCCGTATGTGGCGTTCAACTGTGCCAGCGTGACTCCGAATCTTCTGGAGAGTCGCTTTTTCGGCCACGAAAGAGGAGCGTTTACGGGAGCGACCGAGATGAAACGGGGATTGTTTGAGCAGGCCAACGGCGGGACTCTCTTTCTGGATGAGATCGGAGAACTCCCGCTGGAGGCGCAGGGCATTCTTCTCCGGGTTCTGGAGGGGGGACGATTCACCCGTATGGGCGGCAATACGGAAATCGAAATCAATGTTCGCCTGATCGCCGCGACGAACCGGGATCTTGCCGCGATGGTGCGGGACGGCAAATTCCGGGAGGACCTGTTCCATCGCTTGAATGTGGTACAAATCCTTGTTCCGCCATTGCGAGACCACAAAAGCGATATTGAGCAGATCGCGAACGGATACTGGCTGAAACAGCATCGTCATCGTCTGGAAATGGAGCAGATTGAAGCCTTGAAAGAGTATGATTATCCGGGGAACGTGCGGGAACTGTTCAATCTTCTGGAACGGGCCAGTGTTCTGGATCAGATGGATTTTTCTCAGCTGATCCGGGAACACAGGAGCATGATGGCGAGTCTGGCTCCCGTCGTGAAAGAGGAAATCCCGGATGAACTGGATGCGGCGATTCGTCTGCATGTGCGTCGTGTATACGAAAAGTACAACAACAATCTGTCCCGTACCGCTGCGGCACTGAATGTCGCCCGCAACACGGTCCGTAAATATCTGGAGGAAGCATGAAAGCCGTTACCTTAAAAAAAGTCCGGGAGCTGCAGGACTTCCTTTTTTTCATCCCGTTTTATCAGCGCGGATACCGCTGGAACAAACGGCAGATCAAACAACTTCTCCTGGACCTCAATTCGTTTCAGCCCTCCGATGGGAATTTTTATTTTCTGCAGGCTCTGGTAGTCGTGTGCCCAGAAGATAAGGGCTGGCGGGTAGTGGACGGACAGCAGAGATTGACTACTTTGCAACTGATTCTGAATTATCTTGAAACTTCGCTCTTTACAATTGCTTATGAGCGGGGAGAAGCGACAGAACAGGGGCTCGACTCTTCTTTCAAAAAGAAGGCATTGGAATGCATTAAGGAATTTTTTGAAAACAAAAAGGATTACGAGAAAAGGTCATTTCGGGACAAAGTTCAGGACCAGTGCCGCTTCCTATTCTACGAGATCCCGGCAGAGGATGAGCTGCGGACTTTCCGCGAACTCAACAGCGGGAAAATCTCCGCAACCGACTCCGATCTGGTGAAATATCTGCTGCTGAAGCCCGGTTCCGATGAGGACTCCTCCGTCACGCAGACCCGCGCCGAAGAGTGGGACGAGATCGAACGAAAAATGAACGACGACGCATTCTTCGCATTCATGACCCCGCGCAACACCTGGCGCGAAGAGGATCGCATGACAATCCTGTTTCGATACGCCGGATTTACCGTTTCTCCCGGAATGGAGGTTTTCCCGTTCCTGATGATGATCGAAAAAGAGCTCAAAACCTCCTCCCGTGCCGAGGTCTGGGAAAAGATCAGCGCGGCCTTTCATCGGCTGGAGGAATGGTTTCATGATCCGCTCCTCTACCACGCATTCGGCTGGTACGTCCACCGGCGCGGCGGTTCCCCCCCGGAAAATTGGAGGAGACACGCTGGAGAGAAGAACTGGAGAAAGCTTCCCGTTATCCCATTGCAGCCCCAGATGAAACAAGAGACGATTATCAGCAGGGGCAGAATGGTCCGCTCCATCGTTATCTGCTGCTTCACAACGTTGCCTGCTGCTGGAGTCAGCAGACGCGTTACGATTTCGTCCGTCACCGCCTGGTCGGGGTCTGGTCGCTTGAACATATCTTCGCCCGAAATCAGCGAGATCTGACGAGAGAGGAACTGGAACAATGGCTGAAGGGATGTACTCAACAGCTATGGGAAGAATACCAGCAGAAGTGCCAGGAAAATCAAGGCAACGCCTGGCTCGCGGATAAGCTGGGGAAAAAATATCCGGAGGAGGAAGTGGACAACTCCATCCGCAATCTGGCTCTGCTTCCGCAGGATGCCAACGCCTCTTTCAACAACAAATTGTTTGAGGAGAAACAGAAACTTGCCGCTCAATGGTCAGAAAACGGCTGGACGCCCTACTGGATCCCGCCAGCGACGGAGGCGGTGTTTCAGAAATCCCTGCCGGGAGTCACGAGCGATCCCTACTGGTCAAACGAAGATAAGGAGGCGTATCTCAAATACCTGAAGAGTTCAGTCAACTCCTTCGTGGAAGCCGTAGCCCGACGCTTTTCCGAAGAAAACCCCGATCGCTTTTTCGAGTTGCTGACCCGGTACCGTGTTGAGATTCCCTGCATTCAACGCCATTATGTGCAAGGCGCCGATACGCCGCGCGCCAGAGACGTCCGGACAAATTTTATCCAGACGCTCTATTCCGCCTGCACAAAAGGGACTCCCGTTCTGCTGCATTTCATCTACGGGCTGGCAAAAAACGGCGTCTTTACGCCGGTCGACGGACAACAGCGTCTGACCACGCTCTGGCTCTTCGCGAGATATGCAGCGGAACGTTCGTCCGCAGAAAAAAGATCTGCCTTGCTTTCGCAGCTTTCAAGATTCTCCTACGTGGAGCGCCCCTGTGCAAACCAGTTCTGCCGGGCGCTGACGACTCAGGCTATGGGCTGGCAACCCGATGTCGATCCGGCAGAATCCATTCCTGCTCAGCCGTGGTTTCAACAGGAATGGAAACTGGACACGACGGTTGCTTCCATGTTGCGGATGCTCTCGACCATCCACGAGAAATTTAAATCCGACGTACCGGAAAAAATCTGGGATTGTTTGCAAAATCAAATTACGTTCCAACTGTTGACCGACAACTTCCCGGACGATATCTATCTGAAGCTGAACGCCCGCGGACTTCAACTGACCCAGTGGGAGAACTTCAAGGGGGAATTTGCCGGACTGCTTGGCAAATCCCGTTGTATTTGGAACAAAAAGATCGAAGAACTTTCCGACGCCTTTTTCACCCGTGCGGAGGAAGCTCTCCCTGACGACGCCTTTTTCGCGCTGGCAGCCAGGCTCGCGGTCGCACAGGCAAACATGAAAAACCGGAACTGCGGCGCCCAGATCGAAAAGCTTGCGAACCAGACGAACTGGAAAGAAGAGTTGCCTTTTGTCTCGTTCCATGAGTTCACGGAGATTCTTCCGAAGGCAGACAGAGACAAGTTTGCGATCCATTATCTGCGGCTAGTTGA
>CASEYW010000045.1 GCA_949292215.1 uncultured bacterium
GAATGGCTCGATTCTCATGGGTGACGGCAACACAGTGTCGGCCGATCTTTCCTCCTTCCGACAGCAGTTTCCCATTGATCAGTTTCCATTCTCCCGGAGAGCCGTCATTTTGAAAAGTTTCAAAATCTCCGTTCAGAAAAGAGCTTCCGCTGACATGAAATCCATCATAAAGGATCGGCGCGGATTTTTCATCTGCAAGCAGGATCATTTGAATCGGCCCGTTCTCTCTGGGGACAATCGTCACTTTATATTGCTGCCACTGCTGTGAAGTTTCTCCCGTCACAAGCAAACGGCTGCCAATATTTTTTCTGACCCATTCCGCCGTAGAGCAGCGAGTGTTTCTGCCAACGGAACAGCAAACCACCCCTCCCGGATTCTTCAGAATATCAATTCTCAATGTTCCGGCATTCCCTGAACGACAAACTCCAATCAGAAGCAGGATCACTGCTGCTCTTTTCATTTTTCCGTGATTCTCCTTTTCTTTTCATTATGGACGCCGCAGAAGAGTGTTTCAATCCCGATAGACGTCCAGAATCGCCACACCAGGCAGACTCGGATAGTTGATTCCTCCCGTCGTGGGATCCCAGCCCTTGGTAATGCTGAGGGAGGAACTTGCGTGCATCGGGAAATCGATCCGGCGTTTTGATGCGGCATGCCCATCCAGGAACATGAAATTCGCATTAGAACGGGGGATAAGCTGATTATCACTTTTCCACGTCCGGTTTGGTGCATCGGGATCGGGACCGCCATGACGATAAAAGAAGCGGTTGATGGTATTGGTTGGAACCGCTTGTCCATCCCCGGCAAAAATAGCGGTGGACGGAAATTTGAAGACCAGAAGACGATGCATCAACCCCTCCTCTCCGCTGGCATCGCGACCGGCCACATAAGAGTTCGCGGAATAGTCAAAGTGGTATGTCTCGTTCATCTGAGCCGGACATCTGGAAATCTTCCGTTTCAGTCCATACCGTTCCAATTTGTAGATCCAATAGGTTGAGCTGTCGGAAGAATTCGTGATAATGGGCGGAATCCATTCATTCTCATCCCCGCTGTACGAATGAAGGGAGAGTAAAATACTCTTGCAGTTCCCTATGCAGGTAATTTGATGAGCCTTTGAACGCGCCTTGCTCAAGGCTGGCATCAGAACGGCGACCAGGATTGCGAGGATTGCAATTACGATTAATAATTCAACGATAGTGAAAAATTTGAATTTCATTTCTCCTTCCTCCTTCTCAGCATTTTTGTTCATATCAAGCAGAAATACTTTTCCGTACCAGCTTTCAATATGGAAGTTCAGACAGCTCGAAAACAGGACTTTTCCCCATCCCCCGGAACAGTAGAAAGATGTTTGATCCGGACGATTCATTTTTCCTCCAACGGTTCCCCATAAAGTTCCTGTGGACTTCTTCCAGTTTTTTTCCGTATGCTCCGGCTGAAATATGCGACGGAATGAAAGCCGGATTTCTGTGCGATTTCATGAATCGGCATACCGCCCCGCGCCAGGAGAGAGCGTGCATGATTCAACCGATATTCACGCAGATAATCCGAAATGGTGATGTGATATGCCTTTCGGAAAATCCGGCCGAGAGAAACCCGATGCATCCGAAGACGTTCCGCTATGGCATTCACATCCAGATCCTCATTGCTAAATTCCTCCTCTATGAGAAGTTTGATCTGTCCCGCACGCGAAAGAGTGGAAGAATTTTCTTCTCTAGGAACCGCGACACAGGTTAAAAGTTCAAATGCACAGCAGAGGACGTCCATCTGGTCACGTTTCAGCGGCGAAAGAAGTTTGCGTTCAATCCGGTCAAACAACTCCGTCGGAAGAGGATTGGCAGCCTTGACCCCCGGAGTGATATTCAGCATGGTCAGAAGGAGCGGAACCGCCGGCCCCTGAATGGTCAGGAAATAATATTCAAAGGGATCTGAAAGAGCGCGATATTTCTGAAAGCTGCCGGCAGGATAACAAAATATTTCGCCGGGATGAAGGATATGCCGAATGCCGTTCAGATGGAATTCTCCGGAGCCGCTTCTGCACCAGAAAAGTTCTGCGAAGTCCGCGAATCTCTGGGGTTCCGGACGGTCTGGAGGCAGAGCAAAATGACCATAGGAACGGACCCTTATTCCGTAAGGACTTTTCCAATAAGAGCGCATATATCGTTTAAAATACTTCATCTGAAATATTCCTTATTCAAGCTACAATCCTGTTTCCAAAATAATCTATCGTCTGCAACAGGAAAAGCAAATGACACTCTTTCAGTCATGTTCTCTTTTCTCCTCTGGAGAAGTGATGAATGTATCCTCTTTAATACCAGGAACATATCATGGCTGCTCTTTAGATCGTTTTTCTTCTTGGAATTTCCGCATGATTTCAGTCATTTTTCTCCATGCAAGTTTTGGGCGACGGTATTCATCAAGCAGACCTTTGTCATTGAATCCGCGCGGACGGGCACGGGCCCGTCCCTGAATATATGTCTTTGTATCGCAGAATTGCCAGAGAGAAATTCCGGAACAGCGGGGATTCCGAAGAGCATGAAGGACAGCGATTTCTATCAGTTCCGCCTGATATTCCTCTGACCAGCGGACCCCGCTGCAGTCTCCGCGGATTGCCGATGCTCCGATTTCGCTGATAATATAAGGCTTATGACAAAGAGAACTGCCTGAAATGAAGTCAGACATTTCCTGCAGGGTCGGTTCCACAGACGGAAGTCCGCTCACGGGAGATGGTTCATCCGCCCATCCAGGATACAGATTCAATGAAATCACATCAACCAGATCCAGACAAACATCGGATTTTCTTTTATTTGTAGCAAAAGTCGCCGGCCGAGTCGGATCCTCTGCATGGACCGTATCAACCAGACGGCGGATTAACGGACGGGCAGATTCCAAGTGACTGTCAAGCTCGTTCATAAACCCCCACAGCAGAATACATGGATGATTGTAGTCGCGGCGGATCATTTCAGCAGTTTGAGAGATTTGGCGTTCACAGAATTGAGGATCAAGCACATTGCTTTCGCGGTTACCCCAGGCAAGAGGTTCTTCCCAGACCAGCAACCCAAGGCGGTCACAGGCTGTGAGGAAAAATTCCGATTGTTCATAATGACTTCCCCGGATAAAATTACAGCCCTGTCTGCGAATTCGGCAGAGGTCCGCATATACCATGGAATCCGGCATTGCATAACCGAAATTCGGATGACTGTCGTGGCGATTATAGCCGACGAGTTTCAGCGGGTGACCGTTTAAGGAGAGAATGCCGTTTTTCCAGTCGATGACACGCAAGCCGAATGCAGTCTCAATTGAGTCGTCTTCCGTCTGTATTCTGAACGTATGCAGCACGGGATTTTCCGGAGACCACTGCCGGGGATTGGGAACGATGAATTTCGCAGTGAAATTTTCTCCTTTTAAGGAAATTGATCCCATTGGAATCCCGTCAATGAAGCATTCCGCTTTCTGAGGTTGATTTTCAGGATGAGAGCGGACAACACGAATTTCAATTTCTCCGGCATCCAAATCTGTTACCGTAATGCACACGCGTTCCAGGATATTCTTCTTTGGAATACTGCGCAGAAAAACCGGACGGCAAATGCCGCTATACGCATAAAAATCATAAAACGAATGAAACAGAGATGAATCCCGTTCATCGTAGGTGCTGTCCACAACGACAAGCAATTCGTGCTCTTCTTCCTGTTCAGAAAAATGGAGATTGACGGAAAAAGGATGAAGAGCGTGGACAGTTCCTCCAACTTTTTTCCTGTCAACGTATACGCTTGCCCGTAAGAGGAGTCCTTGGAATTCTATTCGGGAATCTCCTGCGGCCCGGAATTTCCGGCGATAGACCCCAATTCCACGACGGCTGAAGTATTCGCTGTCTGCATCAAAGCACCCCGGCACAAGGGCCATTTCTGAAAAAGAAAGATTCAAATATTCCTCTTCGGAATGTTCTCCCTCCAGAAATTGAAAATCCCAGATACCATTCAATGACATTTTCTGCATAAAGCACTCCCTTTGCTTCTTTTTCTCTAAGATCAGATTTTCTTACTTTTTATTATAGCATTTTCATTAAGAAAAGAGAAGTGTCACTTGTTTGTACTTTTGCAACATCGCGATTCATTCTTGCAACATTGATGGATCAGACTGCAATGGTATTTTTGACACTGTTTATTGGAAATTCCAAAAAATTCCTTTCCACTTCAGTCGAAAATATCCCAGATCTCTGATGCTACGCATATTGTTCAGCAAGTCGACGTAGACAACAACATTATCGAGTGGCGTGACCGAATTGGGGAATAATTCCCTTTCCGAATTAATTTTACTGAATTGACACCTCGTCAAGTGGTCCAGTTTTCGGGGCCGACCGCAACCATGCGCCTCTCCCCTAGGTTGGACAACTTTTATGAAAAGATTGGTGCACCCCCCCCTATGAATAACTATAACGCCATCCATTGCTAATTGCAAGACGTTGAAGCGAAGGTAAATGGCGGATTCCTACGTCCGTTCAATCATTTGTGTATCCTCTGCAAGAAGAAAAATTCCATAAAAGCCCCCAAGGACGAGAAAGTGAAATGTTTTTAAAGAAAATTTCACAGAAAACGGGGGTCTGAATGAAAAATGGCAGCCATGTGTTCAACTGCACCCTTTTTGTCAGTTAAAACAGAACAATTTTTGAGGCGGAAGGGGCAAGGTTTTTCAAATCAGACTGAGGGTGCGGAAAAAATCTTGATAGAGAAATGTTTTCTGGCCCCCC
>CASEYW010000046.1 GCA_949292215.1 uncultured bacterium
TGAAAGGAATCGAAATCCGTTTCCAACTTTGCGACGGGGGAAGCGGAATGGCAAAAATCTGCCGGTTTTCCGACCAGATTCCGGCAATGAATTTCCCATCACCGCGATAGGCAAACGAAACCGCATTTTTCACGTTTGGATTCGCCACATTGAACGGTTCGCTGCAAAGGCCGATCTGCTTTCCCGGAAGAGATTCCAGTTTCAGAGACGCCTCTCCGGAAGGGCCCTTCACGGAAGGTGCGGGCTCTATGACTCCGTACTGACAATCGCGATGACGGGTCCAGCCGCTTTGCAATCCGAGCGGAAAACGGGTGTTGCGGAAATAGTTCCGGAGTGCCATCGACGGTCTCCGGATGATTTCCGAAGCACCTTCGCTCTCCTCCAGTTTCAAGCTGACAATATCAAAATTTCCGCTCTCCTCAAAATTCATCATCAGAGCGACCGGAAGGTTCGGCTTGTTTTCCGGCACTTTAAAATAAATGGTCTGCCGGCTCCACTCCTGCCCCGGAAGCAGGGAACCCGCCGTAAGCGTCGTATAGGGTGCAGGAAGAATGCGCAGGCTCATTTTCACAGGAGCTCCGGTCCGGTTCCGAACGTATGCCGTCAGACGGTAACTCCTGCCCGCTTCAATCCCCTGAAGCGGTGCGGAAAACTGCGGAGCTCCCTGAGAAACGTCAAACTGCAGAAAATGTTCCGGTCCCAGATTCACGATTTTCGCAGAAGCATCCGCTTTCATGAAATGAGTGAAATCCTGATTCCACGGCGCGGGAAGAACTCCACGAAAACTTCCAACTCCGCGTTTGGTGCAATCCCGCGTCCCTTCCACAAAATTGGTCTCCAGCAGAACTTTATGCACAACCTCATCCGCTCCCAGTTCTTCCACGGAAATCCTGCGGAAATCAATATTCCCCTCTCCTTCGAGAATCAGAAACAGACCAAGCGGAACCGGAGATTTCTTCTCCAGCGTGATAATCTGTGAAATGGTTTTCCACTGCGGAGAAACTCCGATTTTCAAAGTCCGCAAAGTATTGTACGGTGCTGGTATCATCCGCAGAATCAGTGACGCGGCATTCTCCGACTGATTCCGCGCAACCACACTTAAGCGATACCGTTTTCCCGGAAGCAGTTCCGGAAGACCGCAATAGAACTGAGGAGCTCCCGACGACACCTTCTGCACTTTGAATCTCAGATAATCCCCCTGCGGATCTTTCACCAGTTCCGTTTCCGCCGAAGATTTCGTCCAGTCGGCAAAATTCTCGCTCCATTTCAGCGGCAGAACCCCCTGAAAATTACCATGATTCGATGCGCGCCGGTCATTCTTGCGAACTTCACCAGTCTCCGAAAAATCACTGTCCAGCAGAATCTTTCCTCCTCCCAGTTCCTCCAGCGAAATTCTCCGGAAATCAATGGCCCCCTCGCCATCAAGAATCAGGAAGAGTCCGAGTTGTACCGGGGATTTCTTCTCCAGCGTAATAATCTGTGAAAGGGTCTTCCACTGCGGAGAAACTCCGATTTTCAGAGTTCGCAAAGTATTGTACGGCGGTGGAATCATCCGCAGAATCAGCGACGCGGCATTCTCCGACTGATTCCGCACAACCACACTTAAGCGATACCGCTTTCCCGGAAGCAGTTCCGGAAGAGCCAGATAAAACTGAGGAGCTCCCGACGCCACTTTCAGCACTTTAAATCTCAGATAATCCCCCTGCGGATCTTTCACCAGTTCCGTTTCCGCCGAAGATTTCGTCCAGTCGGCAAAATTCTCGCTCCATTTCAGCGGCAGAACCCCCTGAAAACTTCCGTGATTCGATGCACGGCGGTCATTCTTGCGAACTTCGCCAGTCTTCGTGAAATCACTGTCCACCAGTTTCGTTCCTGCGCCCAGCAGAAATCCGGCTGTGCACAACAACAGTAAAAAACAACTCCTCAACATAGGATTCTCCTTTTTTATTCTAAAATTACGTTTTCTTTTTATCATTATATCCCAGAATATCCCAGATGTCAACCCCCTGTTTCATGGAAAAACGGAAATTTTCCGGAAAAACTGTTCGCCGGTTGCTTTTCTCATTCTTGAGAAGTACATTTCCAAAATTGACGGAAAAGTTCAAAAACTCATTGAAAATGATGGGAACGGACATGGCTGTTTTTCTTCAACTCATTGCACTGGTACAATTTTTTCTGCCGGGATATCTGTTTTTGCGTCTGTTCCACCTGCGGAGGAATCCTTTGCGGACCGTTCTGCTTTCGTTTCTCCTGAGCGGATTGTTCAACTATGCGTTTGTTCTTCTGCTTTATCTCCCGGGGCTCTTCACGCGGGAAAGTGCCCTGATTCTGGTTCTGGCGGAATTGATTCTGCTGTTTTTCACCAGAAACCAGATGCTTCCCTCCCATATGTCCCTTACTGCGATTGACGAGTTTTTCCACCTGGAAGGAAGATGGAAACGATATTTCTGCTACTGTTGTTTCTACCTTGCCGTCATCACGGTGGGACTTCAGACGGCAGCGGCACTGCGCGGATTCGGTCAAATCTTTTCTTCCTGGGATTCGGTTCTCTCCTGGAATCAATGGGCAGTGGGCTGGTTTTCCGGAACGATCGGGAACCAGAAAACGTTCGGATATCCCCAGTTGATTCCCTGCAACTGGGCAATGGCTTATCAGATTCTCGGAGAGGTGCTGAATTTTGTACCGAAAGGGACATCGCTGCTCTGCCCGCTGTTTGTCTCGCTGATGCTGTTCGATCTGGGATTCACATTGAAGAAACCGGCACTTTTCGGCGCCGTCATTCTAAACGCATGGTTCACGCACAACATCAATCCTCTTGCAGCGGGAGCGGAAGCAGATCTTACAGCATCATTCTACACGTTTTCCGTGTTTTATCTTCTGTTCCTGGCGCAGAAAACCGATAAGAACTCCAATCTTCTGCTCGCGGCACTGACGGCAATCGCTGCGGGATGCGCCAAACAGTCAGGACTCGTCGTTCTGCTGCTCTTTCCGGTGCTGGCCTACTTGTTCGGGCTTCTGCGCGGACGAGAGCTGCTCCGGAAAACCATATTCTATTTTCTGCTTGCAATTCTGTTCGCTGCGCCATATTATCTCTCTTTTGCCTTCCGTACATCGCAGGGGAAAGACAAAAGTCTCTACACGCATGTGACACACGACATCTACGGAGAAAGAACCCGCGGAGAACTTTTCACTGCGGCCTCCAAACAGTTTTTCTGCAAACTTCAGCTGGGAATGAATTACGGAGTTCCCACCCCGAAACGGGCAAACATACGGTTCGACGATGGAGTCCTGACCGGGATTCTGCATTTCTACGGCTGGCAGTTCTGGCCCGCACTGGCAATCCTGATCCTGAATGTTCTGTGCCTTCGCGAACTGAAACGGTTTCCGTACTGGCGGAGAATGATCTTCTGGATTGTGCTGCCCTATTTTCTAGTCTGGAGTCTGCTGTTCTGTTACGATCTGCGTAATCTGATGCCCTTTCTTCCGCTGTTTGCCGCGGGACTCTCTCTCGGTTTTCTGTCCATGCTGGAACGAAGATGGTTCCGCCGGGTTCTTCTGATCCCGGTCCTGTTTTTGCTCGGTGCGGTATTTCTGATTCCCGGGAGCCGGATCCGGGAGTACCATGACTCTCTGCGGATCGGAATCGGGAACAGCCGTTTGAACCGGGCTCTGCAGCCCTGTCTGAAACAACCGGGCCAGATTGCCACAGACTATCAGTTCCTTGACCACCTGCCAGGCGGAGAAGGCAAACTCTTTTTTGTGGAATATTCCATGCCGGATGCCGGAAAAGAACACGCGGAAGCATTCCGGAATCCGGAAGTCCGCTATTTCCTGATTCCGCGTTATGCGGCGAAAGAATGGAAGCAGGATGTCAAAACGCGCTTGAAAAATCGGGAAATCAAGCTAATTTTCTCCGCTTATGGATATACTCTTTATCAGAAGACAGGTGACAGGTGAATTATTTTCAGACAGCAGTGCTGATCCCGGCGTACAATCCGGAAAATATCCTCTGCGAACTCGTGCGGAAACTCTCCGGCACAGGATTCCGGCGGATTGTCGTGGTCAATGACGGCAGCAGCACAGCATCAGCGGAAGTTTTCCGGACGCTGGAATCGGAAAACCTCTGCACGGTGATCTCCCATGCCGTCAATACGGGCAAGGGTGCGGCGCTTAAACTCGGATTCGATTATCTCTACACCTGCCATCCGGAGTGCCGGAGCATCATCACAGCGGATGCCGACGGACAGCATTCCACGGAGGACATCCAGCGTCTTGCGGAAGAATCGGAACGGCATCCGGATTCTCTGATTCTCGGCGTGCGCAGTTTCGATCGGGAAAACGTTCCTTTCCGCAGCATGATCGGAAACAAGACAACACGTTTGCTCATGCGGCTCTTTCTTGGACTCGCCATCTCTGACACTCAAACAGGCCTTCGAGCAGTTCCGCGCAGAACAATCCCCGAACTGCTCAAAATCGCATCCAATCGTTATGAGTTCGAATTGGAGATGCTGATTCTCTGCCGGCGCGCTGGAATCCCTATTCGGGAAATCGGAATCCGAACTATCTATATCGACGGCAATTCCGCCTCGCATTTCAATCCGCTTCTGGATTCCTTCAAGATCTATTTTGTTCTGTTCCGCTATATTCTATCGTCCATCGTGACCGCAGTGTTCGACTTCGTCGTCTTTTTGATCTTTTTCCCGCTGACCGGTGGAAACATACTGGTTTCGACCTATCTTTCCCGCGGCGCGGCAGTCTGCCTGAACTACGCACTTGTCAAAAACATGGTATTCGGCTCTCGGCAGAAAGTGACGCGGACCTTTCCGGTTTACATTCTGCTGGTCTGCGTTTCCGGATTCATCTCCGCCGCAATGGTCACCTACATGCAGGAGTCTTTTCATCTGGATGCCCGAATCGGCAAGCCGATCGCGGAACTGCTTCTCTACCTGGCAAACTTTGTCATTCAGCGCGACTTCATTTTCCAGCCGTCGGATGCTTCCCCCGGCCCGGTGCCGACCGACTGGGACAAATATTACGCTTCTCCTTACAAAACAGCGGGATATGCGCGCCGAATCGTCGGGAGAAAACTTCTGGAAATGCTCCGCCGTTACCAGCCGGTCCCCCATCCGGAAATCGCGGAACTCGGCGGAGGGAACAGCTGTTTTTTTGAAAGCATCATGAAAAACACTGCTCCCGCCCGTTATGTCATTTATGACAACAACGAGCTCGGAGTCAGAAAATTCGAAGAACGTACCGCCGGAGATTCCAGAGCAGCCGCCAGACAGTGCGATCTGCTGAAATTAAATACGGGACATGAAGAAAAATTCGACGTGGTCCTCAGTGTCGGACTCATCGAACACTTTCCTCCGGAACTCACAAGAAAAATGGTGCAAGTCCACTTCGAACTTGCACGAGAAGGTGGAACCGTTATTCTCTTCTTCCCGACTCCGACTTTTCTGTACCGGGCAACCCGTTCCCTTTCGGAACTTCTCCGTCTCTGGATCTTCCATGACGAGCGGCCGCTGACCGCCGGAGAAGTGGAATCCGCCCTTCTTCCCTACGGAACCATTCTGCACCGGGAAATCATCTGGCGCAATTTTCTCACACAGCAAATCATCATCGCAAGGAAAAACGACCATGCAGCAAACTGAACTCCTGATCTACGAAACCTTCTCCGGAATTCAGGGAGAATCCACCCATGCCGGACGCCCCTGCTTTTTCATCCGCCTGACCGGATGCAATCTGCGCTGTTCCTATTGTGATACAAAAAAAGCACAGGAAATCGGAACCGGAACCAGACGCACCATCGACTCCCTGCTCAAAGAAGCGGAAGAATCCGGCATCCGGCTCGTGGAAATCACCGGAGGAGAACCGATGCTCCAGCCCCGGACACCGGAACTCTGCCGCAGACTTCTCAACGCCGGATTCGAAGTCCTGATGGAAACCAACGGAAGCATAGATCTCTCCTCTCTTCCGGAAGGAGTAAAACGGATCATCGACTGGAAAACACCATCGTCCGGAGAATCGGCAAAAATGCTGGAGGAAAACTACCGGAACCTGCGACCGCACGACGAAGTCAAATTCGTCATTGCCGACCGCAACGACTACGAGGAGTCGGTCCGCTTCCTGCAACGACTGGATCTTGCTTCGCATGCAACCGTTCTGTTTGCGCCGGTCTTCGGCAGCATCGACCCCAAAACACTTGTGGAATGGATGCTTGCGGATCATCTTCCGGCACGCCTGAATCTGCAACTGCACAAGGTCATCTGGGGACCCGACGCGGAAGGAGTCTGAACGTTCAGTTCCAACACAGCGGAACGATGCCGGAAAGAAAAAGATTTTCTCAGGCTCTTCCTTCAAACAGGAACGCTCCGCCGCGCCACTTGCTCTCCTCTGTTGAGGCAAACTGACGGCAGCCGGAGGCCTCAAACGCCTCCCGGACCAGCGGATATTCACTGTCAAGAATCCCGGCTAGAATCAGGCAGCCGCCCGGTTTGAGGAGAGAAAGGAGTTTATCCTTTCCCGCAAGCAGGGCTGAAGAGAGAATATTCGCCGCTATGACATCGAATTTCATCCCTTCCGAATTGTATTCAATCAGGGATGCTGCGTCGAAACGGATACGGGAACATTGGTTTGTTTCAGCATTTTCCGCGGCAATCCGCGCCGCTTCCGGATCAATATCAAATGCACGAATCTCGCAGAATCCGAGCTTTTCCGCGGCGATTGCCAGGATTCCCGATCCGCATCCGGCATCCAGCATGGAAAGGGCGGAAACATCATGGCGGAATGCAAACAGATCAAGCTGAGTCAGACAGAACTTTGTTGTCGCATGCTGTCCGGTTCCGAAGCTCATGCCGGGATCCAGCGTGATAATACGCTGCCCGGGAGCAGCCGGATACGAAATCCAGGAAGGAGTAATTGCAAGACGAGGAGAAATTTCTATGGGCTTGAAGTGAATTTTCCAGGATTCCGCCCAATCCTCCTTTTTCAGTTCTGCAAGGACGGGATCTCCGATTTCGACCTCCAGATCACGCCAGGAGTCCCGCAGCGTTTCGATCCGGTTCTTTGCTTCGGCGGCATCTCCGGCGGATTTGAAATAAAGGGTATGAGTCCGTTTTCCGGTTTCGGCATCGCGCCAGGAACTGAAATCGTATTCCATGGCGGCAAGAAGTTCCGGAACGGTCTCTCCGTTTTCGGAACCATCGGTGAAACTGCAGCAGTAAAGAATCTCTTCCATCATCGAACATCCTTTGTTGAATTTGTTACAATATCCCGAATGGTGCGGATTTTCAAATCAGCGATCCGCAAAGGACAAAAAAAACAGGAGAAAACCATCTTCCGAATGTTCACTCAGCTTCCTCCTGAAGGAAACGAAAAGCGTGTCCGGATTCCTCATTCCGACACTTCTGCTTCTCCCAGAGGAACGGAAAAACTGGAATTGACATTTCAGGAAACGGCTGTAAATTACGGGAAGAGGAGAGATTGGAGTTTTCTGATATGCAGTTGAAAATCATAAACAATAACGATGCTTATACTCATGTCGCGCTGTCCGGAAGTTTTGACTGCGAAGGAGTGGCGGAAATCTTTGAGGATTTCAAGCACAATGTTGCAGACCGCAATCTGCCGGCGCTCATTGATATGACGGAGGTCGGCTTTATCTCTTCGCTCGGATTGAGGACTCTCGTTGCCTGTGCACAGGAACTGGCGAAGAACGGTCATATTCTCGTGCTGTACAACCCGCAGCCGTTCGTCATGGACGAAGTCAAGGTTGCAGGACTGGACAGGGAATGTCCTGTCACACATGATCTGGGCGAAGCGCTGCGGCTGGTCACGGAACGAAAATCCTGAACGGCGAGAAAGCCCCTTCTTCCCGGAAGGACTCCCGGAACAAAACGATGAAACATTTTCCCGGGACCGGGATTGAAATCGAGCAATCCTGTGTTATAATGACTTCAGAGAAAGGAAGCAGAGAGAATTGACCGGGTCAGCCGCCGGAAAAAGAAATCTGACTTTCTCCAGCGGGAACATTCTCCGAATATCCGGTGTCTGTAACAAGGGGAATTCCGCAGAAAAGACGGAACAACCTGCAAAACAATTTGGAAACGGAAATCAGGAACAGAAGAGGTATAATCAATGCAGACCAATATCATACCCGAAGACGGGTACTCCGTCATTCAGCTTTCCGGAAAGCTGGATACGGATACGGCGGTAAAAGTGGACGCAGTGTTCTCCCAGACAGTGGAACTGCAGAATCATTTGCTGGTGGATCTTTCCGCATTGCGCTACATCAGCAGCGCGGGACTTCGTATTCTTCTTCTTGCGGCAAAACGGGTTCAGCAGAAAGGCGGCAAGATCATTCTTTATGCGCTCCAGGAAAACGTGAACGATATTTTCGATATCAGCGGTTTTTCTTCCGTCTTCAAAATCTGCAAAGACAAGGAATCCGCAATCGCGGCTTTGAAAGACTGATCACCCTTCGCGCGGGTGGCGAAATGGCAGACGCGCTGGATTTAGGTTCCAGTGGAGCAATCCGTAGGGGTTCAAGTCCCCTCCCGCGCACCAGTAAATACCGGGCAACGAGCGTTCCGGCACTTCACCCGGATTTCAGAGTTTTTTCCTTCGCGGGATTTTGCAAGGGAAATCCATCCGGGAATATTGAAATTTGCCGATTGCCATGCTATTTTACCGGATAATGGTCGGTGCCGCGGAGAAATGTGTACCAGAAATGCCGGCAGGCAGGGATCGGAATACGGGATGTCTCAAGATTGCAGCATTCCGGTCTTCAAATAAATTTCAGCAGACAGGATAAAAAAATGAATGAAAAAAACAGAGATGTGTTTGTAGTTCTTGCGGCTTTTCTGGGATTTCTTGGAGTCCACAGTTATTATGCGGGATATAAAATGAAGGCACTGCTGCAATTCCTGCCCGGGATTTGCGGAGTCCTTGTTCTGATCCTCTCGCAGGTGTTCTCCATCACCATTCTCTTCCTTCCGGCAGTGATTCTGCTGCTGATTCCGTTTGTATGGGCAATGTACGATGTCTTCACGGTTCATTCGGATGTCTGCGACGTTCCGTTCAAAGACGATCATCCTCAACTTGGATTCTGGCTCCCCATCGTCGTTGATTTTATCATTCCCGGTCTGATTCTCCTGACTCTGATCATTGTGAAACTGATTCCTGCAATCTGGCTCTCTCAGGAAAATACGCAGCGTCTCAACTGTGCGGACAACCTGAATACCCTGGGTATGGCAATGCAGATGTACGCCCTTGACCATTCCGGACGCTATCCGAATCTGGAATCCGCAAAGGATTTTGAAAAACTGGCAACCTATGATAAACGAATCAATTATTTCATCTGTCAGGCAAATCAAAAGCAGCGCCGTCCATTCCTCTGGATCGGAGGATATCGTGAACCGGTAAGTCCCAAAGTCCCTGTGGCAATTGAACAGATCGGGAATCACAAGGGATTTGTCAACATTCTGTTCGCTGACGGGTCTGTGAAATCGCTTGAATACTCCCAGCCGACCTATCTGCAGCTCGCAGGCGCTCTCCGGGAGGGGATCTCAAAAGAAGAATTTGAACTGCTCAAAAGGAAACTGAGGCAGTTTGACAATCCGCAAGCGGCGGCTTCCTCGAAAAAAACGCCTGCTCCGGCAAAACAACCCGCAAAGAAAAAACCGGTCTCTTCCGCTGACAGGAAAAAATAGAAAGAATGTTCCAGATGCCGGAACTCAGCCTGCCGCAGTTTCTGGGAGTCTTCGGACTTACTCTGTTTGCCGGACTTTCCACAGCCATCGGCGGAGCCATCGCGTTTTTCCATAAAACGGAAAAAGATTCCGGCCGATTTCTTTCCGCGGCCCTTGGTTTTTCCGCCGGAGTGATGATCTATATTTCTCTCGTGGAACTGATGGCTGAGGCTGCCGGCGGACTCCGCAAGACCTGCGGAGAGTTCCAGGGAGGAATCTATGCGGTGCTTGCCTTTCTGGGAGGTCTGCTCATCACGCTGCTGATCGACAAGATGGTCCCGGAAGTGGAAAATCCGCATCATGTCCGGAAACAGGCGGAAATTGAGGATGCCGTTCATGCGTCTTCGGAGGAACGGGCCAAACTCGGCCGTGCCGGAGTTGTCTTTGCTCTGGTCATCGGCATTCACAACTTCCCGGAAGGGCTTGCCACGTTCGCAGGAGGACTTTCCGGCATGCAGCTCGGAATTCCAATCGCCGTAGCCATCGCCCTGCACAACATCCCGGAAGGAGTCGCCATTGGAGTGCCGATTCTTTACGCGACGGGCAGCCGCAGGAAGGCATTTCTGTATTCCCTCCTCTCCGGGCTGGCGGAACCGGCAGGGGCGCTGATCGGTTTTCTGATTCTGGCTCCTTTTCTGACGCCCGCGATTCTGGCAATTGTCTTTGCGGTTATTTCCGGAATCATGGTCTACATCTCCTTCGACGAACTCCTGCCGATGGCGGAGACCTATGGAAAACATCACATCGCCCTTGCAGGTGTTCTCTCCGGAATGGTATTCATGGGGCTCGGACTGGAAATCACCACCCTGTTGACCGCCGCATAACCATTCCTTTCCATCCGTGGTCCGGATGGAAAACTCATCGCCGGTCAGATGTAATTGCCGCGCCGCAAAACAAACCACCAGAACAGAAGCCAGAAAAGAATCATAACGGAACTGGTAATGAAAACAACCGAATATCCCTGCGTCAGCAGCAGAGGCACCGCCAGCGAAGTCCAAATACCGCCGCCCATCACCGGCTCATGAAGCAGCTGTTTATAACCGAACGCCTCCGCGGCGACTGTCTTATTCTCCGGATCAACGGTCCGCAGCAGAAGCAGTCCGGTCGCCGTCACACCGGTCGACTGGCCGAATTCCGCAATTGCCCGCTCAAACCAGGCATTCTTCAGAATACGCGGGGCAAGGAAAAGCACCCCGCCCACGTTCCAGACAATTCCCGCCAGACAGATGAATACCAGCGGCATCCAGTTCGCCGCGATGAAATCCAGCCGGATCGATGCAACCGCTGCAACCACCAGGAAATCCAATGAGGTTCCTGCCAGTCGCTGCATCAGACCATGGTCGATCAGATATTCCAGTCGGAACAGGCGGAAAATATTCTGCACAAGCAATCCGCCGATCATGCAGAGCGGAAACAGAGGAAAACTTTCCAGGAACTTCAGATTCTGAATGCACTCGGGCGAAATCATGTTGACAAGCCGGAAGAGCTCCTTGATACCGTAACCGACCGTCACCGCAAGTCCGATGATCGCGACATGAAGGGCCAGGGAATCAATGGAATCGGAGGAAACCGTCTGCCTGCCCGCCGGCGGCTGGGCGTCATCCGGATAAATTCCCTTCCGTTCATGTTCCGACTGATTGGCAAAAGAACGGATGTTCTTCACCCATCCGAGTTTGACCGCCATGTTGATCAGCCACATTCCAAGCACCACTCCGCTGATCATGCCGACTGTGGCGACCGTAAAACCAAGATCTTTTCCCTGTGCCCATCCGAGTTCCCGAAACGTATCAGCGAGTCCGGCGACAGTACCATGACCGCCCTCGAATCCGACCTCAATCAGCGCTGCAAATGCCGGTCCCACTCCGAACAGCGGATGCAGAACCAGAAACACCAGCAGAATTCCAACCACATACTGACCCCAGGCGATGATCTGTCCATAGCAAAGCTGCGGCGCACAAACCCGCCAGATTTTCCGGATTCCTGGTGTGGAAACGCCGAGAAACAGCGCTGCAAAAACAATATTGATCAGAAACGAGGGAATACCACTCCATCCGGCATACCAATGCGAAGGAATCTGCTTCCCGAAACAGGAAACAAGAATCAGTCCGGCAATTCCCCCGATGACCGAAGACGGCAGATAGAGCCGCTGAAAAATGGAAAAACGCATCCTCAGAATCTTTCCAAGGATCAGAAGCAGACACAATCCGCAAAACGAAGTCACCGCTGTCATGAAACTCTCCTTTCCTGTTGAAATCAATAATATAGTTTGCCGAAAGAGGAAAATCAATTTATTTCATGGGAAATGCTGGAATCCACTCTCTTCTGATGGTAGATTATTTCATCTCCCGCAAACAGTGGGACATGGCGGAAAGCGAAAATCGGAAAGGAGCTTGTAGGCTATGAGCAGAGAAAACTTGAAGGTTCTTACCATCGGCAACAGTTTTACGGACAGTCTGGTTCTTTATTTCAAGGATGTTGTGGAATCCGTTCCCGGATGTTCCCTGCATTTTGAACGGGCAAATCACGGGGGATGCGAACTGCACCGTCACTGGAGCTACATTCAGAACGAGGAAAAGGACGGGGTCTACAAAATGTATCAGGACCGTCGGCTCTCCATGCGGGAAGTTCTGGCAAAAGAACCGTGGGATGTCGTAACCATTCAGCAGGGAAGCCATTTGAGCTGGCGGGCAGAATCCTATCAGCCGTTCGCCACGAACATTTACAACTATGTCAGGCAGCATGCGCCTCAGGCGGAAGTCATGATTCAGCAGACCTGGGCCTACCGGGAAGATGATCCGCGCATCCGTCCCGGCGGTGAATGGAAATACGATGAGGCTTCTCTTGCCAGATGGAAAGAACTCGGAGCCACTGTGGAACCCGGACCGTGGCATATCAACCAGACCGATATGTACAATGCCCTGACCGCCGCATACACAAAAGTTGCAAAAGAACTGAATCTCCGCATCATCCCGACGGGATTCGCCGTTCAGCTCGCACGGAAAAATCAGCCATACCATTTCCGGAATTATGATCCGGAATTGATGAATACACTCCACTGGCCGGACCTGCCGCCGCAGGCGGGCGACCTCGTCGGCAACATCCGATGGACAAAAGACAAAACCACCGGGGAACTGAAGCTCGGACGCGATACCATCCATCTGAATCTGCGCGGACAGTATCTGCAGGCGTGCGTCTGGTTCGCCGCCCTCTATGGACACAAAACTGCGGAAATCACTTTTGTTCCGGACGAAATCGCCGATTCCGATGCCGTATTCCTGCGGGCAATGGCTCAGGAAGCCGTGGATACATTCCCGCAGGTAAAAATCTGAGTTCTCATTAAAAGAACTCTTTTTTCAAAAATTATCGGACTCTTTTTTCAATCGGTATTGATTTTTCCAGAAATCTGCTTATTATAAAATAAAGAATCCGTAACCGCGGAAAAACAAACACACAAGGAGAAAGAAACATGAGATTCGCACTGATGATCGCTCTTGCAGCGTTCTGCGCGACAGCCGTCGTAAACGCAGCCGACCCCGTCAAAACCCAGCTTGTGAACACCAAGGATATGAAAGCATCCAAGGAATTCAAAATTCTGAAGGTCGCTTACGGCACCAAGGACAAACAGAAAGACCTGACCAAGGAATTCATGGAAGCAATGAAGAAAGGCCAGACCTTCAAGGCGGACAACCGGTTCGGCGATCCCGCCAGAGGAGCCGGCAAGATCCTGGAAGTCGTCTATACGGTCAATGGACAGATCAAAGTCGCATCCGTCAAAGAACGCCAGACACTTGATCCGAAAACACTCAAATAATTTCGATTCCGAAAATCATTTGCAGTTCGGCGGCTTCCCTGCAGAAGCCGCCTTTTTTCTGTCATGACCCACTACGAACTCCTGGACATTGAAGTCAACTGCGATTTTTCGACGCTGAAAAAGGCATACTATGCCAAAGCGAAACAGTGTCATCCCGATCTTTTTTCAAATTCGCCGGAAAAAACGGAAACGTTCAAACGTCTGGTGGAAGCGTTCAACATCCTTTCCGATCCGGAGAAGCGCGCCAGATACGATCAGACTCTGAAACTCAATGCGCACGCCGAAACTTCATCGCTCCATCAGGAAAGCATCATGGATACGGATTATGATGACACACTGGAAGAGCTGATTGTCGGGAACTCTCCGCCGGAAGACGCAACACTGATGACTCTTTTCCGCGATCTGGAACGAACCCTTGTCTTCATCACCTGGCGCGAAGCGCGCAACTACTATTCCGAACAACGCTTCCGAATCGCCGCCAGACTTTTTCTCAAACTGGTGGTCCTTGCTCCGGACAACATTCTGTACCGGGTCTATCTGGCCCGCTCCTTCTTTGCATTGAAAGAGTATTCAAAAGCACGCTATCACTACAAGGCAGCACTGAATATCGGAGACAGACGGAGTCCTCCGCAGAATCTCATGACTGTCCGCGAGGAACTGGAACGTCTCCGGAAAAAGGAAAATCCGCTGCTCCACCGAATCCGGAATGCACTGTTTCCGAAGAAATACACCCCCTGTCTGCCATCTGACGAACAGATGATCCGCGAAACTTCCCGGGCCATGCAGAACATTCTCGACTCGCAGGAGCGGAAACGTCTCAAAAAATAACCCTCTCCAATCCCAGAGACGGAGAGGGAAACTGCGGAACCGCTTCCGCAACGTTTTCCGCAACAGATTCAAGGGTTGATATTGAGAATCGCTCCGGTTCCCTCCTTCTGATAGAGGCGGATGTAATCAATTTTATACACAGCGGGGAAGATGGCGGGATCGACCTCTCCACCGAGCGTTCCGCCGATCGCCAGATTGACCAGCAGAGCCAGCGGCTTCCGGAATGCGTCCCGTTCATTCGGACAATCCTTCAGAAGCACCTCCTGAACAAGGGAACCGTTATAAAACAGACGGATGCGTTCGGAATCCCATTCCATCGCGAACAGATGAAATTTTCCTTCCCACTCTTTTGCATCCAGTCCGCGTGCTTTCTGGCGGTGCTTACCCTCCAATCCTTTCCAATGAACCGCAGTATGAATCCGGGGAACGCGTTTTCCATCTTTTTTTCCGTAGTAGAATTCAAGGATGTCGATTTCTCCGGCATCCGGCCAGGGCGGTTTGAATCCCAGAAGCCAGAACGCCGGCCAGACGCCTGCACCGACGGGAAGCTGAGCCCTCATCTCCAGTCGACCATAACGGAAAGAGAGGCGTTTTCCTGTTGCCAGACTGGTCGAAGTGATCTCATACTGTTTGCGGTTCTCTCTCCAGTTCTTTGAGTCCGGTTTGAAGTTCGGATTCGGTTTCGGACGTTCCAGCTTCCGGGCGACGATGTGAAGACAGCCGTCTTTCACAAACACGTTTTCAGGCAGATCCGTATACCATTGCAGCTCCTGGTTGCGGATGAATCCCTTTTCTCCCCTCCATACAGTGGGATCCGGGCGGCCCGGGACATTGAATTCATCGGACCAGACCAGTTTCCATTCGGAGGAGCTTTTTTTCTCCTCTGCCGAAAGAAGAAGGCCGGGAATCAGGGCTGCGGACAGTAAAAACCATTTTTTCATCTATTTCTCCTGTTATTTTTTGTAATTCGTGTTTTATTTTTTATTCCTACTGACTCAGTTTCCAGAAGATGGTATCGGTGGTGGGAATTGCCGAAAACGGAAGATGATTGACGTGACCATCAAAATACAAGACATTCGACCCCATGTTGTGCGGCATGTTTCCGGTTGCGTAGAAGTACCACCAGCGTTTGGTTTCGGCAGAGGTTTCAAACGCCTCGGTCACGAGACAGGTTTCCGTGATTCTCCGCGCCCGTTTCACACTGTTGTAATCCACTGTGGTATTGATGCCGTAACGATAGGTGTTTTTATCCTCTTTGCCGAGGCTGTCCCTGTAACCGGCCTCGGGAGTCGGAACGACCGGAGCGGAACACCAGAAAACCGTCGTCCTCCTCCAGATCTGGTTGTGCGACAGTTCCGGATTCCGGCCAACATACGAGGAGAGAAGCCACTGCCAGTCTCCGTAAAACCAGTGATTCTCTCCGGTCGGCTTGATCTGATTGGCGGGCGGATAGCACTCCGCATTGTCTCCCCGGTACAACCCGATCGCAACCCCCTGCTGCTTCAGATTGCTGGTACAGGAGATCAAAAATGCACGTTCCCGCGCCTTGTTCAGTGCAGGCAGCAGAATACCCGCCAGAATGGCGATGATCGCAATCGTCACCAAGAGTTCAATCAGAGTAAAAGCTGCGTAAAAGGCAAGTCCAGCGGATGATTTCTTCCGCCGCAGTTTCAGCGCGCTGACCATCATTCTTTCTCCCTTGTTCTCTGATGTATATACCGCATTCAAATTCCCTCAAACGGCCACATCTTGTTCTTTTCTAAATTATACCATGAAGAGAAAGAAATGACAATTGACAAAAAAATCGATTCTTTTCTCAAAATATATAAAAATGTCAGTCATACCTGCAAAAAAAAATCAGGACTCAGAAATCGTCGGTTTTCTACGGTTCCGGTATTCCGCCGGAGTCATTCCCAGATTCCGTTTAAATGCCCGGTAAAAGGTTTCCTGATGTTGAAAACAGGTTTTTTCCGCAATCTTCCGGACGGGGAGGTCGGTTTCCTCCAGCAGTTTGCATGCGGCTTTCAGCCGGTGCTGAAGACGATAGCGCCCCGGTGGAATCTGAAACTGTTCCGTAAAAAAATTCCGCAGGTAAGAAGGACTGTATCCCGCATGCGCGGCAAATTTCTTCCAATTGATGGCGGGATCCATCTGTTCGAGCTTGTTGCGCACAATGAAGATTTCTTTGGCGAGAGGAAGCTCTTTTTCCGCCTCTCCGGGATTTTTCAGGTTCAAACGCAAAGTTGAAAACAGATATTCGGAAAGGAGCTCCCGATCCGCCGCATCCCGGTTGAAATCTTCGAGCGTATCATGCACAAAGGAATCCAGAGAATCCAGATGGCGCCACGTCCCGATGTGCGGAAGATTCCATTTCCCGTGGCGGTAATTCTCGAACAGGAGCATCAGCACCCGGTATGGCCTGCCTTTCGGGAAATCATGAATGGTCTGATCCCGGTGCTTATGGCAGAATACAGTTCCTCTGGTATATTTGTGCCCTTCATAAAAAACGGTGCCCCCAACCATGATTTCCACATAAAGAGTACTTTTTCCAACACAGATCGGACTGAAAAACGATTTCGTCGGTGCGCGGAAATAGTAAACGGTGGATATGCGGGGAACAGCAGAGCGCATCTTTGTCATTGCAGCGGAAATCTCCCTACCTTATAAATCTCTTTTCCTGGAACAGGAAGATACTCTGGATTTCCGGAAAATCAAGCGATTTCATTCGCAACAATACGCTTTGAACAGATGCCCCCCTCCCGAGTTCCGGACAAAGACCGGGATGCAACCTTTCCCGGATCGGTTCAACGGAAATAGACACCAGGAGTATCCGTAATGCCAAGCCGCTCCAGGCGCATGGGACGCTTTGGAACGATCCGAAGTACATGGACTCCTTTTTTCAATCGGAACAACTCAAAATACTTGTCTTTTCCGGGAATTCCACGTCGGATATGCCGCCACTTGCGAATGCTGTTGTTGCCGCCCATCATCGGATTCCGGTGAACATCCGCTTTATCGCCGTCCACGGAAAATTCAAACAGATTGCGTTCGATTCCGTTTGTCTGCCAGAGCCCGAACAGATAGTAAATGCCGTCGCGGGGGATCTCGAATTTCCAAAGCAGCGCTGATTCCGGACTCTGTTTGTCAAGCAGGAGAGCATTCCCTTCGGCAGAATAATCGCTGGCATTTTCCAGATCTTTTGCGGCGATCTCGCGTATGACAGCCGTCTCCTTTGCCTTCAATTCCGGCGAACTCCGCAGATCGGCATAGACTGTGACCGGACGGCTGAGCCCGTTCGGGAATCGAATCAGAAAAGCGCCGGAATACCGCTTCGCCACCCGGAGCTTTTCCGGATGAAGCGTCACGGTAAACACGGTTTCCTCATTGAGAACGCCCTCACTCGGAGAAACACGGAACCATTTCACCTCATCATTGACACGGACGCGAAACGGCGACGAAAATCCGTTCTGAGGTTTCGCCTTTACATTCACCGGTTTCCCTTTTTTTCCGAACATTACCTGCTGACGGTCAAGAACGACCGGAAGCGGACGCTCCGGAAGATTTGGCAGTTCCGGAACCGGATACGCACCCGCATCCGGCTCCTCAAACTCAATAAAGTTCGGAATGCGCACGCCGAGACGCTTTCCCGGAGAACGTTCCGCCAAACGGTAATCCTGAATTTCCGGATTGCGGTACACCGGCTGCCCGAAAACGCCATGCGCTTCGATTCCGAGCTCCTTCACTCTCTTTTTGCGGAACGACAGCGAGGAAGCATCCGGATACCACCGCACATTGTAATCCATGATGCAGGGAGACTGCAGATTGACAATCGCATCGCGGCCGTCGATGATGTTGTTCATTCCATAGAAGCGGATGTTCCGCCAGGTTTTTGCAACCGGAGGCCCTCCCCCGATAGACCAGGTCACATTGTTGAACGCATGAATTGTTCCTGTTCCGGGATCGCCGAACAGATTCTTGATCCCGGCAGAGACATGATGAAACTCGTCGCCTGGATGGATCATCAGGTTCCGATAGAGATAGGAAGGCCCGACAATGCACGGAGCGGCGCTGATCCCAGCCAGGTTGCATTCGAACCGGTTCCGGTGAACAAGAATGTTGGATTGCCCGCCGTCGATTTCGATTCCATCGTCGTTGGAACAGAAAAACATGTTGCCATAGATATCGGCGTTCCGGTTGAACCCGCCGGTCGGGGACCCGTTGGCTCCGCCGCCGACGGCATCGTCCCAGCGTCGGAAGTCGCTGCCGATGAAGTCGTTCCAGCGGATCACAATATTTCCCCCGGCATTCGTGACGCAGACTGCCATCGGACCACAGGTATGCGAATAGAACCAGCTGTTCGCGCTGGATGCGGGCGAATGGATATAATTGCGTTCGATCAGAATATGATCGCTCTGCCGGATATGGATGCCCGCATTGCCCCATGGAGGACGGTTCTTTCCCCATGCCCGCTTGAAGAATTTTCCATCGCCGTCGAGATTCTGGCCATCCACGCGGGAAAAGCCGGAGATGTCGCAGTTGACAATGCGGATATGCGAACTGTTTTCAACGGAAACACACTGAAAGGTTCCACCCTTTAAAGTCAGATTTTCAAGGAGAATGTATCTTGCCCGGTTCAGTTTGATCAGTTCATATCGTTCTTTTCCCTCATCAGTGATGACGGATTGCGGGTTGCGGACGGTATAGCGAATCCAACGGTCCGGTTTCCCCCTGCGGTTGATGACGATCGGTTCCCCAGGCGGTAAATCGTCAAGGCAGATCGTCTCGCCGATTGCAATTTTCATGGAGGGAGTCCGGAACTTCGCGCCGGAACATTTTCCAGAAGGCAGTTCCGTCACTTCCAGCTCGTATTCCGTATTTTCCCGAAGTTCGCCGATCATGCTTCTCCATTCGTTCGGGTCAACATGCAGGGGTTTCAGCGGCCCGCTGTTCCAGCCGGAACCCGTCGACGAGGGATACAGATACGGCAGTTTGGTCATCGGGAACCCCTCACGCCATTGCGCTGCACCCCTTTCGCGAAAGCGGACCGTAACTGTTTTCGTTTCCGGTGAGGCAATCAGACTCAATCCGCAGGATTCCGGCAGCGGCTCTGTCCGGATTTCCGCAAGAAGGAGCGGAGAGAAAACAAAAAGGGAAATAAAGAAAAAAAGAACTTTCATCTCACATTCTCTTCCGCGGTTTTCAGATCTAGTTTCCGTGCGGTGACTTTTGTACCGACGGTGTCCGGAATCTGAATTGTCCGGACCAGAAGTTCAATCCGATCGGCATCCTTTGTATGGAACTTTACGGAAAGCGCCGCCGGTTTTTCGGATGAATTCATCGGAGAACTGATTCTCCGAATCTCCTTTTTCCCTTTGTAGAGTTTGACGGAAAGATACGCAACTTCCGGTTCCCGGGAAGTTACTTCGGCAGAAAAAACAAATGTTTTGTCCGGCTCCGGCTTGAGAATCGTCAGAACGGCTCCGCCGTGGAATTTCTGAGCCTGTCTGATTTCCAGATTCAATGTTCCCTTTTCATACGAAACAGAGGTGTTTTTCCAGTTCATGGATTTCCATTGTCCGACAGGAGGCGCGGCATTCAATGCGATAAAACCGGCAAACAGAAGAACGGTCAAAATAGTTTTTCTCATTACGAACTCCTTGTATTTTTATTGTGGATTGGGATACCAGTACAAGTTTTTATATCCGGCGGGACGCCACGGGACAGAACCGTAAGTGGCATTGCCGATATGACCGTCGCAATGGAGCGTATTGGCACTCATTCCCGAGTGACGGAGATCCATGGTCGCTTGTCCCTCCGGATTCAGCGGATCGTAATAGGTAATGTAGCCGTGTGCATTGGAAACTTCACCGACAAGAAGGGTTTTGGACGGACTCTTGATCCGGTTGATTTTCCGAACCTCCGGTCCTCCCATCAGAAACGTGTTAAAAAAGTGCGAACTGTATCCATAAAGATACATGGAGGTATCGTCATTGCGGTAGGAACGGCAGCGGTACTTGTTGGCAGGCCGATTGATCGCAAACGAATTCGCTACCGGCAGTTCTCCAAGGTAAGGAGTGAAAAATCCGTTGTTTTTTGTGAGCTGGCTCCAGTATTTTTCCGGAGAGCCGTAATCCCGGTCCGGAGGAAAATTACCGTCGTTGTCGTGGGCATACAGCAGAAAAACCTGTCCGATCTGCTTCAGATTCCCCGCACAGGAAATTTTAGATGCCTTCTCTCTCGCCGAATTCAAGGCGGGAAGAAGAAGGGATGCCAGAATCGCAATGACAGCAATCACGACAAGCAGCTCTATCAATGTGAAAATCTGTTTCATTCATGCACCTCTTTCGTAAATGGAAATTGTTTTTTCTGTGGTTCGTTTTGCGTCAGCAGTTTTCCGCTGGATACGGAAATAGGAGCGGACCAGTTCTGCGAGTTCGGCGGTTCCCTGGTCGATATCCTTGTTTCCGGTGAGAAGCTCCCCGATCCCTGTTGATACCAGAGCCGCAAGCTCTTCGGAATCGAGATAATAACGGGAACACATATTTTTGACCTCCGTGCGGAAGAGATCATTTCCCGGCAGAGAAGTCGCAAGGGAACGCTCTGCGGAAGACTTCCGGAGCGGGATTCCATAGCCGAGATCGGCAATGTAATTCTGAAACGCTTCGGAAAGAAGCAGATTCACAAGCTGTTCCGCCGTATCCAGATTAACACATTCCTTCCGGATGCAGAGAAGTTCCGTTGCCTGGATGGTCGTGTCGCATCCGCCGGGAATGTGAGGAAGGGGAAGCGTGGTCCAGCCGTCCATGCCGGTTTTGAGAAGGCGCCCGACCGCCTGACGCGCATCCACCATGAATGCCAGCGTTCCATGTTCAAACGCATAAACTCCCTGCGGTCGGTAACTTCCATTTTTTTCCAGAACCCGCCTCAAATCCCGGAAAAGGCGCAGTCCGAAGCGTGTTTTTTCAGAATCGATCAGAACCGGCTCCTGGGCGGAAGGATCAATCAGCGCGCCTCCGGCTCTCAGTACAAAATTCATCCAGAGGAAATATGCCGGACTCCAATGAAATACGCATTCCGGAGCAAAGGTCTTCAGAAGAATCCGGATGCTCTCCAGGAAATCATCCCACATCCAGTCCGGTTCCGGCACCGGGCACCCTGCCTCTTCCAGCATTTTCAGATTGACAAACAGGACGCGTGGCGAAAACAGAATCGGAATGCCCGCCAGTTTTTTCCCGTAATAAAACGCTTGAACCGGAGTGTCGAAAAATTCGTCGGGATTCGGGCAGCATTTCCGGAAAAACGGTTCCGCGTCGAGATACTCCTTGTGACGAGTCTGAACGTCGAGTGTCGGGCGGATCTCAAAGATTCCATTCCGCATCCGGTGGGTCAAGTGAAGCTGCGGCAGATGCTCCGCGACAATCTCCCGGAACCGGAAACTCCACGGAAGGTGCTTCTCCGGCATGTAGAAACTGACATTGCTTTGAAGAATCCGGTTTTCCCATGCGGGATCGGCGAACGTTCCCTGCCGCGGAATCACGCGCAGAACCCCTTCATTGACCAGTGTCTCCAACGCGTTCTGCACGGTCAGAAGCGAGATCCCGAGCTGAGCCGCAAGTTCCCGTGCCCCCGGCAATTTCCCCTCTCCGGAGAGCTTCCCGGTTTCCAGCAGGTCAAGAACATGATTCCTCACCTGTATGTATTTGTGCTCCAATGTCGTTTCTCCCTCTTCTTTCCTTGTATTACATTATACAACATTTTTGTGACTTAGTCAAGAGTCTTTTCAGTAAAAAATTAGTTTTTCTTATGTTCTGCCAGATCAGCCGCTGCTGTCCGATGGTTCGTTTGCAGCGGAGAACTCCGGAGAAAAACAGTTTCCGGGTTGAAGAAAAGGCAATGGGAGATTATATTGAACGGAACAAAATCAACACGCAAGGGAAAAGAAAAATGAGCGGAGCGGTATTGAATTTTCTGTTTATCGGCGACGTGGTTGGAAAAGGAGGGCGAAACGCGGTCCGGGATCTGGTCCCGGAGTTGAAGCGGGAGTTCAACTGTTCGTTTGTCATTGTCAACGCGGAAAACTGCGCGAACGGTTCCGGAATGACGGCGGCATGTCTCAAAGAAATGCCCACTGCCGATGTGTTTACTTCCGGCGATCACACGTGGGATCAGAAGACATTCGAATCGGAAATCCGCGATGTTCCGAATCTGGTCCGTCCCGCGAACTTTTCCAATCTTCAGCCGGGAGTCGGCTGGAAACGGTTCCGGAATCCTGCAGGAGGAGAGATCGCGGTCCTCTCTCTTCTCGGAAAAGTCTTCATGAAAGAATCCGCCTACTGCCCGTTTGAAACAGCGGAATCAATCCTCAAACAGATTCCAGTAACCTGCAAATGTATTGTGATCGACATTCATGCGGAGGCGACCAGCGAAAAAGCCGCGCTCGCATGGATGCTGGCGGGGAAGGTCACGGCAGTCATCGGGACGCACACGCATGTTCAGACAAACGATGCGCGCGTGCTTCCCGGCGGAACCGCATTCCTGACGGACGCCGGAATGGTCGGAGCCAACGACTCCATCCTCGGCCGCGATACGGAAGCGGTCGTCAGAAAATTCCGAACCGGAATGCCGCAGCGACTTCCGGTCTGCGAACAAAACATCCGGCTCGACGGCGCGGTCGTCTCCTACGAACTCGCAACAGGCAGAGCCGTTTCCATCAAACCAATCTCAAGAATGTACAACGGGGAAGCAGTGAAATGAACAGGATACCTGACATCGACTGGAACAGAGTGGACGCCCTCATCCAAATGGCGCTCGAAGAAGACCTCGGAGACCGGGGAGATACAACAACCAATTCAGTGATCGACGATGCCCTCATCGTGGACGCCGTCTTTCTTGCCAAAGAAGACTGCATCTGCTGCGGCCTCAATGTTGCAGAACGCCTGATGAAAACAGTCGATCCTTCCATCCTCTGGGAGAATCTTGTAAAAGAAGGCGACTTCTGCAAAAAGGGAACCGTCATGGCGAAAGTCTCCGGCAAAGCGCGTTCTCTCCTGACCGGTGAACGCACTGCGTTGAACTTCATGCAACGTCTCAGCGGAACCGCTACAGCCGCACATCGCTACCAGGAAGCTGCTGGGGGAAAAAGCATCATCCTTGATACCCGCAAAACCACGCCGGGCTGGAGGAATCTTGAAAAATACGCTGTCGCAGTCGGCGGCGCACAGAACCATCGGATCGGACTGTATGACCGGATCATGATCAAAGACAATCACCGCGAACTCGCCGGACTCGGCGGCACCGGAGGAATTCTCCGCTCCGTCGAACGGGCCCGCAAACAATATCCTGATCTGGAGGTAGAAGTTGAAATCGACTCTCTTTCGGAACTGCCCGAAGCGCTGGAATCCAAGGCAGAACATATTCTGCTCGACAACATGTCCACCGCCGACATGGCGGAAGCGGTCCGGATCACGGCACACCGTGCAAAGCTCGAAGCCAGCGGCAACATGACTCTCCCCCGGATTCCGGAAGTCGCGGAAACAGGAGTCGATTTCATTTCGGTCGGAGCGCTGACCCATTCCGTCAAATCCGCCGATATTTCCATGGACATTCTTTCAAAACGGAGCTGATACCATGATTTCACGTCTCAGGGGAACGCTTGCGGAAGCCTCCTTCACAGAAGCTCTGGTCGAATGTGCCGGGGTCGGATACAGCGTCTTCATTCCGATCTGCACCTACGACAAACTGCCGAAAGTCGGCGAGGAAGTCACCCTTTATACCGTTCTTGTCGTGCGGGAAGACGACATGAGCCTTTACGGGTTCGCAACAAAGCGCGAGCTCAAAATTTTCAATCTGCTCAACATGGTCAACGGCATCGGGGCAAAAACCGCGCTGAATATTCTCAGCAGCATGAACATTCCATCCTTCTGTCAGGCGATTCTCTCGGCGGATGTGAAATCTCTGAAAAAAATCAACGGTGTGGGACCGAAATCCGCGGAACGGATGATCGTCGAACTGCGGGACAAGATCCGCGACATTGATCCCTCTGCGGAATTTGCCGCCGGAACAGCACCGTCGGCTGCAATCGACCGCAACACGGAAGACGCCATCATGGCTCTGGAAAAACTTGGATTCCAGAGAATCAAAATTCAAAAATGCGTGGTGGATGTTGCAAGTTCGCTTCCGGAAAAAGAGCGGTCGGTCGAGAATATCATACGGCACTCACTGCAATCGCTCAATAAAGGCTGAAAAAGGAAATCAGCAGTGGAAAAAAAACTGGTCAGTCCGACGTACATCGTGCTTGATGTGCCATCTCCGATGGCTGAATGGATTCGGGCAATGCGGGCGCGTTTCGATGAGGAGCGTTCGCTTCTGCCAGCAGAAATCACTTTGACAGGTTCCTGTGGAACGGGATTTCTTTCTCCCGGACAGAGTTTCGAAACCATCGCAGCCTGTCTTCAGAAAGCAGCAAAGGAAATCGAACCTTTCTATGCTGAATTCGGAAATGTTGAGCGGTTCGAAAACACCGACATCTACTTTCTGAATCTGATTGACAACACACCATTTTTCCGGGCTCATGAAATTGTCTCGAATTGCGGATTGCGATTTGAGCCGTCCCCGTATCCGTTTCATCCTCATTGCACCTTAAAACTGCGCAAGCCGCCGCGCGATCTCCAGGAATTGCTTGAACTGTTTCTGCTCCAGGCGCCGCGGCATCCGTTCCGTCTGGATTTACTGTCTCTCTATTCTCTTCCGGCTCCGGATGCCTGCGATCTGATCTACAAGGTTGAATTAGGCTCCAATCTCTAATTTACGGAAAAATGCGTCAGCATTTTTCTCGGGTCAAGGACGGTGTCCTTGTCGCGGTCCAGCGGCGAGACGCTGGTCGTGCGGAGCACGAAATCTCCTTTATGCAGTTTGCGTTTATATTAACATTAATACTCATTTTAATATTAAAATCAATATTAATATTAATTTTTTCGACGAGGGATTTCGCCCTCCGGGCGACCAGCTTGTTCAGCTGGACCGAAGCAGGTCACGGACCTGCACCGAGCCTTCGGCCCCCCAGGAAACAGTCGGAGTTGCAATTTTCATGAAAACGATTATATTCCCGAAAAAGAATCCTGTCGATCAGGAAACTGATCGATGAAAATTCTTATGGAAACAGCCGGAACAACGGATGACACGTTCTCTCAAGCAACACGGAAAAAGGAGTAAGTTATGGAGTTGCAAACCGTGATTGAAAAGCGGCACAGCTGTCGCGCGTATCTGGAACGGGAAGTTTCTGTGGAACAAATTCGGGAATGCGTAGAAGCCGCACGACACGCGCCTTCCGCCTGCAACAAACAACCCTGGCGGTTCATCGCCGTGAAAGATGTAAATCTGCGGATGCGCATCTGCCGGGAAGCAATCCTTCCGGGAGTTCAAATGGCGTGGCTGACCCAAGCTCCCGTGCTGATGGTTCTCTGCATGAAGAAAAAGCTGCTGACACATGTTCTGGCACCCCTGCTTTCGGGTATTCATTATGAATACATTGATGTCGGAATTGCCGGAGAACATTTCGTACTGGCAGCAGAGGAACGTGGACTCGGAACCTGCTGGATCGGCTGGATCAATGTGGTCAAGGTCAGAAAGATTCTGGATCTGCCGCTGAATGAAACGCCGGTTTCGCTGATTTCCCTCGGCTATCCGGCGGAGAAAGCGGAATCCCGCCCGCGCCTGGATCTGGACGAAATTCTCGAAATCCGATAAGAAAATCACCGGGAGAACGTACGAACGTCTCCCGGTCTTCTGTTCATGCAATAAAATTTTTCATAACGGTTCGTTCAACGGGTCAGATGATAAGCCATCACACCTCCCTTGAAACATCCGGTATCGGCTGTGAACCGGAATTCATCGCCGGAGCGTCTGCCTTGAATATTCCCGAGCGGAGCGTCATCAACGGACAGGGCAGTGATCCGGAAATCGTGAGGTGACTTCAATGAGATCTCCGCACGTCCCCGCTGAACCAGATACGGCAGAGTCCCATTGTTGCGTAGAAGCGTCATTTGTTGGTTTCCGAAAATGCTGTTTGTATTATTGACATTGGTCAGATGGAGAAACAGGATGCTTCCACTTTCCGTCAAAGGTTTTTCATCCAGAGAAATCGCGGCAGCGGTCAGGAAGCCGCTGATTTGCTTCAGTTTCAGGAATCGGCCTTCCACCGAACGCTGAGCGGTCGTAATGGATTCCATTCGCGGGGCGGCAATCAGCAATGTCCGCTTATTTTTATCCAGTAGGATTTCTTCCGTACTGCTGACAGCCGGTTTCTCTGCCAGTGCGTTTTTCCAGCGTTCCGCATCCTTCTGATGACCGAGAGCATCCGTTCTGAGCGGATTTGTAAAATTGAACACACGAATCTGTCTTCCCTGCTTTTCCGGAAGATTCAAGGTACTGCCGATTTGAGCGATCAATCCCAGTTTCAGGAAATCACGTGAGTATCCGCGGAGAGCACCTGGCACGTTAAACAGCCTTTCACTGATATTCATTGCATACTTTCGCGGTGCAGCTTGAACATCCCCGCGCAGGAATGCCGCCGCGGTGATTCGGTCTGAAAGCTGAGAGATCGGATCTCCGGCGATATCGAAACCCTCCATCCGAAGCTGTCCCTTGATTTTTCTGATGTCATGCGCCCATGCGAAGCGGTAAATTGCATCCCAGTCCTGCAAGGCGGCATATCCGCCCATGAGCGGACCGGATTCGGAACGGAAGCGGTTCGGATAACAATAATTGTATTCCGTTACAAGGAAGGGAAGTCCGAAAACACGGGTCGGCATGAGTGCCGCCGGAACATATGCGTATGTTTCAATCGCGGATCTCTGCGTGAATGCAGATGGCAGATTCCACGCTCTTTCCGGATAACTCGGATGATCGTGGTAAGTATGATTGTCTACGAGATCGAATGTTTCGCGGAGAATTGTCTGAAACGGATCAGCCCCGTGATTCAAGCTTGTAAACAGCGCTTTCATTCCAAGTTCCTCTCTTGCAAACCGACGCTGTTCCGCAAGGCTTTTCGCCTGGACTTCGTATAGAAATTGTTTGAATTTCAGATCGTCATTACTTATTTTTGCATTTCTGCAATGATGGTCCGTTTTCCACTTTTCAAACGCCTGCGCATACAGTTTGACTGCGGCAGGAGTTTTCGACCAGTAGGCGGTCAATAAGTCTTCATTCACCAGATTCACACAGTAAAGAGCAGGATCTTCCGCCCAGGTCATACCGGTGTAGGGGTTCTTATGCGTCATCCACGCACGGACATATTTTTTCCAGTTTTCCATCAGTTCCGGACTGATGGGAATCAGCGCCTTGAAAAGAGCTCCGGAGCCTTGTTCCAGTCCGGGGATTCCGTCTCCTTTCCGAATGGTACGCGAAGAGTAGAAATCAATCGTAATGTAGAAGCCGCGTTTTTTCAGCGCATGGAACAGATAATCCAGACGATCCATCTTTTCCGGCTCCAGCGTTGTACTGTCAGCGGCTTTCCGCTTGACCATCAAATCATCGGCATGATGAAAACGGACGGAATTGTAACCGGCTCGCTGAAGATTCTCCGCAAGAGCATCCGCGACCTCTTTTGTCGGATAGTTGGCGGAAAAACAGAGATTGACTCCGAATAATTTCAAACGCCGGCCTGGAGCTTTTTCAAAAGTGAGAGTACCATCGGCAGCTTTCACAACATGACCGTACTTTCCGGCAGGAGCATCATTTTTCAGGAACGAAAAATCCAGCGGACTTCCGGGAATCACCTTGTTTTTGAAATCCAGCGGCAGCCACTCCCGATCAGCTTTCCGGACAATGTCCTTCATAATGACCGTATTGAAACTGACCGGCTGATCCGTGAGAGAAACTGCGGAAATCATCCAGACGAAACCGGGGTCCGTCACCTCAAATATCGCGGAAACTGGTTCTGCGTTTTTCAGCGGAAACGAGGACGCATAAAGCCCTGTGCCGGAGGCTTCGGAAATCCAGGCGACTTCTCCGTTTAGCATCCGTTCCGGCTGCTGCCATTCTCCGACATCACGCCCGGAGAAAACTTTGATCTTCTGTTCCGGCGCGGCTTTGTACTGTACCAGAATCGTTCCGATCTCTTTCGGGCTTCCGGAAATAATTCCCTTTCCGGCATGAAGCAAGTTCAATGCCCCGCTTTTCCGCTTTCCGGGAAGAGCAACTTTAATGCTGTCGGCCCCGCCTGTTTTACGGGATTTTTCATCCAAGACAATGACATTCTTTCCATGGGGTGCTTCCGGAGAAGACAGTTTGAATTTCAACCCTTCATAAACAAATTCTCCGGCTGGTATTCCGCTTCCGGAAATCTCAGAAAAATTCTGATTCACAACATGAGAGAGATCCACTGGTTCGGATACCACCGTCCCCAGTTGAAAACTCAGAGAAAGACCACTTTGCTTTATATTCCGGGGACCCGGTGTGAAAGGGAAACGAATCTCAAAATTGGATCCGTTAAAATGGCGATTGTCCTGAATCAGAATCCCAAGAGGAGATTTTGAACGGATGGTGACAAATCGTCCGGTGGAGTATTCAAACTTGAGCGATGTTACACCTTTGATCTTGACCTGATAACGTTTCGGATCAAATTTTTCCGGTTGAAGATACGATTTTCCATTGATTTCCAGCCGTTGTACAGTCGTGGGAATGATAAGAGAGCCGGAAAGACTGTTTAGGTTCGTTTTCTCAGAAAAGAGAAATCTCCAATCAGAAGAAACGGTATCCCGGGAAAGAGTGCGGAACTCCGACGTGATGGAAACCGAGGTGGTCCCGATACTGGTTCCGGCAGTCAGATTCTTGCCGGAAGCGCAATCCCTGATCTGGATATTTTTCCAGTTGCCGTTGACTTGCGGACTCCACCCGCTGTCATGGGACAGAATTTGAAATTTGGAACTCCCGAACTGGAGAACTCCATACCGGTTCATCTGGAATCCTGCGGGCAAATCCGCGGCGGAAAGAATCCCGGCAGAAAAAAATGCCGCTAAAACGATAAATTTCCTTTTCATGTCATAAACTCCGTATTGATTGAAGTGTTGTTCCCGATCTTCAAATATCATCTCCGGTGGGAGGACACCAGAAATAGTTGGTACTGATTGTATTATATTTATCTGGAATGGAGACTTTCTTTGTAAAGCTCACATGTCCGTCTGCAAAGGCGACATTGATGCCGCTGCCATTGGAATGCCGCCATCCATTTGCAGGACCAAGATCGCTCACTTCAATGCCGCTTTTATTATAAAGCATGGACCAGGGCCATTGTTTATTCATATCTACATCCATGAAAGCGGAACGCGCCGAAGGCATCCGGATTTTAGAATAGCGGCGCGGCACCAGATTTTCTGCTGATTCCGCATATCCGGCAAGTCCACCCCCTCTGTGACTCAAAATATGAAGATTTGCCGCATACCAGCGAACAAAGAGCGCAATCGTCGAAACCGATTTCACTCCGCTGGGACATTGAAATGGAGGATTCGGATGCTGCGCAGCGGAATTGTCGGAATTCCACCAGGAAGATAATGAATTTTTTGTGGAACAGTAAACATAAAGAACCCCCATCCAGCGGACATTGGTTGCAGGAGTCATGCGAGGACAGATATCATCGTAATCTCCTACATACTGCAGCATTGCCCCTCCAATCTGTTTCAGATTGTTGGTGCAGGATATGCTGCTGGCTTTTTCTCTTGCCGAATTCAACGCCGGAAGCAGAAGTGCTGCAAGAATTGCAATAATTGCAATTACCACCAGCAACTCTATCAGTGTGAAAATGGACCGCTTCATAATAATATCTCCTCTGTTATTGGGTTGTTTTCAATCATTTTCCTTACCGTATTGCCTTCGATGAGTCTTCCCATGACCTCGCAATGTGTGGGAAGATCGTTATTTCCCTCCAGACGGCTCAGCAGACGCTCCGCCGCAATTCGTGTCCGCAGATGATACATATTGTTGAAAGCCGTTATCGCATAGCCCGGAATCGAAACAAGCAGCCTGTCGTATCCGGTCTCCGCGGAAAGCAGCGAAACTTCTTCCGGCACTTTAATTCCCGCACTCAGGAGCGCACGGAGAATTCCGTATGTAATCCCGTCATGTCCTCCGATCATCAGCTCCGGCAGTCTTTCCGACTTCCGAATCAATTTCAAAGTGTATTCAAATGCACCCCGTTCCGGATCGCGCATCGGCCCGAAGGAATAGGAGTCAGGATAATTCTGAATATTGTCCGCTCCGAATGGGATTCCTTTCCGTCGGAGCACCTGTTCCATTCCACGGAGCGTATCCCGTTCCTCCCGTCCGATGTCGGCTCCCTGTGTAATGTACAAGATCCGCCGGAAACCCCGTGCAGCAATATAATCGCCGAGAACAATTCCTTCCCCGAAGGGCGAAGCGGAAATGCTGTCCGCCTTCAATCCCGGCACCGGAAGTCCCCAGATCACGGTTTTCGTTCCCGGTACCGGCATGAGATCCGGAGTAAAATGAAAAAACTTCGGGGATACTGGCACCAGAAGCAGCCCGGCGGGAGGTTTGTTATGGCAGTCCTTCAGAAAACGCGCATACCAGGAAAGATTGGCACATGCGCAATAGGTCTCGACCCGCCATTCCGTTTCCATGAAAACCTCGTTTACCGCCTGCGAAAGAGTCAGATTGAGTTTCTCGTTCAGAGGATTGATGAGCATGACACGGCGGTTGTCTTTCCCGACCTCCGGCGGTCTGGGTTCGGCAATGGTGGTTCCCTGCCCGCGCCGGCAGACCAGAACGCCTTCCGCTTTCAGCCGGTTGACCGCCCGCGTCACGGTCGTGATGGCAACGGAAAACTGCCGGCTGAGTTCCCGGTGCGGCGGCAACTGCATTCCCGGCCTCAATTCCCCTGATCCGATCCGTTCCCTGATGTGTCTGCAGATTCTTTCCTGTGGCGACATTTGACTCTTTCGATCCTTTCGTTTCCGGTAATATTATAGGACAGGAGATTTCATTCAACAAGACTTTTTTTCAAAAAAAGTACAAAAAAACTCTTTTTCAGTAGTACAAACATATATTATACTACTTTCACACTGAAAAACATCCTTTTCCAGACCATTCCAAAGCCCCCTGTCCCGGAGAAATCTCTGCTTTTTTCTCTTCCCCCCTCTTGACATTTTTGATAAAGTATGATATAATTAAAATCGAGTCAGCAAATCGTTTGCGGTAACGAATTGCGGTAACGGTTTGCGGAATACTGAAACAGATGAGAGAAAAAATGCCGGTTGGATTTGTCGTGAATCTGAAAGATATAGCCAAAGAGGCGGGAGTTTCCGTCTCGACGGTTTCCCGTGTCATAAAGGGCAAGGGGGAAATCGCACCGGAAACACGCAACCGGATCATGGCAATTTCAAAGCAGATGGGCTACCATGAAAACCGCTTCAGCAAAGCGATCCGAACCGGTAAAACAGGACTCGTCGGGGTCATCATGGATTACATGGACCCGTTTTTCGGACAGATCACACGAAGCATCGAACAAGTCCTCCGGCAAAATGATTTCCTGCCGATTACGCTTGCCTGCAATCAGGAGGAGGCACAGGGCTTGTTTCACCGCCTCGTGGAACAGCGAGTCGACGGCATGATCCTCATCCCCCCCTGCGATACGGCGGACAACGAGTTTTTCCGCGAACTTTCCCAGTGCGGCATCCCCATCGTGACCATGGACCGGGAGATTCCCGCGGACGTCAGCTTTGTCGGAACAGACGACTTCCTCGGAGGTTGGATGAACGCGGAATATTTTTACCGTCTCGGCCACCGGAAGCTCGGTTATTACAGCGGACCGCCGCAGGCAAGTTCCGCCGCCCTCCGGAAAAAAGGGTTTCTGGAGTTCTGCATCGCCCACGCGGACTGTCAGTACGTTCCATTCGGAACCGAGTGGTGGTATGCGGATACGGATGAGTGCATACGCGGTTTCCTGGGCCGTCACCCGGAAGTCACCTGCATCGGAGCCTTCTATGATTCCTATGCGTTCCAGATCGGGCGCCTGGCCGCGGAGCTGGGGCGCCGTATCCCGGATGACCTTGCCATTTCCGGATTCGGCAATCTTGACTTCCAGTCGTTCCAGCTCCCGTTTCTCACAACGTTCGATCAGAATCCACGGGAACTCGGACGTTCCGCTGTCGAGTGCCTTCTGCGTCACATGAATGACAAGACGCTTGCTCCGGAAAAAATCCGGATCAAGCCGGAACTCGTCATCCGGCAATCCACAGAAAAAAAACAGGCGGAACATTCTGCCGATATAAAAAAATCAACCAGACAAACGGAGAGAAAAGCATGATTTCAAAAGAGAAAAATTTCACATTGATAGAGTTGCTCGTTGTTATAGCTATCATTGCCATTTTAGTTTCTATTCTATTGCCGGCGCTGGGCAAGGCGCGGGAGAAAGCGCATGATATTTCCTGTCGCAACAACCTGAAACAGATGGGAACCGCCTATACGCTGTATGTCAATGATACCGATTACTGTCTGCCGAGTTTCTGTCGTCCGCAGGATACATCAAGGCCGGCCTGGCAGTTTGATTATATCTGGAACTATGAACTGGCAATCCGTCTGGGCAAGAAACCGAAAACGAATACGGATATCGCGATGATCTATTTCAACTGTCCAGCCCGGAAAAAAATCGCCAGCGGTTTTTACGGTCTCAATACGAGATTGAACGGAGAAGAGGATTCTCCTAAAATTGTAAGGAAGGCATCCCGGGTGATATCTCCTTCAATTGCTCCGACCATTCTGGAAAACCGTTCGGAACGCGATCCCTGGTGGCCGGAGCATATCGCAGCGCTGGTTGACATGGCATTCCCGCATAATCTCAGAATGAATCAGGTCTGGTTCGACGGACACGTTTCCGGACTGACCTATTACCAGCATTATCAGGCACACCCCTACTTCGGCTACACGGGTAAGGGTTACAGATAACGATTAACCGCAAGGAATTTGTCAATGAAAACAACAACATTTCTGTTGATGCTGGGGATCGCGGCCGCCGTAAACGGCTTTGCCGCCCCTTCTCTCCGGCTTTCCGGCACACTGGCGCAGAACGCGGAAAACGGAACCGGCTTCCGCACTCTCGACTCCGCCGGAATCACCAATGATCCGGCAACCGGGAATCTGCTCA
>CASEYW010000047.1 GCA_949292215.1 uncultured bacterium
CAAAGGAAATGCCGGATTCGATATCGCCAGCGGCGAGTTCGTCGATATGCTCAAGGCCGGTATCATCGACCCGAAGAAGGTTACCCGTTCTGCTCTCCAGAATGCGGCTTCCATCTCCGGACTCCTTCTCACAACCGAGTGCCTCATCACGGATGCTCCGGAAGAGAAGAAGGCTTCCCCGATGCCCGAAGGCGGCATGGGCGGAATGGGTGGAATGGGCGGCATGGGCGGCATGATGTAATTCATACCGGCTCTGCAAAGCTGATTCAATCAGGCGTCCCGCACAAAATGCGGGACGCCTTTTTTTGTCTCATTACAGATTATAATCTAAAACGAAGAGAGAGAGCCTTTGCGGGAATCACAAAGGCGTCGGAAGTTTGGGGAAAGAGAGGAGCGCGAAGGGAGAAAACCGCTTTGAAAAGCAGTTTTCTCCCTTCACATCCCAAAAAACAGAAAAATCCGTCTTTTATTCAACTTCAAAGGCGAAGAGATGGACGCTGTCGGCTTTTTCATCCCAGGAAGTTTTCGGAACAAGGCGGACGGCTTCCGCATCGGAAACCGGCTCGAAGTTCAGACGGAGATAGCGTTTCCGGTTTTCCTTGATATCCAGAACCTTCTGCCATTCGCCATAGCGGAAGACTTCGATGGAGAAGTCGCGGGCGATGGTTCCGGGGATATGGCGGATATCGTCCTCGGGAACTCCTTCAAGGTTGCGCATCCGTTTGGTATCGGAGAAATCGCTGTCGAAGATGATGCGAACGGAGGAGACCGTTTCCGGTTTTCCGAATTCGTACCAGCAGGAGCCGCCGAGTTTGACAAAGGAACCGTTGTCGTTGTCGCCGATGGAGCGGTCGATTCCGTTGCGCAGATTTTCGTCGGAAACTTTTGCGTTCCGGCTCAGTTCGGAAATCTTGCGTGTTGCAAACGGAAGGAACTGATCCTGTTCCATAAGAGTGTCACGCAATTCTTCGATATGATGTTCATAGATTCCGCGCGGACTGGTTCCGTATTTGACTGCAAGAGCTGCTGCTGTTCCGACCGCCTGTCCCATGGTGGCGCAGGTTGCCATGACGCGGGTGGAGCTCATGCCCATGTGCGAGCAGGAGATGTTGCGTCCGGCGAAGAAAAGGTTTTCGATATTCTTCGAATAGAGCGAGCGGTACGGAATGCCGAACGGAGACGGCGCCGGATGGAAGATGGTCGGTGGGCCGGGATAATAAAATGCTTCGGGATGGTGATTGTCCATGCTCCAGCCGCCGTGACAGACGACATCGGGGAAGCGTCCTTCCGCTTCGATTTCCGGCTGAGTAAGGATGTGGTCTCCAACGTAACGGACATTTTCCCGTTTTCCGGGCAGGCTTCCGATCCAGTCGAGTTCCCACTCTTTTGCACGTCCATCCGGATGATTTTTAATGTACTCCCAGCAGCCGTAGGCAATTTTGAGAAGTTCATCGCGGATCTCATCGGCATCGGCGATCGTGTCCTTGATGCCGCCGAACTCCATCCACCAGAAATTGTTGGTTTTCATGTTGAACATGGCTTCCTTGCGCGGAATCGTCTCTTCCGTGTAATGGTACGCCCATTCCGGAGCAACGAAGGGACGGTGCGGCAGATTGCTCTTCCGCAACTGGACAAGAATCGAATTTCCCATAGTCTTCTTGTCTTGTTTTTCCGGCGCGTGGGATTCTCCGAATTCGGAGGAGGCTTCGCGTCCGATCCGGTATTCGGCTCCGGAAAGACGAAGAATGCTGTCGCCTGAACAGTCCGAGAAGAATTTCGCGGAAATCTCATAACGGGTATAGGAGTGCAGATTCCACGCGGAGACGGAGACGATCCGGCTGCCTTCGGTTTTCACCGCTTCCACCGTTGTATTCAGAAGAAGCGTGATATTCTTTTCCCGTTTGATGAACGTGTAGAGCACATCGTCCCAGATCGTGTAGCGGAGCGTGGGATTGTAGTAGTAATTTTCCAGCAGAATCTCTTCGAGAATTCCGCCTTCCTTATTGTCCTTGCCGTGAGCTCCGCAGATCCACATGCGCATTTCACTGGAGGCGTTTCCGCCCAGCATGGGACGATCCTGTACCAGAATGACGGAGAGCCCGTTCCTTGCCGCCGCAAGCGCAGCGCAGACTCCCGACATGCCGCCGCCGACAACAGCAAAATCGGCGCAAAGTTTTTTGACTGGAATTTCCATTTGAGAACCCTTTCTTTTGATCTGTGTTGTTTGGAATTTCCTGTTCCTATCATTATACTCCATTTCCTTTCCGGAGGCAATAGAAGAATGGCGCCTTTTTTGCGGATTCTCTTGCAAATTCCGCATACTGGAATTATACTACTGCATGAAAACATTGCTTCTGAACAAAACCCTGAAGATTTTCGAAACGCTTGTCAATGCGGACAACCCGTTGACGCTGAAAGAGATCTGTATAAAAACCGGGATTACCCCTCCGGCGGCGAGCCGTTTGCTTTCAGATCTGACGGATGCCGGATATGTTCACAAGGTCTCCTACCGGACGTTCGAACCGGGACTGGGCATGATTTATCTCGGACAGTCGAGCCTGAGGCATAATTTCTTTCCGCAGAATGCGATTCTGCTTCTGCGCTCCGGACTCGCTTCGATGGGGATTTCCGGGGCACTTGCCGGGATGTTCAACGATCGTCTGGTGTATCTCTATCACTCCTATCGCGAACGTTCGGTACAGACCTCGTTTCTTCCGATGCCGGAACAGAAACTTTCCGGATCGAATATCGCCCTTGTAATTCTTTGCGTGAAATACGGAAGCGAGAAGGCTCGTTCCATTCTCCTGGGCGAGCTGAACCAGGGGAAGATGTCCGGAGCCGAACGGGAAAGCCGTGAAACGTCCATCCTTCAGAGGATTGCCGCGTTTGAAAAGGACAACTATGCCGTATGGGAGGATGAGTGCCGTCACTGGAACATCTGTTTTCCTCTCGCAGGCGGTTCCCAGGTTTACGGGCTTTCTTTCCTGATTGACGCGGAGACCCGTCCGGACCGGGCGAAACTCTTCCTGAAATGTTCTTCTCTTGCAGCCGAAATGCGTAAAATCCTGACAAAAAGTTGAATTTTTCAAATCATCCGGTAAATTGTCTTCCAATGAAATTCATGAAAAACAGGAAAGGATGGATGGTATCATGAGAACTTTATTCAAAGACGCATATCTGATTTCCCCCGATGTGGAACTGGAGGGCGCTTCCGTTCTTGTGGAGGACGGAAGTATCCGGCATGTCTATGCCTGTGGAGACAAGCTGCCGGACCGGGTGGATCGTACTGTCATGCTCCGGGGCGATATGCTCGTTCCGGGATTCGCGGACATTCACACCCACGGCCGCGGCGGACAGGACTTCTGCTATGGAACGGATGCCGCCATCAAAACCATTGCAGAAGGTAAATTGAAAGAGGGCGTTACAACCCTTCTTCCAAGCACCTCGACCCAGAGCGAAGAAGTGCTCTCCGCCGCTTTGCGTTCCGCCGCCGATTATGTGAAGAACTGCAACCGGGGATGCAAACTGCCTGGCGTTCACCTCGAAGGAGTGTTTATTAACAAGGATTGTCTCGGCGCGCAGAATCCCGCATTCCTCAGACGACCGGATATCAATGAGGTCAAGCGGCTGAATGACATCTTTCCTGTGCTGAAAGTCTCCTTTGCTGTGGAACTTCCGGGTGCGGTCGAGTTTACTGCAGATCTGCTGGAACTTGGCATTACCCCGTCCTGTGTTCACAGCGCGGCGACCTATGCGCAATTCAAGGAAGCGTATGAGCACGGACTGCGGAATCTGACCCATTTCTGCAATCAGATGACGCCGCTGAAACACCGGGAAATCGGACTGGTCGGTGCCGGACTGCTGCATGAGGATGTCTATGTCGAGATGATTTGCGACTGTCTGCATCTCTGCCCGGATATGATCAATCTTGTCTTTTCAATCAAAAACATGGAAAAGATCATGCTGGTGACCGACTCCGTCTCCGCTTCCGGAATGCCCGACGGCGAATATGAACTTGCCGGTCTTCCGACCATCCTGAAAAACGGAGCTGTCCGGCTGAAGAACAATCCGGATGCGCTTGCCGGAAGTGCTCTAAGCATGAATGTCGCACTCCGGAATGTCTATGAAGTAACCGGATATCCGCTGAAGGAGCTCATCAAAACGACCTCCTGGAATCAGGCGCAATCTCTCGGTCTGGCCGGCATCGGAAGAATCCAGCCGGGATACGCCGCCGATCTTGTTGTGATGTCCGGGGATTTTGAAGTGGAACGTGTCTTTGTCGATGGAGAAGAACGCTTTTCCGCTGAATGAAATTTTTTCAGAGGAGTGTGATTCCATAAAAAAGCCGGGGAGTTTTCCCCGGCTTTTTATGTTTTTTTTGACTTCGATCAGAAATTGGTGATTTTGATTCCAAGCTCTTTGCGGGTCTTTTCGATCTGAGCCTTGAGAATTTCTTCGGTCTTTTTGGCTTTCAGATAGTTCTTGATGTCGCCTTTCACCTTGGCCAGCGGCTCGTATCCTGCGGCGGTTCTGTCGGTCAATTTGATGATGTGATAACCGAACTGGGTCTTTACGATGTCAGACATCTCGCCTTTTTTCAGGGCGAATGCCGCCTTGTCGAATTCCGGAACCATCATGCCGCGTTTGAATTTTCCGAGCGATCCTTTGGCGGATTTTCCGGACGGACAGGCAGATTCCTTTTCGGCAAGAGCTCCGAAATCGGCACCCTGTTTCAGTTTTGCCTGAATGGCTTTGATCTTTGCAAGCGCATCCGCATCGGCTTTGGCAACTGCGGCAGCGTCTTTTTCCTTGCCGGCAGGAACCTGGGGACGGATCAGAATATGAGATGCCGTAATTTCTTCCGGAATCTGGAAATTCTTCTGATTTTCGCGATAGAACTTCTCTGCATCTGCATCGGAAATATTGCACTGCGGCTCAATTTTTTCCTTCAGGTATTTGGAGAAGGCCGCGCCTTTCTGCGCCATGGGATCATTGGCAATTTCATTTTTATAGGAATCCAGTGTCTTGTTCTGAAGTTTCAACTGGCTTTCCAGCATCTGGCGTTTATCCTGCGGCAGCTGTTTGAGCATATTGTCGAACTCGTTTTTAACAAGCTGTGCGGAGGGTTTGTAGCCGTTCTTCTGCGCAATGCTGAAAACGAGTTCACGGTCGATCATGCCGTTGACCATCTGTTTGACGATCGGTTTCAGCTGATCCGCGGGGATCTGAGCTAGTGCATTGGGAGGAATCTGCGTGGAAAGTTCCTTGATAAAGGACTGTTTTGTGATTTTCACGCCTTTTCCTTCTGCAAGAACAGCCGGGAGGAAAGAGAGAATCTGGTCCAGCGTTTTCGGAGGAGCAGGTTTGGCTGCCTCTTTCTTTGCGGGAGCGGGCTTCGGTGTTTCCTTCTTTGCTGCGGGAGCTGTTTTTGCCGCGGGGGCCTTCTGTGCAGGCTTCTGTGCGGGGGCCTGAGCGACCGCAGCGACTGCGAACGCGGGAATTGCCGCTGCAATAAAGAGCTTCTTGACAATGTTCATACTTGAACCTTTCCTGTTTGCCGGTATTTCTCCGGCGGTTATTGATTGCGAATGAATATGCCGTTCATGTATCCAAAAGACATCGAGTTGTCATTTTTGTTCGATTCTCTTTTGTGATTCCATCGTGTTCCACAGAGATTTTTCCTTTTCTCCAGAAAGACGCATGTCGATTGTGAGGTCGTTGAGTGTGATCTTATCCTCTCTTTCTCTTAACTTTTTGACGACGGGAATTCGTTTTCGGGTGAATTCCCGAAATGTTGCATTTGTTTTAAAACGGGTGATTTTCCGATTGAATTCCTTCAGATTTTTTTCCAGAGAAGCCGACGTGGTCGGCGCCGCAATTTGTTCTGCCAGAACTTCCAGTTCTGCAAGCGCGGCAATCTCATTGGCCGCAGTGAGCAGAGGCGGCAGCGGTCCGATGACCCGGATTGCATCCTGAATGGCCTCTTCCGCCTGTTTCCGGTTATTCCGGAGGAGCGCCTGTTCCGCCTCCTGAATCCGGATGTTGGCCCGTTCAATATGTTCGAACTCGGAAAGGAAGACATTCGTCGGATCCAGCTCTTTCAGACGTTCGATTTTGGCAAGGGCATTTTTGTAATCCTTGCGTTGAAGACTGTCGAAAATTTCCAGAATCAGTTCAGTCCGGACGCGCGGCGGTTCCGGCGCCGGTTTGCTGCATGCGCAGAAGAACACACAGGAAAAAAAGGCTGTTGCCAGAAAAAGCAGTGATTTCATCATTTTTTCAGTATCTTTATCTTAACGGTGGAGGGAAGAATGGATTTGACATCCAGCGCATTGACCGTGATCCAGCAGCCGACGTCGACATTGTAGATTCCAGGTTGATTCAGGGTGGAAATATCGACATAAGGTTTCACATCCTCCTGCCGGAGTGAATCCACCAGACTTTTGAGCCCGGTTACCATGACTTCCACGCGGGAACCGGTCAGGAATTCGTAGGAATTGCGAGTATTGTCGTCCAGCACCCGCAGCGGCAGCAGCGAGAAGGTCTTCGTACTGATGTTCTTTTCGATGTCAATCTGGACAAAAACGTTTGCAGGACTGACTTTCAGCGCAGGAGTGGAAAGCGGGATCGTTGTATTGTAGTCAAACGACTGGGTGATGTTGCCGAGAGGAATCTGTTTCGTCTGTAAAAATTCAAGTTTGTCAAGCACCAGTTTCGGACCGGTAACGCGGACTTCCGGCGGCGAGACGGTTGTCTTGCTGACAACATAACCGGCAGGCAGCGGTTTTTTGGTATCGAAAATAGCCTTTACTTCCACCATTTTGGAGAGGAGAAGGTCAAAATCGACCGGCACAACCGCAGGATCCACGGAAAGAATCTGTACGCCCGCAGGCCCTTTGACATCTTTCGGCGAAAGAACCAGCTGATACGGTTCTCCCGGCGTATAGGAATCCGATTGGAATACGGGATTCTCAATGGAAAAATCATTGTCGGAAAGATTCTTGAGGATCCGTTCCGACCCGCGGATGCGGATTTTAACATGCGGCGTTTTGCCATCAATTTTCACCAGAGTCAGCGGCTCCGGTCCCCGTTTGAGAACGATGGAACCGGGAATCTTGACCACGACATTCTGAATGTCCCGCTCAACCCCCATCTTGTCGGAAACAGCGATGTAGACGATCAGAGCAAGAAGAACCGACAGGAATTTCCGTACAAAATCATGACGGATGATTCCGGGAACTTTTTTCCAGATCCGTTTGCGGTCAATCGGCATTTGCCATCTCCATATCCAGAACATCCATTTTTTTCCGTCCCTGTTTGTCAATGAGGGCATGAATCAGAATTTCAGAAAGCTGATCGTGGGTCAGATGCCGCTTCAGTTCGCCTCGCATGGCAACACTGATTGTGCCGGTTTCTTCCGAAACAATTACAACTACCGCGTCGGTCTCTTCGGTGACCCCGATGGCGGCGCGATGTCTTGTGCCAATGTTCATGTGGGCAAATTCCGGCTGCTGGGTTAACGGCAGGATCGCGTGTGCCGCTTCGATCGTATCACCGCGAATGATGAGAGCTCCGTCATGCAGCGGAGAGTTCGGATAAAACAGCGACTGGAGGAGAAGCGAATTGACTTTCGCTTCCAGTCCCACTGCGCTGTTCTTGATGCTTGCCAATCCGATCTGTCGTTCAAAAACGATCAGGGCACCCGTTTTGCTTCGCGCCATCTGAGTGACTGCGGAAACGGTTTCCTTGATTGTTTTTTTCTGTACATCGGCGTGATGCGGAAAGTAGGTGCTGCCCAACTGGGCAAATGCGCGTCTCAGCTCCGGCTGGAAAATCACTACAAGGGCAATGGAAGCGATCGTCCAGAAATATTCGAGCAGCCAGCTCAGAACCTCCAGTTTCAGCGTGTTGGTCAGGATCGTGAGAAAGATCAGGGCAATGACACATCCGGCAAAAACACTGGCTCCGCGGGTCCCGCGCAGAAAGTAGAGCACGCAATAAATCAGAATTGCGATGACCCCGAAATCCAGATACGGCCTCACGGTATTGTAAATATGTAAAATGTTCTCCATTATCGGCGATGACATTTGCGCGCTCCATTTGGTTCAGAAAAATATACATCGCCTCATACAAATTGCAACAGGATTTTTTCCTGAAAACAGCGGAAAGTTCCGTCGGAACTCTTCTGCCCTGTGATTTCGCCATCTCTTTCCCTTGTGGATGCCGTGGAAGCATGGGAAAGGAACCGCAGAATGAAACTGCCCCTGTTTCCGAGTTCCGGCAGAAAATGCCGGCATTTGAAAACAGGGGGAGGATTCCTGTGGAAAACAGAGTGTTCAGGAGACCTGAATCAGAGTTCTCTGATCTCCGAGAGGTAGTACCCTTTCGGAGTTTTCTGCATGGAAATTCGAACGGGACTGCCTCCTTGCTTCAGTTTGCAGCGGATGATGTATTGATTGTCCGCGTTGCTGAGACGTTTCACTACCGTTTCCTGAAGAGTCAGTCTTGAACCGTTTTTTTTCAGGACATCCAGGCTGCTTTCCACAGGATCATATCCTGTTTCATTTTTCATCACGAGTCGTTTTGTTCTGCTGTGTATGAAAATCCGTTCCAGAGTGGCAGCTCCCTGTTCATTGTAGATTTTGACCAGTTCCTGCGTCAGGCGGAGAAGTTCGTTATGCTGCGATCCGGCAACGGGAATTTCGCGGGTGGCATAGGATTCCGCCTGCTTTTCCTTGCCATTCAGCCAGAAAGCGATTCCGACACAGACAAGAAGGATCGGAAGGATCAGTTTCCATTTCATGAGAGTCTCTCCTGTGGTCAGGGATTGGAGGTTGTAAAGGTTGAGTCTGGATTGTAGTGACGATCGTCATCCAGATTGATTCCCAAACCGCCTGCGTGATGAGCGGTTCTGGCATCTCCGTCGCCGCAGCCGATGAATCCGGGCCGTTCCGTGCTGGCGTGCCCATCCGCCCAGGCGATGTTGGCTGTTTTCGCATGCCTGAAATGGGTGTTGTAATTGTCAATCGTGTGAAGAGGTTTGAAATCCGCTTCTGAGATTGCTGAGGAGCTCATGGATTTTCCCCCGGCATCGCCGTAACTGACAATCGCGGACGGCTTTTTCAGTTTTCCCGGACGGACAAGTGGATTCATCGATTCCATTCCGGGTATTCCTCCGCCAAGTTCCCAGCCGTGAATGCTGCTGTTCGCTCCGTATCCTCCCGGAGGTGCGCTGTCTGCCTTGTAACCTCCTTTTCTCATATAATCCTGAATCCACGGATCGGGACAGAAGAAAATGTTTGATGAAATCTGGCTTTGCGCCGTCTGATCCAGACCGGCTTTTTTGATGTAAGCAGTCAGATAGCCATCCTGTGTATAGTCGAATGTTCCGCTGGTGATCCCTTTCCCGAACCATGTTGGCCCGTTTGTCTTGATCATCGAAACCTTGATCGGTGCATAAAAATCAAAGTCTGCCGCATACATGGCATCTGCCGTACCAATCTGTTTCAACCGCGAAAGGCATGAGGCGCCGATTCCTTTCTCCCTTGCTGATCCCAGTGCCGGAAGCAGCATCCCGGCTAGAATCGCAATGATTGCAATTACGACCAGAAGTTCTATTAATGTAAAACTTCTTTCTCTTTTTTTCTGTTTTTTTCCTGCTTGCTGGTTCTTTTCGATCAAGACGTTCATTTTCTCTTCTTTCTCCTTTCGAACAAAAGATTATTAGTTTAGTCTAATTCCGTTTCTGTATTTCCTTCTCTTTTCAGCATGGGAAGGGGAAGACCTGTTTTCTGCATTGAATGCCATACTATATCATGAAAAAAAGGAATTTCAACATTAAAATTAGTTATATCTAATTTTTTTTATTTTTTCCCCCTCCGGCTGCGTCTTTTTTGCGGGTAAAGAATGAATTTATCTTATTTTATTAGTTAATTCTAATTATTGATTTGAAATTTTTCTTTCATACGGCTATATTAAAAGGAAGAAGAGAAAAAAAACCGAATGAATCATCCATAACAGAAAGGAATCCCGCTATTGAAGAAACGGAAACATATTCTAATTTGAGTTAGATTTATCTAACTTTATCTTGAGTCTACTTTGAATCGGGGAAATTCCCCGGAAAAGATCGAAGAAACGGATGGAAAGGAAATGGGTGGATTTATTGTATTGATTCTGTTTGCGGCATGGCTGCAGAGTCTGTTCAAACTTGCACTTCTGCCGCGGATGGTCCGCTGGATCATTCTGGCGGCAGCAGTTCTCCCGGTTTTCCTGTTCAGGGACCGCCTTGCAGACTGCAATCTTCAGAGGATTGAGGAGTTTCTGTCGAACGGCGACAATCTGCGCGATTTGTGTACGCTTGTGGTGATTCAGGAACTATTGGCTCTGGTGGTCGGGCTTTCGCTTCTGAAGGAGCGCGAGCTGGGAAAACGGGTCCATCGCTGGAAGTACTTTTCGCTTCTGCCGTCGCTGCTTCTTCCGATTGGTGCGATGTATGTGGAGGCGATGGCGTTCCATGTGATTCTGCGGTACAGTTTCGCGCAGATCATGTGGGGGACCGGCCTGGTTCTTGTAGCGGTTTCTGCTGCAGGCTGTGAGCTGTTTGCCGGAGTGAAGCGAACACTTCCGGAGAAGATTCCGGCTGCGATGACAGCCAGCTGGATGCTTCTTCTGCTGGCTGTGTTCATGCCTGCTGCGGTGGAGGGACGGCTTTCCTCCGGAGCGGGACTTCCGGTGGAAAACTGGCCGAGGAATCTCTGCATTCTGGGGATTCTTGCGCTTCTGACAGCGTTTTCGGCTGTTGGATTTCAACTTTATTCAAACAGGAAGGAAAAGAAAAGGAAATGCGTTATATCACAGAGATTTTGAATTGGGTGTCCGCGAGTTTCATGCTTCCGGATATTGTGCTGCTCCTCGCGGCGATGATTTTTGCACTGGTGGAACTGGGCGGATTCTGTTCGACATACCTGATGCTTCTTCGGCAGAGGCGGAAGCGGGAGGAGATTATGAACGATCTCCGCTTGGAAAAGGAGCTGTCCTCTGCGAATCTCGGAGGCGGAGTCTTTGCCCGCCATCTGACCGAACTGATTGATTTGAAGTGGGACCCGATCCATTGCGAAAAACGGATTTTCGATTTTTCCCAGAAATATGAACACGAGCTTGAGCGCGCGCGTTTCATGATGAAGATCGGCCCGATGCTTGGTCTGATGGGGACCCTGATTCCGATGGGGCCCGCACTTGCCGGACTGGCATCCGGGGACATCGGTTCCATGGCTTATAACATGCAGATAGCATTCGGGACGACTGTGGTTGGAATTTTCATCGCCGGAGTCGGTCTGCTTCTCTATTCGGTAAAGCGCCACTGGTTTGCTGATGAGATTTCCAGTTTGCAGTATGCATTGGATCTGAAGCTCAGAAAGGAGGATCGGAATCATGCGGAAGTTCCGGCGGTATGACCGCTTTCTGACGGAAGAGGATTGCGATCCCTTGACCGGTCTCATCAATCTGTTCGATGCCGCAATGGTTTTCGCTGTGGCTCTGATGGTTGCCTTTGTAATTCACAGTCGAATGACAGAGTTTCTGACCGCCCAGGATGTCACGTATGTCAAGAACGCGGGAAAACCGGATATGGAGATCATTGTCAAAAAACAAAACAAAGTATCGCGTTACAAGTCGGAAAAGACAACCGGATCGGGTCGCGGACAACGGGTCGGTATTGCCTATCGGCTCGAAAATGGAGAGGTCATTTATGTGCCGGAGGGAGGCGAGCGATCACAATAAAAACCATCCTGAAGGGATGCCGGTCCGAGGAAGACTCGTTCCTCGGACCGTTTTTTTTGAAGAAAGCCCGACGATCCGCTCAAATTCAGCCTGAATCCCGGAATTTTTGATCTGTTTTCCCGAGAAAAGTGCCGGCTTCCCGGATTTTGCGCTTGATTTTTAAGGAAAGTATTGTACTGTCACGATGGAAGGTGAAGCCCCTTCCGGAAACAGGAGGAAAAAATGCCGATGATTCGAGTGCAGACATCGAATGCCGTCGCGGATAAAGCAGCTCTGGCGAAGGCGATTTCCGCCGCAGCACGGGAAGCAACCGGAAAACCGGAATGTTATATGCAGCTGATCGTGGAGGACAATGTGTTCATGACTCTGGGAGGGGATGATTCACCCAATGCAATGCTGGAATTGCGGGCAATCGGCGGACTCTCCCATCCGGTTTGCGAGAATTTCAGCCGCCTTGTCTGCGGAATTCTGAAGGAACACCAGAAGATTTCCCCCGACCGCGTTTACATCAATTTCATGGAATTCGATGCTTCAAAATGGGGCTGGAATTCCGGAACGTTTTAAGAAAAGGAGGATGCCGTGAAATTAGGAAAAGTTCTTGCGGGAAAGAAAGACGGACAGCGCCTTTACACAATTGAGTCCGGATCGACGATTCGTGCTGCGGCGAAAAAGATCGTCAGCCTGAAAACCGGCTATCTGATGGTTCGGGCGAAAGATGTCGAACCGGCCGAGTTCATCGGGATCATAACCAAATATGACATCATCAAATCCCTCTGTTTCGACGGTTCCAATCCGGATACGGACAAGGTTGATGATTTCATGACCCGGAAAATGATCGTCGCCAACGTAATTGACGATGTGGAATATCTGACCAATGTAATGGTGCGCCATTGCCTCAGCTACCTGCCGGTGATTGAAGGCAAACAGATCGTTGGTGTTCTCAGCCGCAACGACATCCTTGCGGAACTGAATATCGAACGCGACATTGAACTTCAGTGGCTCGCCGATTATTCCGGAGCTTCTCCGAAGGTCAGCGTCTATTAGTTTCGAGCGGGGAGAAACCGAATGAACCTTCTGATTGCTCCTGACGTATTCACCGGGGTGACTCGTCGGGGATTTCTGCTCCGGGGAATTCTTATCATTCTTCTGGGGATTCTGATCACGCTGAAGCCTCTGCTGAATCTGGGTGTAATCACAATGCTTGCCGGTTGGTTTTTCTCGCTGGCGGGAGCGTGGGTGCTCCTCGGGGCGGCGGTCCACCGTGAACGGAGGCTTTTCTGGCTGGTCTATGGTGCGGTCATGTGTTTGTGGGGAGTTTGCATGATCCGCCGCCCGTTCTGTGTGGATCTGCTGCTGGCGTGGTTCATTGCCTTATGGTTCGTAACGGAGGGTGTGGTAACGATCTGGGACACTGCGCAGAGTTCGTCCGCTGCCAGATACAAGGTTCTGCCGGTGCTTTCCGGACTGATTGCCCTTTTTGTCGGTTATGCGTTTTTCGTCTGGCCGTTGACAACGCTTGCGGGAATGATCTGGATTGCGGGGCTCCTGCTGATTCTTGAGGGGCTGATGCTGATTACCTTTTCCCGCCTTGTTGCCGGACAGAACGAGCGTACTGTCGGTTCGAAACGATGACGACCTCACCGGCATCGTTCTGCCAGTGAGATCGTTGCGAGTGCGGTGGAATTGTTTCCGAGGGGAAAATTCTGTTGCCGTCTGACTGCTTTCATTTTTTTTCCCCGGTCAGACCGATCAGACCGACAGCGGCATTGCTGTGAATTTTCAGCACGATGTTTTTTACAGGATCTTCCGGGTTCGGATTCTTCCATTCAAAAAGATAAACGCCGACGACACCGCTCCGGTTCATGGAGCTCCAGACACAGTCGGCGTTTTTTTTCGGTGTATTGGGATTCCACCAGTCTCCGATGTTTTCGCCGGCGATCAGCGGAATCCGGATGGTCCGTCCCGATTTGCAGGAGACAACGTACTCACCGAGCACCTCTTTTTTCGACTCGTCGATCCACCCTCCGGAGTGCAGAAACAGGAGACGTTTCACTTTGGCGTTGATCTCGACCGGTTTTGATTCCGGCCGGAACTTCAGGGCAGGATTGTTTGAGTGGACCACACAGGAACGCCCACCATTGGCCGCCGGGTCAAGAATCGCAAACGGAATGCCTCCGAAAGTGCGTTCCCCGACGGGGAACGGTGAAAGGTCGTTCCCCGATCCCTGATCGGTCCATCCGCCGATTCCGTCGCGCGCGGTCTGGTCGGCGAACCCCATGTTCGCCGCTGAGCGCAGAGAGAAAAACAATGCGTTTGATTTTGCAAGAGGTTTGCTTTTCAAAACCGGGAGCCCTTTGAATTCCTGAGCGGAAGAGCGAGTGCTGTCATCAAGAATTGTTTCAAGGAGACGGCGTGCAAAGTATGCCGCGGCGGAGTCGTCGTTAAGTGTCCTGGTGACTTCAGCCTGGCATAAGAGCACATCTCCTTTTCCAAGCCGGAGATGTGCCGCGATCATGCCGAAACGATCGGCACCCCATTGCGTGGTATCTCCACCGGTCAGCATTGCGGCTTTCGAGAGAGGTGAGACGAAAATCCGGTAAACAGACCAGTCCTTCTGATTCCAGCAGAAGAAATGACCCTGCGAAAATCCTTGCAGAGCGGGATGGTCGAAGCGGAGAATTTCAGCGAACTGCCCCGGTCCGGCAAGCACATATTCCAATTCGGAAAGGAAGGGGATGCGGCCGATGGCATTCTGTTCGAAGACAAGGAGACGTCCGCCGTTTTCAACGAAGGAACGGATCTGTTCCGCACCGTCGCGGATGCGTCCGTCGAGGGATTCGGAACCGATGATCAGAATATCGAAGTCCCTGAGTTTGCCAAACGACTGGATCGACTGAACAGGAATGCCGAACCGTTTTACTGTTTTCAGTGTGGAGTAGGGTTTCAATCCGCCGAAAACTGCGGATGCGTCGTAAAGAGCGATCTTCTTTTTCGTCTTGATGGGACTGAAAACGACGCTCCTGGAGCGGATGAACAGTTCCCGATCGCGTTCATTGAGAATCCTGCCGCCGGACTTCAGCCGGTAGACCAGACGGTATTCCCCGGCTTTGGACGGAGTTTTCATTTTCAGCGGCAGTATTTTCTTTCCGTTGGATGGAATGGAACCGAAAGGAAGAGCCTGTTTCAGAACACATTTTCCATTCTGCAGGATTTCTGCTTCAAAACGGACGTCGGCAAGATCGGATTCGCTGTTGTTGATCGCGTGGATTCTGCTGGAGAAGGTTTCTCCGGCAAAGCGGTTCGGCGCAATATAGTCGAGAATCGCAATCACCGGTGAGTTGACACGGGCAAGATAAGGGAACGCTGCATTTTTCCGGATGGAAATCCGGTCAAAAGGCCAGGCATTCCCCAGATCCAGATAAGGAGTGCTGATGTTTTCATATCCGTCGTATTCGGGCCAGCATTTGCGATAGGCCTCCAGAATGCGTTCGGTATAGATGCCCCGGCCGAGAGAACGGTGGAATTTATAATTTTTCGAACCCCAGTTCCGGACCCAGTAGTGGGAAAGGAAGCCCTGGTCCGGACGATCCTTTCTCCATTGAGTGAGCATGTAGAGGACTTTGTCCCAGTCCGGCTGAAGATCGCTTTCCTTTTTCCAGATGCCGTCAAAAATGCCGGGATAATAATGATTGGCCATATAGACGACTTCCCCGTTGACGATCGGGGGCATTTTCACCCCGTAGTGTTTTCGGACTGCGTCAATAAAATTCCGTGCGACAGGTTCGCAGTAGGCAAGCGGACGGTTGTTGATGCTGCCGGTATAGTCATGAGTATCGATGTAGTCGAGTTTCTCACGTTCGTGCATTTCCTTGACGTTCGAGGCATCCTTCCAGAAACGTCCGGAGGAGTTGGTGGTAGGACGTTTCTGCGCATCGACCTTATGATAGAGGTCATAGAGGTTGTTCAGAAGAGCTTCCACGCGTGGATCGTCATACTGTCGGATTTCATTGCCGAAACTGTACATGCAGACAGAAGGATGCGAGTAGGAATTGCGAATCCGCGCCTTGACTTTCCGGACGAATTCCGGAAGCAGATTTCCCTTCTTGTCGCATGCACCGTCGAAACCTTTGACGGAGATCATATCGGCCCGGGCGGGATTTCGGATCATCGTTTCCGGATATTGGAGTTCGTCGGTGATCAGAACGCCAAGCTCGTCGAAAATATCATAGTATCCGCGTGTCAGAGTCGCGGAATGGGTGCGGATGTGGTTGATGTTTCCATCTCCGCAGAGGATTTTCCAGTAACGACGGTTGAAGTCGTTGGGATTGAAGCGGAAGACGTGGAACCAGCCGTGGCGGAATACGGGCAGCGGAAGACCGTCAATCGTCAATCCGCGGAGGGCAACCGGTTTTCCGTTGAGAACAAAGTTCCCCTGTTCCACACCGAATGTCCGGATTCCGAATCGTTGAACTCCTGCCACTTCTCCCCGGGCATTGCGAACTCGGATCCCGTAGAGAAACGGCGATTCACAGCTCCAGAGTTTCGGGTTCTTCAGAGTAGCGGTACCGGAAACGAGTCTCAGACCGTCCGAATTGTATTCCTTCCCGAAGATTACCGAACCAGCCTTAGCGCCGGACTTCCATTCGAACAGTTCTCCGGTCCATCCGCTGGTATCCGCCGGTGCGGAGGAGCCGGAGAGAATGCAGTCAAAACGAACTTCACGCAGATTCTTCTGCGTGGTGACCAGAATGTTTGCTGTTGAGGCTGCCGGACAAATATCCAGATAGATCAGATCCGTGAGACCTGCCTTTCCAGCCCATCCCCACCGTACCGGATGACCGTTGTGAAAGAGGCGGATCGCAAGCGTGTTTTCCTGCCCGGGGCGCAGAGCCTTTGTAATATCGAAACTCTGTGGAACGGAGGGACCTCGATAGTCTGTTACCGGAACGAACGGTTCGCCGGAACCGATCCGGATACCGTTGACATAAACAGTGAAGTCCCCGAGAACCTCGTCGAACGTGAGGATCGCACGTTCCCCCGGTGCGACTGCCGGTGCGGTGAATTTCCGGCGGAACCAGGCGACTCCACCCCATTCCCGCACTTCACGAGGGAGCGCCTTCCACATGCCATTCCAGTCTGTCACTTTAGGAAGTTTCATCAGGAACGGGACATGGATGTTGTTCGGTACGATGTCCCGCGGCCAGGCGGAATCATCGAAATCCGCTGCGCCGAATTGCTTTACGGTTCCTTCATCGGCGGGGTTGTTTTTCCGGTCGGAGGAGACTTTTTTCACCTTCCACCAGCCGGAAAGCGGAGTTCGTTTCAGATGGGGAAGATATATGTCGGAGGTCGTAAAATCCGGTTTATAGGTTTGCAGATCAGGAAGCTGTCCGGCGAAAACGCTTACACAGAGAAAAGAGAGAAACACGCTTGCAGTTCGTTTCAGATACATTTCATCAGATCCTTTTTATTGTCTTGTCATCATTGTGCAAACCAGTACATTCTGGGATTGTACTGAGCGCTGTTCACGATCCGTGCCGTACTTTCTTTCACATTGGCAGCGTGTCCGTCATAGAAGGAGAAATTGACCGTGCGCATCCCGCCATGACGGTATGCCAGGTAGGTTTTATAATCTCCGTCGATGACGCAACCCGTTACGGGAGGCCAGGAATTGGCGTATTGCAGCCATGTTTCCAGTGCGGTGGTTGCTGTTGTATTGACTCCGCCGGCATCCGGAGCCTGGAAGGACTCCAGAATGAACACTTTGGAGGATGGCGATTTCACTTCCCGGGAGGGTCTGATATGGTTCTGGCTGCTCCAGTAGTCATTATTCTGCGTAACACCACCGGGAAAATTCTGCAGACCGTAAAAAATCGGACCAATTATGCTGCTTCCGGCAGGAGCCTGCATCTGGACTTTGGGACAGACAAACTTCGCATTCCAGTAATGCGAATAAGTCGGCTCGTAAGCTGCATACTTGATGTGCGCAATATCCAGGAACGTGCGGTTGGCGCTCCAGACGGCATCGACACGACTTGCCAGAGGTCCATTTTTGACCGGCATGAGCCAGCCATCAAAACTGTCGCTGTACATGAAGGCTGCGGTTGTCATTGTCTTGATCTGGTTCAAACACTGGGTTTGCTGAGCCTTTTCCCGGGCGTTATTCAGTGCCGGAAGCAGAATTCCTGCAAGAATTGCAATGATCGCAACAACGACTAGAAGTTCTATTAATGTGAAATCTTTTCTACGCAACTTCATAATTTTTCCTTTCCATTCCGTTTCGTTGTTTACGTTTAGCAGTCATCGAATGAGCAGAGGAACGAAAATTTTGCGGATTTCCATTCCGGACTCGTCCTTGTTCAATTGCCGTTTTACAAGATCCGCTGTTTCAGCCGCCAGCTTTTCGAACGGCGGCTTGTAACAGATTTCATGAAAGCCTGCATTCTGCGGCATTGAGTCCGCGTTATGGATGATTGCACAGGTTTTCACCAGTTCCGGATTCAACTTCATCAGCAGATCAACCACTTCATTGTTTACCAGCAGGGTATCGCAAACGGCATCCACCTGGATGCCGTAGCGGATGATGTTTGCCAATTCGTTCAGAGAAGTCCGATAGTTTTTCAGGAAAAAGTTCTCGTTGAGCGGAACCCCTGCTTCCGCAAATGCTTTCCGGATTCCGGGAAACGAAACGTTCCATTCTTCCGTGTCGTGCAGAAAGACGATATTTTTCCGGTTTTCTTTCAAAAGCTGTTTTCCGCACCTGTATCCCCAATCCTCATAGTCGAAAAAGACACTTCCCGGCAGTTTTCTTTCTACATACAGCGAAGAAACCGTCGGAAGTCCCGTTTTTCGTACTTCTTCGATAAACGGATTGAAGCCACAGCAGACCAGCGCATCAAGCTGTTCATCAAGAATTTCCTTTACCGCCTCTTTCAAATCGGAGGTCCAGACAGCAACAAGATGAACCACAGCAGGAAGAAAGACCAGTTGTTTCAAAAGTTCTCCCAGTGCGCTGCCAATGTATTGATCCAGATGAACCGCACGACCATCTCCGACCATAACCCCGATGATCGGTATTTTTTTCCCGATCGTGATCGGGGATGGTTTCGCCGGATTCGTAAACGAACCGATTCCACGTTTACCGATAATGTGTCCTTCCGCGGTCAACTCTTTCAGCGCTTTGCTGACTGTGGTCCGACTGACTCCGAACTTTTCCGATAACTCCTGAATGGTCGGGATCTGGACGGAAACTCCTCCGGACCGAAGGATCAGATTCATCACATGACGACGAATTTTCCTGTATTCTGCGACTCCGATAGTTGTCATTCTTCTACCATGCAGGTTTATATTAGTTTATAAAGTGCGGCTTTTGTTTAAATTATAAAACAGAACCTCTGAAAAGTCAATCCCCTCGAATAAAATTTTGTTGATTTTCTCTCTTCCGGGGCATGGCGGTGGATATTTCCCCTGAAAGCTGCGGCAGAATTCAATTGGAAAGTCCGCAAAGTATTTTTGAGATTCATGGACCGGCTGCTGTTTGACGGGAAACATGAAGAGGTCGAACGGATACTGCTTTGCAAAAAATTTTCTTTCTGTTTGCTTTTTGCCCGAATCCCGTATAGTGTAAAAACAAGGGCATTCTTTTGAATTTCATGGATTTTTCAAGAAAGGAGAGTTCATGACACTGTCATCGGTCATTGTTCTGTTTCTGCTCGGGATTTTGTCTCTGAGGCGATACCGGGAAGCAAGTTCCACCGGAAAACCGCTACCGCGCCGTTCGTATCTCTGGTACTTTTCGATCTGCGGGCTTCTTCTGTTGAATGGGATTGCGGCAATTCTCGCCTGGTATCCGCATCTGGAAATTCTTTGGCTGGAAGTGCTCTGCTGCATCTTTCTTCTGCCTGCGTTCGGAGGAATATGGTGGATTGTTCATTTTCTGCGGGATGGGTGGCTTTTCCGAGGAGTTCTGCTATTTCTGATTCTGTTTCTTGCCGCAATGTCCGGATGGAGCATCCTGCGATCTCAGCGGTTCTCTGAAGAGTGTGACCGGACCCTGGCGAATCTCCACCGCTGTGCTGATTTGCTGACGGAAGGAAAACGCAGGGAACTGAAACAGCATTTCCGTTCCACACCCGACGGCTCTTTGCGCGAATGGAATGACTCCTTTGAGCGAGCCTTTCCGGAAGGAGAAGACAGGAAATGAGAATAATCATAACTCCCGATCTTTTTTTCCTGAGTGGAATGCTTTGCTGTGCCGTTCTCTTTTTTTTCATCATCTGGATCAGCGGGAAGTCGATTGGATCAAAGATTCTGTGCAGTTTATGTTTGTGTCTGGTTTCTTTTTTTCTGTTTTCCTTTGGAATCGGAGACAGTCCGCATTTCATGGAAGGAAAGGTTCGTGCTCTGCTGTCGTCCTTGCGTTCTGTCTTGGACAATGAAAAACCTCCGCTTCCGGATTCTGTTCTCGCCGAGGCCCTGAAACATCAGAACATTTCAAAGATCGCTTTGGAATTGGAAGTGCTTTGCCGTCATCCGAACAATCATCCTTTTCACCGGAATGATACAATTGATCTCCCGCCGGAAGAACGCAAACCGGATGTCCGCATCTACCGGCAATTTCCCTCCGGGACAGGAAAAACGGAGTTTTTACAGGTGGCTGCTGCCCGAATCAAACAGCTGAAACGGCAAACTGCTAATAAGTACTGGCAAGGAAAGGGAGTAATTGTCATCGGGCAGTTGCGAGTGGAGGGGAACGACTCTATTGCGGGAGTCGCGTCCAGAACATTTCTTTTCCCGAACGGAGTTTTCGCGCATGCAATGTATCCGGGACCGGATCGGGAATTGCAATTTTTCAAATCCGGCTATGACCCTCTGGCGATCTGGCTGGATCCGTCAAAGGAATATCCGGAGTGTCTGGACCTCGGCGAGATTCTCCTGAAGAAATCGAAAAAGACCTTTCCGCTTACCTTCACACTGCACCTTCCGGGGCCTGCGACGACAGCGGAAATTCATCTTCGAAACGCATTTCCCGCACCGACCTGGCGTAGCTGGGGCTATGAGTGTTCTGCACCGGTTCAAACAACTGTCATCCGGAAACTGGTGGCAGACGGCGAATATGTTTCTGTTGATGGACTTTCTGCAATTCCGTATGAACTGGTAATGGAAGCTCCTGGATACATCCGGCGTACATTTTACTTTACAGGAGACCATCCGCTTCATTTGGGAGACATCACACTTCAGCCGGCAAGACGGCAGACCTTCCGTCAGCGTCCATTTTCCGGCGGATTATGGGAGAGTGTTACCTTGAAACTGGACGGAACGACCTCTCTTGTTGTCGGTCCGAAGGATTCGTTCGGGAATATCGTTGGAATCGAACTGACCCCGGATCGCGCTTCTGATAGAATTCTTGCTTTTTTTCCGTGGCATCCGGTCTATTTTGACGATTACGGTGAAACTTTGCCGGAAACGACTCCTCTGCCGAAGCCACTCCTCTGGGAAGGAACGCTTTTCCTACAGCCCGGACATCTCTACCGGATGAAATGCGCACAGAAGAAAATTGACAAATTTATTTACCTGGAACCAGCCGTCAAAGAGCATGGGAATTTCAGATGAAGAAACAACCTGCAGGAATCCATGCTGTTCTTGTAAGGGTGTCGAATAGTGCGTTTTTCTTCTGACGGGGTTTTACGGAGAAGGTTGCCGTTTTCACTTGAAATCGCAGAAACAACACCTTCACGCTCGGACAATGCTCCCGGGGGCGCATTTGCGAATACCGCAGCGATCTTTCTCCGGCTGAATGGTATCTGTCTTGTTTTGCCGTGTGATGAGAGAGAGATAGAAAGCATCTCTTTGCGAAAAAAAATTGGAAAGAACGATTTTGAGCTTGACATTTTCCGGAACGGGTCTATATTATATTTTATATTGAGAATTTTGATTGCTCCGGCATAGCTCAGCGGTAGAGTAGGTGGCTGTTAACCACTTGGTCGCTGGTTCGAATCCAGCTGCCGGAGCCATTTTTTTGCCACAAATTCCCCCTGAAAGGTGCCATCAGGTACCATCAAGACTTTCTTTTCCCATATTGAGCCAGAACAGGATCTTCCCACAGAAGTGCGTAAAATAAAATGTACTTTTGATTGTCAGGACAGAAGTCTTGGATAGGGAAAAGATAAACGCAATTCTTTGCGTTCTCTTTTTTAATAAATTTTCTATTTCCCGGGGTTGACTTTTCTCGCATTTTATGGTATAATAAAAAATGAAGAATCGATTCTTCAGGGAGTGTTTGAGGTGAAACGGATGCGAGTGACACTGAAAGATATTGTGGAAAAAACCGGGGTTTCCAAATCCGTTGTTTCCATGTATCTGAATAAAGATCCACGTGTGCGTCTGAGCGAGGAGAAGAAGCAGAGGATTGATGCTGCCGTTCGGGAACTGGGATATCGTCCATCCCTTGCAGCATGTGCCCTGAGGAAAGGGCGGTCCAGAATGCTGGGTCTGGTCCTCGGTGGAATTACAAACGCCTATTTTTCCCACTTCGCCGAGGCCTGTTTGAAATATGCCGAGGATCGAGGTTATCAGCTGTTGTTCGCTCTGACAAGCTGGAATCAGGAAAAGGAACGGCAATGTCTGGAGAATCTGATAGAACGTCAGGTGGATGGGATTCTTTATACTCCGCACCTGTCTCTGGAGCCGGATTTCTGTAAACGAATCCAGGAGAACCGGGTTCCGATTCTCCTTCCCTGCCAGAAAGCAGAAAACTTCCTTTCCGTTGATGCAAACTGGCAGGAGGTATTTGATGAAATGATTTCCTTTTTTACAAAATGTGGATATCGAAAAATAGCCTGTTGCATCTATGTGATCGACGATATTTCCACTTTTTTTCAGGAGAGTTGTCGGAAACATGGCTTGGAAATGTTGCCCCTGTTTGTTCCCGACTCCGGACGGGAACAACTTTTCCAAAAGATCCTTGAAGAAAAGCCGGATGCTGTATTCATTCAAAATTGTCAGACGGTCCTTCAGTTCCTGAACTGGTGTCGGATGCAGAAGTGCTGCTGTTCTTCTAAAATCGTAACAACATATAATTTTCCCGTAGATTTTATCGATGACCCTGCTATTGCAGGAGTTATTTTTGAAAATTTCTATACATTTGTAAAAGATTCTGTTAATCTGCTGATCGACTGCATAGAAGCAGGGGGGGCTCATCCTCTCCGTAAAATTTCTCAACTCCGTCATTTTTATCGGATAGAGGATTTCATGAGGGTGAAAGACCAATTGATTGATACTCTGGAAAAAGCAGAAGGAAAAATGGAAAAATGAGAAAAAATTTTGAATTGATGGAATTTCTAAGTGTAATATGGATTGCAGGAATTTTTATTTTTTTCTTTTTCAGGAGAAAAATGATTTGGAACAATACAGGAAGCTCTTTCTTTTTATCCATAAGTCGATTGCGGGATTCCTGTTTGAGCGTACTGCGATCGGAAGTTCCAGCTGGAAGGGAGAGCCATTTTCTGCCGATGCGTTATTTGTTCTATGGAAGCGGCAGAAGGAATTCCTGTATAAACTCGATGGGCAACCCTAAAGTTTTGAGCAATTCACACTCTTTTAATGGAATGCAGACAGGAGAATTCCTTCCATTGGCTGAAAGATGAAAATAGAGAAAGGAGATCGGTAAATGAAAAATAAGATATTTCCTCTTATGTATCGCAAAAAATCACCAGAAGGGTTTATTTCTGCTTTTTCTTTGATAGAACTTCTAATTGTAATTGCAATTATTGCAATTCTTGCGGCTCTTCTAATGCCGGCGTTGGGAAAGGCCCGGGGATCAGCTTTGAAAATTCAGTGTGCATCGAATCTGAAACAAATTGGTCACGGTTTCGCACAGTATCAGGCGGACAATGAGGATTACTATCCGATACTGAGTAATCCTCTTGCATGGACAAAGGGGGATGTCGATGACGCGTCCTGGTATAACATGGGACACGTTGCTTTGAATCGCATTGCGATGTATCTGGTTCCCGGAGCCCAGTCTTGCACTCGGCCGTGGCCGAATGACTCCGAGCCTGTATCAGCGGTTTTCTTCTGCCCGGCAAATCAAGTACGAGCCCCCAGTAAGAATTATGAGGCGAATTATTTCATTTTCGGCAAATCAAGCACAGTTCCAACTCGTTATCGAAGTACGCTGATCAAACAGCCATCGCGTCTGTTTGTTTATGCAGAGGGAAAATCCCATACATTTGACTGGAATACATCTCATCTGCTCATTCTCCCGGGGACGCCTCTTGATGAACGAGGCGATTTCAATTTCCGACATGGCAACAACGGAATGAATTTTCTCTTCTCGGATGGTCATGTGGCATTTTGTCTGCTTCCGTATTACAGCCATTCGGAGCGGAGCAAAGGTCCATTTCTCTGGTACTGACAATGGCTGGATATCAAGGAAGTTCTCATGAGAAAAAAAATTCTTTTTGTTCTGGTTTGCCTGATTGGATTCACTCTGTACGGACTTGATCCGTATCCGGTTGCAACATCCGGTTCCTTCAAGTATTTCAATACTTACGGCAATGCTGCTGTTGAACGAGTCTGCAAGGATGGCCATAATGCTCTTCGCGTTCTTCTTGGAGGAAAAAATAATCAGAAAAACGGGGGACTTCAGTTCTTCTCTCAGGCTTTTTCCGGCGTTGCAGACGGTTATGACGCAGTCACTGTGACCTACCGAGGAGATGGTGGAACAGGAAACTTTGTGGTTCTTCTTTTGGACCGTGAGAAGAACTCCTGGTGCTGGAATGGAGAACGCTGGAAAGCATCGGCAATGCTTCCCTGCTACAATGAGAATTGGGTGAAAAAAGTCCTTTCCGTCCGAGACTTTCAATATATCGGTCCCCGGAAGGAGAAGATTCCCACGCTGAATTTGAGCCATGTGACAAATCTTCAGTTGGCAGTCGGGATGCAGTTGAAGGAACCTTCGAAAACGCATGCGGAGTTTTTTCTGTATGAAATAACTTTTGAACAAGGTGCGGTGGAAAAAACGGTTTTCCGAACTGTTCCGAAAAAATCGGTAAGCACTGTCGAGAACAAAAAGACGATGCCCCTTTCCAGCCAGAAACCGGAATCGATCCCGCTAGCCAGCTATTCTCTTCCGGAATGGATTGACTGGTCGCGGGAGAAGCATTATCAGCGGAATACTGCGGTCCGGCACTCAGTTTGTCTGAACAACTACTGGCAGTTCCAGGTGAATCCGGATTCTGCTGTCGGAAAACTTCTGAAGAAGAATGGGCTTCAACCGAAATTTCCGGATACCGTTTTGAAATCGGGCAACTGGAACTATGTCAAAGTACCGGGGCGCTGGGATGGGCGCTTGTTTTATATGCTGGACAGAAATCGGAAACGGATTGAGCGGATCGGCACTCTTTCTCCGGCGGATTATACGCAGGGATGGTTTCGCCGCAGTATTCAGATTCCGGCAGAATGGCGCGGCAAGCGTTTTTCTTTGCAATTTAACGCGGTGGGCGAGCAGGCTCGCCTGTTTGTGAATGGAGTTCCTGTCACGGATTTTTCCAAGACCGGAACAGTGGACGTCTCTGCTCAGATTTTACCGGGAGCTCAGAATGAGATTGCACTTCTGGTGCAGTATTCGTCCCTTCCGCTCAAAAAAACACACGCAAAATATTCGGAATTCATTCAGCCGAATATGGGAGCCCGATGGTGGTACGGATGGCACGACGGTCCCGGAATTACGGATGACGTCTGGCTTCATGTGCAGCCTGCGGAACTCTCCGGCCGCGATCTGCGTATTCTGACTTCCGCGGAACGAAAAACGATTTCTGTCGATGCTGAATTTTCGAACAGGGACTCCCGGGATAGGACCCTGGTAGTTCGTGCGGCAGTCCGGGATGGCAGGAAAACCGTGTTCTCCCTTCCGGAACGGAAAAGCATTTTGAAAGCCGGGAGCACAGAACGTATCGCTCTATCTGCTAAATGGGAAAATCCGCAATACTGGAGTCCGGAAAATCCAAAACTTTATTCTTTGAATTTTACAATTCTGGATGAGTCGGGAAATATTCTTGATGAACTTTCCGACGAGTTTGGATTCCGTGAACTCGTGATTCGTGGCGGAAATTTTTATCTCAATGGTTCCAAGATTCGTCTGATGTTTAAAAGCAACCAATTCCGTTACGCATCGCTCAGCGAACAGGGACTAGTCAATATGCTGACCGCATTGAAGAAAATGCATTTCAACGGCATTATGCTTGAAGCAATGAATGAAAGAGTTGTCAAACTGTGCAATCGCATCGGATTGTTGGTTGTTCTACGGCATGTAATGCCGCCCCTGGTTCGAATGGGCACTTATCTTCCTGGAGTCCCGAATCACGGCTATCCATTCGAAGTGTATCTGGCCCCGGGGCTCGAACCGGCGAAACGGGAACTGGAGAAGACTCTTACACTCAACAAAAGAGTGAGTTTTTCCGTCAGGAGATTTCCTCCCGGTCAACAGGAGGCATCCAGCAATCATCAAGAATGAGTTTGAGCGCTTCAGCAAAGTCCTTTTTCAAGAGCCAATGTTCTCCAGTCAATATTTTGAAGAACACCACAAGGCGGTTCCAGAGATCGTTGCAGCGTTAACTGAGGTTAAATTCCATGTCTGTTTGTTGATGGGGGACAGGAGGCGGTTCCGAATATTTCTCCAGTCTCTTCCGAATCTCCAGAGAGACGGGCTTATTTAAAGTTTCACAATTGGAAATCTCCATTGGAGGTCAGCCAGATGTTATCGGATTTGACGTCCGACGCACGCGATCGTGCCATACTATGCCGTGCTCCCTGAGCGTGCCTGCACTAGACATGAAATTGCGGAATGCACGGATATTCCGGATGCAGGAATTTGACAGCAATCGGCCTGCGATCCTCCTGGCGGCAAGAAGCAAGCCAGTCTTCCGATAGCTTCAGTACCCGCAGCGGCTGAGTAGATGAAACCCGGCGATCTGCTTGCTTCCCGTTAAAGATGGTTTTCGTTTTATCGATATTCTGGCAGTTCCAGATGGACCAGTTCGGCGTCATTCCCGAACGTTGGACGTTCCCCAAGTACAAAACCGCCGGAAACAGTACCATCCGGAGCAACGGAACGGGTTTCCCAACGCATCAGCGAGCGAATGCGGTATTCTCCGTTTTGGAGCGGAAGCACTTCGGCGATTTCAACGATTTTTCTTGAGCCGTCCGGCAACCGCATTGTATGAACTACGCAGTTGATAGCGGAAGCAACCTGCATTCGAATTGCCGGGAGTGGTAAGTTGATTCCGCTCAAGATTGCACAAGTCTCCATACGGCTCAGTGCATCAATCGGGCTATTTGCGTGAATGGTAGACATCGAACCGGAGTGACCAGTATTCATCGCCTGCAGGAGGTCAATCGCCTCACCGCCGCGAATTTCCCCGATGACAAGACGATCCGGACGGAGACGCAGCGAAGCAATGACCAGATCGCGGATTGAAAATTCACCCTGTCCGTTTTTATCAGGTTTCCGTGTTTCGAAGTAGACGCAATGTTTTTGCTGAAGTTGCAGCTCGCTGGCATCCTCCAGTACGAGAATTCGGTCGTTTTCCGGTATCAGTCCACTCAGCGCATTCAGAACGGAGGTCTTTCCAGAGGAGGTCCCGCCGGAGACAATAACATTTTTCCGCAGTTTGACGATTGCATTCAACAGAAGAACGCCTTCTCGAGGAATACTGCCGAACTGTTCGAGGCGATTGATGGTCAGCATCTCCTTTTTGAATTTCCGGATTGAAAGGATCGTTCCACTGCGACTGACTGGCGGAATTGTGGCGTGAACACGCGATCCATCCGGTAGCCGTGCATCCAGATCCGGAGACATTTCGTTGAGCTGGCGATCAACCGATTTAGCGATGTTGACCGCAGCTGCTTTCAGTTGTGTTTCGCTCGCAAAACGGGTCGGAGTTTCTTCCAGTTTTCCATTCCGTTCAATGTAGATCTGCGATGGACCATTGATCAGAACTTCAGATACCTGGTCATCCGCCAGATACTCCTTGACCGGCACCAGAAACAAAGCCAGAAATGATGAATTCTCATTCATTGGATAATCTCTCCTTTCAACTAGGATTTTTTATCCTGCCGATCGGAAAAAAACGGTCCGGTTCTCCGATTTTCCAGATCAGCAGATTCAACCCCATATTCACGATTGGAAAAGGTCAAAATGACCTGTGGCTTTAAACTTTTATCGAGTATAATCTGTTTTTCCGGACGCCAGAACTGCTTTTGAATCCATGCCTTCAGATGCCCGCAGGTGGAGACAATATTTGTAGGGCTTTCACAGATAGGGCCCCTGCTGTTTTCCAGACAGTTCTGAGCGGTCGTGCTGAAAGGCTGCCGTAACTGCTGCAAGATCTCCTGCTCGGACTTCCTGCGGGACGGTTGCTCCGCGGCTGAATGCAGTCTTTCCACCAGCCGGGCAGGTTCCCGCATCAGCCGGGTAAGGTCCGTTTCTCCGAAAAAAAACAGCAGAAAAATGACTGATAAAAGCGGAATTTTCTTCAATCTTTCTGATTCTACTTTTCATTTTTGTCGTAACTCTCGCAGAAATTGCTGATGTTACGACATCATCTGATGAATTGTCATATTCCCTTTTGCTTAGGGATATATGTTACTATACTGCATCATTTTCTTTTTTGCAAGAGGCAAAGAATCCAGAAATATCTGCATCGCTGTTGTCCTAAAAACCGTGGGAAAAGAAGCTTCTTCTACGAGCTTTCTATTTGCTCTCTTTTCCACGCTTAGAGAACTTTTATGGCAAGATGGGTATAAAATCCTTTGAACCAAGAAACAAGCGACTGGCAAAGTAAGCTTGATAATAAATCTATATACAACATATTTTTTCACAAGCGGAGAATTCCGTTTTTCAATTCCAAAAATCAAGAGGTCGGATTTCTCTCTGTGTTTCCCCGACTTTTGCTTCTCCAATCGAAAAGCCTGCGACCTCTACTCACCGGAGAATTTGTCGAGAGATCATCGGAAACACAGAGGGAAATGCAAAAACAGTGGATTCTCTCCGGCGCTGCAATTGGCCCAATTCAGACTCAAAATCAGCCCCGGAAACGAAAAAGCCGACCGGAGGTCCGGTCGGCGGAGAATCGAAAAAATGGTCGACCATTTTGGGGATTTCCAGAACTCTTCTCTTCTCCTCAAAATGACGAAATTTTCGAATCCCTCAAGATGGGCTATTTCATCATCTCGAAAAATTCTCTGAGAGATTCACAAAAATTCGCACAACCTCAAAATCGGGTTTGTATATCGCAAAAACGCTCTCAAAAGGATTCGAACTTGCGACCTCTGCTTGCGGCTTGAGATGAACCACACTGGCTGGACCAAGGCACACCTGCACTATAGCTCCACCTCACCTCGCTAAGCGAAATAGAACTGATGCTCCCTATAATCACTCATGAAACAGCTCCTTCTTCAAGAGCCTTCTTTCAAAATGTGCGCAATTTTCCGGATATTATCAGTCGCGAAGTAACTTAAGACTCATTAAGTCTGTCAAAATTTTTCTTAATTTGGATAGAAATTTGCCTCTCAGGAATTTTGTGAATATTTGCAATACTTTGGTGGATTTGCTTGCTTTCCCATGGAAAAATGCTTTTCCCATTAACCATGGCGAAAGGCCCATCTGATTCCGGAAGAATACGATCAAGAGGAATTTTTGCGGCTAATTCTCGCCCTCGACGACTTAAAAGAGCAGCAGGGCCTAAACTAAAGAAACATCCCAATGAAATTGCCATTTTAAGCTCTTCAATTGTTCCAGAAAACCAATGTAGAATCACTCGAGAGTTTTTTGAATATTTCATTATATTTTTAAGTACTATTTCACCAGCACCTCTAGAATGAATGCTTAAGATTTTTCCTCCGAATTTTTCTGCCTCAATTAAGATTGTAACAAATATTTTTTTTTGCAATTGAAAATTTCCATTATTTCGCGTAGAGCCATCAATTCCAATTTCACCCAATATTTTTACTTTTGGAATAAGATTTAAAAATAGATCTAACTCTCCAACCTTCTGTTGCACAATTTCTGGATGCATACCTAAAGCCACAGTAATATTTTTGTAGGGGGAAAATATTCGCGAAGTTGCTTGCCAGGCTCTTGGACTTGTTGTTACAGCAAGTGTAAATGAATTACATTCATTGGTCTTTTCTGCAACCGCAAGAGGGTTAGGATATAGATCAAGATGAGAATGCATGTCTATCATATAGTTCCTTGTAAGAGTAAAAATTCCAATTCATGAAGCCCCCTCTCTACAACCTCTAAGTACCGTATTTTATCTGTAGTTGAAGCAAATGCCAACTCCCCTGCAAGGAATCGCTGTATTCCTTGTTGTTTGGCTGTTATACAAGCCTCTACAACAGCATGAAAATCATTCGCTCCGGTTTTTTTATTGATTTTTGAATCAGATAAGCTTGTAAAAACATAGCCGTTTCTAGTTTTATCTGGCATCTTTGCTTTAAGAAAAGCAGCTTGACGAACTAAGCATGGTAAACATCGTCCACAATGTCGTCTTCCGTAATGCGCATATTTCCCACAACTTGCCGTTAAGAAAGCGCCTTGTTCTAAAAGTTTCTTATTAGAACACTCTGTAAGCATGTCTCCTTTGGTCATAAATTGATACGGCATCTTAAGTATGGATCGTATATGAACTTCATCCCATATTCTTTGTATGAAACCTAAGTATACAGGATGGGTTGTTTTTGTGCTTAAACTTCCAATTCTTCCTGAGTTCATTGGAATATTTAGGCTGATGAAGCCGTTTTCAGGAACAAAAATCTCAACATATTCAGATGGGGTGCGACGAATTAGTGAAGTTGCCAGTAATGCATATGCAAAAAACACAATTGATCTTCCGCGAGTAGATTTTTCAGTCTCTTTGCAAGGTGTTTTTGTTGAAAAACTTAATGCAACATGTCTTTCAGAAGCATTAAGCAATGCTACCAACTCTCGCTGTATGGAAGCATCCGCTCTTGTTATTTGAGAGACAAAAAGGGGGATTTTATTTTGCGTTTGTAAATCAATTGCACCAATAAAGCTGTCTAATCCACCGGAAAGAAGACATATACAATCAGCGTCCAACAAAGCAACAGAAGAATTATTCGGACACTCAAGAGGTGTCCATCCCCCAGCAGTAAAATCAAAAAACCAATAGTCGCCAGTTAAAAAATGGAATGCCTTCTGCAAGGAATCTCGTTGAAGGTTCCATGGGGCTGGATCAGAAAGAGAAATCCTAGCATGAATATTACGAGTCCAGCCATCTACAGACTTCTGCCGTAACATTGCGTTATCTATTGCGGCAACTGACAATGCAATGGTAACAAAATCGAATTCTTTAACGTGTGGAAAAATTCCTAGTTTTTTTATTTTTTTCAAAAAATCGATGTTAATATATCCTACTCTTTCTCGCAAAATTGAATGTGAAGGGTATAACGCAAAATAATATGTATCTTCTGGAATTTCATGAGGAATATTGGATTCTTTACAACAGATAAATTTTATCATTTTTCCTCTTCCTCAAAAATAAAAAAAGTATCGCGGATTATTTGTTGTAACACCTGTGAGATGGCTGTTTTGGTTATATATGTGTCGCTTTTCCAATGATTAGCAACCTGCTTTTTAACCTCAAAAGAAATGTATTCACGCATTTCTTTTTTACGATCGCATGTTTCTTGTACTGAAAAGTGGCGTTCAAATGATTGTCCTATGTCAATAATAACACGATTAAAAATCTCATTACTCAGAAAAAAACATAGAAAATCTTGTATGTTATCAGCAGAGAGATTTGTAATGTCAAAATTGGGATCGGATTCTTCTAGATCAATCAATGCTTGCGTGATTGAATCTCTGCAAGAATTTTCATCAATACTTCCAACTTCAGGAGATATCTTTGCTGCAATTTTATCAAAAATATCTGTTTGCGAGACATTTGCATTTAGTAAGTCTTTTAACCATTGCGAATTTTCATTACTTTTTCCATCCGTAAAACTATTAAAAAAGGCTACAGCATTGGCTCCATTTTGAGCCGATAGGCTCATTCTGCCTGCAAGACGAGAAGCTCCTCCCATTCCCTTACGGGAATAAGCTCCTAAAGCTTTCTTTAGGACATTTCGATTCCCCGATGCGATATATTGATTTAGTGCTTTTCTTGCAGGTGCATAACGAGCCCTAGGAGCGATATCATTAGGTCGCAGAACAGTCGGGATATCTAAAAAAGATAATTCGGGAGACTCGGGTTCTGGGATAGAAACGTTTCCGTCTTCCTCTTCAGACACAAGCCAAGGCGGATCAAATGAAATACCACCGTTAGGCCCATTGCTAGAAGTCGATGTTCCCATCTTAGGCCCTCTCTTTTAATTTCTGTTCAATAGCTTTTACGACGGTATCTTTAAGTGAAGGAAAGTCTTTCCATTTAGACAACGTTGTTTTTGCCCAACTGTACCTGGAAACCATAGATACATGGCTGGCGCATATATTAACGGGAGGAATCTGCTCCAGCAACAAGTGAGCTTCTCCTCGCAATTCAGCACAAATATCAGCCATCATCAAAATTTTATTTACGGAATTGGCCCCCCATGCCCCTTTTTCGATTTCTCGGAGAAGATAGGTAAAAATTTGTTTTTTTTCTTCTTTGCCCAAATTATTAATCTTATCCTCAAAAGATCTATCCCACTGTGAGGCAAGACGAATCTCTTCAAATAGCGTTTGTGCATCCGACGATAGAGGACGGTACGACACGGTGGCACCAATGGAATCCTTGCGTAAATGGAATAACGGCCTTAAATCAACATCGCCCAGTGGAGGCTGTAGCATTACCCATTTTTCAATAAATGAGTCCTCCCAAGAAGCATCAGGTGCTTTATATGTAAAATTATTTGTTAATTCGTTTTCGATATTCTTCAAAAAAACCAATTTCCCATCATTACTATCCAACAACTCCTGTTGCATGAAATCAATAGCCTTGGGTGGTGCACACCGAAGGAGTAGTTGAAATTTCACCAGTTGAGCCCAAGGGATATTCATCCCTTGAGTATGAGCTATCGCCTGGCGGATTTTTATCTCATTTAAAAAACGTTTGATAAGTCTCGGATTACCGAGAATGTTTCTTGATGTAGCGAGAAGCGGTGCTAATTCATCTGCTATTTTAATTCCCATAGCAATTTCTGTTTGCTGGCTTCTGTTTCCCCATGCGAGTTCAAGTTCTTTCCCCGTAATTGCTGTATTCCACGATGACTTTAATTTTTTTTCAAAGAACTCCTTTACGGACTTATATTCATCATGAGTTATTATTTTTTGTGATAAGTAGTCTTGTGCAAGCAACATCATCAGATAGGCCCTAATTTCAGAGATTCCTAGGCAGGGTACTGATATTGGCACTTGAATGAGTTTATCAAAGTAATTAGTGACTAGTTCATCAGATAAGACTGAACCTTCAAAATGTGCACTAACCGCTTTCCGAATCATGTTTTCATCAGCTGCAATTATAAATGCAGTATTTTTCATAAAAAGGAGCAACCGCATTGCTTCCAATGTTGAAATAGCCGTGTCAGGTAAGCATCGGTCCAAATCATCGACAATAACCACAAGTTTTATTTGAAGTTCATGTAACAATGATTCA
>CASEYW010000048.1 GCA_949292215.1 uncultured bacterium
CGCCTTACGAATCGCTCTGACGATATTCTGTAATACCGGAACGTCATCGGGATAGGTAAGAATGGGGCTCACGACTTCCGCATTGCTGCGACCGATACTTGCATCGGAAACGGCTTTCCATTGCCGACCGTCGGGAGCCGTACAACGCCATTTATCATAACTTCCCCCTTCATGTTCTACGGTTCCCCCGATGACATTCCGAATCGCTTCTACGGTGTCTTTCCTGTTCAGATTCACGGTTTCAATTTCGATTCCAAAGTGCATTCCGGTAAGTTGCGCTCTCTCGTCCATTTTTTACCTCTTATTTTTAATGTAACTTGTTTATTTTCTAATGCTTAAGATAGATCCAAAACAAGAAAAATCAAGTCTAAAAATAGATAATTTTATTAGTATTATTTCTATTTTTATCGATAATAATATACAAAAAAGAATCCAGTTTCAGGAGTCAAAAAAGACAGAAAATGGATCAGATCAGAACGATTTGGAGAACGAAGAAATGAAAGGATTTCAGAATGGAATAATGGAGCCGTTTTGATGCATCTTCGGAGGGTGAAAGAATCCGGTATTCTGCAGAAAATGAATCAAGAATGTGTCGCCTTGATGGATAATTTCCGGTTGGGATAGCCGGTCCCTTGAGTCGGTCAAAAAATTTTTTCAGAAAATCCGGTTTTCAGAAATTCAATTTTCCGATAAAGCCTGAACTCAAGCACTGCATGTTTGATATAAAATAAGTTAAAATACCAATATTTTCTTATATTTCATCAAAATGCGACTTGTTTTTCTTATTATTCGATGTATAATATGGTATTAGGGAGAAAGATGAATGGAAACTTTCGGGGTTGCTTGCAGATGAAATATAATGTTGAAATCACAAAAAAGGCATTGAAGCAACTGAAAAAAATTCAACAACAACAGCAGATAAAAATTTTTGAAGCGATGACAAAGCTGAAAGATTCGGAAACATGGGGTGATGTCAAAGCCCTAAAGAATTATGAATATGACTACAGGCTGCGGGTTGGGAATTATCGGGTTTTGTTCAATGCCACAAATGATGAAACCCTTGAGATCAACGAAATAAGCGTTGAAGAAATCAAAAAACGAGATGACCGGACTTATTCGTAAGAAATATGGGATTGTCATCCAGAGATAGGAGGTGTTGAAATGCTTGCCAATGTTCAAATCATCAATGAAAATAATCGTCCTGCATTTGCTGTAATTCCTTTTGGCGAATTTGAGCGAATGCAACGGAAACTGGCTATTGCGGAAAAAAGAGATGAAAAAGTTTCTTTCCCTCTGGAAGTCGCAGAAATGAATGCTTTGAAAGGATACAGCCTGATTAAAGCATGGCGTATCTATCGGAACAAAACTCAGAAAGAACTTGCTGCTGCATTGGGAATTACCCAAAGTGCATTTTCTCAGATAGAGAAAAGTGAGACGAATCAAGCAGAAACTCTGCGTAAAGTAGCCGCAGTTCTTAATGTGGAGTTAGGACAATTGACTCTTGATGATTGAGAAAGAAAATCCCCTTGGTTTCTATGGAAGCTGAGGGGATTTTAATAATAACGAAAAACAGTTATGTTGTGATGTATTGACCAGAAGTTCTATCATTGTAAATTTTCTTGATTTCCAGGAAATCCGAACGGTTTTTCTCTTTGGGAAGGTTCGTTTCTGCGATACGGTTTTCATAATAAACAAACTCCTTTTTCTAGATCATGATACCTTGTCCGGAAAATATTATACAATAAAGCGACAACAAAAACAAGAGGGGGAGGAGTGATTTGTATCATGAAATATATGTGAAAATATAAAATATTTCATGAAATATTTTCAAGCAGGTTGAAAAGTTGTTGTGGTGGTTTTATTGTATTTCTGCTTCATCTTCCGGAGTTCTGTCGTGATGGAGAGTTTTCAGCAGGAAAGGGGAGGTTTATGGCGAAAAACAGATCACGAATGACCATTGTTCAAATTGCAATGAAATGCCATGTTTCTCCGGCGACCGTGAGTCGGGTTCTGTACAACAGACCGTATGTGGCGGAGGAGATTCGGGAAAAAGTCCGGGCGGAAATTCAACGTTGCGGTTATATTTTCTGTCATACCTCCCGGATGGGAAAGATTCTCGTTCTTGCTCCTGCAGGGGAGACGCTGATCCATGGGGAATACTACTATGAGATGTTCAATGCGCTGCAGTCGGTATTTCAGAAGGTTGGATACGAGACTGTTGCAGGCCGTTCCACGGTCCTGCCCATGCTGGGAAATGTTGGATTTGATGCTGTCATTTCTCTGGCTCCCGATGAACAGATCTTTCCGTATTGGAAGGAACATCTGATCGCACCGTTGATCTATGTAAACTGGAAAAAACAGAATCAGCCGCACTGTTTCTGCATCGGAGCGGATCACAAGGGAGCTCTGATGAAAGTGGTGGATTTGTTGTATCGCAAAGGTCACAGAAGAATAGGTTTTCTTGGTGTCGGTTTTGAAATCCCGGACAATCAGCGTCCCTGGGAGGAACGGGAGGGGTTTCTTTTTGCGATGCAGCAGAAAAATCTTCTCTCAAACGCTTTTCAGGAATTTACCAATGACCAGGAACCGCATCAGGCGCTGACTCGTCTGCTCCGTAGAGAAATTACCGCTTTGATCTGTCCCTCTATCACGGAGGGTGCGAAAATCGCACGGATTCTTCAGGATTTGCGCTGGAGAATTCCGGAAGATATTTCTATCGTAGTTGGAGATTCTGCGTTCTGCAATCAGGTCAATACAATTCCGCTGACAGCGATCCGTATGCCCTATGAAAAAATAGCAGAATGCTGCTGCTCAATCGTTCAGAAAAAGATTCCTCCAACGCATGAAATCGAGTATGAACTCATTGAGCGGGAAAGCGTTGGGCCGGCTCCTGAAAGGAAATGACTTCCCTTTCAGGGCGGATTCGGAAGAGTGTAATGGCTCCCTTGAAAATCGAGGGGGCATTACACATGGTTCCGTCCAGAACTATCATCAATTCCTGGCGGAAAATCTTTTTAACAATACCGTCGTTTATGAAATTGGGAAGTGAGGTGGAGGAAGAAATTTCTTTTTTCCTCATATCCTTCGTCAATCAGAGAGCGGAAAATGTTGAAAGGGAAAATCGGCGGACTATGTGAGAAGCAGAAAAACGGAAATATTTCCATGACGGGAATTGAAATTTCCAAAAAGAATGTGTATTTGTATCAGAGAAGAAATAGGAGTCTCTCCGGATATTTTCAAGGAAGGATCTAGGACGATGCCGGGAAAAAAAATTACAATTAAAGATATTGCAAAAAATTGCGGAGTGGGGCTTGGGACAGCTTCCAGAGCAATCAACGGGAAACCTGGTGTTCGCGAAGAGATCCGTAAAAAAGTTCAGCGCTATTGTGAAGAAATTGGCTGGCGCAGCAACAATGTAAAAAATCGTCTTTTTATTCAGGAGCCCAAGCGGACTGCCGTCTTTATTGCTTCCTCAGATCTACTGAAGCACGAGACCGATAATTCCGTTCCGTTTCTAATAATGGAAGGCCTCCAGAAAAAAGGTTTTGATACGGTTTTTCTGCTGGGAACTTGTTCCCATTTGCTCCAGAGGATGCTTGCGCTTAAGCCATATTGTGTGATAGAGTTGGGGGTTTCTGATTTTTTTGCACCTCATACCAGAGAGCTGCTGGACGCGGGAATCCGAGTCATTGGAATCGGTGAAGCTTATTCTTATGAAGGAACTGTTTTACATCCGGATCATTATAAGGTGGCTGTCAATGCAGCCTCTTTCCTGAAGGAAAAAGGACATCAAAGAATCGCTTTTTTCGGAGGCCTTGGCATCTTGAAGGGGCTGAAATCTCTGGACGAAGTTTTTATTCATCGGATTGATATGATGTTACGAGGGATTCTGAACGTTTATCCGGATTTTGATCTGGGGAGCGATGTTGTCAGTGATTCCTTCAATGATCCGGAATCTTTGCGGAGGGTTCTCAAAAAACGTCGGCACACGGCATGGATCTGTTCCGAGGAACGTATGTGTCGGATTCTTCTTCATCACGCCGCTGATCTGGGGATTCGTGTTCCGGAAGATATTTCCATAATACTTTTTTCAGCGGCGTTGCCGGAGTATGCGTTTACTCCGGATATTACCAGATTTGAAATGGATGCTCCGTCGCGAGCTCAAAAGGCTTTGGAAGTGCTTTTAGCTGAGAATTTTGCAACGGGAAAACGGGAATTCCTGTTTGATTTTTTCTTTCATCAGGGCGCTTCCGTTGCAGATCTGCGTTAGCGTTTGATGGGGAAGAGGTTATTACTTGTTTTTACGCAATAAAGGGGTTCTCCATGCTTTTCAATTTTCGGTGGAATTCGCTTCCACCATATTGCATTTCAGAGTGTGCGCCTGCTCGTCTTCCATCCGGCGGCGACATCTGTTTACCGGTGCAATGTTCATTTAGGGAGTGATTTCTCCATCATTTTCTTTATGCCACCTTGAATATAGGACAGAAATTTTTCCGGTTCGCGAATCAGATCCCATACGGAGTCAAATTTTTCAAATCTTCCGTTTCCGGACACAACAACGCTTTGACCGGTCAATCCAAAATTTTTAATGAAGTGTTCATTGACCGGTTCTTCCACATTAACCGATCGGAAGACAATCTTCCCGGAAGCAAGTTCTTCTGCATATTTTTCTTCGACTGCTTGTCTGGTCAACTGTTCCATTTTGTTGCAGGTCATGGAGCGCTGATTGCCATGAAAATAGTAAACAGTCAAGGGATCTTTCTTTTGTGAGACAGCAGGAGTTGTTTGTTCCGTCCTGACGGCCGGCGTGACGGAAGATCTGCCTTTGATCCGCTTGATAACCATGAATCCGATGCTTGCCATTATGAAAAGAAGCAGGAGAATGGTCATGAACTTCTTTTTGCCGCTTCCGTTACAGCAGCAGGCAGATTTCTTTTCAGAACCACCGGTTCCGCAGCAGGGAACGGTGGATTCTGCCGGAGTTTTGCAACAGCAGGGAGATTCCGTCATTTTCGTTTCGGAAGACGTGCATTGTCCGCCGCAATCACAGACCGGGGTCGCGAGAAATCCTGCAATTTCACCAGGTGTCAGGACCTTGCCGGAACTGACGACTTTTCCATTCACAACCAACGCCGGAGTCATCATGACGCCGAAGGCTGTGATCTGATTGATGTTTTCGACTTTTTCCATTTCGCAGGGAAGATTGAGCTGTTCCGCCGCCAGTTTCGCATTGGCGGCAAGTTTTTTGCACTTGTCACAGCCTGAACCGAGAATTTGAATTTTCGTCATTCTTCTGAATCCTTATGTTTGTGTGCTGATTAGAACAATAGAACGTCAAACAGATATCCACCGATCACTGCGGTGAAGAATATCAAAGCGACAATCGCTGCGACAATTCGTCCCTTGAAGATACTCAGCAGCATTGACATTTCCGGTATTGCCATGCCTGCGCCGCCGATGATCAAGGCGATTACAGCGCCGAGACTCATTCCCTTCTGCTCCAGTGCCAATCCGATCGGGATCGCACTTTCCGCCCGAATGTACAGCGGTACCCCTGCCAGCGCGGCAGCTGGAATCGCGAACCGGTTCTCCGGTCCGGCAAGTGAGACGATCCACTCCTGAGGAATATATCCGTAGATGGTTGATCCGATTGCGGTGCCGACGATCAGATAAATCAGCACCCTTTGCAAATCCCCGTAAGCGTCGGAAAACGCTTTTTTCAACTTCTCCTTAAAAGCAGCGGAAGCGGGCGGTTCGGATGTTTCTCCGGGACAGAAGCTCGTTTCCGGGTCAGCGAATTTTCGTACATCTCGTTCCGCATGAAACAGTTTCATCAGCCAGCCGCCCGCCATTGCCGAAAAAAAACAGGCGGAAAAGTAGATCAGGCACGCTTTCCATCCCATCAATGTCCAGACCATCCCGACGATGATCGGATTGAGCAGCGGGGAGACCAGCACAAACGTCAGAACGGGACCGATGGAGACTCCGGCGTTCAGCAACCCCAGGGCCAGCGGAATAGTCGAGCAGGCACAGAAAGGAGTGATGCTTCCCAGAACTGCGGCCATCAAGTATCCTGTACGTCCGGAGAGATAGTTGCCAAATTTCTTCCGGGGAATGTATTGCAATATCAGAGAGATTGCAGTACTGATTGAGAGAAAAAGAACCACCAGCTCCAGAAAAATGAAGCCGAAGTAGTCCAGGGTATCCAGGAATGTGTTCATTCTCCTTCGTATCCTTTTTCCTTTGTTGTCACGAATTTTCACCAGTTTCCGTAGAGATAACCGAGAAGCGTGGAAAACAGAATCACCAGAGAAACGAATACAACTGTTTTCCGGCTCCCTATCACACTGTTGATAACCAACATGTTCGGCAGCGAAAGCGCCGGTCCGGCCAGCAGCAGAGCCAGTGCCGGACCTTTCCCCATGCCCGCACCGATCAACCCTTCGAGAATCGGTATTTCGGTCAGAGTCGCAAAATACATGAATGCTCCGGCGAATGCCGCAAAGAAGTTGGCGGGCAATGAATTCCCTCCGACCAGTTTCCCTACATAGTCGGACGGAATCAGGCCTTCCTGACCGACGCGTCCCAGGAGAAGTCCGGCAATCAATACGCCGAGCAGCAGGAGCGGCATGATTTTCTTCGCAAAATCCCAGCTGCTTTCAAACCAGTTTCGGAGGTCCCCCTCTTTTTCTGTGCTTGTAAAAGCTCCGATTCCGAGAAAACCCGTAGTGAATGCCAGCAACGGCATGTCCGGGAACAGGATTGCCAGCACAACCACCGGAGCGGCAACACACACCAGTTTCCACCATTTCATGCCGTAATACCGGATCAGCATGAATCCGAGCACGAAGGCTGCAAGACTCGTCAGATACCATTTGACACTCCAGAAAGCCGTCCACAAGGCTCCGGAATCTTCAGATTTCCCCAGATTTGCAAAAAACAGGATCGCAATCATGCTGCCGATATACAGAACATTCTGTCCGAGGGGGTGTCCGGATTCCGTATCCGCAAGGTCATCAGCCAGGCGCGCTTTTTCCTGTTCTTCCCGGCGGAAAATCAGGTGCATGCACACACCGATCATGATCGAAAGTCCGATCGCTCCGACAGCCCGGGCGATTCCGATTTCAATACCCAGTACCCGGATGGTCAATACGATCGCCATAATGTTGATGGCAGGCCCGGAATAGAGAAAGGCGGATGCCGGGCCAAGTCCTGCTCCCATTTTGTAAATTCCAGCAAATAAAGGTAGAATTGTACACGAACAGACTGCCAGAATGGAGCCGGAAACGGAACCAACCAGATAGGCAATCCATTTTTTCGCCTTCGGCCCCAGATACCGCATGACCGCTCTCTGACTCACGAATACGGCAATGGCTCCCGCAATGAAGAACGCCGGAATCAGACAGAGCAGAACGTGCTCCCGGGCATACCATTTCACAAGTTCCAGCGATTCAATCACTGCATGGTTGAATCGTTCCGTTCCAACCGGTAAATAGTAACAGAGGAGAAATCCCCCGACGAGTCCGGTCAGGCATTTCCATTGTGTTCTCCACATGTTGCAGATCCTTATTTATTTAGTTAAAAGACGAAATATAAGACAAAAAAAGAGTTACTCCTCCTGCTTCTCCTTCAGACACCGGAGGACGGGCAGGATGCACGGACAGGAAAGACGGTAAAAAACCTGTTTGCCCCGCTTGTCATCAATGATGATTCCGGCATTTTTCAGAATGGAGAGATGCTGGCTCATGGTGGCAAACCGGATTCCGACCGCCTCGACAAATTCGCAGACGCAGTGTTCCTGACCGTCCGCAAGCTGTTTGACAATCCAGAGCCGCGTCGGGTGCCCGAGCGCCTTGAAGATTTCCGCTTCATGGCGACAGCAGTTTTTATCAAATTTCAGCATAACACCTCCTTCTATTTAGTAATATGGCTAAATATCTTAATTTTTCAATCACAGGATATAAGAAAAACGATTATTTCTGCATTATTAATCTCACCAGTGATGAACGGAAACTCGGGATGCCGGTGCTGAATCGTTACGAGCAGCCGGTTTTCTGCGCATGTTTCCCGTTCAGAAAATTTTTTTTTCTCAGAAAAGTTACAGTGTCGAGCAGCTGCGACGTTCTCGAAAGAGAAGCTCCCTGTATGTACCTGCGGAATTGATTCGAGTTTTGAAACAGAACATTATGAATTCATTTCCCGGAAAATTTCCATCACAGCCTTGCGATATTCGTGTCGATTATGGCACGAATTACACGAGATCATCCTGGAAACCGTGAAAACACCGCATGTTGTTCCGCATGATAGGCGCAGCGATTGAATACAGGCTGGAAGAACTGAGAGGTGAATGTTGATGTGGACATGCCTGTAAAAGATGCAGGAATATCCCTCGCTCCTTTGTACAGAGTATTGTGTTCCATCTGCTTATTTTCTGTTCTGCACTTCGAAACTTGCACTCAGGCAGCCGTCTGGATTGCCTCCGGCAAGGATCCGGAATCTTCCCGGTTCCAGGTGAAAATCTCCGTTACGGTCGTATATACCGAGAGCGTCATTGGTTACGTCCACCTTGATCTGCTGCTCTTCTCCCGGAACGAGATGAATCCGGCGAAACGCGAACAGTTCCCGTTCCGGCCGGATGACAGAACTTTCCTCCGCTTGAAGATAAAAGAGAACCACTTCATCGGATGGCATTTTTCCGGTATTTCGACAGACAATGGAAACGGAACGTCCATCCACCTTCAGCTCTTTATACTCAACCGTTGTATAGCTCAGGCCGAAGCCGAAAGGCCGAAGCGGGGCTCCTGGAGAATCAATGTAATCCCGTCTGGAAAAATTCACCGCATTGCAGTGAACCGGAAGCTGACCGACGTTGCGGGGCAGGGCGACCGGAAGTCTCCCCGCCGGCGAGAAGATTCCGAACAGGGCTTCTGCAATCGCCTCTCCTCCCCGCATTCCCGGGTACCAGGCGCAGAGCAGTGCATTGGATTTTTCAAGGATCTCTTCCAGAAGAAGGGGGCGCCCCATAATCGGGACGCTTACGATCTTTTTCTTTGTCTCAGTCAGCTTCCGGAAGAGTTCCATCTGGACCCCGCTCAAGTTGAGAGTTGCGCGGTCGGTTCCTTCTCCGGACTCTTTCTCGCAGGTGTCGGATTCGGTGACGGGCGGGGTCAGGGCTGCACCGGTGACCGGATCCGTCTGCACATTGCCGAAGCGGGTGCTGCATCCTCCGGGCACCCAGACAATCAGGTCCGCCTCTTCTGCAAGTTTCAGCGCTTCGGAGAAACCGCTGCGGTCCATCTGCCGGATTCCGCATCCTGGCGCGTGGGAAACCCGGATGCCGGATTTTTCCGCAAGATGGCGGATTCCCTCCAGAACCGTGCAGAGGTTTTCCTTGCGTTGAGGCGCCGTATAATCTCCCAGCATGTTCATTCCCTGATCTGCATTTGGACCGATGACTGCGATGGAACGGACTGTACGGGAAAACGGAAGAATCCCGTCGTTTTTCAACAGAACCAGAGATTCCCTGGCTGTTTTCAGAGCAACTTCCCGGTGCGGATCTGAGGCAAAAATCGTTTCCGGTTTTCCGTCTGTCCAGGGATGTTCAAAAAGACCGAGAGCAAATTTGATTTCCAGCAGGCGGCCCGCGGCCTGATCCAGATCCGATTCCTGTATCAGGCCGCTTTCCCAGGCATCCAGCAGAGATTGTCCGCATTCTGCGAGGGTACTGTGTCCGGAATCCCCGTCGCAGCCTGCCAGAAGGGCGCGTGCGGCTGCATGTTTCCTGTCTTTCGCAAGGCGGCGGAAATGAAGCATTTCAATAGCTCCTGCATCGGCGATGACGAATCCTTTGAAGCCGAGTTTTTTGCGCAGGATTTTGTTCAGAAGCAGGGAACTGCCCGTGCAGGGTTCTCCATCCACGTCATGATAAGTGCTCATCACGAAGGCGGAACCCTGTTTAATGCAGGTGCGGAACGGGAGCAGTTCCTGATTGTTGAGTGCCAGAAAACCTTCCTGAACGGATTCCTGATTGTGTCCGCCTTCACTGCGTCCACCGCCGACGAAATGTTTCAGTGTCGGTTCCACGTGGAACGAACGGATTCCTTTCACCATGGCTCCGGCAAGTTCGGACACCAGAAACGGATTTTCCGAGAAACACTCTTCCACCCGGCTCCAGCGGGGATCGACCGCCAGATCAAGAATGGGCGCATAGAGAGAGTGGATTCCCGCTGCGGCGCTTTCCTGTCCCATGACGCTTCCGATTTCTTCCAGAAGGGGAGAATCAAAAGTTGCACCCATTCCGAGAGCGGTGGGAAACACCGTTGTGTCCAGAGCCATGATTCCGTGCGGAGCCTCTTCGACGAACAGAAACGGAATTTTCCAGCGGGAACTTTCCAGGGCCAGCTCTTGGAAACGGTTGCGTGCCTCCCGCGCCATTTTTGCGGGAATTCCGTTTTCAAAACCGCGACGGGTCCACCAGTCGGCTCGCAGAACACCGTAAATGGTTCCAAAGAGACGCTTGTGCATCCATTCGACAAAATCCGGGTTCAGCTCGATTGTATGTCCGTTTCTGGAATAATAGTCGAATCCTCTTCCTTTGCAGAGCTGTCCGATTTTTTCCTCCACGCTCAATCTACGCAGAAGGTCCTCGCTCCTGCTTTGTGGTGAGAGGGAGGAATCCAGATATTGTTCCGTCATTGTTCCCGTATCCTTTTTTGATTTGGATGTTGAAGAAACATATTTCCACATTCTCTCTTTTTCAAGATGAAAAAAGGGTTCAGAAAAAAGAGAAAATCTTGCTATTTTCTGCTGCGGCGAGTTCTTTTCAATGGATGGAATCCAGAACTTCTCCGAGAGTGGTTTCCGCCAGACATTCAAAATTGTCGGCAGCTCCATAGTAGATCCGAATGCGTCCATTGTTTTCCAGAACGGCACCGCAGGGGAAAATCACATTCGGTACGAATCCGTTCGTTTCATACGGCGCTTCGGGACACATCAGCATCCGGGAGCGGCCGACTGCTTTTGAAGGATCGTTCAGATCCAGAAGGATTGCGCCTGCTGTGTAGTAGTGTCCGGCACAGTTTGTATCGACGGCGTGCAGAAATACGAGCCATCCGCGTTCTGTTTTGAGTGGAGGGGTTCCGGCTCCGATCTTGAGACTGTCCCATCTTCCGCTTCCGCGAGTTGCGACGATCCGGCAGTCGCCCCAGAACCGCAGGTCCGGCGAGCAGGAGATCCAGAGATTTCCAGTTCCTCCGCATTCGGGGCGATGGAGCATCCAGTACATTCCGTTGATCTTTTCCGGGAACAGAACCGCATTCCGATTCTGGACATGGTGAGGAAAGGAGACGTGGCGAACTGTTCGGAAATCTTCTGTGACCCCGAGACCGATTCGACAGCCGTAGCGGAAAGTATACGCGGCGTAGGTGATGTAATATTTTCCTTCCACAATATTGATTCGCGGATCATAGAAGGAGTCGGCTGTATATTTCCGATACTCCTCCATATCATCCGCGAGAAAACGGACCGGTTCCGGATCGGGGGTGAAGTGATATCCATCTCGGCTCCGGGCGCACCAGACCTGCTGGAAACGGGAGGTATCCTCCGTGCGGACGAGCATGATGTACTCTCCATCACGGCTGACGGCTCCGCCATTGTAAACAGCAAAACAGTCGCCCGGCATATTTTCCGGCCGCAGAACGGGATTTCCGCTCCAGCGTTTGAAGATGCTTTTCATGAAAAACTTCCTTTCTTTATGGAGTTACGGGAGATAGATCCCGAAATTAAAACGATCCCGCCAGTTGAATTCGTTTCCCGCCCAGGGATGGGCGGATTCCCGTTGTGTGCCGTTGGAATCGTTCCAGATGAGATCGAAGCCGATCGGTGCGGGACCGGAGAGATGCAGCGCTTCCCAGGGAATCGTTACCGTTGCGGTGTAGTTTGTTCCGGTATCTTGGATGCTGTGGATGAGTCTGCTCAGCTCCAGATTCCGGCTTCCGGAGAACTCCGCCGGAAGGCCGTTTGCGGATTTCGGGGCGAGAAACAGACGAAACACATTGTCTGTATATAAATTCCGATTGAGATGTTCCGAAGGACGGGAATCAAAAAAAAGTTCGATGCAGTCTCCTTCCCAGGGAGCTTTTTCCCGCCGATTTCCGCGCTTGCGGTCATGGATGTCGATTGATACAGTCAGCGCTTTCGCGTCGGACGAAACCCGGAAACTGCTGCCGTTCAGCAGGATGCGTTCTCCATTCCGGAGATATTTACAGGGACGAAGCGGAAGTGTATGGCTGTCAACAGTTTTTCCGTCTGAGACAAGGAGCGTTGCCATCTTTTCCAGCGACGATTCCGGCGGAAAGAAAACGGTCTGTTTCTGTTGTCCGGCAAGTTTGACGTTGTGTATCTTTTTTGATCCCTTGATCCGGAGTGCCAGCATGAGAGGCTGTGCTGTGTTGTTCCGCACTTCGACGGCAAGCGCTTTTTTTCCGTTTTCGGCGCTTTCCCGTATTCCCGTCACGGTATAGGTGCGTTCCGGATGGAAGATGACCGATTCCAGTTGCCGGGAAAGGTTATGACCGGTCAGATAGCAGGGATCGGCTGTGAGTTTGAGCGGGGCATCTGTCGGATGTTCATTGCCGAAGAGGTCGAAGACCCGGATGTCGACGGCAGAGAAGTCCGCCTTGAATTCTTCTCCATCGTAGACCGCCCAGATTGCGGCGATCTCTTTACCTTCGCGCGTCCGGTAGAGAAAGCCGTTGATGCCGTTCAGCAGTTTGAGCTGTTTCAGAGGTTTTGCTCCTTCGAGAAAGCGGGCGAACGTATTTCCTGCTATGAAGTGCGCATTCGGGATCATTTCCGCAACTGCCCTGTGATTCGAGTAGCCGAAATGCGGACGCAGGTCGTTATGGAGATACTGGTGCCCGTTCAGGGAGATGGAACTCATGGTTCCGGCTCCGAGGTCGATCAGATAGCGTTTTGCCGTGTTGCGGGCTGGAAATTTCCCGGCGGCGATCCAGTCGTCATTGCCGGCGATTTTCTGATCGGGCATCCGGGAGTGGATGTAATAGAGTTCTGAATTCATGAGGGGAAGGTTTTTCCGATAGCGGTCGACGATGTTGCGGATGTCGCGGATTTGCTGTTCCGCCGGAGTCGGATAGCTGTCAAGTTGCGCGCTGTACGGGTGGAACGAGAGAATGTCGAGATACTGGAAAGCTCCGAGTTTTCCGCACGCTTCGATGAATTCTCCGAGCCGTCCGCCGAGATCTCCGGTACTGCAAATTCCGACAATTCGGCAGTCCGGATCAGCCTTTTTCGCCGCTTCGTATGCGAGCTTCAGATAGTGGGTGTAGTTTTCCGGCGTCATGAAAAGATTCGGTTCATTGACGATCTCATAATAGCGGACGCGTCCCCGGCAGTGGCGCACAAGATTTTCCACAAAATCGTACCATGCCTTTTCCGGTGGAAGCCACCCCTGATGTCGTCCTCCCATGAATGTTCCTGCTTTCCGGCTGTTTTTGCGGATGTGCCAGTTGTCCCGTGGAGTTTTTCCCGATCTGTCGAGCATGCCTTTTCCGCCGAGAACAGGCATGGTTTCGATTCCGTATTTCAAGCCGGAATCAATGATGTGGTCCAGCACCTGCCAGTTGTACCTGCCCGGTTCGGGCTCGATCGTTTCCCACCCGAATGCGTTGTCGTCATGCAGACGGTTGATCCGTACCCCTTGACGGCGCAGAGCGGCGTAATGATCGTTTTCTCCGCCGCCGAGGACCCGGAAGGCGGGTACGCCATCCGGACTGGTAAACACACCGGCGGCTCCGCTGTATCCGATTGAGAAGGTCGTATCAGGGGCGATCCGGGTCCGGGGCAGTTCCGGCGCAGCACCGAAATCGAATGGCAGGAGCGGGACGGCTTTTCCACCGCAGTCCGCTGATCCGCCTGCGCGAAAAATTCCGTTCGGTGTGGAGAAGGGAAGGGGGTGTTCCACGGACTTCCCTGCCGGGAGAGTCATTTTCCGGGTGGCGGAGGCGAGAGTCTTCCCGAAATAGAGCTCATCCAGCTTCAAAGCTAGTTCAGCGTGAAGGATATTTCCGGAATAGTTGATTCCCCGGATTGTCAGATTTTGTCTGCCGGGTTTTACTGTCCGCTCCGGCCCGAGAATGGCGAATTCGAGCTCCGAAGCCGGGAGGTACTCCTGAAGTTTTCCTGCGCTGATCTGCAATGCGTCAAACCAGACTGTCCCACCTTTCCAGCTGATCCTGAGAAATGGATGCAGAAACGGTTTCTCCGCACGGATTGTGAAATGATAACGTTTCCATTCCGGTGTGAGATTCATTTTTTTTGAGCGGGAATACCAGCGATTCACAATCTCCGGCGGCTGATGGACTACCGTGAAGAGTTCCAGTTGAAGAGTGAGCGGGCGGTCACTTTTCATCCATGCGGAGACCGTATATTCCTTTCCGTTTTTCAGTTCAACTTCATGAGAGATCATCTGCATCCAATCTCCGCGCGGGTTGGGACATTTCAGGCTGAACGTGCCGTGGATTTTTTCTTTCGGGTCCAGTTCCGGGCTGCTGTTTGCGCTGTCCCTGTTATCCAGAGGGATGAATTTACAGATCTGATACCCGGCATGCCCCAGTTCAAAGCTGGAATTGAGGAGCAGATTCTCCGCTGCCAGCGGGAGAAAAACAAGTGTGGTCAGAAAAGAAAAAACAGGTTTCATCTTACTTATCAAGCCGTTCCAGTTCAATGGATTGAATATTGATCCCCGTTTCATTTTCCGAAGCGGGAAACGAGAAAATCAAATAGGCGGTCCGTTTGTTCATCTGCGGATGTTCTGCAAGAGCCGGGCCGGAAAATTCCATTATCTGTTTTTCCCAGCGGGGAGTCAGTTTTGTCTGAGTACCCTTGTACCAGTGTTTTTTCTGTCCGCTGACATAGCCGTCGATATAGAAGGAAAACGGAGTCTGAGTATCGGCTTTTGCCCAGAGGGAGAGGCGGTAGCGTTTTTCCGGTTCCAGCGGAAGATGGAGAGAGTAAACAGAGAGCTGCTTTTTCCCGGATTTTGCCTGCGCCGTGATCCGCATAGCCTTTCCGCCTTCGATATGATCTTCCGCTGGAACGACTTGCAGAGAGCCTTCGGTATTTTTCCAGAAGTGTTTGCGGAAGAACGACGGCATGGGGCCTCCATCCTTTTTGAAATCAATCCGGAGTTTTTTCAGGTCGTTTGCAGAGAGTTTTTCCAGCGTAATCTTCCGGAGCTGGAGCTGAAACGGTGTTTTCCCTTCCAGCTGGAAGGTCAGATCGCCTTTCCCGGAATTGACGAGATAAAAATATGCGGACGTTGTCGTCCATTCTGTCGCGGTCGGATAAGCGAAGTTGTATTTCTTGTGGACATGCAGAAGGAGCTTGTCCGAGGCGTTCGTCGGGCCGGAGGTCCGGTACTGGAAGGTACAGCGGTAGAAATTGTTGCCATCCAGAGAGATCGGATACGAGAGCGCGGGCCATTTTCCGGGTATCTGGGTTGCTTTTGCCGTGTCTCCTTCGATGGTCCATGCAGGAGCCTTGTTCCACTTCTGCGCGGCAAAGTCGGAAGAGAAGACCGTTTCCGCTGCTGTCGCGGGGAAAAGAATTCCCGATGCAAGGAGAAGAAGAAAATTCCGGAATTTTTTACGATTCATTTTGTTGTTATCCCTTTCCTGAAATTATTTTTTTGTCCAGTCGCTGTTGAATTCTACGCCGAAGCGGATCAGCTCCGCATGTCCGTCGAAAAAGAGGAAGGCGGCGGAAATGCCATCGTGATTTGCCCAGCCTGGATATTTCCCGTAGGTGCTCCAGTTGGAGTCCACCGGCATGCCGGGCCGGTAGGCGCTTGTGGAACGATTCGTGTGATAGGGCAGGACATTTCCGCGTTCCGGTCCGGCGGTTCCGCTCCACAGCTGATACAGTCGCTTTTCTATGAAAATGGCACTGTTCGGACGGATATCGTTCATTTTCCGTCCAATGGTTCCCGATGGACTCTTGTTGTACCAGACTCCGCCATGAGGCAGAACATTGTCATCCTTCCCCTGGGTGGCGACATAGCTGGAAACGTGCAAGGAACCGGGAAAGGTCGTCGCATTGGGACAGAACAGAAAACCGGTGGGTTTTTTGTATTTTTTCGCATCCGGATTTGCCGCCTCGTTTTTCCTGTATTTCAGATCTCCATAGGCTGCCTGGGTGAAATAATAACAGCTTCCATCACTTTCCGGAGACCACATGTCGTTGGAATCCAGGTAGTTGATGAACATGATATTGACCTGTTTCATGTTCGAGATACAGGTGATCTGCCGCGCTTTCTCCCTTGCTCTGTTCAGTGCCGGGAGCAGTAGTCCGGCAAGAATGGCAATGATTGCAATTACGACAAGCAGTTCAATTAGAGTGAATCTTCTTCTCATTGCATGTTTTCCTTTCTGATGTTTTTTACACTTCCATGGATTTCCAGTTTGGCTTCCAGCAGTACGTGGATCGGATCCCACGCTTTCAGGACCGGCCGGTTCAACAGGAAGAATTCCGCCCAGTTGACAATCTGTTCCGGTTCAAAATAGATACGGTCGTAAATGAGCGCTTTTTCCGGAGAAAGCGGTTTGTCGTATCCGAGGAGGCTCAGATCTTCCGGGATCCGGATTCCCTTTTCCGAACAGCATCGGAAGATCTGATCCGCCATATAGCTTCCGGTACAGAAGATCGCTGAAGGAAGTTTTTTCCATCGGCGGAAGGTCCGGTCCAGAAATTTCCGGTTCTCATCCTTTGTGATCAGCGGATAGTCCAGCAGATCAATCCGGCATTTCGGGGCGGAGAAGCGCTGTTCCATCAGAAAACCTTTTGCACGGTTCACAAAGGAGTGCTTGACCTGCTCTCCGGAGAGGCAGGCGGTGACGGCAACATGTTCCGTATGTCCGTTCTGAATGAAATATTCGGCGGCGGCCTTTCCGCTCTGGAAATCGTCAGATGCGATTGCAATGTCTCCGATCGTGTCATCCAGAAGATTGATGACCAGAAGCTCCGGATTGAGATCCTTCAGCAGCGGGAGAAGAGTTTTCTCGTACATCGGACCGAACACCACCACTTCCGCCTTTTCCGCTTCCTGAAGAAATTTCCGCCGGTTGGTCCGGTGGCTGGTCGTGACACAGGCAAAATCATGGATGGAGACCCGTTCAATCAGCAAGCTCATCAGATCCCGCATGTAAAAGGAGAGATCGGATTCATCGAAATCAAAGACGATGGTCTTTCTTTTTTTCTGTTCTGCCATATAGCACCCGTGACGGTTCAGCGCTTCGATCACACGGGCGCGAGTGGAATCTTTCACCCCTGCCGAGTTGTTGATGACACGGTACAGGGTCATATGGCTGACCTTCAGCTCTTCCGCAATTTTCCTGAAATTGATTCGCTGCATTCTTTTCCCTTAAATGTATTCGACTTTCATTATAGGATATTATCTCTTAAAAGTCAATAGAATATCAGGAAAAGAAGGCAGGAAAAAATGTTACACTTTTAACATTTTTTCCTGTGCAGAGAAAATAAAACTTTTAATTTATTTCCGTATCTTATCGGATTAACTCTTAGCATTCATTCTGCTTGCGAATGCAAAATGAATTGAGATATCCGTTTGTGCGGATCGGTGAATCTGGCTAAATCTGCGTTTGGCGGAGAACGCAGGCGAGCCCTTCATGATCAGGCATCCTTTCTCCACGATCTTTTGAAAGCGGCATTCTCTGCTTTCGGATGTGGATGAAGAGAGAAACCTGCCGTTCTGATTCCACTCTTCATGATATGCAAGACTTGTTACGTCTGATGACGCAGTATTCCTGGGGAGGCAGATCAACACGTCCATTCTCAAACCCGCTCCCGAGAATGACTTCACCTTTCAGGGGCAGATCGAAGCGGCTTCTGCATGTCCCGTAATTGATGAGAAACACCAGCGGATCTCTGGAGACAATTTCCGTTTCCGCCGGAATCTTCAAGATAGGAAGCTCTGCCAGAGATGCCGCATAATGAATGAGTTCCCGTTCGAATTTCAGATCGGGAGCCGCTGCACCGCAATAGAGAGCCGCTCCTTTTCCGAATCGGTGGAGCGTACAGGCTGGCTGCCCCTGATAGAGTCCGGAATCGAACGTGCAGAGAACTTCCGCATCAAGCGGATGGATGGATGCAATCCAGCAGTCGCATTCGCTCCGGACCGTTTTTCCACCGAAGTGTCCGGAGAACGTGATGCAGCCATTCGGAAAATCCGATTTCCGAAACCGGATATAGTCCCGGATTTCAAGACCGAAGAGATCCTGAATATGTTCGGGACCGCTGGTGGATATGAAATTGGATTCATTGTCAAACAGTCCGGATTCCGCTCCGAGGAGCACCACGCCGCCTTCCTGTACATAGTTCTTGAGTCGATCCGCAAATTTCCGGCTGACATGCGGATGAGCTGGAATCAGAAGAAGCGCATACTTCCGGAAATCGGCATCCGGCGGAACCAGATCCGAATTAATGCCTCCTGCGAACAGATGTTCATGAAAGGCTCGGAGCTTTGAACCGTATTCGGCGGAACGGGAACGGAATCCCTGC
>CASEYW010000049.1 GCA_949292215.1 uncultured bacterium
AACAGTTTGCGCAATCCGTATTCGGTACTGCGGATTCCGAGCCGGTTCCAGAGGGTGGAGTGAGACTGTTCCAGAATCAGAAGTTTGACGCCGGATTTTGCTATGGCTCCAAGATCGCCCGGATACTTTTCAAGAGCGTTCCGTCCGATGATGAGGATTTCGCCCGGCGCGGGCTTGCCGCTGCGGATGGTCAATCCGAGGGAGGACAGGAGTTTCCCTGCGCTTCCTTCCGGATCGAAGCAGTAGAGCGGAGTTTGAAGTTTCGCTGAACGCCGGCTGCCGACGGTAAAGTCGAAGGAGTCTTCCGTCCGTCCATTGGAGTACTGAAAGGTTGCTTTCAGCGTGAGGTGTTCCGGAGCATTTCCGGGAAGTTTGACGTCGATGGGAATGAACTTCCGTTCGCTCCCGTCCAGAGCGACGGAGCCGCTGCCTTTCCGTCCAAGCCCGGGGATCTCCCATGCGTACCGGATCTCTTCCCTGTGCATTGTGTCGTTGAGGAGCATCAGGGATTTCTGCACGGATTCTCCGCGGAGGAAATAGGCGTTGTGTTCCGTGAAGTCTCCGGTTTTTCCTGCAATGAGTCCGAGTAAGGGACGATTTGCTTCCCGGACTGCGGTTCCGATCGTGGTTTCATCGATTCCGAAGTCAAGCGGTTTGAGGAAAAGATAGTCCGGTGTGATTCCGGTCCGTTTCAGGTCTTTGAAGCGGTTTTCGTTGAGCAGCATGGGCGGATTTTTGTTGAGCCAGAACATGTAATGATCCCAGAATGCCATGCCGGAAAGCCCATGCCCGCGGAACCATGGTATGGTCACCCTGAGCATCATGGCCTGGACACTTGCAACAGCGGGACTGACCATCATCCAGGTATAACGGCTGACAGGCATTTTCCGATTGCCGAACGCCTCTGCCTGCAGATCAAGGAAATTTTTCTGCACACCGTCAATGATGTACGCTTTTTCCCCGAGGAACGGGGCAATGTATTCGTTGAGCCAGACGGACATCACCTGCGGACCGGACCAGATGAACTCGGGTCCGCGGTAACTGGTCCAGCTCGGCAGATGAGGCACTCCGTATTCGACGAACATCAGCGGCAGTTTGCTTTGTTTCGACCAGAGTTCCAGGTAGTCGCGCCGTTCCTGAAGCGGCATCCAGTTGAGATAGCAGTTGAGGGTGATGACCGGACTGCCAGAGATGCCGGACGAGTGGCGGTAGTGCGGACGGGACGGATCCAGTCGGTTGACGATTTCATCCGCCTGTTTTGCAATGATGTTGTTCTGCGGCCTCCACGCCCAGCTGCCGTGGATTCCGTTGCCGAGACGGACCGGATTATCCGAATCGCCCCAGCCGGAGGAGTTGTGGGTGGAGGCATACATGACAATTCCGGGAATATTCTGGTAACGTCGGATCAGATATTCCGTACAGTCCGTGTAGGCTTGGATCTGTTCCCCGGTCTTGAAATCATAGGGAACGGGATTCGGCAGCGTGAGAGCGGTCAGAATGCCGTTCCTGGAATATTCCCTGTAAAATGCGTCCTGATAACAGACATCTCCCGGGGAGAAATCATAATTGAGCGCATAGCAGAAATTGAGTCCGTAACGGCGCATCAGTTCCGCATTGCGCCTGAAGTTTTCCGGAATGTTCGGACCGGCTCCATACCATGGGAAAAGAGACGGCGTGATTTGCAGACGAATCGCCTTTCCGTTCAGGAGAAAGTCCCGCCCCTTGATGGAAAATTCGCGGAACCCGAATGTTTCCGGATAGAGAACGTCGATGGTTTTTCCCGAACCATCCTTGAGTGCGGCAATGGCTGTGTAGAGATTTTCCGGGTGTTCCGGATCCCAGAGCTTTGGTGCAATCCAGTCGGCGGTGAACTGGAATCGCTTGTCGTTCGGGCGGATGCTGCCGGACCGGAAGTGTTTGACTTCCCGGCCGTTGTCCTGAATTTGAATTTCCAGGAAAGATCCCGCGGGGACATCTCCGTGGAATCCGGTGTCGAACGTGATGGTTTTGTTCGCGACGGAGGTGATCGCATGAAGATCACTGATTCGTGTTCCCATTGGTTCCGCCCGCAGATAGGCATCACCGTTGATGCCGCGGCGGATGACTTTTTTCTCCTTGACGTGAACCCGATTGATATCGCTGTAGGTAATATTTTTCAGTCCTTCCGGCTGCGCTGTAAGCAGAATGGCAAGATCGTGCGTTTTGCCGGGATGCAGCATGGTGGAGAGATCAAGCGTTCCGCCGGGGAAGGGAATGATGCCCGCTTCTTTTCCGTCAATGAAAATCTGAGCGAGTATCTGAAGATAGGAGAGTTCCAGAAGGATTCGGCGGTTTTTCCAGTTATACGGAACGGTGACGGTTCTGCGGTACCATGCACGGGAGATGCTTTTTCCGTCGAGTTTGGAATCGGTTCCGTCCGGATGGAGTATTCGCTGTTCGCTGCCTGGTTCTCCCCAGTCGTTGAATCCGGGCCAGATTCCGGGAACTTTGAAGTAGTAGTTGAATTTCGTGGGAGGTACGGCTGCTCTGGATTCCGCAGGTTGAAACTGCCAGAGACCGTTCAGGCAGATGCGTTCCCGTGCGGGGGTGACAATGCGTTCCGCATTCTGGAAACTCCAGAGTTCGCCGGGATTGAACGGAGGTCTCCGGTTCATTTCCCGGGTAACCAGCGGTACTGCCTTCAGATTCCGGAAGAAGACATTGCCGTTTTCGCCCCAGTTGCCGATCGCAAACGTGAGAGCTTCCGCGCCCTCTGGAATTTCATAGATCTGAAAAAAAGAGTGCCAGGGAGACGATCCTGTTTCCCGGATGACCCGTGGCCAGCCGCCGACCCGCTGGCCCGTTGTTTTCTGGAACCAGAACGCCAGGCCGGCGTTCTGCCAGGACTCCTTTCCCGGTGTCACATATTCCGTGCGCATTTCCAGTTCGATCATCAGGAACTTCCATTCTTTGCTGAGAGCGATCCATGCTCGGGCTTCGCCGGTGCCGTGGAAATCGGCTTTCAGGGCTGTTCCTTCCGTTGCAACCGTGACATTTCTGCTGCCTGGTTTGAGATGGAGCTGTGAACCATTGGAATGGATCAGAAGATTGGCTTCCTTGTGAAGTTTGGAGTAGTCCGTCTGCCCTTGTACGGCGGCTGCGCAGAAGAGGAGTGCAAAAAGTGCGGCGGGAGAGAGAAAATTTATCTTGTTCATTTTTTTACCTGTTGGAAGATGCTTGTCAGAACCAGGTGAAGCCGTCAGTTTCGTAATAGAAACTGACGCCGCCCCAGGGGAATGCTTTTGCGGTGTTTTTGAGCCAGATCAATCCCGCCAGCCCTGCGCTTCCGTCGCCTTTCAGGATGTTGATGCGCTGCGGATGATGGATCGCCCAGACATGGCTTTGCCAGCTGGATGCTGAATCCCAGTTCTGGCAGAGGGTGGCGCGCCCATAGAGTTCTCCCAGTATTTTGGAGTCTGCGATCATCATGCACTGGGAGGCCTGTTTGAATTTGCGGAGGTCCCAGGCGTATTTGTCCCAGACACTGGAGTCCGAAGACATGCTGATTGTGATTTCGACATAATCGCTTCCCCCCACGGCGTAGCGGCCGGTACCGCGGACGTAATTGCTTTCGATTTTTCCCCAGAAGTAACCGTTCCATGTGCTTTCTTTCGGGCAGAAAAAGAGATCTTTGTCATTTGAGCCCGCATACTTCATTTCGATCATTTTTTTTGCATAGGAACTGGTGTCTCCCTCGCGGGCGAAAATATAATCGTTGGAATCTGCTGCATAAGCATGGAGAGCTATTCCGATTTGTTTCAAACCGTTGATGCACTGGGCTGTGGTCGCTTTTTCTCTGGCGGCATTCAGAGCGGGAAGCAGAAGAGCGGCGAGGATTGCAATGATGGCGATTACTACAAGGAGTTCTACAAGAGTGAAATGATCTCTTTTCATGAGGAAAACACTTCCTTATGTTATGGATTGGTTGGTTTCTTTTCCGGATTGGTTTGCATCTGCCTATAATTATACTATATTTCACGGGAAAAAACAAGAGATGTATCAGATCAAAAAGGAGAATGTTATGTCATACGAGAATAAGGAGAAAAATGACTTTTTCGTGACCAGGATTGGCGAGAATGCTTTGCCAGCCGTTCCGTTGCCGTTTTATCCGATCAGTACGGGAATCTCCATTTATAAAAGAGGTCATGGTGAACAGGTAGGAGGAATTTTAAATCAGTTTGTGCGGGTTGCCTGGCTGCTTTCCGGAACGTATGAGACTGTGATTCTGGATAAAAAAAGGATTCTGGGAAAGAATGCGGTCTGGTATACTCTTTATGGCGAGGAGCGGCTGGGAACGGTGATTTCCAGGGAGTGCCGTATTCGCTGGCTGGCGTTTGACGGACCTCTGGCGGAAAGTTCGATGCTTTCGTTCCGATATCCGCGTGTTCAGATGGCTTCGGAATATCCGGCACATCTTTTCGAGGAACTGGATGAGATTATGTCGGAGGTTTCCCCGGAGATGATCCGGCGGAAAACCTGTCTTGTCATGGAGATTCTGGCGTCGATGGCGGAGAAGGAGGAATCCCTGTATTCGATGGAGCGTCTGGTGCCCAAGTGCCTGGCGCTGATCCGGGGGAGTCTTTCCGATCCGGATTTCGGGCTTGAGACGCTGTGCGAACGGTTTTCCGTTTCCCGTGCCACTCTTTCCCGGCTTTTCCGGAAGGAGACGCATTTTTCTCCGGGACGCTTTATTTTGAATGAGAAGATGGCGCGGGCGGTTGCACTCCTTTCGGGAACCGATCTGCCGATTGATGCGGTTGCGAGACAGTGCGGATTCCGTGACCGTCCCACCTTCACCCGTTTCATCAAGCGAGGCAAAGGGATGAGTCCTTCGGAGTTTCGCGCAAAATACTCGTTGAAATCCTCGGAATGAGTTCGGACCTCCGTTTTTGGAAAGCGTTTTGGAAAAAACTTTTTCCGGCTTTGAACATAATGGAGAAAACAGGGTCTAAAAGTTTGAACTTTTCCCGGAAAACCGCTTGCGTTTGTTTGGCAGAACACGTAAAGTGTAAGGCCGGGAAGAACTGGGGCGGACCGCTCTGCGGCGAGTCCGCTGTCGTGTCCGGGGGGAAGCTCCCGGTGGAATGTGGTACAAAACGATAACTTTACAGGTGATTCTATGCAGGACAGTCTGGATATTTCGTTACCCGAACAGCTGAACGTTCCGGCGCTTCCGCTGAACGGGACTCTTGTGTTTCCGTATGCACTGACTCCGCTTGTCATAGACGGCGAATCTTCCATTGCTCTGGTTGCGCGCGTCGCGGCGGGGGCTGACAAGCTGATCGCTCTCTTTCCCGAACTTCCCGCTGCGGAGAATGGCGGAAGCGTCCCGGATCTGAAGGTGGAGACCTTTTCCGCGGAGGAGAAAACCCTCTCTTCGATCGGTGTGCTCGGACGCGTGGTCAAACATGTCAAGTTCCCGGACGG
>CASEYW010000050.1 GCA_949292215.1 uncultured bacterium
TCTGGCTCCGGCAAGAAGATAATCCATCCGTTCCAACATGGTCTTGTTCAGGGAGGAATCCGGATGGAACAGGAGCCAGTCAAAGTGATGAAGCCGCAGCAGATTGCATCCCTGCGCCGCCAGCATGTCAAGCAGAGTGTCCAGATGCGGATTGGACAGCTTGATCGCACCGGAACAAAGGTTGGTTCCCCAGAAGCGGACTCTTTTTCCCGGTTGTTTTTCAAATTCAAAATTCTCGCCGCTGACCTTGACAAAGCCATACTTGCCTGCCGGTTTCTCAAGCAGGAACGAGCAGTCCAGCACAGAGTTTTTTTCCGTTTTCCGGGAATCGGCAAGCGGCATCCAGCGGGCGTCTCTGCGAATAGTGATCGGAGCGAACGACTCCTTTTTCCGCATCTCCGCGCTGGTGACGGTTGCGGCGGGGACCATCCAGACTTCTCCGGCGGAACGCAGAATCAGTTTGCGCAGACTCCGGTCCTCTCTCAACGGGATTTTTGTGACATACAAACCAATGTTGCTGGAGGTGTTGACATTGCGCCAGCCGACATACCCGTTTTTCAGATCTTTGGCATCCCAGAAGTTGCCGGTATCACTTCCGCATTTCAGTTCGGTCTTTGCGATGGTTCCGTCGGCATATTCCACTTCGGCGATTCCGCAGACGATCCCCTTTGCCGGAGCCCATGCCACTCCGTTCAGAAGATAAAGATATTTTCCTCGTGTATTCGGCGGGAGTGTGATCTCCACCCGATCCTGAAAATAAGGGCGGTTCTTTCCCCGGAACGCCAGCGTGGATTTCCCTTTGTTTCCGGATGGATCGACGATTGCAAAACGGATTCCTGCAAATTCCCGGATGCCGGGTTTCATGGAACTCAAGTCATTGTCCGGTCCCTGATCGGTCCAGCCGCCTTTGCCGTCATTGGGAACGGGGTCCGTGAATCCCATGGTCATTTGCTTTTTCAGATCAAGCTGGTGAGTCGTAAACGGAAGATAGCGGAGCTTGCAGGATAATTCCGCTTTCCGGAGAGCGGAATCAGAGGAGTCGGGAAATTCCAGCCGGAAAGAGGGAAACTCCTTTTCTTTCGGATACCGGATTACCAGAGACGCATCGGCGGAGAGCTCCAGAATGCCGTTGTCAAGTGTCATTTGAAATGGCCGTTTCGGGTTCAGACGGTAGGTGTTCTGGCTCTTGGCGCTATTCCATTTGATCGGAGTATTTCCGATCCGGCAGGAAGTCAGAGGAAAATCTTTTGCCGGGAACTTCGCTCCGAAAGCGAGACTCTTCGTGGGAATCCCTGTTTCGGAGAGCAGACGGTACCGAATGATCCACTCGTTTTCAGAAATGCGCCGGATGGTTTCTGAAAGCTGGAATTCTCCGTTGATGACTTGAAAGGTTCCGTCTCTTCTTTCGCCCGCTTTTGTGGAAGTTGCGCCTTCTCCGGCAAATGCCACCGATCCCGGCGAATACGACTGGCTGGTGCATCTCCATTTGGCATCCCAGTGAAGAAGACCGAAAGAAAGATTCTCCGCCCGGATGAGATTTTCCGGCGTACGAACAATTTCAGCAAATAGAAGGACGGGCGAGAGAAGTCCGAGAAGAAAAATTTGTTTTTTCATGATGATCCCTGCTGTTCTGATTTATTTTGCATTGCTCCAGAAATATCCGTCGGAGGCGGTGCAGTCGAGCGGGATGGTGGATGCTTTCCGGAAACTGACGTGCCCGTCCGCCCACCAGATGTTGATCCCCGTGTTGCTGCCGTGACGATATGGGAGACGACCGCCGTTTTCCGCACCCCTGGTCATTTCGTTCCTGCTTGAAGCTGCCGGATATGGATATGCTCCCGGATCATGGCGGTTGAGATCCAGCATTCCACACCGTTCGGTCGGACGCCTGATAAAGGAGATTTTCACTTTTTCCCCCTCTTCGGAGCTCAGAAACGGAATCTGCTGCGGACGCCATGTGTAATTTCCCCCGTAATGCCAGAAGTCATTGGTGACATTGAACGCCTGCGGCTGCGCGGGACAGCAGAAGACTTTGTATGGCTTGTAGATCGGCCAGGTCCCGGACTGATTGTAACAGCCATCCTGAATTTTTTTCCCAGGGGCAACATAGGCAACCAGAGTATCAAGCCACTTGGCTTTGTTCGCATTGTTCATTTTATCCTTCGGTGTATAATCATCATTGTCTGAAATGTAGAACTGCATGAACGTTCCCAGCATTTTCAGATTGGAGGAACAGCTGATATCATTTGCTTTCTGCCGGGCGCTTCCCAGTGCAGGAAGCAGAAGAGCGGCTAGAATTGCAATGATTGCAATCACGACGAGAAGTTCTATTAATGTGAAAATTTTAGTGTTTGATGCGGGATAAGTCTGCATGTGCTTCATGGTCTTCTCCTGTTTTATTGTTATAATTGCTGTTTGACGGTCGATTTGCGTTCAATGAGAGTCATGGGGATTGTGAGGTTCTGCGGCGGTTCCGCCGTAGGATGTTCGATCCAGTCCAGAAGCAGAGCGCAGGCTTTCCGGACCAGTGCAAGATTGTCAAAGGAAGCCGATGTCAGGGGAATCCCCGGAGCATACAGGAATTCCATATTTTCAAGTCCTGCGATGCCGATGTCTTCGGGAACGCGGAACCCCATTTCCGCCAGTACCTGAACCACTTCGACCGCCAGTTTGTCTGTTGGAACAAAAAAAGCGTCCGGATGGTGTGGATGCAACATGATTTCCCGGAGTTTTTTTCGCGTTTCCGGTTTCCGGATGTTCCATTCCAGCGGACTCCGAATGGGAAATCCTTTCTCATTCAGGACATCGCGGTATGCCTGAACCCTGGGGGCAAAACTTCCCTGATTGAATTCCTCTGAATCAATTGTGACACACCCGATATCGCGATAGCCCTGCCGGATCAGATGCCGCATTACGTCACGGCTTCCCTGATAAAAATCGGGTATGACGCTCGGAAAACCATAAGGATTGCCGAGACTCGATATAAACACGCATGGAATCTTTCTGGAGATCAGTTCTTCCATCTGCGGTGTGCGCAGAGTGATGAGCGCTCCTGCCAGATTGTCCAGCTCTTCCGGAGAAAACGTTTCATCTTCCTGCAGGGCAAGGTCGATATATCCGGCTTCGCGGATAATCCGCTGGAAACTGGTGTAGCGGAGCGCATCATGAAGATTGAGCTGTGTACCGCCGGTTTTGTCAAAGACATACGCAAGCAATTGCTTCTTCAGGCGTTTCTGCACGTCGCGGACGACGAAGGTTCCGCTTCCCTTGAAGGTTTCGAGACATCCCGACTCCTTCAGACTCTGAACCGCTCGAAATGCAATGACATAACTGCATCCGAATTCTCCGCACATTTCCCGGATGGACGGCAGTTTTTCTCCCGCTGCATATTGTCCCGTTTTCAAACGGTGCAGAAGTTCTTCTTCCACCTGTCTGACCAGCATGGGCTATCTCCCGGTTCAGTAGTATATTTGCATTATATCACTTTGTTGAAATTATACAATATTTTCCGGAAAAGTCAATCCCCTGAAAACAGGAAAATAATTTTTTTGAAGGAGACGAAGGGGGGAGCAAAGAGGAGAAGTGAATCCGGGGAAAATAAAAACTCCGTCCGGACTGCCCGGACGGAGTGAGAAAACGACGTCCCCTGAAAGTGAAACAAACGTTATTTCGCCGTTTTCAGATTTTTTGAGGGAATGATTTCCGGAGCTGTTTTTCCGGGAACGACCCATGCGAACGAGAGGTTGTCGCCTCCGCCACCTTCAAACATGACAACTTCCACATAATATTTCTTCCCTTTTTCCAGCTTGACCGGAGCGGATTTCTGGGAGGGAGCCTTGGTGAACTGTTTCGGATTGGTCCACGCGGAAGTTCTGGCGATGGCTTTGGCTTTTGCGGGGGTTGCGTCGGTGCTGAGATAGAGTGTGGCGGAATCGTCAGCCGCGACGTAGAAGACGTAATCTCCGCTCACATCGGGAACAATGTATCCATACATGCGCTGGACATAGTTGTCTGCCCAGTTAGAGTTCTTTTCCGGTTTTGTCCAGGATTTTGCCTCGGAGGTTTTCTGGACATCGGAACCTGTCGGTGCAACTTTTTTTGCCACGAGTGCTTTTGCGTTTCTTTCCCCTTTGTGCTGAGCTGCGGTCCAGTAATCGCGGTTGAGTCCCGGCTGATCAGGGGCTGCGAACAGGGCAGCGCATCCGAGCATGGCGGAAATGGCAAGAATTTTTTTCATAATCTGCTCTCCTTAAATAGTTTGATTCTTCAATGGGGACGGAAAACATATATAATCCATTTTTAATCAAAAGTCAATCCCATCAAGGGATAAATTCCGGTTTTTCGTGGATTTTCGACTCTCTGTTCTGGAAAAAATATATTTCGGCTGTATAGTTCTGTTTCAGCAGATGTATTCGAAAAATGCTAACATACGGAGGTTCAGCCCATGCAGTTCGATAAACCCGGGAGAATTTTCGAGGCGGACGCCATTGAATCTTCTCTGAAAAAGATCGGCGACCGAATCCTCGCCGAATTCAAGGACCGTTCGCAGGAACTTCTGCTTCTGGGAATTCAGCGCCGTGGGGTTCCGTTTGCCCGCCGTCTCAGCGGATACATTCGGGAAAAGGGCGGATTTGAGATTCCTGTCGGCACGCTTGACATCACCATGTACCGCGATGACATCGGCATGCGGAAAGTCCTGCCCGTGATCCATGAAACCTGCATTCCGGACATCAACGGGAAGATCCTGATTCTTTGTGATGACGTTCTCCAGGCGGGGCGCACGATTCGTGCAGCTCTGGATGCGATTACGGATTTCGGCCGTCCCGCGATCATCCGTCTGGCAGTTCTGTTCGATCGCGGCAGTCATGAGTTCCCGATTGCGGCGGATTATGTCGGAGAGTCCGTGGAGATTCCCGACGGATTCAAAATTTCCGTGCACTGGCTTGAAATCGACGGCGCCGATTTTGTGAAAATCCTTGAAAAGAAGATTTGGAGATAAACATTATGGATGTGAAATGGACAAGAAAGGATCTGCTGAGCATTTATGACTTGTCGGCCGAAGAGATCACCTTGATTCTCGACACGGCGGCCGAATTCAAAAAAGTCTCTCAGCGGAAGATCAAGAAGGTTCCCGCGCTTCGCGGAAAGACGGTTGTGAATCTTTTCGTGGAACCGAGCACCAGAACCCGCACATCCTTTGAGCTTGCGGAACAGCGTCTTTCCGCGGATATCATCAACATTGCCGCTGACTCCAGCAGTCTGCGCAAAGGCGAGACTTTGCTGGATACCGTCAAAAACATTGAGGCTTTGCAGGTTGATCTGATCGTGATGCGTCATTCCGCTGCGGGTGCTCCGAATTTTCTGGCTCCGCGCGTCCGCCCCGGAATTGTGAATGCAGGCGACGGCGCGCACAGCCATCCGACTCAGGCTCTGCTTGATCTCTTCACCATCCGGGAGAAAAAGGGCACTCTGAAGGGGCTGAATGTTTCCATTATCGGCGATATTCTCCACAGCCGGGTGGCGCGCAGCAATATGTGGGGTCTCCTGAAACTGGGTGCAAATGTCACGTTCGGTGGTCCTTCCACGCTGAATCCGAAGGCATTTGAGAAGATCGGCGTGAGAGTCTGCCATAATATGAAGGATGCCCTGGAGGGGGCCGATGTGGTGAACCTTCTGCGAATCCAGCATGAGCGTCAGCGTTCAGGTTTCTTTCCGAGTGTCGGCGAATATTCGAAGGTGTTCGGTTTGAATCCGGATACTGCCAAGTATCTGAAACCAGATACGCTGATTATGCATCCGGGCCCGATCAACCGGGGTGTGGAGCTTGACTCCTCTCTGGCGGACGGACCGCAATCCGTCATTCTTGAACAGGTAACCAACGGACTCGCCGTGCGCATGGCGGTTCTCTTTCTTGTAGCGGGGTGCTTAAAATGAATTATATCCTTGAAAACGCCAGAGTGATTGATCCTGTGCAGAACATTGACTCCGTGGGAGATATCGCGGTTTGCGACGGCCTGCTTGCCGATCCCGCGAAGATGCCCGCCGACACCGAGCGCATCGATTTGAAAGGTAAAGTGGTTGCGCCCGGATTCATTGATCTTCATGTCCATCTGCGCCATCCCGGGAAGACGCAGGCGGAGACCATTCATACGGGAACCCTGGCTGCCGCTGCCGGCGGATTTACCTCCATTGTAGCAATGCCGAACACCTCTCCCGCTGCCGACAATCCCGGAACAATTCACTTTGTCCTCACCCATGCGGAACGGGAAGGGGTGGTCAAGGTGCTTCCCTGCGGAGCCATGACAAAAAATCTGGAAGGGAAGGAAATGTCCTCCATCGGTTCTCTGAAAGCCGCGGGAGCAGTGGCTCTTTCCGATGACGGGCGCTGTGTGCAGGATCATCAGCTGATGCGCCACATCGTCCACTATTCCCGGACATTCAACCTGCCGATTCTTGACCATTGCGGGGATTTGCTGCTTGAAGCGGAAGGAGTGATGCACGAAGGCGAGTGGTCTGTTCTGCTCGGCATGAAGGGAATGCCAAGCGCTGCCGAAGAGCTGATGATCTATCGGGACATCATTCTCTCCCGGATGACGAACTGGAAAATTCACATTCAGCATGTCAGCGCGAAGGAGAGTGTCGCAATTCTGCGTCAGGCACGCCGGGATGGAATCCGCGTGACAGGTGAGGCGACGCCTCATCACATCTCTTTGACGGATGTTGAAATCAAACGCTTCGATTCCAATTATAAGATGAATCCGCCCCTGCGTTCGGAGGAGGACCGTCTTGCGCTGCTCGAAGGCCTCGCCGACGATACGCTGACCGTGATCGCCACGGACCATGCACCTCATACCGCAACAGAAAAAATGGTGGAGTTTGATTACGCTCCGTTCGGGATCATCGGACTTGAGACGGCTGTGCAGATCTGTATGACGGAACTCTATCACAAAGGTGTGCTCTCCCTGCCGCACCTGATTTCCAAGCTGACAAAAGGGCCTGCGGAGGTTCTCGGCCTTGATATCGGCAATCTGAAGACGGGCAATCCGGCAGATATCACAATTCTGGATCCCGACCGCGAGACAGTGGTCGATCCGGACCAGTTCAAATCGAAATCCCGCAATACGCCATTTGCCGGCTATCGTGCAAAAGGATGCGCGGTGGGAACTATTGTCAACGGCAAATTTGTTTACAAGGCGTTCTGAGCGTCTTTTCAGGCGGGATTCCTTGTTGCGGTATCTCCGTGTCTGAATGTTTCTTCCGGGGGGTGGGCTCCCGGAAGTTTTTTTCTTTTTTAAAAGAGCTTTTCCTGTATTTCTGTCGGAATCAAGTGTATTTTTTCCTGCAATCCGGGGATATGATTTCTCCGGAAGTCCCGGAAAGGGGCAGGAGCATCCAATCAGAAACATCCGTTTCAAGCTGAGCAGGAATCATGCGGATTTGAGATTACACAGAATTGCGGCGTCTGTGCAGGCTTGATATAATAGATTGCAGAGAGGAAAGGACAGATTGGACTATGAGTATCGACATCACGGAAGAGGTGAGGGCGTTTTACCGACGGCTTTGCTCAGAACTGGAATCGTTTCCGGATGGGGCGCGTTTCTTTTCTGTACGAGGGCTGATGGAACATTATTCCGTGTCGCGGCGTGTTGTGGATGAGACGCTGATTCGACTCAGGAAGGAAGGTCGGATTCAAACAGAATCCCGGAATGGAATCTTTGTGCGGAAAGAGGGCGCCTGTCGATTGAAACGCATCCTGGAGGTGCGGGTTGACTGGCCTTCGGCACCTTCGGATGCTCAGAGCGCGGCGCTGTCTTTGGAACTGGGGTGTCGCGGCTATCTGTTTTCCCGATTCGCCTTTTCTCCCTCCTCGGGTCTTTCTTTTCTGGAGAAGCTGGAACAGAGAAAGCCCGATGCCGTGATTCTGATGAGTGATTTTGTCAGGACAACGGAGGAACTGATCCATTTGTTATCCTTGTCCTGTCCGAAGATTTTTCTGTTTGACAACTATTGCGGGAACGGATTTGACGTGGTCGATACGCTCCCTGAATATACAGGAATGCTTGCGGCGGATTATCTGATCCGTTGTGGTCATCGCCGGACTGCGGTTCTGTTTTCGGAGCCGGCGTGTCCCGGGAAACAGCGTCAAGTGAACGGATTCCTTGCGCGCTTCCAGCTTCTCGGCCTCTCTCCGGAGGTATTGGACTGCAAGGTCGACGAGGGCACTTCCTCTCTGGGACGGACAGAAGAATTTCTAAGCAGTTACATTCGAAAGCACGGAGTATCGTTTTCCGGCTTGTTCTGTCTGAGCGATTTTTCTGCGCGGGGAGCCGTGAATGCCCTGCGGGAGAACGGACTCCATGTTCCTTCGGATGTCAGTGTTATCGGATATCTGAATTCGGCGGATGCGGAACTCTGCAATCCGCCATTGACCACGGTTTCGCACGATTGCGCGGAACTTGCCCGGACGGTTGCCGATGGATTGGATGCTCTCTTCTCCGGCGGAACGTTCGGCTGCCGGATTGTAAAGCCACGTCTGTTTGAACGGAACTCCGTACGGAGTTTGAACCAGTAAAAGAGGAGAAGCAATGTCAAAACTTGTTATTCTGGGAAGTGGTGCGGCGGAAGGCATCCCTTCTGTGTTCTGCGGATGCAGGGTTTGCAGTCTTGCACGCAGAAACGGCGGAAAGGAAGTCCGGACGAGAACATCGTATCAGATTGGTGAACATGTGCGGATCGACTGCGGTCCCGACACTCTGATTCAGGAGGTGCGGACCGGAATTGATTCCTCGAAGATCCGTCACCTGATCTTCACCCATTCGCATTCCGATCATTGTTATGTTCCTTATCTGGAAATGAGGTCTGAGTTTGCCGATTCGGATACGGAACCGCTTCACATTTACGGGGATCCCGGAGTGCTTCGGAAGTTGAACCGCTCATTCTGGAACATGGAATATACTGCATTTGATGGAAACTTCCGACCGTGGAAATTCGATATGACGACCATCCATTCCTTTCAGCCATTTTCGATCCCCGGCGAGGATCTTACTTTTTATCCGCTTCGAGCGGATCATTGTCTGGAATCCCCAGTCGAAAAACCTCTTCTGTTTGTGGTCCGGCACGGAGAGAACTTTTGTCTGATCGGGAATGACTCCGGCTTTTATCCGCAGGAGACATGGGAGTATCTGGCGGAGAAGCGTTTTCCGCTGAGTCTGGTCATTTCCGACGGGGCTGCCGGGATTACGGATCAGGAGCACTGGCATCTCGGCGGATGCTTTCAGCTGAAAACCAGACGACGTCTGGAGAAACTCGGGCTGGTGACGGAAAAGACTCGTTATGTTTTGAGCCACATTGGTCATATGTATACTCATTCGGAGTTGGAACAGTATTTTAATCCGCACGGGATTGAAATCGGCTATGACGGAATGTGCCTGGAATGGGGAACAGAAAAGAGGTGAACATGAATCGACACTCATTTTTACATCCTGGAAAATTTACGCTGATTGAATTGCTGATTACGATCGCAGTTATAGCAATTCTTGCAGGGCTTCTTCTTCCGGTACTGCATTCCGCGCGACGGAAGGCGGAAAGTGTGAAATGTCTGGCGAATCTCAAGCAATGTGTTACGGCGATTGTCATGTACGGCAGCGACAATGATGGCTGGTGGAGAAACTATCAGGGCAATTTTACCTCGAATCCGACCAACAGTTCCGTTGCCCATATCTCCATGTATCTTGGCGGTCCATCCCTGGCGGAACTGGGGGTGGGCGGCGGTCCCGCACGGGACAATACGAAGATTCCGAAGCCTTTGTTCTGTCCGCTGTACCGTCCGCAGGAGTCCGCCATGCTTGGATGTTACACATACAGTTTTACAAAGAATACCTACTACTGGCCGTTGATGAAGCGCGAAAAATTTGTGATTCGCGCCGACAATTCCCAGCCGGTTCTGAACCGGGAGGTGCTCGTGATGGCGGATGGCTATATCCCTCCGCAGTATTTGAATTTGAGCACATCAAATGCGTTTTCCAATGATTCGGAAAGCACAGGCTATACGGGAATGCATTTTCGTCATGGCGGGAAAGCGAATGTCGTCTGGGGAGATCTCAGTATCCGGAGCGTGAACTATCCGCAGGTGAAGGCAATGAGCAGTGCGCGGATTCTTGTCCAGGGCAATGCGACGGCCACCTTGTTCCAGAGTTATTGTCTGCCCCGTTTTTATACAGAATTCGGCACCCCGTATTGAGAGGTTTTCTGATGAGGATTTTCTGTTTGATTCTGGTTCTGTTCTGCGGTCCGGTGCTGAGTCGGGCGGGAGAGGTCGTGATTGACGCATCCAGCATGAAGCGGGCAACTGCGGAGGTTCTGGAACCGCTGTTGAGCGAATCGCCCCGGTTTCCCGGCCGGCCCTTCCGGGATCGTTGCTGGTGGGATCGGATGGCGGCGCATACGGATGTTCCTTCTGCGGTCCGGCTGGCAAATCATCATGTGCAGAGATATTTTGCTTCCGAGGCTTGGAAGCAGCGTGCCGTTCGTTGGAACAGCGACGCGTTTGCTCTGCTGGATCGGATGCTGATCGCCGAAGGTCTGGAGAACAAAGGACGTTTTATGCCGCAGATCCGGATGCTGACCGGGCAACTCCTTGTCGCAGACACTTGGATCAAAAGCTATGAAGTCGGAAAACCGCTTCGTCCCGAACAGCTGCGTGGCGCGAGTGTGGAACTGTTGACAGCCCATCTTGCGTATCTGCTGGCTTTGACGTCCCGTCTTTGCGGTGATGCTCTTCCGCCGGAAACGCATGCCGCGATTCGGAAAGAGGTGCTGGAGCGAGTCGTTTATCCCTATCTGGAAGCATCCCGTCAGCCGCGGGTACCTCGGGGGTTCTGGTGGATGAAGGTCGATTACAACTGGAATCCTGTCTGTCATGCGATGATTCTGGGAGCGGGCGGAATGCTCGAGGAGTCCAGGAGAGTTCGGGCGGAACTGTTTGCCGCGGTTCTCCGCAATACCGCAAATTATTTCAACGGTTTTCCTGATGACGGCTACTGTTCAGAGGGAAATGGATATTGGATTTACGGTTTCGGAAGATATCTGGAACTGGCGGAGCTCATGTACCTTTTTACGGATGGAAAAGTAAATTTATATCATGGAACGGAAAAACTGGAGGCCGTCAAACGCTTCGGCTGGAGGATTCAGCTTGACGGGGAAGTGTATCCCCATTACGCGGACAGTCTTGTGCATACGAGGGAAATTGATGAGGTCGCATTGCTCTATTTCCGTGGAAAGTGCTCTGAGTACTGGCCATGGATTGAGCGGAGGAAAAAGAATCTTCCAGCGTACAGCATTCGAGTCTTCACTCTTTCTGCAGATTTGCTCCTGGCTGCGGAAGCTCCACGGGAAAAGACGCCGGAATTGCCGCTTGTTACATGGTTCCGGGATGGCGGAGTCCTTAACTCGCGGGCGGCTAAAAATGATTCGTCCGGTTTTTCTCTTAGCTTGAAAGCGGGACACAACGGAGAGTTTCACAATCACAATGATGTCGGGTCTTTTGTTGTTGCTTTGAACGGCGAAGCTGTTCTGTGTGATCCAGGGTGCCCGGTGTATCTGCCGGAATCGCACACTCCCCGCCGGTATGAGAGCGATGCCAACAACAGTTTCGGGCATCCGGTACCGGTGCTTTCCGGAATGTTTCAGGCAGCGGGCCGGAGGCATGGGGGCCGGATTCGGAATCCGGATTTTTCGGAGGAGCGGACCACTGCGCTCATCGACTTCGGGGATGCGTATCCGCGGGAAAGCGGAATCCGCTCCCTGACCAGACGCTTTGAGCATGACAGAAAAAAACGTGTAATCCTGATGACGGATGAGGCCGTATTTGAGGAGGAGGGAACTTATTCTTCCGCATTGCTTTCCTATGGTCCATTCCGGAAGACGGCTCCGTCAGTCTGGCTGGTCGGAACGGGGAAGGGGAGGTTGAAAGTTGAGTTTCTTTCGGAGGTCCCTCTGAATTTTCAGGAGAGCGGACTTCGCTATCGCCTGAATGCGCGGACTCAGCCGCGGCGTCTCGGCTATACGGTCCCTGGACGAGGAAAACTCTTTCGGGTGACTCTGCGGATTACTCCGGCTTCGGAGGAATAAAACGCAGAGGGGATGTTTCAGCAGGAAACGATCCCCCGCCATTCTCCGCAGCCTGTTTTTTCGGGCCTCCGGCGATTGACTTTTTCGCCGGAGGAATTATATTTCGTGCATGGAGACAAAGCGGAAAATCCTTTGCATCGCCGATGCGCATATTCTGGAACCCCCTGGAGCCGACGGGGGCTTTTTCGACATGCTTGCAAAAATTTCGGAAACCGATTACGATATTATTTTTCTGGGGGATATCTTTGAACTCTGGATCGCGTTTGATGCCTATGAAACGGAAATCCATAAACGTTTTCTTGCCTGGTGCCGTGCGGAGAAAACAAAGCGCCGGATCGGTTTCATTGAAGGAAATCATGAATTCTATGTTTCCTCCCGGTATGCTGACGCATTCACCTGGAGTACGGATCGTTCCCGTCTGATTTCCAATGGAACGGTCTGCCTGATGCACGGGGATACCATCAACGAAGATGATATCGGTTATCTTCTGTTGCGACGGATTCTGCGGAATCCTCTTTCGCGTTTTCTTGTCTGGATGTTCGGACCTCTGGCAGGGAAGGCTCTTTCTGAGAAAATCCGTCTTTCGCTGAAAAGCAGAAATTTGAAACACAAAGTAAATTTTCCTGAAAAATACATTGGCAGACTTGCCGATCGAATGGAGACGGACCGAATCTCGCTTTGTCTGCTGGGACATTTCCATCAGGCCGCCTCAATCCGGGGGATTCGCGTCCTTCCCGCCTGGAATCCGGATGGGGAAATCGGGATCTATGACCCGGAAACCGAGCATTTTTCCATTCATCCGTGGAAACAAATTTTAAATGTGGAGTAGTAGTGTATGACAAACATTGATATTTTGCCGGAATCTCTTCATTTTGTGGGAGTTGGCGGCATCGGAATGAGTGCTCTGGCACAGATGGCTGCTTGTCTCGGTTGTGATACCTCCGGCAGTGACCGTGCTTTGAATTCTCCGGAGAACGCCCGGATCATCAATGCTCTGCGCGACCGGGGTGTGAAACTGTATCCGCAAAATGGTTCCCGCTATGATGCGGCGACTCCTCCGGCTGCTCTTGTTTATTCAACGGCAATAGAGGAGGATAACCCCGATTTTGTCAAGGCTCCTTCCGGTACAAGGCGTTTGCACCGTTCCGTGGCGATGAAACTTCTGGTGGAAAAATCTTCCTGTCCCATCTTTGCTGTGACGGGAAGTTGTGGAAAAACGACGGTTTCCGCATGGCTTGCCGAGTCACTGGATCGTCTTGGCGCTTCGCCTTCCATGATTTCGGGCGGACTTGCCAATTATTTTATCCGGGATGGATTCGCCGGAAATTATGCAAAGGGACACGGTGCGCTTTGTGTGCTCGAAGCCGATGAAAGCGATAAAAGTCTTCTGAATTACACTGCGGATCATGCGGTTGTCCTGAATATCGGAACCGATCATTACTCCAAGGCGGAGCTTGCCGATGTGTTCCGCTCTTTTCTCCGGAATACCCGGAAGAGTGCCGTTCTGGAGGACAGGGTTCTGGAGTCGGTCGGACTTGACTGCGTGAACCACTTGAATGTGGCTCTCTTCAGTTCCGATCCCGCTGCTCCGGCGAGTCTGCACGGATTCAAGGTTTTCCGGGTAACCGATTACAGAGCATCCGCAGAGGGCGTTTCCGCCTGGATCAACGGGATACACTTCCGTCTTCCCGTACCCGGCAGACACAACGCGGCGAATGCTGCTGCTGTGACGGCTGGTCTTTCTCTGCTCGGCTATGAAATGGATCGGATTCGTCCGGCGGTCGAAGGCTTTTCCGGTGTCTGGCGCCGTTTTGATTACGCCGGAAGAAACGAACTGGGAACAGGCGTGTATGATGACTATGCACACAATGTGGAAAAAATCTGTTCCTGCATTGAATCGGCGCACGAAGTCTGTTCCGGACGTGTGCTGTTTCTTTTTCAGCCGCACGGGTATGGACCGTTCGGTTTCATGCGGAAGGAGTTGTATCCGGCTCTGGAAAAGGTGCTGGAACCGAATGATCTTTTTGCGTTCCTGCCGGTCTATTACGCTGGCGGAACGACTTCATTTGAGCCGAAGGCGGAGGCTGTTGCCGCTGAATATGCGGAACGGCATCCGGGACGTTATTGTTTCTTTCCGGATCGGGCATCGGTTCGGGATTTTATGAAAACACATCTGGGCGCGTCGGATCTGGTGGTTGTGATGGGGGCACGCGACAACTCCCTGTCCGACTGGGCCAGAGAACTGGGCGGTACCATTCCGCCTGTTGGAAAATAACGGAGGGTTTGTTGTATGAAACGTCTTTTTCTTCTTTTTCTGTTCTGCTGCGCGGGTGTTTTGGCCGCCCGTGAAGAGTGTGTAATTCGTACGCTTGACAATCGGGACTTGAAGGTTTCCTCTATTCAGGCTCTTTCCGACGGATCGCTGGAATATACAATTGCAGGAGGCAAGATCAAGACAAAGATGCCGCGCGGGAAATACATCTATGCGTGGATTCCAAAACCAAAGGAGATTTCCGCCGCGGATATTCTCCTGGAGGCAAATGTGCCGGACCGGGCTGCCGCTGCATATCGGGCCGCTTACGAAAAATATAAACTCCTCGGCTGGGATGTGTATTGCATTTACAGGGAGTCCGAGGCCCTTTCGAAACTGGGCAGAAAGGCGGAAGCCATCAAAAAACTTGATCAGCTGAAGGACTATAAATTGATCAATACGCGTCTGATTCCTCAGCTTGCCGCAGTGAAACGGCTGAATGCACAATTGAACATTGATCTTGGAAAATATGATTCCGCTCTTCTCCTTCTCAATGAGATGACCGCGGGAAATGATGATGCCAACGCCGCCTATGGTTTTCTGAAGAAAGGCGATATTCTACTGCGTCAGGAGAAACTCAAGGAAGCCGCTCTGATGTATCTTCAAACGGTTCTTCTGTTTCGGGATGTGCCGGAGCGTCCGGAGGCTCTCTACAAACTCTATACAACCCTTGTTTCCATGAAAGACCCGAATGCAGCGAAGTTCGCTTCCATGCTGAAACGGGAATATCCGGAAAGTTCCTATACGAAAATCGTATTTCCGGAGAAAAAATAAACCTGCCTCTCCAACTCTTTCCGCTCTATCCTGCATATCGCTTCGGCAGTGGAGATGGACATGGTCGGGGGAGGGGAGAGAATTTGAAAATCCGGAAGCCTTTTCCCGGATGAACTGGTTCACAGAATTTTCCGTTGGGATGTTTCCTGTTCCATTCTGATAGGTGGACCAGCTTGTCTTCTCCGGAAAAAGAAAAGGAGCCTGACGGCTCCTTCATGAAACTTCTGTCCGGATGGATCAGAAGATTGAGAATCCCATGTTGAAGTGGAAGCGGAGACTGTTTTTCACCCCCTCCTGATTGTTGACAATCGGGAACGCCAGATCAAGTTTGATCGGTGCATTGACCACCGGCAGCTTGATCCGGAGTCCATAGCCAATGCCGATATTCGGCTTGTTGAAGGGACCGAAACGGGAGGATGTGGCATCGCCGATATCAATGAAAACGGCACCGCGGATGAAATCGTAGATCGGATGAGTGATTTCTGCTGTCAACAGATACATGAAGTCTCCTCCGTAATTATCCTTGTTCCGGTCGGCGGGGCCGATGGAGCGGTAGGGGAAGCCGCGGACGGAATCACCGCCTCCGAGGAAGTATCGTTCATAGATTGGCGGATCTTTGTGAGGATCACCAATGGAACCGATGGTACCGATTTTTCCTCCGACAGACAAAATGAACATCTTGTCGAAGAAGGAGTAGTAATTGATTCCCTTCAGTTCGAAACGGTAATAGTTGTTGGAGGCTCCGAGCATATGTGCTGTGACGGCACCGAGGGCGTTGATCATGTATCCGGAGGTCGGGTCAAGGGCATTGTCGCGGGTATCACGATCGAGAGAGAGATGAACCTTGCCGACATAGCTGCCGCCTTTTTCCCTCTGGAATTTTTCGGAAACATGTTTGCTCATTTCATGGACCCAGACATGCTCGAAGGTGTAACCTCCGCTTATGGTCGTGAAGTCATCGAAAATCCGCTTGGTCAGAGAGGTTGTGAATCCGATTCTCTGCTCGTCCCAGTACTCGTATTCAACGTTGCGTACATAGGTTGAGATGTCCCAGCGCAGCGGGATGCCGAAGAGCCACGGTTCTGTAAAGTCTGCTTCGAAGTTATAGCGTTCAAGACCATACATTCCGAGGATTCTCATGCGCTGTCCGCCGCCTGTGAAATAGTTCCAGGGGTCGAGGATATCCATGTTGCTGTGGGTCAGTTCGATCATTCCGGCAAGACTGTCGGTATCGGACCAGCCGGCGCCGATGCGCGCATTGACGAAATTCTTTTCTTCCACCTTGATGTCGATATCTTTTTTATCCGGGTCCGGCGAACTGATGGAAACTGCATCGACTTTTTTGAAATACCCCATTCCCATGAGGCGGTCGCGCGAGGCGCTGATCAGATGTTTGTCAACAGGATCATCCGGTGCGATAGCCAGTTCTCTGCGGATGACATGGTCCTTTGTCCATTTATTGCCGGAGATGAAGACATCGCGGACCTTGTAGGGGCGTCCTTCGTGGATATCGACCACGAGATCTACTTTCTGATTCAGGTAATCGGGAATCCGATTGACGCGGCAGTAGAGATCGGCATAGCCGAGAGGAGAGTAGCGGTCTTCAATCGCCTGCATGGTTGCGTTTTCCGCAAGGCTGCTGAAGGTGTCTCCCTCCTTGAGATGCAGAAGTTTTTTCAGGTCATCCGTTTTGAAACGGGTGTTTCCCGTCATGGAAACCTTGCCGATTTTATAAGGTTTTCCTTCGTCGATGATGAATTCAATTGTGACATATTCCGGATCTTTTTCATCCACATGGAGGCGTGTTTCCTTGACGACGAAGTCAAGATATCCCTTGGTCCAATAGAGTTCCCGCAGGCGGACGACGTCGTTCGGAAGTTCGGATTTATCAAGGAGTCCGAAGTCGAGGAAAGGCAGCCAGTTCAGAATGGAGTAGCGGTTGGCGATGCTGGCTTTCAGTTCAGACGGTTTGAAGACGGTTGCTCCGGTGAAGATGACTTTGTCGACTTTCTGTTTCAGGTTTTCCTGAATTTTGAAGTCGATGACGACGTCGCCGTTTTTATCCGTGGTGACGACTGGAGCAATTTTAGCATCGTTGTGTCCTTTTTCCATGTAGAATTTGCGCAGGGCGTTCGCGGAATCCTGGAGGCGTTTGTTGTTCATCATGGCACCGGGAGCGACTGTGACAAGTTCAAGCAGTTTGTCATTATCGTATTTCTTATTGCCGGTGAATTTGACTTCTTTGATCATCGCCATCGGAACAACTTTGAAGATCAGGTCAATTTTTCCGTTCTTATTTTTGATGGTTTCCGCGACGATATCGGAAAAGTAGCCTGTGGCATGCAGGCGTTTGATGTCCTCATTGACGACGCGTTCGTCGTAGGGAGCACCTTTCCGGCTTTGCACATTCATCCGGAAGACGTCTTCCGCAAAACGGCTGTCTTTCGGCTGCTCGAATGTAACGGAATTCAACTCCTGTGCAACGGCGCCGAAGGCACAGCAGAAACAGAGGGCTGTCAGAAACGTGTGTTTGTTCATGGGGGGAAAGTTTCTCCTGTTCAATCTGTTTTTGTCGGGACGTCCGTTCTTTCGTATTTATGTTCGATACATCGGAACTCCATCAGAGACGGGATGAATCTCAGGTTGACGATACCCGTGCGTCCGTTACGGTTCTTTTCAACAATGAGCATGGATTTGATTCCGTCTTTTTGTGCTTCGGCATTGTCTTCCTTGGAGTCGTCGCGGTTGCGGTGCAGGAAGACGACGACGTCGGCATCCTGTTCGATTGCACCGGACTCCCTCAGATGACTCAGTTTGGGAAGCGGATTTTCATTTTTGGGCCCGTTCGATTTTTCAGATTCGCGGCTCAGCTGTGCCAGCACCAGAACAGGGACTCCCAGTTCCTTGGCGATGGCTTTCAATCCGCCGGAAATTGCGGCGACTTCAACCTGACGGCTCTCAGCGGCTCGGTCACCCGCCCGCATCAGCTGGAGATAGTCAACGACGATCAGATCAATTTTATTGAGTTCTCTGAGCTTCCTGGCTTTGGCGCGGAGTTCGAAGACAGAGATTGCACTGGTCGAGTCTATGAAGAGATTTGCCTGCCGGAGATTGGTAACTGCGGCAGTGAGTTTTGTTGTATCCGCACCTTGAAAGGAACCGTCATAGAACGAGGAAAGGGGGACTCTGGCTTCCGTGCAGAGCAGACGTTGTACGATCTGTTTATCCGTCATTTCCAGACTGAAGAACAGAACGGCTTTCCGCTGCCCGTCGACTTCTCTGTTGATAATGTTGCGGATGATATTCAGAGCAAGTGCAGTTTTCCCGATGGAGGGACGGGCAGCCAGAACGAACATTTCACCGGGTTTCAGCCCGCCTCCGATCAGACGGTCCAGATCCGGAAACTCCGTCGGGATTCCCGGAGAGGTTTTATGCAGCGCGATGTCGTTCAGTTCCTGAAAGGTCTCCTTGAGAAGACCTCGCAGTTCGACGATTTCAGACTGGATGAATTTGTTGCGGACATTGAAAATATTGGATTCCACATTGTCCAGGAGTTTTTTGATGTCGTCATTTCCCTGCTTGCAGAGTTCGAGAGAGTTGGAGCAGGTTTTCATCATTTCCCGGAGCATTGCGTAATCGCGGAGCAGGTGGCACCACGACTCCAGATGGGCTGCGCTGACAATGTGACTTTGCAGTTCGATCAGGGCTTCAGTGCCTCCGATCATTTCCAGTCGACCGGCGCGCGAGAGCCAGTCGCTGACGGAGAGCACGTCGATTTCGAGTTTGCTTTCGGAAAGGTTCAGCATCGCTTCGTAGATTGCTGCATGAACTGGTTCCCGGAACATGGTCGCCGCGACACGCTGAAAAAAGGGGTTGCCGATCGCAGCGGCGTCTTTATTGAACTTTTTCCGTTTTTCTTCGCCGGATCCGCTGACGCTTCCAAGGATCGAAGAGACGGTCGTAAAATTTGCCGGATCAAGAAAAATGGCGGAAAGAACCGCTTTTTCCGCTTCAAGATCACAAGGCAGAGCATCCGCGGACGCAACGTTCAGCGTTCGCGGATGGGATGGTTGCGAAGCGGGACGAATTGTCGTTCCCGCTTCCTGCTGTACCGCGGTGTCGGGCATGGATTATGCTCTCACCACGTTGAGCTTTACATCAACAATGACTTTCGTGTGCAGTTTGACAGCGATGTTGTATTCGCCTACGGCACGGATGTGGGTATCCAGATGGATTCTCTGATGATTGACGGTGATTCCATGAAGTGCAATCGCATCGGCAATCATGCGGTCCGTGACGGAGCCGAACAGGTGACCGTCGTCGGAAGCCTGGAGATGAAGTTCGACCGTGATCTCTTTGAGCTTTGCTGCAAGAGTTTCGGCGGCTTCCAGCTCCTGTTTGCGCTGGGCTTCGATTTTTTCCTTGTGAGCGGCAAGCTGTCTGAGCGCGGCCTTTGTCGCGACTGCGGCAAGACCTCTGGGAATCAGAAAGTTTCTTGCGTATCCCGGAGCGACATGCACTTCCTCGCCGGCGAGGCCGAGGTCTTCGACATCCTGCAAAAGAATCAATTTCGTGGAGGCCATAATAAGTCTTCCTGTGTTAGTGATTAAGGGTTGAAACTAGAGAACGAGACTTACGATTCTGGCTCTCTTCACGGCCATGCTGAGCATTTTCTGATGCTTCAGGCAGGTTCCTGTGATGCGGCGGGGAAGAATGCGTCCTTTTTCCGTCTGGAACTTCTTGAGAAGTTCGGCATCCTTGAAATCAATGTAAGCGATTTTGTTTTCGCAAAGTCTGCATATTTTCGGCTTTGCGATGCGTCTTTTCATGCGGCGCTTTTTGTTCTGGACCATTGCCATTTTGTGTTAACTCCTGTTTTTCTGCAAATGATACATGCTAATCAAAAGGGGATGTCGTCTTCGATACCCTGAACGTCGTTCATGCCGTCGTCCAGTCCTGCCGGAGCGGGGCCTTCCTGCGGACGCGGTACGGAACGTGTGTACGGCTGCTGGCTGTAGTTGTCCGGAGGGGGCATCTGGGGAGGAATTCCCTGATTGTCCGGATACTGCTGCTGACGGGGTCTGCCGTACTGCTGCGGTGCATCCTGATTGTAAGGATCCTGCGGCGGAGCCTGACGCCGGGAATAGGGCTGACTCTGATAGGGCTGTCCGCCGTCCTGAGCATACTCTCCCGGTGCTCCGCCTTCACGGCGATTGAGAAACTGAACGTTTTCCGCAACAACTCTCAGGCGGGAGCGTTTCTTCTGATCCGTTTTATCAATCCAGGTATCAAGCTGGAGACGACCTTCGATGAAGACACTGGAGCCTTTGTCGAGAAACCTGCTGCAATTGTCCGCCTGTCTGTCCCAGACGGTGATATCCACATAGCAGGTGTCCTCCTTTGACTCGTTCCCCTGGGTGAATCGTCTATTCACTGCGATCGTAAATTCACATACGGCGGTGCCGGATGGAGTATAGCGCAGTTCCGGCTTACGGGTCAGATTGCCCATAAGAAGGACCTTGTTGTAAGATGCCATAGTTCGATTCTCCTCTGAGGAAAGGTTCGGTTAGTCTTCGAGTGTTGCCCCGGAAATGGCGGGAACGCCTTCGGGACGTTCAAAGTTCACGATCAAGAGTCTGATCAGACGCTCGTCAAGTCTGTACTGGTTGCGGATCCGGATGACTTTCAGGGGATCCAGTTCGAACACATAGTCCCAGTAGATGCCGGCTTTGCGTTTGTTGATCTCGCGGGCAAACTGTTTGCGTCCCATCGGATTGGCTTCAATGAGTTTGCCGCCCCAGCTTTCAAGATTCTTGCCGAATTCTTCGGTGAATGCTTTTCCTTCGTCCTCGACTTTTCTGATGTCGAGAATGAATACTGCCTCATACTTTTTCAAGACTCCACCTCCTGTTGGTGTTTTAGTCGTTTTGATTCTGTTTTTCCTTTTCCGCGGACGGGGAATCGTCTGTGGAATTGAACATGTTCATTGCCGTTGTCGCGCCGCGTCGAAGCAGCATTTCAACGGCATCGACGGCTTTGTCGAGAGCCTTGTTGTAGCTTTCGAGCTCCGCTCCGTCGAATGAAGTCAGAACGTAATCCGCTCTTCTCTTCGATCCTTTGCTGCCGATCCCCACGCGGAGCCGGGGAAAGGCCTCCGACTTCAGCGCTTCGATAATGGATTTCATTCCGTTATGTCCGGCGCTGCCGCCGCTTTGCCGTATTCTGAGTCTTCCCACGGTGAGATCAATGTCGTCATAGACGATCAGAATCTCTGCCGGAGCGATGTTTTCACCCTTCATCAGGGGGAATACGGCCTCACCGCTCAGGTTGACATAGGTCATCGGCTTCATCAGGATGATGTTCCTGCCGCCGAACCGCCCCTCCCAGGCATTGGCATTACGCGCACGCCTCGGAGCAAACATTTTCGAATGTTTCAAGAGAAAACGGTCGATGACTTCGAATCCGGCATTGTGCTTTGTTCCGGCATATTCCGGACCCGGATTTCCAATTCCGACAACAAGTCGGCACTCTGTTCCCTCTTGCGGCATTGTCGTTCAACCGGAAATTATTTCTTTTTAGCTTCTTCCCGTTCCGCGGCTTTTTCCGCTTTTTCCTTCTCACCGATGAGTTCCGGTTCCGCAGCGCCTTCTCCTTCAGCAGGAGCGGCGGCTTCTTCTTCCGGAATCGCGTTCGCATCGATGACATGGAATACGACCAGTTCGCCGTGGGTCTTGGCTTTGACTCCTTCCGGAAGAACGAGGTCCTGAACATGAATTGCATCACCGATCTCAAGTTTCGTGACATCGACAATGATTTCTTCCGGAAGGGCATCCGGGAGGCACTCAACTTTCAGCAGGTGGAGAACCTGTTCCATCAGGCCGCCTTTGGAGCAGCCGACAGGCTGATCGAAGCCGGGATGAACCGGAATTTCCGCTTCAATTGCAACATCTTTGCGGACTTCCTGGAAGTCGATGTGGCTGGTGGTTCCCTTGATGAAATTTCTCTGAGTCTCTTTCAGCAGAGCGCGGACTTCGTCTCCATTTTCAAACTGGAGGGAGACAAGATTGAAGTCGTGCTGGGAAAGAGCCTCCCATTCCGGAGCTTTGACGGAGATTGTTCTGCCCGTCGCACCCTTGCTGTAAATTACAGCGGGGATGAGTCCCAATGCCCGGACTCTGCGCGCCTCGGCACTGCCTTTCGCTGCACGGTCACTCACATTGAGAACATGCTTTACTTTTGTTGCCATTCTTTTTCCTTTCGTTTATTACAATGCTTTGAATGAAGCAAGTTTTTCAGATTATGGTTCCGGATCCCGGAACAGTGTGGATACCGACTCTCCGTTGTGGATGCGTCTGATCGCTTCCGCAAGAAGCGGTGCAATGCAGAGGACTTTCAGTTTGCCTTCAATGTGACAGGTGTTCGGAACGGAGTTTGTCGTGATCAGCTGTTCAATCGGACTGTTGAGAAGATTGGTCCTCGCCTTGTCCGTCAGAAGACTGTGGGAGACGATCGCATAGACTTTCGAAGCTCCTTTGCGGGTAAGCAGTTCCGCTGCTGCGCAAAGCGTTCCCGCTGTGGAGGTCAGGTCATCGGCAATAACGCAGACACGTCCGTCGACTTCTCCCACCAGGTGAGAAGACTCCACTGTCGTTGCATTGACTCTGCGCTTGGCAATGACAGCGAATCCGCAGTTCAACTTATCCGCATAGGAGTGTGCCATTTTTACGCTGCCGGAGTCGGGTGAGACAATTACGGTTTCCTCGTCCACGCGGATGACGTCGCGCAGATACTGCATGAAAACCGGTGCCGCATACAGATGATCCACCGGAATATCGAAGAATCCCTGAATCTGCTGGCAGTGAAGATCCATCGCCAGAACACGGTTTGCACCCGCGGTGGTCAGAAGATTCGCAACCAGCTTCGACGTGATGGGAACGCGGGGACGATCCTTGCGGTCCTGTCTGGCATAGCCGTAGTAGGGAATAACTGCTGTGATCCGAGCCGCCGACGCTCTCCGCGCCGCATCCAGCATGATCAGAAGTTCCATCAGGTTTTCATTGGTCGGATAACAGGTCGGCTGAATAATGAACATATCCGCATTGCGAAGATTGTCCTTGTACTGCACGAACACTTCTCCATCCGGAAAGCGCTCCACTTTAACGTGCCCGAGTTCCATTCCCAGACATTTCGCGATCGCTTTTGACAGCTCCGGATTCGCCGTTCCACTGTACAGTCTGATGTCTCTTGCGTTACCTTCCATGATGTCCCTACATAGCCTCCATTGTGTGGAATACATTTTGTTTCTGCAGAAAATGTCTTGCCGGACCGATGGAATGATGCAGGCACAATAAGAATACACGGCAATATAATACCGTTCTTCACACGTGTTCCTTATGGGTTTGTCCGCGGCATTGCGCTCGCCGGACTTGCATCCTGTATCGGATCAAGGTTCAACATCTCGTGTTGCCGGATAATGTACAGCAATTTCAAAAAAAGTCAAGCCGGAAACGGCTTATATTTGTAATAATCTGCATGATGTCTGATCTTTACAGGAAAGAGTTTCCCCATGAATACTTCCACCAGATCGTGACGGAACGGAAAATCGGCATCCGTGAATTTGCGTTGCAGTTCTGTTGCCGCCCGTCGCTGCCGTCTCCGCTGCTCTTCTGTGTAATGCGCTCCCGGCCTCTGATCCATCTCTTTCCGATATCGCAGCGTCTTGACTTCTACAAGAACAAAGGATGCCCCATCCCGGGCAAGAATATCAATTTCGGCGCTTTTCAAGTGGAGGTTGCGTCCGAGAATTTCAAATCCTTTACCTGTCAGATAGCGGACTGCAACACGTTCTCCCCGTTGTCCAAGCAGCAGATGACTCGCAGATTTTTTTTTCATCAGATGTCCTTGTTTCCGGGGAATATACAACAAATCAACGGAAATGCAATTTTCCCGGGGAGAAAAGTCCGAACGCGTGAGAATAACTCAAATCGAGTGTAAAATCTGAAAAAAGAAAAAGCCCGGAAAAATCCGGGCTTGAAGAAAGCAAGTACAGGGACGCTTAGAGTTCCTGACCGACTGTCCAGCGGGCAAACTTCTTGATGACGAGCTTGGGCGCCAGTTTCGCGAGGCAAGTCTTATCATCATGAATCCAAGGCTGCTGCATGAGGCAGACTTCCGAATACCACTTATTGATTTTGCCTGTCAGGATCTTTTCGATCATGTTGGCAGGTTTTCCTGCAAGCTGAGCGGCTGCAATTTCTTTTTCCTTGGCAATCGCCTCAGCAGGGACGTCAGCAGGGATGATGTATGCCGGGCTGAATGCGGCAATGTGCATGCAGACATCCTTGAGAAGTGCAGGATCATCAGAACCTTCCGCCTCAATCATGATGCCGATTTTGCCTTCGCCGTGCATATAGCTTGCAACGGTTCCACCGGGAACTTCATAACGGAGTGCTCTGCGGAGAACCATTTTTTCGCCGAATTTCACGAAGAGCTCGGCAAGTTTGTCGTTTTCGATTTCCTGAGCTTTTGCGGTGACGTCGCCTTCTCCGGATGTTCCAGCAAGAACGCGTGCAGCGGCTTCCTTCACATAGTCGTAGAATTTCTCATTCTTTGCGACGAAATCCGTTTCGCAGAGAACTTCAATCATGACAGCTTTGGAACCGTCGACTGCAGCGAAGACTTTTCCTTCCTTCGTTGCTTTATCAGCACGTTTTTCCGCTTTGGCCATGCCGGATTTTCTGAGGAATTCGACAGCGGCTTCCATATCGCCGTTTGTTTCTGTAAGGGCTTTTTTGCAGTCCATCATTCCCGCGTCGGTTTTGTCGCGGAGTTCTTTTACCATTGCAGCTGTGATAGCGGCCATTTGAATGACTCCTTCCAATTATTTGGCTTCTTCGGCAGCGGGGGCTTCTTCAGCGGCTGCGGTTTTCTTTTTCGGGGCGGCCTTTTTTACCGGTTTTTCTTCCGCGGCGGGAGCGGCGGCTTCGCCTTCCGCTTTGGGTTCGGCTTTCGCTTCGCCGTCGGCCTTCTTCAGACGTCTGCCGGCAGCGGGACGTTTTGCCTTGTCGCCTTTGGCAGCAGGACGTTTTTTCGGAGCAGCGGTTGCTTCGGCTTTTGCTTTTTCGGCTTTTGCTGCTTCAATTTTTGCTTTTTCCTCAGCGGAGCGTTTTCCGTAAAGCTCAAGAGCATCCTTGATTGCCTCAAGGAAGGTGTCCATGATGACTTTGATGGATTTGACAGCATCGTCGTTTGCCGCGATGGGATAATCAATGCCTTCCGGATCTCCGTTGGTATCAACGATCGCAACGATCGGGATGTGAAGTTTGATTGCTTCCTTGACGGCGTTGTAGTTATGGCAGACGTCGATGACGATGATGGCATCCGGAAGTTTCTTCATGGATGCAATTCCGTCGAGATCGCGATGGAGTTTGACATCCTGACGGGTCAGTTTGACGATCTCTTTTTTCTTGAGACCGGAGCCGGCTTCATCCGCGATGATGGCGTCAATCTCCTGCATTCTCTTGATGGACTTTCTGATTGTGACATTGTTGGTCAGAATGCCGCCCATCCAGCGTTCTGCCACATAGTTCATTCCAGTGGCCTCGGCGCTTTCCTTGACGATCTGCTGCGCCTGGCGTTTCGTGCCGACGAAGAGAATTTCACCGCCGTTCATCACGGTGCGCTGAAGGAAGTTGCACGCATCGGCGATCTGGTGAATGGTTTTTGTCAGGTCAATGATGGAGATGCCGTTCTTGGAACCATAGACGAATTCCTTCATTTTGGGGTTCCAGCGTTTGGTCTGGTGGCCGAAGTGACATCCGGCTTCGAGCAAATCTTTTACTGAGATCGCCATGAGTGTGAGACTCTCTTTCTTTTTTCGACGCTTTGGCACCGACGGTATTCTTTGTCGTTTGTTATCTGCCGGTGAAGACGTCTTTGTTATTTGTGCGTTCCGCAATGCCCCGGGGTTGGTTGATCGGGGGAAAACGGTCACAGACCGTTCCATTGCCGGATACATAAGCCATCAATATACCAGCCTTTTCCGGAAAATGCAAGAACGATTTTCATATTTCCCGAAAAATAATACAAAAACGCAAACGAAGCTCGGAACCCGGGGCGGGATTCCGTGACGAACGGGAAGATTGTCCCTTCCTTCTGATTTGCGGGGAGTGAATTGTTCCAGCTCTGAGAAGAGGTTTCCGGTGGTGTCCATTTCATTTATTTCGCTGTCTGGATTTTGGGCGACTGCGGCAGAAAACCGAGATACCAGGGGCGTTTTTCGTAAACGAATGGCGGCTTTTTGTCTTCCGGAAGACTCCGTGTGAGTCTGCGCGCCATCCAGCAGCCGATGCTGCCGGCGGCGACATCGGCGATGAGCCGTCCCCAGAAGAGCCACTGCAGGGAATGGATGTACCATGCCAGCAGGGCGAATGGAATCAGCAGTCCAATGATCCGCAGTCCGTTCAGCCATGCCGCCACGACCGGCTGACCGCATCCGGTGAAGAAGAAGGTCGAATAGCGGTGAATCTCAATCATGCAGAAGCCGAACGGGATGATGTGCATGTAAAGGATCATGATTCTCTGGACCTCCAGGTCAGGCGAAAAAAGACGGACCAGACTCGGAGCGGCGAAGACATAGATGAGTCCCATGATCACCAGAAAGAAAAACGCAAACCGCATGGAGAAGCGCCGGCACTGGTTGATTCTGCTGTAAAGACGCGCTCCGTAGTTCTGACCGATCATCGGCAGAAGGGCGATGCCGAGTGCCATTGGAAAAATAAATGCAACCATTTCAAGGCGTCCTGCCGCCGCCGATGCTGCAACAGCCGCGTTGCCGAAAACCGCCGTCACCCGCGTGATGACAAACGAGCCGATCGGCATCATCAGCATGCCGATGGCCGAGGGAATCGCATAACTGATGATCAGTCTCCAGGCGCTTTTTACAATGACTGCCGGCATTTTCCCGAACACCAGCAGATGGTGTCGCCTGTAAAGGATTCCGAGTACCACAAGTGCTGAGATCAGTTGAGAGAGAACCGTTGCGATGGCAGCTCCCCGGATTCCCATTGCGGGGAGCGGTCCGAATCCCATGATGAACAACGGGTCCAGGATCACATTGATAATCATTCCAAGCATCATCATCCCGCTGGCAACTTTGGAATCGCCAGCAGCGATCAGCAGATCGTTTCCTGCCATGCCGAGGGAGGCTGTACAGCACCCGAGATACCAGATTGTCATATATCCGTGGATTTCCGGCATGACATCCGGACCCGCGCCGCAGAAACGGAAGGTCCAGTCGATGGTCGAGATTCCAATTACGGCGATCAGCAGGGAGACCAGGAGAATCAGAAGAAGTCCCGATGTGATGAGGCGTGCCGCTTTCCGGTTGTTGCCGCCCCCCATCGCCTGCGCCGAGGTCGTCATGACCCCGACTCCGAGTCCCCGGAAAACGCAGCCGATCAGCATGATGATTGGAAAGGTGAAGCCCATTGCCGCAAGAGGCAGTCTGCCAAGCTGCCCCACAAAATAGGTGTCCGCAATGTTATAGCCCGACATGGCAAGGGTTCCGGCAACCATCGAAACCGCTGTGGCCAGCATGGTTTTTCCGATGGAGCCCGTTGTATATGCTGCTTTTGAATCTGTCTGTTTCATTGTTTTGTTATTTCCATACTTTTTAAAATCCTGTCGGATGCCTGCTCCAGCGCACGAATGTCCGCCGCTCCGCATGATTGCAGGGCAGAGTGGACTTTTTCCCGGAACAGATGGTCGATTTTCTCCAGATGCCCCAGCAGTTCCTCTGTGACGCTGACCCGGATGAACCTGCGGTTGCTCTCATCGGGCGCCCGGTGCAGGATACCCAGTTTGACCAGTTTGTCGACAGCCGTGGAGGAGGCAGACGCCGAGAGTCCGGTCAATCCCATAATCTCCTGCAGTGTGCAGGGGCCGCGTTTATGGATAATCATCAGATAATTCATCTGCCGTGGGGTGAGGGCGGCAATGATATCGTCTTTGTTTTCCTTTTCCCAGTATTCTGCGATTGCCTCCTTGCGGATACGTTCGATCGCCTGATGCAGGCGGAAATAATGATTCAATTCCGACATGAGTTTCAATCCTGTTATGGAACTGTTCTATTTTAGAAATGTAATGGGGTGTAATATAGCGGAATTCTTTTTTTTTTCAACCGGGAGAGCTCTCTTTTTTATGAAATTTCATAGAGAGAAAGATGTTTTTGCAAAGATGCAGGAATCGGAAAAGCATCCGGAAAACAGGACGGTTTTCCGGATGGGGAGGAGAGAAACAGATTTATTTCGATTTGGAAAGACGCAGAATCGTGCTTCCGAGGGCAGGAACCGTGGCGGTCATGAAAAGGTCGCCGTCCTGAGATTTTGTTGGCAGGAATGTTTCTGTCCCATGATCGAAAACCCTGGATTTTTCAGGCATTCCGGCAACTCCGGTCGTGACCTGTTTCGGTACTGCCGTGATATTGAACAGGTGAATCAGCAAGTCTCCGTTCGGTGCCCGGTAGGGAGTTGCAAAAACATTGACGGTGTCTGTTCTGACCAGCGGACGGAAAGACCCCAGTTCTGTCAGGAGATTCCGGATAAATGCCATGTATTCCGGGGATTCTCCCGGGTCCCAGTTGCCCGTGTTCCAGGAGCCTGAGAGAATTGCCAGTTCACCTTTTCCGATCTTTTTCCGGGCAACGGTCCTGACTCCTTTCTTCATTCGAACTCCTTTTCCGCGGATGATTCCGTTTTTGAGATTGATTCCGAAGCGTTTGAAGAAGGCATATTCATTCAGGCGGTCCGTTTCAAAGGTTGCCAGAAAGGTCCCTCCGCGACGAATGAAGCGTTCAATTCTGTCCCCGAATTCTGAAGTAAGGCTGCGGGTGTTGTCGTCAATCAGAAGACGCGAGGAGACGTTTTTGTCCGTTTCGGGGAATTCATCGACCATATACCGGTCCGCGTTGATATTCAGAACACGGAGAATGTTTGACAGACTGTAGTGGGCTCCGGTTGTTTTATGCAGAGATTCCCGGATTGTATCGGGCGATTCCGCAAAGCCGGTATTCAGACTGAAGGACAGGGAGACTGGATCGGGAAGGTAGTCGGCATTGAAAAGCAGTTTGTGATACGGTTTCAGCCAGGCAATATTCTGGCTGCCCGGTTTGCCTCCCCACCATTGGCAGTAGAGGGAGTCCCAGCACTGCATCATTGCCATCCATTGATATGCAAGGACATTGTGTTCGTAGGTGGGCGGATTCTGGTTGCCTTCATCTCCATAGGGAAGTCCGAGAGTTCGTTTGGCGAGCATCCATTTTGAAAAACTCAGACAGTAGCGGTCGGAGGTTTCGTGAAAGATGGAGCCCGGACCGAATTCCTGCGAGAGTTTCAGGTATTCCGTAGTATTCAGTCCCAGCAGTTTGTGTTCCGTTGGATGAAATGGGACATTGTAAGTCATGTGGACCTTGCAACCTTCTGCGCGGATGGCTTCCACCACCTCACGCTGAAGTGATCCGAGAAGTTCCATGTTCAGGCGTGTCAATTCCGGGAGCAGTGTCCGGGATTTGTCGTTCCAGATTATTTCCGGAGTGATGGCGTCGAATGAACCGAGTCCGGCTCCGGTTCTCCTGTTCAGTTCCGCGAGGGAGTATTTCCGAGATATCCTCCTGCGAAAAAGTTCCATCGTATGCCTGCCGACCGTGATGCTTTTCGTGCCGATGCCGTTCCGAATGCCGTAATTGGCGTTGATGCTGATGACCCCGGGCGTCTCGTTCGCCAGCCGTGCGGTTTCCCGGTAGTAATTGACAAGACGTCTGCGGAAGAACGGCTCCGCCGGATCGTGCAGCTTCGTTTGTTCCGGCTCTTTTCCGGGAACATATTTTTTCATGAGATCGGCATGGGCGGAAAGGTATGCCGGGCCCGGGGAGGGAAAGTTGTTGCGGAAGCCGATGGAGAGTCCTTCTGCACGGATCCTTGCAAAGCGTTCCCGCCATCCCGGCCATTCAACGTGTCCTTCGACATCTTCTTTCCAGGGCAGATGAATTTTGACAGCATCATAACCAAGACGGCGGATCCGTTCGAAATCTGCCCGTGGATCACCTCCTCCGGCGATCATTGTCAGATAGAATGGTTTGTCCTCCGGAGAGGGCTCCGGCATGAGTCCCAGAAGACTGCTTTGCAGGACGCCAGCTTCCAGAATCACAGGACCGGCGGAGAATCCTCCCTTTGCAGCTTGAATGGTCGTTTCTCCGCTTCCGTAACGCCCGTTCCTGCGGATGGTGACGTTTCCGGCAGGAAGACGTTTCATTCCCTTGCGCAGGAAAACCGTTTCCGTTTTTCCATCCGCCTTTGGAACCGCCGAATACTCCATGACGCGGAGTTTCAGAGGCGTTCCGGGAGCAAAAACTGCTGTCTGCGGTTCGATCAGCCCCAGAGCCGTATGAACAGGCGGCTGGAGAGAAATGCCCAGAAGAGCGAATTCACGGGAATCTTCCGGCATCTGCCAGACAATGATTCTGCGGATCATTTTTTCCGGATGGGGATTGATGCAGGATGTCAGATAAACGCTGTCCCACAGAACTCCGTGGTTTCCGGAGGGGATGCGGTATACCTTAGCTCGTCCGAATCCCGGTGGTCCCCACCAGGTGAAATCGGCTCTGCCGCGCGGAAGAAAGGAATCCCGGAACACTCCGCAGTTCCAGCGGAGACCGGCAAACATGGTTTCCGTGGAGTTGTCTTCGTAGACAATGAGATAGGAGGCTGCCAGCCACGGAGAGGAAGTCGTTTGTTTGCCCGCCGTGTGCAAAAAGTGGAAAATTCCGCTTTTCCGGTTGACCGGTAGTTCAACCGACGGACAGTTCCCATTCAGAACAGTCGTTGAGATCGCAAACGGAACTCCGTGGATTTCCTGTATGTTCCCTGCTGGAAACGGAGCCTGAAGTCCATGGAACCACGTTCCTGCGCCATCCGGTGTTTTCCATGAAAGTGTTTCGAATTCCCGGACCGTCCGAATTTCGGTTTTCACGGTTTGCTTTGCCCGGAACGGTTTGATCATCCGGAGCGGGCGTCCGGAAAGAGTGAGTCCGGAAAGACGGATTCCCGTGTTCAGAGACGGCTGGAACGTTACGAAATAGAGATTGTTTGAAGAAATATGCGGATGGTTCCAGTTTCTCTGACGCTGAAATCGCGTGATAAACTCTTCCAGACCGACTCTGCGTCGACGGAATGTGCTGCTTTCCGCCGTTTCCTTCTCGTCCCAGAGCAGGGTTTCCCCCAGCTGAATGGTTTCCATCGTACCGATTTGCACAGCGGAGAGTTTGATTCCGCCGGAAGAGGTCCAGTTCAACTGCTGGTCCCGCAGATTCCATCCGCCTTGTATGGCGAAAACAGCGGAACCGTTCTGTTTCACTTCGATTGTTCCGTCGGGAAACCGTTGTCCGTGTTCCAGGAAAACCAGGCGTACGGTACCGTCTGGTTCCGAGCAGACCGTTCTTCCTTTATCATAAACAGGAGCAAACGCGTTGACGATGTCCCGGTTCCACTTCTGCTTCCAGTTGATCAGTTCGATTTTCTGTTGGCTGTCGCGCGGCGAATCGAATTTCAGAGAAACAGTCATTCTGCCATTCGGTGCGGTATTTGTTTGAAACAGATTCATCCATTTCCCCTGTTCTGTTTTATGTTGAAAAATCAGAGTGTTCTGTTTGCGGGAGATACGGAATGTCCCGGATTTACCAGTTTCATTCCAGGTCTTTTCGATGGTATTTTTCCCGCTTCCGGCGGAACAGGAGAGAAGCTCCTCTCCGCGATTGCGCTGGAAGCGTTTCAGCGTTGCGGTCCATCCGGCTGGTTGATCGGCTTGGAGAAGCAACGCGAATCCGTTCCAATGATCAAGCAGATGGATGCGGTATTGAAATTCGACTTCAAAATCCCCATCCATTTCTTCCGGCGACTTCAATGTGGCCCAGCGGTAATTCCGGAGATTGCCTTTTCCGGAATCATAAAAAAAAGTTCCTTTCTCGGTGAGAAATCCTCCGGTTGTCCCGGAAAGAATCCAGGGAGAAGGAATTTCCCGGAATGAACTTCGCAGTTCTCCTCCGGAGGCTTCGGCAAACCAGAGAATGAGAATGTGAATGAGAATGAGAAATCCGGCGGTCAGATTGCGATTCTGCATGTTGAATTCCTTGTCGGTTTGTTACCAGTACAGAGAGGTCGGCGTTAAACTGGAGAGTGTGGTGGCGGTGATGGTTCCCGGCTTTCCCGTAGAAACATGTCCGTCGGCACAGGCAACATTGATGGTTCTGTTGTGACGCAGAAAGACAAATTTCGGGTTGCTCCAGTCGCTGCCGAAGGAGAGCGGATACCAGTTGGCAAAATTCGGCCAGATGGAGTCCGCAAACCAGGCAATCGTGGATGGACCTCCGTAACCGTGGATGGTTCCGCTGGAACGGATGACCTTGGTGCCGTTGATCTTCATGAAGGAGAGACCGTCGTGCAGGGCATACCCGTCGTTTTTGTCCACCGGGCATTTCAGACTGGTCCGATTGTCGTATCCATACGGCTTCAAGAGTGTGTACCAGGTCCATTTAGAACTTGCGGAATGCCAGCCGACATGGATATCACTCCAGTCATCTGCATATTGAATCGCCGCAAGAGAGAGATTTTTCAGATTTGTCATGCAGGTGAGAGTTCGGGCCTTGTTGCGGGAGGCCTGCAGAGCAGGCAGAAGAAGACCTGCCAGAATCGCAATGATTGCTACTACAATTAAAAGTTCGATCAATGTAAAAATGAATCTCCTTTTCATAATGATGCCTCCTTTGGTTGTTTTATGTTGAAATCAAGAATTGCTGCATGGAGAATCGTGTCACTGGGCGGTTTTCCCTCCAGAAGTTTTTTCATTTCCGTTCCGGCTGCCTCCGCTGCCTCTTTGAGAGGGATTTTCAGAACGGTTCCCGGGAAGCGTTCCATGGCAGGAAAATCTTCAAGAACGAGCAGACGGCATTGTTGTTTGAAATCAATCCGATGCTGTGTGAGAATTTCCAGAGTGATCCATGGTTCATGCCATGGAAGAACCAGTGCATCAGGGGGAGGGGAGTGTCTCAGACATTCGGAGAGGGTTTCCGGGTAGTGGTTGACTTCGCATTGTTCGATGCGGATGTGGATCGGATAGTTCTCTTTCTTGCAGCAGTTCCGGATGTATTCCAGTTTTTCCTCGGGAATGAGTCCTGTGGAGATGAGCAGGAGATTCCTGCGTTTTTCCTGAATGAGACGTTTCACGATTTCCCGGAGACTCTCCCGGAAATCGAAACAGACACTGCTGATCGATTCGATTTTGCGGTCGATGGTAACGATTTTGATTCCGTGATCCCGGAAACAGTTCAGCATTTCCGGGGCTGGATAATGCTTGGATGCCCAGATCAGACCGTTGAGATTGGAAGAAAGAATCTCGGATTTCAGATTTTCGTCGCTGCCGTCCATCCTGGTAAAGAAGCGGATGTTCCAATTATGTTCTGCCGCTGCAAGTCCCATCTGGGATAGAATGGTGGATGCAGGCGGATCATAGAAGAAGTTGTCGCCGCGTCCGTAAATCAGCCCGATCAGAGGAATCGGATATTTTTTATTGGAAATAAATGACTTCGCCGGATTGGTAAAGGTTCCGATTCCGGTTTTGCCGATCAGCCATCCTTCCCGGACGAGTCCTTCCAGAGCAATTCTGGCGGTTCTCCGCGCCACTCCGAATTGATCCGCCAGCGTTTGCGAGGACGGAACTTTGACGGATCGTTCTCCGTTCCGATAGATCAGTCCCATGATGTAAAAACGGATTTTCTGGCTTTCCGTTGTTTTTTTCTGTTTCATTTCCATACGCAAGATCCGATTCTTTTTTGCGAGTGGCCAACCGGTGGCCTACTTTCATTATATCATATCTGACGAAAAAGTCAATATGGATAAAAAAGAAAAAAGAAAAATAATTCAGGAGAAGTACAATCAATGAAGGAAGATGGTTTTCCGGAAGACAATTCGGACTCTGCTTGTTTCCCCGGGTATTTCCGGAATGAGGGAAGGTGGGCGTAACAAGGGCGGCAGCAATTGTTTTTTCAGAGCAGAGCAGTGAAGGACAGCATGTTTCTTTCCCGCATCTTTTTCCGCGTGTTCTCTTGATTTTTTCCTGTTTTACGATTACATTGTATGAATCTTATTTCATAGAATTCCGGAGAGAAAACGATGAGCGATGATCTTATGCACGGAAAGCGGGAGATGCTGGCTTCAAGGCTGGGATTTATTCTGCTGACGGCAGGCTGTTCCATCGGATTGGGCAATGTCTGGCGCTTCCCATACATAACTGGTCAATATGGCGGCGGCTTTTTTGTTCTGATGTACCTTTTTTTCCTTGTTATTCTCGGATTCCCGGTGATGGTGATGGAGCTTTCCATCGGACGGGGCGGAAGGCTTGACATCGTCGGTTGTTACCGGAAACTGAAGAATCCGGACTCGAAGCTGCCGTGGGAAAAAGCGGGAATGCTGTTCTTTACAGGGAACCTGATTCTTCTGATGTTTTATTCGGTGGTGACAGGCTGGCTTCTCGCGTATTCGTGGTTTTTTGCGACTGGACGCTTTTCTACGTTGAAACCGGAGGAGTGTGAAGCCTTTTTCGGATCGTTTCTGGCATCGCCCGGTCAGGGAATTCTTTTTACATATATTGCAGTCGCCGTTACGATGGTGATCTGTTTTGCCGGATTGAAATCCGGAGTGGAGCGAGTGACGAAGTTCATGATGGGGGGATTGTTTCTCCTTCTGATTGCTCTTGCGGTGCAGGCTCTGCAGCTTCCACGCGCAGGGGAGGGGGTTGAATTCTTTCTTCTTCCTGATCTGAAAAAGATGACGGACAACGGACTCTGGCAGTCGGTGCATGCGGCGATGACGCAGGCATTTTTCACGCTGAGTCTCGGGATCGGCAGTATCGCGATCTGCGGCAGCTATATCGACAGGAAGCAGTCGCTGCCGCAGGAGGCGACGATCATTATCCTGCTGGATACGTTTGTTGCAGTCATGGCGGGCCTGATTATTTTTCCGAGCTGTTTTGCCTTCGGCGTTGCGCCCGGTCAGGGACCGTCGCTCATTTTCATTACGCTTCCAAAAATTTTCATGACGATGTCCTGGGGGGCTTTGCGCGGGACCGTTTTCTTTGTTTTTCTGTCGATCGCCGCTCTGACAACTCTGGTTGCGGTTGCGGAGAATCTGATTGCTTTCGGAATAGACGAACTGAAGTTTTCCCGGAAAAAATCGACGTGTATTACTGCTGTTCTTCTGTTCATCTGCTCCCTTCCATGTATTTTCGGCTTCAATCTGTGGCAGGAGTTTCAGCCTTTGGGGAAAGGTTCCAGTGTTCTGGATCTGGAGGATTTCATCGTAAGCGATAATCTTCTGCCGCTTGGTGCTCTGATGATTACGCTGTTCTGCACTCGGAAGTGCGGCTGGGGATATGGAAATTTCCTGACGGAGGCAAATGCCGGAAGCGGATTCAATTTTCCACAGATTATGCGATTCTACATTGCCTATGTCCTTCCGGTTGTCATTTTCCTGATCTGGGTGATAGGACTCATCAAACGGTTTCATTTATTGGATATTTGACATAACGACAAGAAAAGGAGAAAAAAATGTTAATGTTCCTGCTGGGGATCGTGCTGCTGATCGGGGGCTATTGCACTTACGGGAAGTTCATCGAATCCATTCTTGGGCCGGATGACCGGGAGACTCCTGCGAAGAAAAGCTATGACGGGGTCGATTATCTAGTGCTTCCGCATTGGAAAAATATGCTGATTCAGTTGTTGAATATAGCTGGAGTCGGGCCCGTGATCGGAGTGATTCTCGGCGTGAAGTTCGGAGCGATCGTGTTTCTGATTATTCCGATCGGAAATATCATCGGCGGAGCTGTGCATGATTTTACTGCGGGAATGATGTCGCTGCGTCATAACGGGGCGAACTTGCCGGCATTGATCAACATGTCGATGGGGAAAACCGTGTATACGGTGTTTTCTGTGTTTATGACTTTTCTGCTTCTGCTGGTTGTTGCAGTTTTCATCAATATTCCTGCGGGGCTGATTGATCGGATGATGCCGGATACGTCGATTTTCTGGTACGCGGTGGGAGGAATTTTCCTGTATTACATTGTCGCGACGATTTTCCCGGTGGATAAGATCATCGGGGCTGTCTATCCGATCTTTGGAGCGATGCTTCTGGTCGGTACTGCGGCGATATTCATTTCGATGCTCTGGCACTATTCGTTTACGAACTCCACCTTTCTGATGGAGACGCCGGAACTCAAGAAGCTGGTGTTCGGATTCCGGGAACAGAATCCGGTGCTGCCTGTTCTGTTTGTAACAATTGCCTGCGGAATCATGTCGGGATTTCATGCGACACAGTCTCCGATTATCGCGAGGACGATGGCATCGGAACATCAGGCGCGCCCTGCGTTTTACGGCATGATGATTGTGGAAGGGATCATTGCCATGATCTGGGCTGCCGGAGGATTTGCCATGTATAACATGTTCCCGGCGATGTTCTCGGACAATGCAACGAATGTTCTGGTGGAGATTACTCGATATTTCCTGGGCGGCTGGATGGGAATCCTGACGATTGTCGGAGTTGTGATTCTGGCGATTACTTCGGGAGATACGGCAATGCGCAGTCTCCGGCTGAGTCTGGCGGAGATGTTTCATATCGGCCAGGCGAAAGTATCGAACCGTATTCTGCTCTGTCTTCCGCTGATTGTGATTGTCGCAGGACTTCTGTGGTGGTCGAACATCAGTGCAAAGACCTTTGGTCAGCTCTGGAACTATTTTGCATGGGGAAATCAGGTTCTGGCATCCTTTACATTGATTGCTGTGTCCGTCTGGCTGTGGAAAAACGGTAAAAACGGATTCGTGACAGTTCTCCCCGGAATGTTCATGACGTTTATTGTTCTGACGTATATCCTGTGGATTTCTCCTGCGCACGGTGGACCGGTTGGGTTCGGTCTTCCGCTGAATGTATCGTATATTGCGGGTGTGGTTTTTGCGCTTTGCTGGGGCGCCTGGGCTTATTTCAAAGGACGCCGGCTTTCCGGAGAGATTTCATCTGCCAAATAGCTGACCTGGTTCTTTTCTCAAAAACACCGGAAGAAAACATGCCCGGTGTTTTTGATGGGAGGAATGCTGATTTTCTTACGTTCCCTTTGATGGAATTTCCTATGTTCCCATAAAAATCTCTTGTGGAGAAAAGGAGAGATATATGAAGATGAAGAGAGTTGTTGCAGTGTGTGCGTTGCTGTCGCTGTTGTTTCTGACGGCTTGCAATTCTCCATGGATGACGAACACACCTCGTTCGGCGATTGAACAGTATCTGGTGTCAACGACAGTTGACCGCTGTTTTTCCTATACGAATTTCATGGCTTATTCAAATAAGAAAGCCTTTATGGATTATACCTATTTTACGCCTCAGGTAGATAAACTGTATGCGCAGGGGATCATCGAGGGGCGGCTTTCGAGTTTCGGCATTGTGATTGTGAAAAAACAGGAGGAGGCGGATATTATTGTGCAGCCTCTCTGCGGAGTGCTTGGGACAGATCATGACAAGTTCATGATTGGTACTCCGAGTCTGCCGATTCCGGTTCCGGATACGGGGATGAGTTTTGCCATTCCGGAGATTCCGCTGTTCTCGAAGATTACAAGACGTGCTTACGGGAAATTTTCCATTTATATTTTTGAATCTAAAACTCGCAAACCTGTGGAGGCGATTGAAGGAATCCGATCCAGTGCAACGTATGTCAACTGGATTGTTATGCTGATTCCGTTCAAGACGTATGATATTGAAATGGATAATTCCGTGGAAGGACGAACCAGTTTTGATTTTGTTCCTTAAACACCGTTTTGAGAGAATCCGCAGAAAATGTTTTCATTTTTTTTCGGAAAAGGATGATTTAATTGTAAATTCAGCTTGAAAAAACAGATTTTTATGCCATGTTATATGGCTATTACAATTCGGAGAGATGGCTGAGTGGTCGAAGGCGGCGGTCTCGAAAACCGTTAACGGGTTTACTCGTTCAGGGGTTCGAATCCCCTTCTCTCCGCCACCTGTTTTTTGCTGAATCCTATCTCAAAAGACAATCATTCATTTTTTTTGAGAAATCTTCAGAAAATCTTTTCTTGCATCCGATCCGAAAACAAATATGCGCAAAAGAGATCGGGCACGATCGTCAACCATTATGATGTTTTAGCAACGCTTGCAAGTAATGGGAACCTTGTGATAATTGCGGTCGGGTCTGATTATAAGCTCTGAATCGACAGCTTCCGCAAGAATACTTCCTCATTCAGATTCTAAAACGATCCCGGAATCTGCAATCTGTTTTTATGCCACTTTGGATGCGTCGTTCAATTTTCATTCCGGTTTGTAAGCAGAATTCTCCATCTTGCTTTATACTTATTGATGGAATCTAATGCAATGAGGTTACATCAGATTGACTGTCAATTAATGAACCTGGAGAAAAGAGTTCCCTGTTTTTTACAGGAAAAGAGAACAGTTTTTTCATCACATGGCAGAGAACAGAAATTTTTTTGCAATATCCTTGTCTAGGGGGTGGCACATTTTATGACCAATTGCCCGGGAAACAGATTATCCTTTCCGGAAATCATTCCCTTCATTAGCAAAAGATCCGATGTTTCAAATCCAAAAAACCGATGGCTCAAATCTCTGGAAAATTGCAAGGGAAAGCCACCGTTCCGGTTCCCGATCGGATCTGAAGACTGCACCAGAGTTCAAAAAGAGTCGACCGAGTTCTCTGCGGATTATTTTCGACTCAAACACCGGGATTCTGTTCTTTCATGACGCAGATGCCGTAAGGCTCCAGAGTCAGAGTTGTCCCATCATAGCTGCCCAGTATGGCTTTTCCTGTTTCTTTGATCTTCAGAGAGTAGCTTCGGTTCGAACTATTGACAAAAATCTTTACCGGTCCCCGGTCCAGACGAGCCACGGAAGGCGGCAGATCCGGGAGGTCCTGGAATCCGCATCGTTCCAGAATCGTTTTCAACACCAGATGCAGATCCGGTTCGAAAAGCATGGTTGCCTGATAAAACGCCATTCCCTTTCCGAACGGACTGATCCGGGTTCCCGGTCTCTGGGCGAGAACCCATCCGTGGCTCCGTCCGCCGCTGGATGGAGTTCTTGTTCTGCCCTCCGGCTGCGGCTGGAATCTGAAAATGCTGCCGAAAGTCTTCGACGCATGGTATGAGAAAAATATAACAATACCCGCTTCATGGCAGGGGAAACACATCCTGCTGGAAATGATGCAGGTGTGCAGTGATGCGGAAATCGATGAAATCAACCGGCGTTTCGGTCGGGGAAGTCTGTTCCATCTTGCAGAAGGGATCAAGAGGCCCTGGACAATGAAGCGTGAGATGCTGACCCCGTCTTATACCACCGACTGGAATCAGCTCCCGGAAGTGAAATAAGCA
>CASEYW010000051.1 GCA_949292215.1 uncultured bacterium
CCGGCAGAGCGCAGCAGTTCTTCCGGAATGTCTCCCCGGTCGGAATTCGCATGGTAATTTTCCACTGCAGCCAGAATCCGCTGCCGCAGAAGATCCTGTTGATCCGCATTCAGTTCCAGCGGCAGATGAAGGTCAATTCCTCCATGATGATCGGAGACTCCCGGCAGCGGCACTTCTTTTCCGTTCCAGCCAGGTAAAACAACGTTGACAACAACCGGACCGGTTTTCAATTCCTTGCGGCAGAGATCCTCGTAGATGACCTCCGCGATCCAGTCGTGATATTTCGGGTTGAACAGACCTCCTTCCGGCAGCTGATACAGGCGATTGTCTCCCCATTGTGAAGCCCCGGGAATCGTGATGTCGGCAACCATCCCATTGATGGCATAATCGGTTGCCATGTTCCATTTGAATTTTTCCCGGCCATTCTGTCTTTCCATGGTAGAGAACACCTGATGGCAAATCTCATGAGCCAGAACAAATCCAAGTTCCCGGCTATTCAGATCCCGTGTCAATGCCGGATTGAACCAGATATGGTTCATCATATCCGTTGCGGCAAAAGTCGGAAGTCTCAGAGCCGGAACAAGTTTCACCTGAAGAAGCAGATAGCCCCAGAACGGATGCATTTCCAGCATCTGCATCCGCAGGGCAGCCAGCCGTTCGGATTCGGCATGAATTTGAGATGGAGAGATCTGGTTCATGACAAATACAGGGAAGCTCTCAAGTTGACAATTTTAGCCGCCAGATCCCGGAAGGAGCGCAGAGCCTTCAAACGGTCGAACAACTTCCCGTTCCGATTGCGCAGCTGTCGCAGAAACAAAATCTGGTATTCCGGACCGATTCCCGGCGAAGAAATGAAGGAGACAATGTTGCTTAAATTTTTATCCGGCACATCGGCGGCAGACAGATAGCCGGCCACCGAAAAAACTGCCGCATAGAGGAAAGAGGGTTCCGATTTTCTGGTGAAGTTTATTTTCTCCTTCCCCGCAATGATTCCGGCAGCATTGACCTTGCGGTAAATTTCCAGATATTTGCAGAAACGGTCGGCCATTGCAAGTCCTACGCAGGAAGCAACCGCACTTTTCAAATCTTCTTCCTGCACCCGATCCATCACCCGGCTTGCCATTGCCCAGCTGCGCGGGGTTGGGAAGCTATGCTCGTCGGAAGGAGCGAACAGCACGTTCTCGCCGTAGGTCTGGATGAAGGCCATGATATTCTCCTGAATGCCGTTGTTCGCCGCCCACCTGAGCCAGGTTGCAACATCCGAACGCATTTCAAAATGGGCAAAGCGGTTGCAGAGAGCGCTGGACAGCGGAGTGACAATCGCATGGTCTTCTTCGCGGTTTCCCGCCGCCAGAACCACGGTTTCCGGATGAAACTGGAATTCGCCGATGCGCTTTTCCAGAACGATCTGATAGGCAGCCGCCTGATGGAGTTTCGTGACTGCCGCATTGAATTCGTCGAGGAATACCAGACAGGGTTCGGAGCAGGCTCGCTTGACCCAGTCAGGCGGGAAGAGCTCCAGCGTTTGCGTTTCGCGGTTCGGGAAATATACGCCTCCGAGTTCCGCAGGATCCTTCTGGGCAAGTCGAATATTGATCAGGGTCTTTTTCATGTTTTTTGCCAGATCCGCGGCCAGTGTGGACTTCCCGATCCCGGGCGCACCGAGCAGCAGGACGGAAATCCCTGCATCCAGAGTGGCGCGGATCAGCGGAAACAACTGATCGAACGTGTAGCCGGAGGGCAGACTCGTACTTGTCTGAGTTTGTTTGATGTTCATAAAAACGCCTCCAGAAGTTGACAGCGGAACTCCTCGTTGCTGAGCAGAACGCCAATGATATGCTTGCAGTAGCCGCGCGTGTTCTCTTTTGCCCGCTGTGCGGCATCCGGACAGGAACACTGCGGATTCACCAGCCATTCCGGATGAATTTTGACCACATAGTCATGGGTTCCGCCGGTAATGTCGAAAATGACCAGTCCGTCTTCAAGTTTTTTACGGCGGGTTATCCTGTAGTGCTTCAGAACGGACTCCGCAGCCCGGAAAAATCGGTCATCCCGTGCTTTGAGATTGAAAAGTTCTTTTTCAGACATGATAACAGGGCTCCCAATTGATTGGATTATGTTGATTTCAGATTTCCACAGGATGAAAATCCGGGATGTTTTTTCCCGTCAGGAGAATCCCCTTCCGGTTTTGAGGAAACAGCAGGAGCTTGTTTCATAAGCTGAATCGTGATCTGCTTTAATTCCCGGAAAATCTGCCAGGCGGGAGGAAATGTGTTGCTGCCCGACGATTTTTTGCGTATCCGTCCACCTCGGAGCAGCAGAAGTTCCCATTCGATTCCACGACTCCCCTGTTTCCCGTATTCATCCTCCCATTGAGGGAAAGCCGCAGCTCTGACCAGCTCCATAATCTGCCGCCATTGTTTCGGGGAACAGTGATAGGAAACAGGTTCTGTTTTTGTATTATCTTGTCCCGCAAAATAAAAGATCCTTCGGCCGGGCAGGTCGATCATGAGGTTTTCTCGCATTCCCGAAGAGTTGAACTCTTCATATTGGATACAATCAAAACGAAGATCCGGTTTCCGAGGCGTCACAAGAAAGGGGATATTGAACGGTAATCCCACGCACATCTGCCAATAGTTGGAGGAATCGAAGAAGAGGCCGACTTTTTTGGAACGGTCTTGTAAGATTTGATTCAGTTCAAAGAAATCCCCGGTGTCCAGAGATTCAGCCGGATAAACCGAGGAAAACAGTTCCGCCGTGGAAATTTCTATTCCTTTTGGCAAGGTTTTGAGTTTTGCCAGAAGATTTGCAATGATCTGCTCTTTCTGCTGTGATAATTTCATGTCCGCCCTGTTTGCGTCCTGATGAATATCTACGGCGTATCCATCTGGTTTTCAAAGGATTGCTTTATGATATACATGACAGCGTCAAGATTCCCAAGACTGTCGAAAAAGAGTCCGGCATTTCCGTTGCCCCATGCACCGGTGTCGGTAAAATCTTTGCACAGATTCTGCGGGTCGTCAATCTCCGAATAGTCCATATTGACCATTAACTTCAAACCGTCTTTCTGAACGACGACATCGACAAAATTCGTATCATATTTATAGGCAATATAGAGTTTTGTATACTCCCGTCGGACTTCCGGGGACAAGGCCATGATCTGCTCGTCAAGTTTCTCAAAGAGCATCTTGTTCACTAGATTCCATGCATAGCTTGCCATAGAATACTGAACCTTTTCCTGCGGTTTGTAAGGATCGAATTCCTCAGCGGTCATGTCCGGGAAAGTCCAGATTTTCAATGCCAGTTCAGCCAGGCGTTTTCCTCTCTCGACAATTTGATCTTCTCCCCACCGTGTCTGCTCAACAACGTATGAATTCAAACGTAATGCACTCTCCTTGAAGCCTCCCTTGATCTGCATTTTTTCTGCAAATGGCCGATCGCTCATTTCTGAATTGTAAGCGGTCAGTGTCAAATTGCCTATTGTATGAAGATATTTTTTATGGATTGCCTGCCAGTTCGGTCCAAGCATATTTTTCCACTCCGGAGAAGGATTTTTATTTTCCGGCATGATATGTTCAATCGTCAGATGATCTAGACTGACATGGGCTTTATTATCATAGTTTTCCATTTTGGCCAGCAGATAATGGCGGGGGCGCATCCGATAGATTTCTTTTGTTGTGAATGCCTGTGTAAATTTTTCATCATCAGGAAACTCTTTGTAGGTTTCCAGAAGGCGGAAATGAGCTTTGACTGAATTCAGATAATCCGTACTTTTTATTTCGTTTTGAAATGTTGCAAACGTTTTATTCAAAGAATTTGTCGGAATCTCGCAGATTGCCCGACGGAAAACATAACTTTCACAAAGGCGTAAAATCGTTGTGAAATCAGCTTCTGTCAGCAGCTGTTGTTCATAATCCCGGTAGACCTTCAGAAGAAAGGGATATGCGACCTCCATTTTCAGATCCCGGATATCGCGAAATGCCGAGTCCAGTGCCGGACTGCCGGATTTGCTGTAAATCAGATTTGTGTAACAGAGAGCGTAATGATAAATCTCTAGACAGAGCTCCTCAATCCCGATGTTTCGATTGCGGTGCATCTGTTTGAATTCATCATAAACCTTGTTTTCCTTCGGAATTCTGGAAAGGCAGAGTGTCAGATAATCCCGGAAGAAGCGATCCATAACGGCGGACTGCTTCTCATAGGCAAATCGGGCTTCCATCGGACTCCAGTATCTTGCATAAACCTCTTTCTGTCTGTTCGGAGGAAGTCCCATGAGAATGTAATTGCGAATGAGGTCGGATTGAGACAGATCGACCCCTGTCGAGTTCAGACTTTCAAAAATCAGCTGCGGATCATCATACTGCCGGTCCAGGGTGATATTCACGATCTGCAATTTTCCCGTGGCTTCATAAATTTGAAGTGGAGAGCCAATTTCAAAAGTATTGGCTCTCTCGTGTTAATCACTTGTTTTTTCGTGCGTCAAAACCGTTTCGGCGCACTAATCCAGACTTTTTCACAAAAAACGGCAAAAAATCAAATTTCGGGCCGTTTTCCTCCTCTCCC
>CASEYW010000052.1 GCA_949292215.1 uncultured bacterium
GGACAGTTGCGCCTCCCAATAATCTCGTCCTTCGCGTCCCATGCCGTTCTCCCATTATTACGGTTTGTGGAAGAACATACCACACTGTCTGACTCAAATCCAGATGGGGCTGGCTGGGCGCTTACCTTACCACCAGGATTTCCGAAGACCTCCGTTCCTGTTCGGTACGGAGGTCTTTTCTTTGTCTGAATTCAATACAAAAGCCCGCCGGGAGGAAAATCTCCGGGACGGGCACAGGAAAGGTTTTCTTTTCAGCGGCGGTCAGTCGCAGACTGCGAAGAGGATTTTAATTCGCAGAATTGAAATCCTCTTCGAGCCGGTAAGATCGACGATGCACGTCGATTGAACGGCGAAGATGCTTCGCCGGAATCAAAACCTTCCGCTGTTCATTATACTTCATGTTTTCGGCGTTTCAAGCGCCTTTCCACATTTTTTCGATGATTTCCAGCTGTTGTCTGAAATACTCACCCTGTTTCGGATTCGCCATGCGGATCAGGGAGACATGGCCTTTGAGTTTGGCATAATTGAATTCATTCAGCGGAATTTTTCCTGTGATGATCTGGTGGACAAAGGCTCTGAGCTTCAGGCGTTTTCTTCTCGGGACAGAGGTCTGTCCGGCATGGTTTACGACAAGCCCCGTGACGGTCTGCCTCTGATGGCGTTTCAGAACATTGACCTTCCGTTCGTTGATCCGGAATCCGTAGTGTTCGACAATCCGCCGGATCACCGGGATCAGGCGGTAGCAGAGGTCCGAGTCGCTGGAAAAAGTGAGGTCGTCAGCATATCTTGTGTATTTCATTTTATGTCGTCTTGCGAATTTTGCCAGAAGGAAGTCCAGCCTGCGGCAGACCAGATTCGAGATTGCGGGACTGGTCGGCGCTCCCTGCGGAAGACGGTTTTCCAGCAGACAGAGATTCAGAAGCGTTTCCAGGCGGCTCCTGTTTTCCGGTGTGATCAGCCCGGAATCGTTCCACTGCTTCAGAATCATTGATCTGGTGATGGAGGGAAAGAAATCTTTCAAATCCAGTTTGACGATATAGCGTTTTCCTGTATGGGCCCGCGCATTGCTGACGATGCTGCGACCGGTTGCAAATCCGTGTGCATGAGGGGAGGGCGCCATGGAATAGAGCAGCGGAAGAATGCGCTTCTGGATGGCTTTCAGTTCCGGATCGGGAGCCTCGATCCAGCGTTTCCGGGTATGATCGCGGTCTTTCCAGAGAAAGAATTTCCGGTAATGACTCTCGGGAGAGTTTGCCATGCGGCGGATCAGCTGATCGCCGCATCCGAAAAATGCGGCAAGATCTTCCGGAATGACATTCCGCAGATTCCGGATGGCTTTTTGTTTCCCGCTGAAGACCCGGGAAAAAAAGTCCCGTATTTTGCGGAGAATTCCGATGGACGGGCTGCAATCGGGACTTTTCTGCATTTTGGGACTGGTTCTGTACATATCTGCTCCCTTGTTTTGGGAAAGTATAGCGTCGCTTCCGGAGTTTTGCAAGAGGAAAGAGGACTCTCGGGAGTTTTTTCTGTTTTCGACCGCTCTTCCAGCAGAGAGTCACTCCCAGAGAAGCAGGACGGGATAAAGACGCGGCTTGTTATACGGGCGGCAAGCGAGATCAGACAGCCGCATCCAGGCTTCGGCTCAAAACGGACGCGTCCTTCGGGCAGCCAGTGCGAATAGAGCAGATCGAAAACAAGCCCCGGCTCCGCGCCTTCGTATTCCAGAACGGGGGTTCCCGTAAGCCACTCCTCCGCTCCGAGGTCAAATGTAACGCAGGTCAGGCGTCCGGCTCCGGAGGCGGGAACTTCGCAGCAGA
>CASEYW010000053.1 GCA_949292215.1 uncultured bacterium
ATTTACCCCCGAAACGAAAAAACCGACCAGAAGACCGGTCGGCGGAGAATCAAGAAAATGGTCGGGGTGACAGGATTTGAACCTGCGACCTCTTGGTCCCGAACCAAGCGCTCCAAACCAGGCTGAGCTACGCCCCGTATCATGATGACTCACTTAATATACTCTCAAATGAAAAAAAAGCAAATCAAATCAATAAAAAAAATACCAATCAAATTCAGAAACGAGAATCCTGAAAAGAAAGCCATCTCCTTCTGAAAGAGATCCATTCCAAGTCTTTAAGAACAGATCGGATCATGACATTGAACATAATACTTAAATTTTAATTTCCATCAAGGATTCCGAAAAATCCCACTGTTTTTTAACAGAACTGTAATTATCTGCACGATTTATAAACCTTGCTTTGTTTTCATGCTTAATGAATGATATGGGAAAATAAAAAATTAGCAAGCTTCATCAGATAACGTTTTTCAATAAATTTGATGGCGTATTCATTTGCTGTCGCTGCGACTTCTCCCCGATCCTCTTTGTAAAAATGCGATCAAGCCTCCATGAAAATGAGAAATTCAGGTCTCGTTACCGTTCCTTGCAAATGAAGGAATTCATTCCTCGGAAAATGAGTGCGGCGTGCAAAGAAAGAATTTAAGAGGGGGATGAAGCGGAAGATTGAAGCCCGACAATTGAAAAGCAAACAAAAACATTTCATGGATTTTGAACCCAAAGAGAAAGATGTTGCGAAAATAAAAATGGTGTTTTGGCTGGGGCAATGGTCTAATCCAAATCCGGTCTTCCTGCTCTTTTTTCTTCAGCCCGTATGAGAAAATCGCGCAATGCACCGAAACGGAACGTTTCGCGGACCGACGAATCAACCGGACGCGCAAAATACCGGTTCCGTTGATGATATTGGTCTTCAAACTGTTTCAGTTTCCGCATCGCATCCGGAGAAAGAGAACGGTTTTCCAGAATATCCCGCTCGAGTTCCGCTCGGAAGAGAAGTTCCTCCACCGTTTCGCGGAAACAATCCGTTTCAGGATATTCCGCAAGGAAAGCTGTTCCAAGTTCCAGAGTCTCCCTGCAGCGCACAACTTCATCGTCCGTGAGCCCGGCACGCCGGATCCAGTCCAGTTGCGCCCGGTAATCGGCGGGAGTCCATTCGATGGATAAAACATCGTTGAATTCGAAATCGTTTGCTGTTTGCAGATAGAGCTCAAAAGCCTTCGGCGACCATCCTTCCGGAAGACACATCTCCAACAGAGTGCGATCGCTCAATTCCGGATTTTGACAGAGAGCCAGATAGATTCCGATGGCCGGTTCCAGCAGTTTGAGATCCGGCCAGAATGGAGCCCAGCAGCAGGACATCATTCCTTCGGCGCCATCCTCCGCACTGCGTTTTGCAAACCAGCGGATATGATCCAGTTTTTCCGAAAAATTCGAAAGTATCGACCCTTTTTCCGGATAAACCAGCCCACTTGAAATCACAGGAAATCCATGTTCCCGGAAAAAACGGATATATGGAAAACTCTTTGCTCTGCGTTTGTCCGGCGAAAGCTCCCAGAAAGATGCGTACCGATCCGCAAGACCGCATGGAATTTCTCCCATCTCCCGGACAGCGGAGTTCCGCAGAATTTTTCCCAGATCCCGCGGCAGCGCTTTGCGTTCAAGTACGATGATATCCGAACACCCTCCTCCAATCGAAAGAAACGGACAGCGATCTCCATAACTCCAGTAATCCCAATAGAAAATCGTATAGCATCGATTCAAGGAATCTATCGCTTCAGGATAGCGGATCAGCATATCAGACCAGATTCCGAATGAAACAGAGAACTCTTTTGTCCGTTCCGCGAAACGGTTCAGAAAGTCAACATACAACCCGCCTTTCCCGCAACGGCGGACAACGGCATGGCTTTCCGGTGCAAGCGCAAATTGGAAGATCTCATCCCCGCCAAGATGGATCATCGTGCATCCCGGATGCAGTGCCGCCAGCTGACGGGAGCTTTCCGCAAGAAGGTCGATACTCTCCGAACGTGCGAGATTCAATCCTTTCCCATCTGCAAGAAACGCGAATTCCGGACACCTGAGAATCGCTTCCGCATGGGAAAATGAAACCCCTTTCGGAATGACTGCAAGCCCCACTTTTTTTGCATGAGTACAGAGTTCGGAAATCTCTTCCTCCGTATAGGCATTTTCCGCCCGGAGGCATTTCAGCGGTCCGGAATAGGGAAACGAGGTTTTGTAGTCCAGAAGAATACCGGTTCCTCCGTGACAGGCAAAAAAATCAAAGAAACTTTTCAAATATTCAATCGACCAGGTGGTCGGTGCTAATGAGATGTGCTGAAGTCTTTGTCGGATTCCCATTCTATGCCTCTCTTTCCCGGCGTCATTGCCGTCGTGTTTGAACATCGTATCCGCTTTGGTTCATCCGTTGGATTCTCCCGGCAGATTGGAAGGCCTTCCGTATCGAACAGTTCCCCGAACAGATGATGCACCATTTCTCCGTTTTTTCTCTCAATCTTTCAGGATCATCAGAGGCCAGGTCGCCGGACGATTCTGGCAATGTTCTCCCTTTCGGCTGCCGGTGGTAAGGGCTTTGCTCTTTTTTCCCGGGTCTTTGTCGTGAATGTACAAAGCGAATCCGGCACGGCTGCCCGCAGCAAGACGGAACGGCAGAAGATATCTCTGTCCGAACACAATCGTATAGGAATACCCGCTATCCGTGATCTGGAAATGACATTTGATCTTTTCGGAAGCCTCCTGCTTTGTCGGCATTTCGAGTCCGCCTGCAAACTGGTGGTTGACCTCATAGAAACGCCAGACCGCACCGGGACCGCTCTCTCCGCTTCGTCCCACGGAAAAATCATAGCGGTAGTCATCCTCATCGTAGCTGGAAGAGAGATTGGTCCTTCCGTTCGCTCCGCAGTCGAAGTAAACTTCCAGACAGCCGTCGTTGAACCAGAGCCTCTGATTGGCGTTTCTGAGCTTCCATTCTTCGGGAAATTTCTGGAAATGGTCGTCCGTGACCTCGACACGCAGATAGAGATTTTCCTCATCCCATGCCATCCGGTATTTTGCTTCAAAATCCTCCTTTGCGACCGTTGTCTGAGCCGGATGGAAATTCGTTACGGGAATTGCCGGAATTTTGTTCCAGTCCGGTATGCCGCTGGTTTTCGGAACGAAGAAATAGTCCATGTTCCATTCCCGGACCAGCTCCTGTCCTCCGGATGCCGTAATCCGGATCGGCCGCGTCCAGGAAAAAAGTCTGCCGATCGCATTCCCTTGTCCCCCGTCCGGCAAAAGAAGATGCTGCACGGCGCCGGGAGCTGTCCGGTATGGCAGAACCGACGATCCGATTCTCAGTTTTCCCGCCTGTTCCCTGCCGGTCTGGTTGGATACGGAAACGGTCAGTTCTCCATTCTGTTCCGGATTCACAGCAACACTGACCGCGCTGGAAGGATCTTCTGTCGAAGCATTCCGCAAGGCATCTGCAAGCAGAACCGGGTCCTTTGCTTTGATCAGCAGAGGAGCCGGAGTCAGCCGGATGGTCATTTCGTTTTTCAAGTCCTTTTCGGAGGTGCGCCGATTCCCCATCAAGTCATAGATTTCAACGTTCTGGCCGAATTTCACGGAAATGAGCGGACCTCGTGCAAAACCAGATTCCACTTCCTGGTTTACGCACCAGAGAGCGGCAATGCCGCTTCCGTCCTCACGCTTGAACGCATAGCCGCGGACTCCGGCGAAAGGACGGATGTCGGATAGAAACTCCACCCACGGCAGATGCGTTCCAAGTGTGTTGATTGCTTTGTTCAGAATCGTTGGTGTCAGATGCAAATCCATGAACGGCGAGGAAACCCAGATGTTGAACGACTGCACCTGCGGCCAATATTTCATCCCGATCAGGAAAAGTCGTGCTGCGGAAGCCGCCTGCAGAAATTCCCTGTTACCGAAATCGTAAGTCGGTTTTCCGGAAGGATAGGCATCATAAGAACTTCCGGCATTCCATTCCGGCACAAAGGTTTCCGGTCGGTTGAAGCATTCCGTGAAGAGGATTGGTGTTTCTTTGCCGTATCCGTAGCGTTTCATCTGTTCGATGAGGCGTGCCGTTTCCACATCGTGATCATGGGAGGAGAGCATGCCCTTGTCGATGTTTCCGTACGGATGAACTGCAATAGCATCATACCGGAACCCGTTCCGTTTTGCAGCGGCGAGATAGCCCTCCATCGCCTCGGGCCCCGGCATGACGGGCGTATATGCGCAGGGACCGCTGGAGGGAGTCCCGCCGAACCGTGGATTTGCTCGTTTTGCACCGCGAATGACGGCGGACTGGAGCTTGAAATACTCATCGAACCGTTTCTGCTTCACCATCAAGACGGAGACTTCCTCCTCATTATCCCATGATACAAACGGGATGAGATCCGGCGGAAAATCCTGAAACAGCCGTCGGGTCTCCTCTTCGAGAATCTGCTCCGTTCCTGGGGGAACGCTTTCCCATTCACGGAATTTCTGCTTTGGATTTTTTTCTTCGGGCAACAGTTTTGCCACGGTCATGCTGGAAACGCTCCAGTGCATATTCTGAATCCGGTATTTCCTGAAAAATTCAACAAGCTGCGGATGGTTCCGGTAATCACGGATACCGACCCACGAAGTCGAACCGAACCCCCATTCCATCCATTTTTTTGCGAGATCGTTAGCTCGTGATATGCCCTGAAGCGCATAGGAGAGGGTTCCGAACAGATTCTTCGTCGCATGGCGGTTCTCCAAAGGCGTCATCACCGAGAAGCGGGAATACTCTGTATAGGGCTGGAAGCCGTTGACCGTGTAATCGGTCCGAACCACGAATACGCCTTCTCCGACTGTTGCCGGATCAGGATTGAGAGGAATTTTCCGTGTTCCGTCCTTTCCGATTGTGACAGAGAGCTTCCGCCGGAAGACCGTTTCGCGGAACGCATTCAGAATCGTCACATCCACCGTGCCCTTCCTGCCCGGAGTCCCTGTAAAAAGAATCGCCGCGTCCATTGCCTCGCCCTTGACGAGATCATTGTCTTTGTTTGCCGTGACAAAGCGGCCTTCGATCGGAGAGCAGACAAAATCCGTCGGCTTGTCGCCTTCCTCCAGCTGAAGTCCGTCGAGAAGAATGTCGCTGCCGCCCAGCATAAGGACAAGTCCGGTCGGCGATCCCGGAAATGTTTTCGAATAGCGTTTCCACTCTGTTGTCAGGCGGAAGGTGCAGTTCGGTTCCCTGGTATCCCCGTACCATTGTGTTTTGTAAAAACCGTCGAATGCCGTTCGGGGCGCATTCCCGTGGACAACCCGCAGCGTATTGCCCTGCCGATTCGACTTCGCATAGAAACTGAAAGTGTAAACCTTGTTCTTGTCCAGTTGAATCGGGAAACTCCGGAGTCCGCTGGAAAACGGCTGAACCGGACGCAGAAACAAAGCATTTTTCCCGAATTTCGCATCGGAGGAAAGATCATATCGGGGCAGTTCCGATGGCGTATATTTTGCACCTCCACCGTTCCAGGTCCAGTAGCGGAGTCCCTGTTCGAAACTTGGATTCGGCATGAGGTTGCGGGTCGGCGAAAGCGGAACATGCGTTGCATCATGTTTCCAGAAATCAATTCCGCGCACCGGAGGCGGAGTTCCGGTTTTTTCCGCTGCGCCGACTCCGAGATCAAGAATGACACGGTCCTGCACACGCCGTCCGCCGTCCCAGGTCTGGAGGAAAAATTGCCAGACATCGTTTCCCCCTTTATCCTTTCCGAAGGTCCGGGAACAGATGACTTGCGTTTTGCGCGGATAGACAACAGAAAATTCCTGAAGCGGAACTCCGGCGGAAAAAGTGACTTTTTCCGTTTTCCTCGTCAGGCGCTTCTGCTTTTTTCCATGTTTCCGCAGCTCCTCCCGGCTTTGTGCGGAAACGGGAGAATCATCAAGCAGAATTTTGCTGCCGGGAAATGAGCCGCCGAACCAGAGGGAACAATTCAGTTTTGGAAACATCCGCATCTTTTCCTGCGGGATTCCCAGATCCCAGCTCAGTTCCACCTGTCCCGGCCCGGCGGAACGGAGTGTCCAGGAGAAGATCGCCCGTTTTCCGTCCGGCAGGAAATAAGGCTTTGTAAACGTGACAGAGCTGTTTTTCCGGTCGATTTTCAATTCCGTTTTCGCTCCCGGAATCTTACCGAACGGGTATCCATAACTGGTTTTTTCTCCACCGGAGCCCCAGAATTTCAGCTCCAGCGTGTGACGCCCGTTGATGTTGATGCCAATCAGATGCTCCTTTTTCATATTTCCGCGTTCATCCGCTCCGCGAACAACCACTTCTTTGTTTCCGAGAACAAACACTGCCTGTTCATAGCTTTTTCTCTTCCACAGGATTGTTCCGGTTTTCAGTTCGGGAAGGGTACGGATTCCCTTTTTTACCAGAAACGGCGGTTCCGGATCCGGGCCGACCGCGGCAGACAGCGGAAGGATCAGCAGTCCTGCCAGCCCACCCGCAATTAGAACTCTTCCATGACTCATTTTCTTCCATCCTGATTGTATTGCAAACACGTCCAACCTCTCCCTTTCTTTAATGATATCCACGCTGAAATGCGCTTTGAGCGTTCTGAACTCCGTCTTCATTCGGAGTGGTAATCAGCTGCAGAAACGTTTTTGATGCGGTGTGCCCGTCCATATACACGAAATTGGCGCTTCCGCGGGACTGATAGGCGGGATTTCTGTTCGTGATGAGTCCCCCGCAAGCCTCCGCTGTGTCGCTGCCTCCGTCGTGACGATATGCCGCGTAGTCCGCTGTTACTCCGGAACCCCATTTCTGCATCTGATCCCCCACGAAAATACATTCGGACGGCCGGGTGACCGCACTCATTTTCCGGTTGATCCGAGTCTCCTGCATCGACGAATCAAAAAGGCCGGCCACAAGACTGATGGCAAAATGAGTCCAGCGCATCTGTGTGAAGCCGTTCTGCATCGGTTCCGCCGGACATGTGAAGGTCGTTCGATATAAGTCATCGTTCAGATACTTCAGATAAACCCCATACGGCGGAACCGATTTGTTCTGATACGAGTAAGTTCCGTCGTATCCCGCCAGTCTTGCTCCCCAGAAGCAGGTAACGTGTTCACTGGACCCCTGAAACGGAATTTTCTGCGGAACGATCCAGTCCTGAAAATCTCCCGAATACATCGCATGCGCGGCTCCGGTCTGCCTCAGGGCATTCCGGCAGGACACGGAATACGATTTTTCCCGTGCGCGATGCAGAGCCGGAAGCAGAAGTCCAGCAAGAATAGCAATGATTGCAATCACAATGAGAAGTTCTATCAATGTAAATTTGAAAACCCTTTTCTTTCCTCTGTTATCCATTTGCGAACTCCCTTTTGAAATGCAGATATTCAAATTTTTTCTTGTCATCCATCCGTTTTGCGGTATTTTCCAGATCAATCCCATAGAACAGGAAGCCTTCCAGAAGCGAACTCAACACGGAATATAGAACATCCGGGAAAATTTCCTGAGAAAAGCAGATGAAACTGTCCGGTTCGGGAAAGAAGGCATTCCATCGACCGTCTTTATTCCAGGCGTAATCCGTAGGAGCGATCTCTTTGCGGAAGGAAAGCATTCCGGTTTTGTTGCAGTATTCCAGCTGGAACTCATGAGAGAGAAGCAGAGAAAGCAGTTCGCGGAGCCGTCCGCGGTCTGCTGCGCTCAGGTCGTCCCGGAGAAATGTTCCGATGCAGTCGGTGGCGGAATAACAGATTTTATGTCCCGCCGCATCCCGATGGGGAATGATTTCCAGGTCGCGGATCTTGATCTGGGGCCATTCCGGATGATTGTTCTGCAGCGCAATCCAGGAACCGAGTGCAAATTGAAAAACGGATGCGTTTTTATAAAATTCACTTTCCCGGAATGTCTTCGAAAAGGGCATTGTTTTCAGAAGTTGTAAAAAATGAAGTCCCGCATCCGTCGTGAACAGAGGTTTCATCCCCCAGTAGCGCTCCCGTTCAAACGGGACAAACGACAGCAGCAAAGGAAAAAAGTACTTCATGAAAAACAATTCCGATTCGCGCCAGTGCATGGCAATCGGAGCAATCCGATGCTTGCTGCAGGCTTCACGGAATTCGTTCCACCACAGAAAATCCGGAGTCAGCTGCTCCATGGAAAAACCGACCTTCTTCAGCAATCCGCTATTCACTCCGATCTGTGAAACCGTGTGGGTAAAGGGAAGATAAGGAAAAAATTCCATCAGTTTCCCGGAATACTCCATCGGTTCGAGAAGCTGTTCGCATTCGCGGAATGAAAACAGAAGTTGCGGCTGAACATGCTTGGCATAAATCTGATCCTGATTCTGAATAAAAAACAGAGCGTCGTACTGCTGGATCATCCGCTTTAAATTCAAGGAGGAGGAAACAACGCTGTCCCGGACATCAAATTCCATGTTGAGTCCGGCGGATTCAGCATGACGACTCAGAAGGGCTGCGAATGTTTCCGAGGAAATCGTGCTCGAAGTATGGGAAATGCAGATTTTCAACGTTTTCCCTCCGGCAAGAAACGAGCCGGAGCCGTTTCGAATTTCGACAAGACCTTCCGCCTGAAGCTTTTTCATGGAGGTAAGAACAGTCGCATAACTTCCCTCGCCGATTTTCATCAGTTCGTGATAAGAGGGCAAGCGGCCTCCAGGCAGAATCCGCCCGGATTTCTTTTCTGTCTCCAGATAATTTCTGATTCGTTCTATTGTTCGCATCTGTTCTTCCTGATTAGCTAACTAATTAGATTATAACACATCCTTCTTTGTTTGTCAAGACTCCTTCTTCAAAAAAGAAAATCTTTTTCCGCCCGAGAGACGGTTTCTTTTTGCCCCGGAATTGAGATTAGCATGCGCTTGTCCTCCTGCTGTTCGCAGTCGGTCGATGGGATGTTCAACGGTTTGGAATCGGGGATCTAAGAGTGATAGTAATATAGAAAGTATTCATTGAAACAATTCTTTCGAAATGCTCTGTCCGGGGTGTCGCGGACGGGAATATAGGCGGAAGTTTCTTTCTTCTTGAAACATCTGCTGGAATATCGGAACAGAGATCGTCGGATCTGGATGTATTTCGCCTGCCTTCATCGTCCTATCTTTTTTCTTTTGGGGAGCGGTCTTTTGAGGCGGGAAAACTGTCGTTTCAAGAGCTTCGGGACTCACAGATTCCGGCGAACCTGGAACTCGTGCGGCAGTGTTTCCGCATTCTGCACAAGTTGCTGCAGTTTCTGTAACCGTTCTTTCCAGCGAGCTGCTGCAAAGGGCAGGGCTGGAAGGCAGATAATCGACATCTGCATAATATCCATCCGGATGGTTCTGCTTATCCTGCGGATATCTCTTCCTCTGCTTCTGATTCTTCCTTTTTTGAAAGAGTTTCGGCTGGACAGGATGTCTTTTCACCTTTATCTGGATGTTTCTGCTGTTTGCCTTACTGAAAATGATTCCTTTTTTGCCGAATGGGCATTCTCTGTTTCCGAGTTTTCGGGAATCATGGGAGTTTGTCCGGGGAAATATGATTTTTCAGCTTCCGGCTCTTCTTTCTTGTGTTGTGCTTGTAGCGTGATTTCTCTGCTTCTGCCTTCGATTTCTGTTCCGGCCCTGTTCCGGTATGGGGACTCATCCTGAATTTCCTGCACAGTTGGAACAGGAGCCCAGGGATTCGCTGCCGCGACGCTTGATTCCTGCTGAAGCGCAAAGAGTATTCCTGGGACTTTCCGGTGTGCATTAAGGAATCCGGAAATAGAAAAAGCCGTCCGGGAATCCCGCCGGACGGCTTTGAATGGATATTCTGTTGAAGAATCCGGCTTACTTGAGGGCGTTTCCGGAAACCTGAACGGATTTCATGGAGATGAGGAACAGCCAGGTGGAGGAAGTCGCGCTGGAAAGATCCGTGACTCTGGTTGCTTCAAGAGCAGCGGCTTTTCTGCTGAGCATGCTGACTGCATTGTCAAGACGGACTGTATCCTTGAAGACAGCACAGGAACCAGGGGTTGCCGTACTTCCTGTGAACAGCGGCAGGATTCCGAAGAGATAAATTCCCCAGACGTCGCCGTTGAGATGGGCAATCGTCTGAAGATCGTTGCTCTCGGAGAGCTTCATGTCATGCAGATTGGTTCCCGTCGTGACAGAAGAGCAGGCGGTGAAAAGGAGAGCGAGTGTGACAGCCATGACAGCCGCAGAAACTTTTTTCATCATTTTCTTGATTCCTTTTTTGTTGATTTGAACTCTTTCAAACTGAAATCCTCTGACAATTTACATCACTTTGCGAATGATGCAAGTCAGGAATCCTTATTTCTCGACAAGAATATTGTCAATCAGACGCGTTTTTCCGAAATAAGCCGCAACAGGAAACATCATTTTGCCTCCGATTCGTTCAATCGGTTCCAGAGTTTCCGCGTCGACCGCCTCAATATAGTCCACAATTCCCTCTGATGCTTCAATCGATTTTCGAAGATCGGCAAGAAGTTTTTTCAAATCTGTCGCTCCTGCTTCGATTTCCGCTTTCAGTAGGTTCAATCCGCGTGAAAGGGAGAGGGCGTTCCTGTGTTCCTGTTCCGAGAGATATTTGTTGCGGGAGCTTCTGGCAAGTCCATCCGGTTCGCGGATGATCGGGGAGATGACAATCCGGATCGGGAAGTTCAGGTCACGGACCATGCGTTTGATGATTCGTGCCTGCTGGCCGTCTTTCTGTCCGAAGACGGCAAGATGCGGAAGCGTTGCAAGGAACAGTTTCGAGACGACTGTGGTTACACCGCGGAAATGAGTCGGCCGTGTTTTTGCGCAGAGTCCGCGCGAGAGTTTTTCTTCGATCACCCAGGTGGAACTGTCTGCCGGATACATTTCCGCCGCGGAGGGCGCAAAAACCGCATCCACCTGTTTTTCTTCGCAGAGTTTTGCATCTCGTTCGAAATCGCGGGGATATTTGTCGAAATCCTCGTTTGGTCCGAACTGGGTCGGGTTGACAAAAATGGTGACAACAATGGTGTCTGCTCCGGATTTCCTTGCCGTGTCGATCAGGGAAAGATGGCCTTCATGCAGGAATCCCATCGTGGGAATCACGCCGATGGTTGCACCGGATCGGCGTTTTTCATCCGACCAAGCCTGCATTTCCGCAATCGTTCTGATGATTTTCATTTTGCTTTTCCACTCTTTCATTGATTTGCCTTGCGGATGCGTTCCGCAACGGATTGTTCATAAGCCTTGAGATCCTTGATTTCCACCTGAGCCACACCGCTTTTCATTGCTGCCTCGGCAACGCCTGCCGCTACGCGGGGCACGACTCTGGGATCGAACGGTTTCGGAATGACATAGGTGTCTTTCAGCGGAATGTCACCGTCGAAGACTCCGTTCGCGGCATCTGCCGGATACGCTTCCTTGAGGATTGCAAGAATGTCTGCCGGAATCGGTTCTGCTGCGATTTCCGCAAGCGCATGGGAGGCGGCAAGTTTCATTGCTTCGTTGATGTCGGTAGCCCGCACGTCCAGAGCACCTCGGAAGATGCCGGGGAATCCAAGAACGTTGTTGACCTGGTTCGGATAGTCGGAACGGCCGGTCCCGACCACAGCGGCTCCTGCCGCTTTGGCATCCATCGGATGGATCTCCGGATTCGGATTCGCCATCGCAAAAACCACCGCGCCCTTGTTCATGGAAGCGACCATCTCTTTTGTGAGAGCTCCGGCAACGGAAACACCCATGAAGACATCCGCGCCGCGAATCGCCTCGGCAAGTGTTTTTTCGGAAATCGGACGGGCAAAGCGGGCTTTCTGCGCGTTGAGGTCCGTTCTGTCGCTGCGGATGGTTCCTTTGGAATCGCAGAGAATGAAGTTTTCGCGTCTGGCTCCTGCGGCGATGTAGTATTCCGCGCAGGCGATTCCGGCGGCTCCTGCTCCGTTCATCACAAATTTGCAATCCTCAATCTTTTTGCCGACGAGTTTCAGGGCGTTGAGAATTCCGGCAAGGGAGATGATCGCGGTTCCGTGCTGATCATCATGAAAGACTGGAATGGACATTCTTTTTTTCAGGGTCGTTTCAATTTCAAAGCAGGCGGGTGCGCCGATGTCTTCCAGATTGATGCCGCCGAAAGAAGGCTCCAGATATTTGACGGCTTCAATGACTTTTTGCGGATCGGTTTTGCCGTTTTCCAGAAAGACGGAGCCGAGACAGATCGGAATGGAATTGATGTCGGCAAACTTCTTGAAGAGAACGCTTTTCCCTTCCATGACGGGCATTCCTGCTTCTGGACCGATGTTGCCGAGTCCGAGAACAGCGGTCCCGTCGCTGATGACCGCAACGCTGTTGCCGCGTCCGGTGTAGTTCCAGACCGCTTCCGGATTGTTGTGAATCTCCATGCAGGGAACTGCGACTCCAGGCGTATAGGCAAGGGAAAGATCGTATTGAGAATTGCATGGTTTCGACGGCCGCACTGTCAGTTTCCCGTGCGGGTTCTGTTCATGATACGCGAGCGCGTCCTGCGCAAGTTTGGCTTTGGGATCGGGATTGGACATGATTTCCTCCGGTTTGTTATGTAATGTCAGACGACTGATTTGCGAACAGGTATGCACCGCGCGGCAAGATACTCCTTTGCCTGCGGAACGGTATAGGTTCCGAAATGGAAAATGCTTGCGGCAAGAACAGCATGAGCATTGCCTTTCGTGAACACCTCGTAAAGATGTTCCAGGTTTCCGGCACCGCCGGATGCAATGACCGGAACGGTGACGGCATCGGCAATGGTTCTGGTCAGGTCAAGGTCATATCCATTCTGTGTTCCGTCGGCATCCATGCTCGTGAGAAGGATCTCTCCGGCACCGAGATCCACGCCTTTCCGCGCCCATTCAACGGCGTCGATTCCGGTATTGCGTCTTCCTCCGTGGGTGAAAACCTCCCAGCGGAGCTCGCCGGGCACGCGACGGGCGTCGATTGCCAGGACAATGCACTGCTTGCCGAAACGTTCCGCTCCTGCCCGGATCAGATCGGGATTGGCAACGGCGGAGGAGTTGAGGGAGATTTTGTCCGCGCCGGAATTCAGCATCAGACGGATGTCTTCCACCGTTCGGATGCCGCCGCCGACGGTCAGGGGAATGAAGACATTTTCCGCAGTCCTGCGGACAACATCGTACATGGACGCCCGATTGTCGCTGGTTGCGGTGATATCGAGAAAGACGAGTTCGTCGGCTCCCTGCCTGTCGTATTCGATTGCCGCTTCGACGGGATCTCCCGCATCGATGAGGTTGACAAAGTTCACGCCTTTGACGACGCGTCCTCCGGTGACGTCGAGGCACGGAATGATTCGTTTGGCCAGCATGGTCCCATCCTTGCATTCAAAAGTTCTGTGTTCAGATGGTAATGTATCACAGAAACAGGAAAAAGTCTATCCTGTTTCATCAGAAAAGAGGGACAATCCCGGTTCTGGAATCCCGTCCTGCCGTTGAGAAACGGCAGGACGGAGACCTTTATTTCGCTGTTTTGAAATATTCCATCAGAGCGCGGCCGATGACCTGTTTGCCGCGTTCGCCGGAGTGGACATAGTCGCGGCTGTGCCATTCATGCGGTTTGCCTGAGGCATAGAGCCAAGAATAGGTTGGCGTGGAGAGATCCCAGAAAGCCACCCGGTTGCGCTGCGCCATCGCGGGCAGGGTTTTGGGGTCGTAACTCTTCAGAACCTGCTGATCCTTTGCAAGCTCCCATTTCCGGACGGGAAGGGGCTTTTCCGGATTTGCCTTGTCCCAAGGGCGCGTGTCGATCGCGAGAGGGGCGCTCAGAACGAGAATTTCAATATCCTTGTAATGTGCTTTTGCGGCGCGGATGACAACTTCAATTGCCTCGGTTCCGTTCGGGTGGTAGGGATTGCGATAGTTGGAGATTCCGCCGATGACCAGGAGATCTGGTTTCTTTTCGTCCAGCACATATTTTTTGAACTGGTCGGCCTGACAGTAAAACCAGCAGCCGGTGCTGCCCCGCATGGAGATGGTGAAGTCGAACTCGGAGTCCGGGAATTCCCTTTTCAGAAGGGAATGAAACTGCGAATGAAAGGTATCCTGCATGATACTGTCACCGAGCATGAGAACATGCCACGGCTTTCCGGACTTCAGGGCGGCTTTTGTTTTCGGCAGGAGGTCCATGGAACGGGCGGGGGCTTTGAAGTTCAGGGGAGGGAGCTCCTCATAGACGCGGTCGCAGTATTTGGCTGCTTCGGCGGCGGAAACTTGCTCCACACTCAGGTTCCACGCGCGAAGCCCGGTCTGAGACTGGAAGAAAACCCGGATGGAGTCTACCTTCGGCATGGCGTAGATGACCCGGTCGTACGACCGGCGCTTGCCGGGATAGATGACATCGTAATAATCGGGAAGGAGATTGCGTTTGGCATCATAAAAGTCAACCCCCTGATAAGCGCGTTCCTTTGCTTCGGCGTCGAATTTGATCCGGTAATACGCGGCTTCGCCCGGCTTCTTGTCGAGAAGGATGCGTTTGGAGATGAGTTTTCCTCCCTTGTCCGGATAATATCCCTCGAATTGATTGTATGTCAGGCCGTTTTTGGAGACGGATGGTTTGAATTCCCAGCCGGGCAGTTTGTCGGAAAGAGGACCTCCAAAAGAGGCGAGGGGGGCCGCAGTCAGATGTGCCGCCGCCAGAATTGCTGCAGTTGCGATCAGTGTTTTCAACATGTTGAAATCCTTCTGTTATGGTTGCTGTTCCCGTTTCGGAGGAATACAATAGCACACGGTTGCTTTTCTTCCAGAAATGTTTTTTCTTTTTTGGACTTTTATTTCCGGAAAAACCGTAATATAGTACAGGGCTGCGGCATGGAAGGCGCGGGCAGGGGGACAAAATGGAGAATCATTTTCGGAAGGATCGGGGATCGGAATGCTGGATTTTTTGAACAGAATTATTCTGGACTGGCTGGATTTGTACGGGACAGCGGCAACTGTGCTGTGGTGCTTCTGGAGTTTTGTGCTGGGTGGATGCTTTGGCAGTTTCACAACGGCATGTGTGTGGAGAATTCCGCGCGGAATTTCAATTGTCTGGCCGCCGTCATCCTGTCCGAAATGCGGACGGCATCTGGGATTGACGGAAAACATTCCGATCTTCGGCTGGATTCTGCTCCGGGGCAAATGCAAGGGATGCGGGCTGCCGATTTCTCCGCGTTATGTTCTCATTGAGCTTGCTGCGGCTCTGCTGTTTACGGTGACTGCATATCTGGCGGTAGTGTTCCGTCTTCCCCTGAGTGTGATCCCCGCATGGTGCCTGATTGTCCTGTGTATCGGTTCCGCCTGCACGGACTGCGAACTGCGGATCATTCCGGATAAATTTACGTTTACGGGAATGATTCTGGCGCTGATCTGCGCATTTCTCTTTCCCTCGACGAAGATGCCGTCGAATATGACACCTCTGTTTGCTCTGACCTATACGTTTGCACAGATTGCCGCGGTCGGATTGTTCGGTTATTCCGCGTGGTACGCCGGGAAACTTCTTTTCCGGAAGGAGGCTCTCGGACGCGGAGATATCAAGTTCCTGATGGCGGTTGCGGGATTCACGAGCGTGTTCGGAGCGCTGGTTTCGATTCTTGTCGGGAGCATCCTGGCTCTTCTCTGGCTTGCATGCGACGCCGTGAAGCGGGGCAGGCTCCGTCGCAAATTTGCTTATGGTCCGTTCCTTGCAGTGGGAGCCATCTTCTGGCTTCTGCTGAAACACACTGTTATGAATCTGTTCCTGAAATAATACCGCTTTTGCTTTGCGGAATGATTTGACTTTTCCCTTTTCCCGTGTACATTAACGGGAGTCCGTCCCTCTGTCGGGATGGTTTTCGGTGGAAACATGAAACTAATATAAAGGAGAAAGAAATGGCTGCAAAAGTTGATTCTGAGAAATGTGTCGGATGCGAATCCTGCGTGGGCGCCTGCCCCGTGGAAGCCATCTCAATGAATGATGGAAAAGCCCAGGTCAATGCGGATACCTGCGTTGATTGCGGTGCTTGCGTCGGGACCTGCCCCGCAGAGGCCATCACACAGGAATAAGTTCTG
>CASEYW010000054.1 GCA_949292215.1 uncultured bacterium
GAACAGGGACATCGCGGTCAGGACGCGGCCCTTGTCGGGGATGCCGTTCGGCATTACGCAATCGAATGCACTGATGCGGTCGGTCGCCACAAAAAGGAGACTGTCGCCCATGTCATAAATATCGCGAACTTTTCCGCGGTGTACCGGTTTCATCCCCGGGATTTCCGTTTCAAGCAAAGCTCCGTTTGCATCATAACGCATGGCAGATTACCCCACAGAAAGAATTTTGACTCTGGTGAGTTCCTGTCTGTGCCCTTTGCGCAGGCGATAGCCTTTGCGGCGTTTGATTTTGAAAGCAATGAGTTTCGGGCCGCGGAAGTGTTCCACAATTTCCGCTTCGACCTTTGCTCCCGCAACGGTCGGGGTGCCGACATTCAGAGATGCGCCTTCGCCAAGTGCGAGAACCTGGTCAAATACGACTTTGTCGCCGGCATTGCCAGCGATCCGTTCAACTGCGACAACCTCGTCGTTTGTGACTTTGAGCTGCTTGCCGCCTGTGCTTATGATTGCGTACATGATAAAACTCCTGTTGTTTACGTTACAGAGCTTATTAATATAGCCGTTTATTTGCGTTTCGCAAGTGCTTTTTTAATTTTTCTCATCTCTTACACACAAAAGATTCTTTAATATGCACCCGGAACGATGGATTGTCAAGAGGAATCGGGAAGATTTCTCTCTCTTTCCCGGGGGGCCGGCTTCGTTGACGCAATGGTCCGGTCAGGAGGGGGGAAGCTGTTTCCGCGCATGTCCCAGAAGGGCTTCCCGGGTGGTGAGGGTTCCTTCCAGAAAAAGGTCGCGCAGTTCTCCCAGGAGCAGACCAAGCCTGACTCCGGGGCGGAATCCGAGACGGATCAGATCATTTCCGTTGACCGGCAAAGGCGGAACCGCCGGTTTATCCGCCAGCGCGATCCAGCGATCCAGCATCAGCAGGTAGCCGTCCATTTTCCCGTGACAGGAGGCGCAGTCCACCCGGTTCAATTCCATTTCCGTCGGAAAGGTCGGGGCGGCGATCATTTTCAGCCAGGTCGAGCGTTTCATCTGGTCAACGAAAGCAAAGCGCATGTGTCCGGCAACGCATTTTTCCACAGTACCAATCAGTGCAGAGGAACATTTGAAACGGCTCAGAATAGCGGCAGACATCTCTGCTCCGGTCTTCTCATGCCCGTAAAAATGGACATTCCCGTCTTTCCCGACTGCGGCAGTGGCTTTTTTGCCGACGTCATGCAGCAGAACGCTCCAGGCGAGTTCCCGTGTCGGATGGCACATTTTTTCCAGCATGATCATGGTGTGAGTGAACACATCGCCTTCGGGATGGTGTTCCGGCGGTTGTTCCACTCCTTCCAGTCCGGCAACTTCGGGAAGTACGACGCGCAGGATTCCAGTTTTCTGCATCAGGCGGAAGGCGTCTGCGGGACGGGGACCAAGAAGCATTTTTTCTAGTTCATCGCGGATTCGTTCCCCGGAAAGACGTTTCAGATTCGAAGCAAATTTCATCATCGCATGTTCTGTTGTTTTTTCCAGGTTGAATCCGAGACGGGTGGCGAACCGGGCAGCGCGCAGAATCCGGAGGTAATCTTCGGAAAAACGGCGAGCGGGATCTCCAATGGTTCTGAGGATTCCGCGCCGCAGATCCTCCAGTCCGCCGACAAAATCCAGCATTTCCTCTTCGATGGGGTCGTAGAGAATCCCATTGATCGTGAAATCACGGCGTTCCACGTCGAGCTGTTCATTATCCGTATAGAGGACTGTTTCGGGCCGCCGTCCGTCGAGATATTCCCGTTCCTCCCGGAGCGTTGCCGTTTCAAAAGCCAGTCCGTCCCGGAGAATGGTCACGACTCCGAACGAGGCTCCGATGGCACAGGTCTTTTCAAACCAGGACTGTATCTCCTCCGGACGGGCGGAAGTGGCAATATCGATGTCATGCGGTGCAGTTCCGAGAAGCAGATCCCGCGCGGCTCCTCCGGCAAAAAACGCTTTTTTTCCGTGTTCCCGGAGAATCGTTACGATTTCCAGTGCTGCGGAAAACATCGGGGAGGGCGGTTCCGGACGAGGGAATTTCAATTTTAACGGCATATTTTTTCTCTTTCCACTTGTTAAAAGGCGGAATGCAAGGTAAAATACCACCGAATGGATTGTTTGCAAAAGAGGAAACCGGATTTTCTGATGAAAAAAGCATTTTACGGGGGAACCTTCGATCCGCCGCATACGGGACATATCCGTCTGGGACGGGCGGTCCTGGAAAACGGATATGCGGAAGAGCTTATGTACGTTCCCGCATGGCACCCGCCCCACAAACGGAACGGGGAGATTGCTCCTTATGACGACCGGCTGGCAATGCTGAAACTCGCCATTTGCGGGGAACGCGGATTCTCCGTTTCGGAGATTGAACGCGAACGCGGCGGCATCTCCTTTACAATGGAGACTTTGCGCCTGCTTTCGAAGCGTTTCCCGGAAGATGAAATTGTCCTCCTGATCGGATCGGACAGTCTTCTCCAGCTGCATCAGTGGCATCGGGCACGGGAACTTGCGAGGGAATTCGGCATCCTCTGCTATCCGCGGCCGGGCGAGAAAGTGACGCTTGAACGCCTTCTCGCCAGCGGCTGGACCCCGGAGGAGGCGGAAACGCTCCGGAATAGCGTGATGGAAAATCTGCCCGAGTTCGATATCTCTTCCACCGCGATCCGCGAGCTCCTGAAACGCGGAGACGATCCGGGGGATCAATTGAACCGAAACGTTTGGAACTATATCAAAACAAGGAGACTGTATGAGTCCTGAAGAATCAGAACACATGGAAACGGAAAAGACGAAACCTGCGAGACCGTCGGCACTGGAACTTGCGGAGGCTTGTGCGGCGATCGCTTATGACCGGAAAGCGCAGGATATCATCCGCATGGACCTCTCGGAGCTTTCCGCAGTAGCGGAACAGTTTATTCTCTGCACGGGGACTTCGGACCCCCATCTGCGGGCGATTACAGAACGGATTTGTCGTGACATCCGTGAAAAATTCGCTTTGCGCGGCCGTGTTGACGGGATTCCCGAGAGTCATTGGATGATCGTCGATTTCGGCGACGTCATGGTACATGTTTTCACAAAGGAGGCGCGCGAACTCTATCAGCTGGAAACTCTCTGGAAGGATGCTCCGAAAATCGAGGCAATCCGCAAACTGGAGGCAAAAATCGTCGCATCGCGCCTGCGCAGCTGAGAAGGCGGTCCCCATGCCTCAGAATCCAGACAAGGAAAAATGGAACGAATTTGACTGGGAACTTGAACTCCGCAAGGATGATGCGCGGGTCAACACCTATGCCAACGACCTGCCGAAATTCATCGACCTGCCGGATGAAGACGGCGTCATCATGAAACGAATGCAGAAGCGTCCCGAGCTCGCTCCCGCGGGCGGCGACTGGAGCAAACTCGGTCCCGTTCCTTATGATTCCGAGGGAGACGACCCCGACGATGAGGAAGATTCCCCCTCGGAAAATGAAGTCGATTGGAGAACCGCTCCGGGAGCCGTCGTTTACAGCGAAAGCGCCCGGATGGCTCGCGACTGGGCCGCTTATTACGCCTGCAATCGCACGCCCGGACTGCTCGTCCCATCCATGAAAGTCCTCTGTCTTTACGGCAAACTGATGGCGCGGTCCGGTGACATCATTGACATGTCTCTGGATGAGGAATCCGCACCTCAGTCGCGTCCTCTGAAAATTGCCCTCTGCAAGCGTCTTCTTTCGGATGTCAACCTGTTGATGGGGCATTTTATGCAGATCCACCGGGAGTTTCCTGAGCATGCGGCGAAATGTCAGGAGCACGAGTCTGTTCTGGGGCATCTTCACGATAATCTGCTTGATGTGATGGGAGAGCTTCGGAAGGGGTGAGAACTCTTCTCCTCCGGAATTCTTTCTGCGCAGGAAAGGACAGTATGTTTCGCATCGTTCATTTTTCCGATCTGCACGCTGCCGCTCCCATGCGGACATTCAGCGGCTTTTTCGACAAACGGATTGTCGGCGCCGCCAATTCCCGTTTTGCCCGCCGGAAAGTGCACAATCCGCGTTTTGCGGAACTGGCCGTCGAGCGGATTCTGAAGGAACCTCCGGATGTAATCGTTTTCTCCGGGGATGCCGCCAGCTGCGGACAGCCCTCTGAATTCGAACTCGCATACCGGGTGCTCAAGCCGCTGGCTGATTCCGGAATTCCTCTGATCTATACGCCGGGCAATCATGATCTGTATGTCAGGAACAAACTCTGCCATGCCGCCTGTGCTGCATTTACTGAACAGATTACAAACGGGCGGATGCGGCTTGACGGCTATCCGTATGCCTTTACGCTCGGACCTTTGCGTTTTCTTGTGTTCAACGGTGCGCGGCCGACAAATCCTGTTCTTTCCTGCGGCTTCCTCGGCGAAGCGGCAAGGTCAATGATCCGGGAGGAGTGTGCCCGGAAGCAGCAGCCGCTGGTTGCTGTCTGTCATTTCCCGTTCCGCCGCATCCGAAAGGGTCTTGTCAACGGCATGAGGCACCGGCTTTTCGGTGCAAAGGAGGCTGCTCATGCGCTCAGCGAAGGAAAAATTGATCTTGCGTTGTGCGGTCACATCCATGTGCCTTTTTTTGATCTGGATGGTGACGGCCGGGGAGAAACTTCCTGCGGTTCCCTGACCAGATACGGCGCATATTCGGTCATCGAATTTTCCGGCAACGCGTTTGTGCATCACCGTGTGAATCTGGACCTGCTGTAAAGGGGCTTTCTCCCTTGTTTTTTCCCCTATTAATGAAAAAAGGACCTCCACTTTTCGAGGAGGTCCTTTTTGCTGTTGATTCGAGTCGGCGAAGGTCGTTTACTTGATGATGACTTCCTTGCCGGCTGCGGCAGAGTCGTAGACGCCGTTGAGGATCTTCTGAACAGCGAGTCCGGCTTCGCCGGAGGCGCGGAGCGGAGTTCCCTTGAGGCATCCGTTGACCCAGTTCTGCAGCTTGGTGACGAAGAGGTGATTCCAGTCGCTCTGAGGGAGGAATCCCGGGACTTCATTGATCATGGTGCCGGCGCAGTCGCGATAGATTTCCGCGGGAGACCAGGAACCGCCGCCCTTGTCGCCCATGAAGGTGAAGTTCCAGACATCTTCCTTGATGTGTGCTGCAAAGGAGGACTCAATCTGCATGATTGCACCGTTGTCGAAACGGATCTGCGCGATCGCGAGGTCTTCAACGGTATAGGTCTTGTAATCCCAGTTCGGCCACATCGAGACGACTTCGGAGGGTTTGTCCCCGAGATAGGTCCAGATGTTTCCGGTCGCGGCAACCGGTTTCGGGGAGCCCATGAAGTAGTGGGCCGCTTCAATGATATGCACGCCGATGTCGATCATCGGGCCGCCGCCCTGAAGAGCCTTCTGACCGAAGACGCCCCAGTTGGGGATTCCGCGTCTGCGGAGCGCGCGGCATTTGACAAACATGATTTTGCCGAACTGACCGTCTTCGCGGGCACGGGTGAGAAATTCTGTATTGTTATGATATCTCTGCTGGAAGCCGACGGCAAGTTTGCGTTTGTTTTTCTTCGCAACCTTGACCATTTCTTCGCATTCCTTGACATTCATGCCCATCGGCTTTTCGGTGATGGCATGGCAGCCGGCGTTCAGCGCGTCGATCACGGCGGGAGCGTGGACTCCGTTCGGGGTGCAGACGTCAACGGCATCAGGCTTGATTTTTTTCAGCATGACTTTCCAGTCTTTGAACAGCGCCTTTTTCGGAAGACCCCATTTTGTTTCCATCACATCGAGACGCTCCTGGAGGATATCGACTCCTGCGACAATTTCCACTTCCGGAATGCTCTTGTAGGCTTCCATGTGTGTCTGGCAGATTCCGCCGCAGCCGATGATCGCCACGCGCAGTTTTTTGCCTTTGTACTCCTCTTTCTTGCCGTCCATTGCCAGGGACTGCGTGCCAACACTTTTATCAAGCGCCATCTGGAATTCTCCTTTTTTTATGATTTCTTTCCGGCGAGAATTATTTGTGTATTAAAAAAATAATGGCGATGTGTGAAAATGCAATCGGTTCTGTCATTTTTTTTGTGCAAAAAGTATACAAAATGTGATCGTTTCCAAAAAAAACACATCTTTTATTGATTTCCCGCCCCGGAATTCTTTTGAAACAGATTCCGTTTCCCGATGTTTTGTGAGCTCTTTCACCTGACTTGACGCAGAGAGACTTGTGCAGATCGTTTCATTGCATAACACTTTTTCGCGATTTTTCCTTTTCAGAGGGTTGACTTTTCCTGCAAATTGTTATATAATGTAAATAACAACGTTGTAATAAGGAGTTCCCAGAGATGCTGACAATCAAGGATGTGGCAAGAGAAGCCGGGGTAAGCTACTCCACGGTGTCGGTTGTTCTCGGAAAACGGACGACAAAACTGCCGATCGCTGAAAAGACCCGGGTAAAGGTTCTGGAATGCGCCGAACGGATCGGATACCGCAGAAATGCTCTTGCGTCACAGATGCTGACGGGAAAGACCAATTTTATTGCAATGGTATCGGGGACGGTCCGTTACGAATTCACCTTCCGCGCGATAGCCGCGGCGTCAGCAGAGGCGGAAGAGAACGGATATTATTTGAAACTGGTCAATTTGCAGGATCTGCCAGAGGATCTGGAAGGACGGCATCATCGTTTTGATCTTCTGCTGGAGCAGCGTCCGGCGGGAATCATCATCAAGAACAGCATTGCGGACGGAGAGTATCTGATCCGGGCGGGAGGAGAATGCGGAATTCCGGTTGCCGTTCTGGATGATACACTCAAAACAGGAGATGCTCTCATTGTTTCCGATGATGAGGAAGGGATTACAAGAGCTGTGGAGTATCTTGCCCGTTTCGGACACAGGAGAATCGGTTTCTTTTCTGATCCGATGAAGGAAGGCAAGTTCCCGATTCTGCGGTATGCGGCGTTCCGGAAGACTATGAAAAGGCTCGGACTGGAGCAGAATCAGGAATGGAACTGTTCTGTGGATTACTATCACAATCCGCGGATTCGCGAATTCCTGGCGGAGCTGTTTGCGGGATCCGGTCCGAAACCAACGGCGTTCTGCTGTGCATCGGACTTGATTGCCCTCCGGGTGCTGACCAGTCTTCAGAGACTCGGCATCCGGGTCCCGGAGGAGATTTCGCTGATCGGGTACGGCGGGATTCATTTCACGGAACTGACCGATCCCTCGCTGACAACCGTCTTTCAGGATTTTGAAGAGATGGGACGGGCCGGAGTGAAATATATTATCAATTATTTAAACAATCAACAAAAAGAACATCTGCATCTGGTGATTCCTACCAGAATTCTGGAGGGAGAATCCGTTGCAAAGCCAAACAAAGGAGTAGAAAAATGAAAGATGTTTCAACATCGGAAAATTTCACACTGATAGAGCTTCTTGTTGTTATTGCAATCATAGCAATTCTTGCAGCGCTTCTTCTGCCGGCATTAAACGCGGCAAGAGTCAAAGCCAGAACTATTTCCTGCATAAGCAATATCAAACAAATGGGAATTCTCGGAATTCAATACAATAGCGATTTTGAAGGCGCCGTTCCAAATTATTATCTCTCACTCGTTTCTGGAAGCGGACAAACGTCCGGCAACCCGTTTCTTGGACGCGACATCCCTCTCTTTTATGCTGGTAAATTCAACACCGAAAACAAAACAGACAACAATATTGCCAAACAACGGGAACAGAACGTCTTCTGGATTTGTCCGGAACCAACCCCCGGAACAGAATTTGTCTCAAGTTACGCATTCAACAACCACCTGATAAAAGTGGATATCACAAATCCGACGAACCGCCATATCACGCGCAGCACCAAATCCTGCAAGATGCCGAGCCGGAACATGCTGATCTGCGAGAATGTGGGCTACCGCAGCGATCCGAACTGGGAATGGCCTCCTTCCGGAACAAACAATGAAGTTGGAAGACATATCTATTTCCGCCATGCCGAAAAAACCAACGTGGTCTTCCTTGATGGCCACGCGGAAACCAGAAACATGTACAAGATTCCAACGAAATACAATCCAAACTGGACACTTATGTTCAGTTCTATTGCAACAAACTGCGCTTCCACCTTTTTCTGGAGTGACGGAAAATACAATACTGAGGCGTGGGCTGCAAATATGAGAAATGCTACTGGGCTGTAAGATTGTTTAGTTTGAACTTAAACTTTAAATATACAGAAGAATGGGAAGAAAAATATGTTGAAACACGGTCTTTTTCTGTCCTTGTGTATAACGGGGATTCTGCTGGGCGCAGGAACAAAACTGGTGGACAGTGATTTTTCAAAAACTGGTAGGAGATATAAGAATGACCATCGAGCGGAAAAACATGGAAGTTTTCAAGGGGTTCTGCCGCTGAAATGGAACGAGAATTTCGCCGATTCGACGAGTTCTTCCGCGGAGACGGAACTGGTAAAAGATCCGCAGGGGGATTATTTGCGCTTCAAGGTTCTGAAAGTGGCTTCAGGTGCACCGCAGTTTTTTCTGACTCTTCCGGAACTGCTTCCGGGAAAGCGCTATCGCTTAAGTGTGGTTGCGCGGAATCGGTCGAAGAATGATGCGTCGCTGATTTTGCGGATGATACCAGCACCTCACAATCCTTTGCGGACTTTGAAAATCGGTGTTTCTCCGCACTGGAAAACCGTTTCACAGATTATCACGCTGAAGGAGAGATCTCCGGTTCCGCTTGGTCTGTTTCTGATTCTCGAAGGAGAGGGGAACACTGATTTCCGCAGGATTTCCGTGGAAGAACTGGGAGCGGATGAGGTCGTGCACAAAGTTCTGCTGGAGACCAATTTTGTGGAAGGGACGCGGGATTGCACCAAACGCGGAGTTGGAAGTTTTCGTGGAGTTCTTCCCGTGCCGTGGAATCAGGATTTCACTCATTTCATGAATGCCGAGGTCTCTGCGAAAGTTGTAAATCTGAAGTCTGAGCATTATCTCCGAATCAACGTACAGAAAGGCGTTTCGCAGTTTTCTTCGCCGGTTCAGAACATTAAAGCGGGAAAAAATTACCGTTTGACAGCATATATACGCAATCAGACCGGAGGACCCGTGAAGATGAGTTTGCGTATACGTCCTGCTCCTTATACGACCCTGGCTTTGGGGTCTCTGCTCCCGACCGAGGAGTGGAGCAGACAGACAGTTCATTTCAAAGTGCCGAAAAACAAGCCGAACCTTCCGGTCGCTCTGATGATGAATTTTGAGGAGAGCGGAAATTTTGATATTGTCAGCTTGAAACTGGAGGAGAGCGAAGGTGCTTCGGAAATCATCCGGAGACCGTCGATGACACTCCGGAACTATTTCCGCAACACCCGTTTTCCGCTCGGATTGCAAAGCGGCTGGACCCGTCATCGTGATTGTCAGTACGGAGTCATAGAGCCCGCACCTTCCGTGAAGGGCCCTTCCGGAGAGGTGTCTCTGAAACTGGAATCTCTTCCGGGAAAGCAGATCGGCCTTTGCAGCGAACCGTTCAATGTGGCGGATCCAAACGTGAAAAATGCGGTTTCGTTTGCCTATCGCGGTGATGGGAAATTCATTGCCGGAATCTGGTCGGAAAACCGGCAGATTTTTGCCATTCCGCTTCCCCCGTCGCAAAGTTGGAAACGGATTTCGATTCCTTTCA
>CASEYW010000055.1 GCA_949292215.1 uncultured bacterium
CATGGTTACGTTCAATCCGCCACTGCTGAGAGCGGCGGCTCAATTGCTCTCAATGGCGCTTCCGGATCGGTATTATCGGCAGTCAACAGTGGTACGGTAAATATTAACTCAGAAAGTTTTGTCTCCCGTTGCGTCGCCGCCAGCGGCGGGGTGATCCAAAATAATGGAGAGATTGTTGACGCCATCATCTCGTCAGGCGGCAGTATGGAGGTTGTCGGCAGCCGTTACATGGCGTACGCGACGAATGTCTTTATTTCGAGAGGCGGGGTTGTATCCGCAGGCTCAAGTTCTTATTTATCCAACGTATACTGCACAGGAACATTGAATTTGGGGTATGGAGCTGACGCGGGGACTGTTTATGTTTATGGCGGAGGAAATCTGCAAATAGCCGAGAACGCTGATGCGAGACGCGTTACGGTCAAGAAGTTCGGAGCGCTCAACGGCTTCACGAGATTGTCGGAAGAATATTACGACAGTTGCAGTTTCAATGGATTGTATCACGAAGATACCTATGTATCGTCCGGCGTGACGGCGATTCTGAGCAACACCCACTCCGCCTTTAACACCCAGATAAGAGGCGGCGGGGTGATGGTGGTGAATAGGGGGGGAATGGCAAATTACACCAGAGTCGCCGCAGGCGGATCTGTGATTGTCGGCTATGGAGGTACCGCCTCCAGAACTACCATTAACGGCAGCAACCACCCCGAGTATACAACCATGACCGTCTACTCCGGCGGCAAGGCGATAGGCGTAACAATGTCAGACGCCCGAATGCTTGTAGAAGGGACAGCAAGTAATGTCACGCTCCAAAACGCAGGAATAATGATTATTTCCTCCGGCGGCCGTGCTGAGAATATAGCAGTTGATACTTTTGGTCACCTGACCATAAATAAATATGCAACTGCTGCAAATGTTCACATCAGCGCCACTGGCTTTTTGAACGGTTTCTCCTTCCGTAAAGAAACAACTTACCAGAACTTGGGCTGGGTGATCGATTATGTATCCACCAAGGTGGTCGGCGATGTAGTCTTGAGCTCAGGCTGCACCGCTGCTGATACAATTATCAATACCCAAGGCAAATTAACCGTACTATCGGGCGCAAAAATCACAGGTCCATTAGAGATTCAAGGGGCCGGGAAAGTGAGAATTGAGAATGGCGGTATCGTTGATTTGGACATTTCGAACCGATCCCCCGAAAACGCTGTCCTGCTCAAAGGTTGGGATGGTTTAACTTTAGTCGATCCTGACAATGCAATAACCCTTACCGTCAACGCCAGTGATCAGCAAACAGGGAACTACAACCTTGCCACAAGATTTTACACCAGCCCGGAGGATTTCGTTATTTCCGTTGTCGATACAGAGAATACCCAACTCGGCACGATTACCGTAGATAACGCGGTGGAATTGAACGGCAGAGAATTTTCGCTGTATGTGGAAAACAATCAGCTGCTGCTTTCCGTTACCGAAACAAGCAACGCCACACCGCGCAGTAATCTCTTGTCCAACGGCTACAGCCAGATTGTGGCGTGGGACGCGAGCAAGGGTAACGTTGGCTATGTGGCGGTAAACGGCACAATCCCGCCCGATTGGCGCGGCATCTGGGAGTGGCCGCAGGATGAGGCGGCAATGTGGAAGGTGGTCGGCGTGGGCAGATTCGCCGGCAGCACTGTTGAGCAGGACGGCATTCTGCTTTATAACGGCCACGGCAACACCTTCGCCGCCTGGACCGACCTCAGCGATCCCTCCTACGGATATGTTTCGCTCTGCCATGTGGAGGGCAACTTTGCCACCCAATCGCTGGTGAATCTGGACGGGAATGAGTTTGATGACGTTTTGATTTATGATGAAAAAGGTTCGTTCGGCGTAGTTACCGACGCCGCCGAATACCATGACATCTGGCATGTGGACAATCCGGCAACCAACGTTCAGCAGCTGATCGGCGCGGGGAACTTCGGCGCGGCGGACGGCAAGGATTCACTGCTGGTCAAAAAAACCGATGAAAACGCCTATTTCCTGTGGCATAACAACGATCCCAGCTTCAATACCTGGAATTGGAGTCAAACCTATATCGGCAGTCTGGACGACGACTGGAGCGTAGCCGGAATCGGCGACTTCTCCGGCGACGGCATCGACGATATCGCCATGTGGCGCGCCTCCACCGGCGAAATCCAGATCTGGGAAGACGGTCAAGCCTCCAACCAGCGTTATGCCGGTTCGCTTGATCAGTCCGCATGGGAAGTTGCCGCCGTCGGCGATTACAATGGCGACGGCATCGACGACCTGCTGCTGCGGGAACAGGCCACCGGCTGGGGCGGTCTCGGCTACTGGGCCAGCGCCGACGCCACCCAGTGGACCGACCTGAACGCCAGAGTCGAAACCGATATGGAAAGCCGGTTCGCGATTATCGCGTAATCATAGTTTAACACATGACGCCATGTCCGCTGCTGCTACGACGGACATGGCGTCAATATGATGACGAAATGAAGCTTGAGGAAAAAAAGAAAATCGAATCTCCCGGACCAGTTGATTTTTGCGGTGCGGAATGTTTGCGAAGCCTTTTTCAAAACGAAGAGAAAATTGAACTTCATAAGCAAAATGCCGGGCATGACTGTGTTCGCGTGAATGGAAAACTGTATTTCAGGATCGAGTCTTCCGCCGTTTCGCCGGAACGACCTTGCGGCAGTTACAGGAACTCGCATCATCAAGCTCTTGGCCGTATGAAGGCACAGCCCGTTTCCGGGTTCCTTCCCGTGCTTGAATTGTGTCAATGTACCTATGCCGTGCCGTTCATGAACGGGCGTGTGCTTTTTGATGCGAACACCATTCCCGACACGTTGCGTCCCGATCAGAAGGCACTGCTGGAGCAGCAGGCCGTCATGGTCTCATGGGGGGACTTTGCCGGTTGGGTTCGGGAGCTTGGAAATGCCTTGATTCTTTTGCACCGGCAGGGGCTGGCGCATGGCGATGTTACCGTATTCAACATCATGATCGACAACGCAGGCCATGCAATCTGGCTGGATCTGGAAAATCTCAATGAAGATACCAGCCAGATGGAGAATGACGGCGCAGCGTTTTTTTTCCATGTGTTTTTTCTGCTCCTGGAGCAGTTGTCCGAAATGCCCGTGGATTTTCCGGACATTCTCCATAAGCTTGTCCGGAGAGCCATGAGTGGAGATGAACTTTTGACCGGACTGACTGAAGCTATGGCGATCCCCCATACCCTGAAGGCGAGTGACCGCCACCGCAATCGGGAAATGATCTTTCAGCTGCTGAGCCGCTGGGGAAAGGAGGTGGACGAGAGCGGATTTCTCAGGCTGGCCCGTCCTTATCTCCTGCGCAGTGCGGTCTACTTTCAGTCCGACTTTCTCTGGCTGGTCAATTACAATATGAAAGTGATGCATTATGAGAAAGTAGGACTCTACGATCTCTATCGGAAACTGTGTGAGCTTTCCGAAACGGAACGGCAGCGAGGCATTTTTTACACCGTCCTGCCCAAGCAGCTTACCGCCGTTCAGAAAGAGCTGGATTGTGCACGTGCAAATGAGCGCAAATCCCAAGAGATGTTGGCAGAAAAGCATTCCGTGATGGTCGCGGAACTTGCTGCATACCGGGAAAGACAAAAAGCTGCGGATGCGGCATTGGCAATACTCGAAGAAAGATGCCGGGAGTTACAAAACACCTTGCAGAAAGAACAGCAGCAAAAGCAGGCTCAGACACAGGCATTGCTGCAGTCGAAATCTGCATTGGCTGTTGCCGATAATGACCTGAAACATTTACATGAAGTTTTGCAGCAGGAACGACACCTGCAGTGCCAAACAGCAGACGCCTTGCGGGAGGCAGAGCAAAAGGCCAATGCGCAAACCGTCCAGTTGACCATTCTGCAGGGCGAAAAAGAGCGTCTGGAACAGGAGAGGGAGGCCGCACGCCACCTGTGGCTGGAAAACGATATTCTTCAACAAAGTAATGCTGTAATCCGCAAAATGGTCGTCGATCTGGAGCAGGAACTGGACCTCGTGAAGCGGGAGTCCGCAGCATTGCGCGAACAAACCTCCCGGCAGGAACAACAGATCGCGGCGTGGACAACGGAGCGAACCGCAGTCAATGCACGTATGCGACAACTGGAAGAGGACCAGACGAAAACCCTTGACAAGCTTCAGCAAAGTCTGGCGGAGTGTACCAGTGCGCGCAATGTGATTGCCGGATACGAAAAGAAATTCGCAGCTCTCCAAGATATCTCTGAACGGATGACACGCAATGAATGCGAGCTGGCCAGCTTACGCTCTCAGAAGACGTTTGCGCAAAAACAGGAACAGCAGGCTCTGGATTTGCTGGGGGCAACTCGGGAACTTACCCGGCGCTTCTGCGAACATCCGAGTTTTCGCATTGCAAAACTGCTGCAGGTACTCAAACATCCGGAATATGCCGGGCTGCCGGGACGGTGCGCGGTGATAAGACAATTATGGCGTTCCATCGTTTCCGGCAAGCCGTTCTGCCGGGAGTATCTGGCTTTGAATGGACTGCTGCGTTTTCTGGATGACGGGATACGTGCGATCCACCTGTCGGAGCCTGTGAATGAGGAAGAAAAACTGCTGCCGCCGGATGAGTCCGTACTGATTTCTATCATCCTGCCGGTCTATAATCAGGCGAATATGCTGGGAGAAGCCATCGACAGTGTTGTCCGACAGACCTATCGGAATTGGGAATTGATCGTTTTGAACGACGGTTCCACCGATGACGTGGACGCAGTCATGAAACGCTATGAAGCGGATCCAAGAGTCCATTATCTGGTTCAGCCGAATCAGAAGTTGCCGAAGGCTCTTTCCAATGCATTTAAATACGCCAGAGGTGAACTGTTGACCTGGACTAGTGCCGACAACCATATGCGACCGGAAATGCTGGCCAGACTTTCGGCATTTCTGCGTTGTCATCCCCGTGTCGACATGGTTTATGCCGATTATGCCGTGATCGACAATGAGGGGCAGCCGTTCCATGCCGCCTGGTTCCGGCCGCAGAACAAATATACGCCGGAGAGTGCGGAACTGCATCTGCCGCATAATGCGGATCTTTTAAATGTGGTAAAGGATAATTTCATCGGTGCAAGCTTCATGTACCGGCGCAACATACGAAGTCTGCTGGGAGATTACGATCCGCAACTGGGGGTGGAGGATTACGATTATTGGATGCGGATCAATGATCTGGGAAAAATATCCCATCTGGGCACAGATGAAATTCTCTATGATTACCGGGTCCATGACAATTCTCTGAGTGGCAAGGCCCGGGAGTTTAAAATACTGGAAAAAAGCCTTCAGCTGATGGAATACGAAAAGGAGCGTTTTGCATTTTATCAGCAAGCTTTTGAAATTTACGGTTCCTATCAAGAAAGTGATCTGGATCTGGGGCCTTTCCAGGCGCGTTATGTCGCCGGTATTCCTTCCGACAACGCTGGTGGTACGGCGAAACGGGTGCTTCTGCTCAAAGGATCGGAGCTGGGGGACCGGCGTGATGAAGATTTTGCTGATTATGATTTCATCGCGGCATTTTTTGACCTGAATGAAGAACCGTACTGTGGAAAATTTGCGTCCCGAATCCGCCGACATCATATTCAATGTTTTGCCCGGCCGGAATCCATAGCGGCGAGATATCTGGCCATGTTCGTTCCCAATCATGGTGAGTGTCTGCCGGGGGAATTCGGTCGGCTGGCACTCAGTGCCGCGAACAACCGACTCTTCTGGAATCGTACCAGAACGCCCATGGAGACTGCTCTGGTGCCGGCAGAACCGGCAGCGGAACAACACGGTGCGATTGTCATCCTGCTCGAACAGCTCGGTACCGGCGGCATGGAGCAAATGGCTGTTGACATGGCCAGACATTTCGCCTGCGGAAAGCGCAAGGTCATACTGGTGTGCGTCAAAGATTTCCAAGCCAGTTTCAAGGCCCCCCGGGGAATCGTCTTCAAGCCGCTCGATATGCGATCGCCGGAGGATGATTTCCGGCAGCTGTTGGAAAGAGAAAAACCTGATGCTGTCATTGCCCATTATACGCTCTGGGGGGCAGAACATGTGCATCAGTTAAAGATTCCGTTTTATCAGGTGCTGCACAACACATACATCTGGTTTTCAGAGGAGAAATGCCGGAATTATCAGGAAAACGACTCCTTTACGACGGCCTATTTTGCCGTTTCCGCCACCGTTGCCTGGGATGCTGTCGCCCGTCTTTCGCTGCCGCCGGAAAAAATAATCGTCTGGGAGAACGGCATTGACCACGGGAGATTCTTTTCTTCGGACAAGCAGAGGATAGAGCGACGGCAGCAGCTTCAGCTGCGGGAATCGGATATTCTTCTGGTCAACCCGGCCAGTTGTTACGGGGCGAAGGGACAATTGCATCTGGTTCATGCGTTTGCCCGCATTGCCGCACAGTATCCGCATTTGCAGCTGATTATGTCCGGCAAAATTCTGGAGGATCATTATGCGGAAAAAATTCGTGCCGTGATTCGCGAACATCATTTGGAAAAGCAGGTACGCTTCGGAGATTTCTGTTCCGATATGAATGCGCTTTACAACGCTGCGGATGCAGTGGTAATGGCCTCCTTCTGGGAGGGGTGTTCTCTGGCTGTGGCCGAAGCTGTTCGATGTGGTTGCCCGATCGTTTCAACCCTTACCGGTGATGTGGAGCGTCAAACGGAAGATACACCGCGAATTTTGCTTGAACTGCCCGTCCGCTTTCAGACGGAACTCAATTCCGGAAATATCGGGGCGTATCTCTATGAACCCAATCCGGAACTGGTTGAAAAATTACGCGCAGCATTGGAGATCGTGGCGCAAGGCGGTCTGCCGCGCGCTTCGCGGGTGATTCCCGACAAATCCGCTGCCGAAGTTTACTCCGGCTATCTGCGGGCTCTGAATCTGCTCGCCAACGGTTTTTCACCACAGGCCGTCCGGCATAATCTGAAAGGCAATTAAAATTAAAAGAGAAAATAAGACCATGAAAATCATGATCGTTTTTGGAACCCGTCCTGAAGCCATCAAGATTGCACCAGTCATACTGGCGTTGCGACGGATGACGGACTTTTCTGTGCAGGTGTGTTTTACCGGACAACACAGGGATATGGCCATGCCGATTATGGAACTTTTCGGGATTGAGCCGGATCTCAAGCTTACCATCACCAATCGCTCTCTTTGTGACTCGGTTGCGGAAATTCTGCAGCAACTGGATGTGCTGTTTCGTCAGGAAAACCCGGATCTCCTGCTGGTGCAGGGGGATACCAATAGTGTACTTGCTGCTGCGCTTGCCGCATTTTATCACCGGATTCCCATTGGGCATATTGAAGCCGGATTGCGGACTTTTCAAAAATTTCTGCCTTATCCGGAGGAAATGAACCGGCTGTTGACGACGCGTCTGGCAGATCTGCACTTCGCACCGACGCAGCAGGCCAAAGAAAATCTCCTGCATGAAGGAGTGAAAGAAGAAAATATATTTGTTACCGGAAACACCGTCATCGACGCTTTGCATTTGATGTTGAAGAAAATAGATTGTGCGTCCGGGAATGGGGGAAGCCTTCAGCGGTTCTTTCCGTTTCTTCAGCCATCCCGGAAGTTGCTGCTGCTTACCGGGCATCGCCGCGAAAACCAGGGAGAGGGGCTGGTGGAAATCTGCAATGTCTTAAGGCGAATTGCTTTACTGCGTGATGATGTCCAGATCGTTTATCCGGTTCATCCGTCGCCCCAGGTGAGGAATACGGTATTGCCGCTGTTGCAAAATACTGCTAATATCCATCTGACCGCGCCACTGGATTATCTCCATTTTATTCAACTGCTGCATCAAAGTTATTGTGTACTTACGGATTCCGGCGGCGTGCAGGAGGAGGCCGCAGCTCTGGGGAAACCCATCATTCTCCTGCGGGAAACAACAGAGCGTCCGGAGATCGCCCAGATGACCAGAGTCATCACGACCGGAACTGATGGCTCACGAATATGGAATGCTGTTCTGCAGCTTCTGGATACTCCCGTGCAAACAGAAATTTGTTACAATCCTGCTCTCGGGAAAGGCGATGCGGCAGAACATATTGTTCATGCCATTATGGAATGTTTCCGGAGTGAAGACGAATGAAATTTGTTTTTTTCAGCGGGGTATCCTGGAACTCCTGCATCGGCGGCAGAACGGTACATTTGGCATGGGAATTAAGTAAATACCATGAGGTACATTTTGTGGAAATGCCTTCTCTTCGCAACTGGAGAATCGGTACAAGACGCGAAGCGAATGTTATGATTCACACATTGGTGCCTAAAGCCGACTGTTGGGCCGTAGGCCTCTCTGCCGTCTCATTGAGTCGCCGGATCGGTTTGTCGACGGCCCATCTGATTGTGTCACATCCCGCCTGGGCGCCTTTGATCAGAAAGGTGTCTTACGCCACTTTGGTCTATGATTATCTGGACCACCCCGCCGTCCATACCCCCGGAGGAAGAAATTTTTACCGTTTTGCCAAAGCGGATCAAATGTTGTTGGAACAAGCGGATCTGGTTTTTGCGGTTTCCCAAACCTTGAAAGAGCGCCTGAGGCTGAGCAAGTGCCATTTCCTTCCCAATGGCATTCCTGCAGAACTGCTGGCAGAAGCATTGCCGTCTCTCCCCATCACGAAGAGCATCGGCTTTCACGGTGCACTGTATGAATGGGTGGATTATACCCTGCTGGAGGCAATTGCGGATGAGTTCCCCGAATATCAGCTGCGTTTGGCAGGTCCGATCCGGGACGAACGAAATTTATGTCGCTTGCGACAGAAGCGGAACGTCGTTTGGACTCCTCATTTTCACTTCAGAGAACTTTCCGGGATCATCGGAAATTTTACTATTGGAGTGATTCCTTTTCTTGAGAATGATGTCGGGCTCTGCTCCGATCCTCTGAAAACGTATGAATATCTTGCACTGGGGCGTGCTGTTGTTTCGACGGTTCCGTCTGCCGTAAAAACCTCGGCTTTCTGCCGGGTATCGCGGAGACACTTCTGTGCAACACTCCGCAAGGTGTTGGCGGAACTTCCTGCCGCCGATGTATGTCGAGAAGCAGTGAGATCGCATACATGGGCTCAGCGGGCTGCCCGGCTGCTCGAAGTAATTCAAGAAGGAGCGCCCAGACATGCGGAATAAAAACATTGCTTTCTGTATACGTGCCAATTATCGTTCCGCCCCGGGAGGGGATACGGTTCAGATGAATGTGTGGACGAAAATTTTGCGACAGCTCGGGAATGTCGTTTCCATTTTTCCGGGCATGGTCACTCCCGAAAATCTGCGAAATATGGACGCCGTCTTTATCTGGCATCTGGAGCGTCTGCATGAGAGTTTTCAGCCGTGGTCTGTGGCCAGGCATTTGCACAAACCAATTTTTCTGGTGCCAACCTATTGGCGTCCCGGGGACGGCATGGTATCAGTACAACACCGTTTGCGGGAACAGGTGGCTCTCTGGCTGCGTTTGCTCTGCCAATGTGATGCTGCCGCAGCCGCCATGCGTTTTCGCAGTTGGTCTTCCTGCAGGAAACACCTGTTGACCCAGAGCACCCGTCTACTGGTCAATTCTGAAAGCGAACGCAATTTACTGATTGCCGAAGGGGCTTCTCCGGAAGATATCATTGTGATCCCCAATGTCATTAATACAGAAGAAATTGATGCGATTCCCGTTGAGCCGTGGGGCAGGCGGCAGGGAATTCTCTGTATCGGTCATTTTTGTCCCCGAAAAAATCAATATGAGCTTATTCGCTCCGCCAGAAACAGCAATTTGCCGATTACCTTTCTCGGCACTGCCCGTCCGATGCATAAAGTCTATTATACCCTTTGCCGTAAAGCCGCCGGCACGATGCACCATTTCCCGGGCAGTCTGTCACATACGGGGATTCTTCAGGAACTTGCCAAAGCCCGCCTCTGCGTTTCTGTCAGTCATGCGGAAACTCCCGGCATCAGCAACCTGGAAGCTGCTGCACTGGGATGTAATCTTTTGTTGCCTCCCATTGAGCCCGTTCAAGAATATTTCAAAGCCGGGGCGTACTATTCCACTCCGAAGAAAAAAGATTTTCAGGATTTGCTTCTAAAACTGATATCTCAACCTCCTCAACCTGGCTTGCGCAGACACATCAGGAAACATTACTGCGAAGCTATACTTATAAAAAAATTCAAAGCATTGACGCTTCCGGAGGCGTTTTCATGAACTTGGTTGTAAAAATTTTCGTTTTTTTGAATCCTCTTGCTCCATTGCGGCAGCTGAGAGTTGAAGAGTCTGTTTGATCTCCTTGAAGAAAACTTCAATGGCCCAGCGAGCCTTGTAGAGATCGCAAATAGAGCTTGCCGCCCAAGTGAAGTTGTCGGTGATGAAGGTCATCCGTTTGGGCTTTCCATCGATTTCGACGATTGCTTCGATCAGACGGAGAGTTTCA
>CASEYW010000056.1 GCA_949292215.1 uncultured bacterium
CGAGACCCCGGCAATCATCCAGACACTTTCTCCCGGGATGAAACGAATGGCTTTCAGCGGTTTCTCCGGAATCCGGAATGCCGAGACAAAAAGACCGACTTTGCTGCTGCGGTTGTCACCGGTCCAGCCGATGACTCCGTTTTCAAACGAGAAAACCGGAGACCACCAGTTGCCGCAGTCTTTGCCGGCAATGACTGGAACGGTTGTTTTTGAGCCGTCGGTGAACATGAGTTCCGCTGATCCGATTGTTTCTCCGTTCTTCGGAACCCATGCCGCGGCGTGAAGCAGATAGAGATATCGCGCATTTTCCGCTTTCGCGAACGTCAGCGTGCCGATTGGTGGAAACTTGCGGAACCGGGAAAGGATGATACTGCTTCTGCCATCGTTTTTGGCAGGATCAAGAATTTCAAACGGAATGCCGGCGAATTCCCGGATTCCGAATTCTGTCATGCAGGAGAGATCGTTGGCAGAACCCTGATCGGTCCATCCGCCTTTGCCGTCATCCGCCTGTTTGTCGGCGAATCCCATGTTTGCTGCGGAGGCGATGGAGATGGTACGCATGGATGGCTTCTCCCGCTGAATCGAGATGTTCATGTCGAACCGCTTCTCCCGATTGGACTCCGGAACATGAAGGTGGATGCAGTAATATGGCTCCTTCGTCGAAAAACGGAGATCGCCGATTGAAACGGAAAACGTGCCTCGCAACGTGTAGACTTCCATTCCGGAGACGATGCGGAAGGAATTGTTGTCTTTTACAGGAGTCCATTTCAAAATGTCCGCCCGCTCTTTTTTCCCGGAAAGACGGAACAGCTTGCCATTGACTTCCAGATCGGCGGGCCGGTCGGCGGGAATCTTGATTTCCGCGCTGATGTGACGGGTATCGCCGACACCGCGAAGAACGGCGGTATACTGCCAGTTGTCGTCATTCCGTTCCGTCAGAGTGCAGGTGGCTTTCGCCCCGCGTCCTTCCGTGTAGGAACATTCGCCGGAAATCAAGGTGCGGACTCCGTCACGGATGACTTTGCCGTCCTTGAATACAATCGGCTTCCATGCGGGATTGTGACGCCATTCCACACGGATGTTCTTCCCGAGGGCAAGACGCCCCTGCGGCGTAATGAAAACTGCGGATTCCGCGGCGCAAAGCCCCGCAACGGCAAAAAAAAGAACAAAGACTCTGCTGAAATGAAATTTCACTTTTAAACTCCTTAGAATGTTGTAACGGTGCCGGTCGCCTTGTTGTAATATTGCCGGAACCCGGAACGGACTCTCAGACCGTAGTGACCGCGTCCTTCCACATGACCGTCGAAGAACAGGGCGTTCGCCCGGTTGTTGTGGAGGGGATAAATGGCTGTTTCCGAAGCAAAACGATAGTATGGCTTCTTATCATTGGTATGGAAGGAATCGGCGAGAATGATGATATCACTGACCATTCCTTTCTGCGGTGGAATCATGTCGCCTCCGGTATTGAGCTTTGGAATCTGATTGATGTTCGGATAGTTGTTTTCGTTCCACCAGCCGTTCCCCAAAGCTGTATTGTAACCGTAAATATAGCTGAGATAAGACCATGCATTGTTCAGCTTGAATCCCTGAAGGGCGGGACAGACCAGAGGACGAGTGTTTTCCGAAGTCAGTGTGTTCCAGGTATAGGGCAGTTTCGCCATTGCACGGATTTTTTCCGACCAGCGGATGTTTTCTCCATTCACCGCCGGATAGTAGTCGTTGTACGAGTCCGCATATTGTATGAAATAAAGCCCCTGCTGTTTCAGATTGTTGATGCAGGAGACCGCTCTCGCCTTTTCCCGTGCTGAATTCAAAGCCGGAAGCAGAATCGCGGCAAGGATGGCAATGATCGCAATGACCACAAGGAGCTCTATCAATGTGAAATCTGCTCTTTTTCGTTTTAGATGGCGCGGGAGAGATTGCGCTGCCACTGATTCGTTTTGATGAATCATTTGTATTTTTCTCCTGTTGATTTATTTCTTTTCCTGTTTTATAGTAATCACTGCATAAAATTATACACAGAAAAGGATTTTTGTCAAGATCTTTTTCTCGTTTCAACATGAGGAATCAAAGAAAAATAAATGAGGAATATAGGACAGACAAAAAAGCGTCGCCACTCACTCCGGAAACCGAAACACGAGGATTCCTGGTCGGATGCCTCCCGCTATGATTTGCAGCGCCGGGAAATATGGCGGATGCCCGCGGAAATTCAGCTGCCTCTTTTTCCGTTCTGCATGGAGGAGGAAATCCGCGTGGGCGAATACTGGTACCGGGACAATTTCACACGCTATCTTCTGATCGTGATCGGACTCAAAGGCAATATTTCGTTTCAGTTTGAGGATCATGAGGTCATCCTGACCCGCGGACATGTTCTGATCATTCCGCCGGGGACTTCCTATCTCCTGAGAAACGCAGATACTTTCACTTCGCATAAGGTGGTGATCGAGATAATCGGAAACAATCTGAATTCCGATATTACAACCCTGGGTCTGAACCGTCAATCCCTCCTGAAAACGAAAGAGTACCTGAAACTGGCGGAATGGCTTCGCGAAATCGGCGATCTGATGCAGGAAAAGAACATCGAGGACATTCCGCTGCTGGTTGGTCTTTCCTACCGTTTCTGCACGAAACTTTCAATGCTTCTGCCCCGCGTGGAAGCGGATAACGTTCTGCTGAGCCGGGCGCAGATGATTCTGGAAAGCAATTTCGAGCGGAAACTTTCCATCGGATCGCTGGCGGAAGAGCTGCGTTGTTCTCCGTCCTTCCTGAACAAGCTGTTTCGCCGGGAGCTGGGAACGACACCTTTGCAGTACCGTCTGGAGAAGAAGATTGCCTGTGCGCGTTATCTCCTGTGTTCCACCACGCTGACGGTCAAGGAGATTGCATTCAAACTCGGGTATTGCGATCCGTTCTATTTTTCCGGGGAATTCCGCCGCATCACGGGAGAGTCTCCCGGTGCGGCAAGAAAAAGAAAGGCGTTGATCTGATCTGCCGGCTCAGTCCTCGTGAGGGGTGAAGCGGTACTCCACCGACCACTTCCAGACTTTTCCGGCAGGACAGATTTCCGGTTTATTCTTCCAGAAACACAGAGTGGCTCCATCCAGACGGAAATTGTTTTCCCCCCAGCTGCGGCAATCCATGACACTGAATGAGGTATCGGTTCCGGCAGTTGCCTGGAAAATTCCCTCCGGATAAGAAATCTTCAAGATAAGGATTCCGCCCTTGTTGATTCCTTTTCCTTTTTCGCAGAGTGCCGGAACGGAAATGAACTGATCTGTTTTCTCTTTGCCGGATGTTGCGATCCCACGGTCAATCACTGCCGTCAGCGGCAGATTCATGATGTTCCGGAAAATGTCCATGCGTGTCGCCATCGGGATTTTGGAGGTGAACTGATAGTCGATTTTGATCCGGTCCGGTTCGAAAAGCGTGATCTGACGATAGGATGCCGCCTCCGGATATTTTGCATTTCCTACCGTTCCGGAGGAGACGATCCGGATTCGGTTGTTTCCGAGTTGCTCCATGGTCGCGGAGACCTGCCTGGCCGCATGCTGGAACAGGCGCGTATCGTATTTTTCTGCTTCGTCAATGTAATTGCCGACAACCGACAGGGAGTTGAATACCTGTGTCTTGCCGAACAATCCTCTGTTCAGAATGCCGGAAGGTTCCATCGAAGTCCGGTAGTTTTTCCCCTGATAGGCAAAGGTTTTCGTCAATGGGACGGGGGGTGCCGCAAAAGAGGGGATGGATGCCAGAAGAATGGTTATAAACAGGGCTTTTAACATTTGGTCTTCTCCTTTCAAATCGGATGTTGTCTGGTTGATCCGTCCGGGACGTTCGGACGGGAGAGCAGTTTTGCCATCTGACGGCTGTTTGTCATCTTATTTTTCTCCTACACCGGAAATGACCGATGCCAGTCTTCGGCGTCCGGTAATGGCGATGACGACCGGAATCGCAACCCCTTCCGACACGATGTCGATACTGACGATCTTCCTGTTCGGATGCGGATTGATGAATTCACTGACGAAAAGACTCTTCTTTCCGTCGCGGTAAACAACTTTGGCGTTGCGTTTATCCTGAGCCTGCCACCAGTCGGGCAGATCGTAACGAGTGTCCGCGGTGAACTCCTGCGATGAGCCGTCCTCATAACGCAGAATGTAGCGGACCGCGATTCCCGGCTCCCGTGCATACATGGCTGTATGCAGCACATAGATGGCGTTCAGCAGCGTGTTGACTGGAATTCCCGTGACGCGTTTCGGGAATCCGGGCCGTTCTTTGCCTTTCAGGACAATGCAGCTCCGGTCGCCGTTTTCGGATGGATTGAGAATCCGGAACGGAACACCCCCTTGAAGACGGGTGATTCTTCCACAGGGAATGTTGCGCATGTCATTGCTGGCGCCGAAATCGGTCCAGCCGTCTTTGCCGTCGCCGGCTTTGTCGTCGGTGAAGGAGCGGTTTGCTGCTTTGGAAAGATCCGCGAAGAAGGCTTCCTTTTCCTCCAGATACAGGACCTTGCCCGACTGTGCATTGGGAATGCCGAGCGCATAGTTTGAAACCTCCGGAGAGGCGAAATACTCCAGAAGGCTGACAAGATATTCTCCGGCAGCCCCGCTTTCCCGGACTCGGTCGGATGCGGCTATCTGTGAGAGAAGCACTTCGCCTTTTCCGATTTTCACGTCGCAGAGAACCGATTTATAGCAGTCCGGATCCATGCTGGCGGCAAGCGGCATGACTGCGACCATTCCTGCGTCCATCGGTCCGATCGCACAGCGGCTCATGCGTCCGAGATCGCCGAACCAGCTGTCCATCTCATCCTGCCGCAGATTCCGGAAGACGGGATGCGCAGGATCCACCAGCGTCACCAGCGTTCCCGGATTTCCGGATACGATGCTGTAATTGGCAAGGAACGGAACCTTTCCGCAGAAGGTTTGTTCCAGGACCAGAAGTTTGCCTCCGTTTTGAACCCATTTGAAAATCCGGTCGCCGGATTCGAGCACGGTTTTGTCGAAGCTGTTGGTTCCCAGAATCAGGTGCGTGTAACGGTCAAGATCCTTGAAATCGCGGATCGTTGTGAACTTTCCTCCGAGTCTTTTCAGCGTACTGAGGGTGGTCGGAGTTTTCAGAAGGCCGCGGTATTTGATTCCTGCGCTGTCGTAGAGGGCGCACGCCGCGGGAAGGGCCGTTTTGCGGGCGGGAAAAACAGAGAGATCATAGATATTGTCACCGACCCGTTTGCCGTTTTTGAACAGGTAGAGTTCCAGAGCTCCCCGTTCAATTTTCCCGGTGTCCGGAGCCGTAAACCGGAAATGAAGACTTTTTTGTTCCATTGCCGGAATTTTTCCGAATTTCTGCGCGGGGAAGGTGCGAACTGTGCCGTTCTCCAGACGGAGCTGCGGAATCACTTCGAAATTTGCGTCTTCCGTAAGATCGTTTGTGACAAAGAGTTCCACATCGACACTTTTTCCCGCGTAGGGCTGCTGGTTGAACACGCCGGCTGAGACGAGAGTCGGATTGTAGCAGCGGGCGGTTGCATAGAAGGCCGGGGTGACACTCCACGCGGAGATGAGACTCTGCGGCATATCAGGAATGCGGTAGCCTTCGGGAAAATCGCGGAACAGGTCGTACCACTGGGCGTTCGTATGTCCGCCGAGACATCTGGTGCCGGCACGGCGATAGATCTCCATCGGACGTTTCAGATAGCGGTAGGCAAACTTGTGGTAGATCGGTTTTTTCGCGATGTAATCGTCCGGCGTGGCAAAATTGCTTTTGAAGCGGAGATAGCCGCCGACTTCCGGCCGCGGGTCCCGGAGCATGTTGGCGTATGCCTCCTTGAAAGCCGCTGTCGTGCGGGGCATCTTGAGAACGGCAACAATGTTTTTTTCCGTGGTTGCCCCGCGGTAGCGGGCGCAGTCGCCCGGGACTCCGTATTCCGCGTCAACTTTCGGGATCGGACGCTTGAAATAGCGGTTGGCAGTTTCTGCATAACGGTTGATGTGTTCGATGTTTTCCTGCCAGGAACCGCAGTAGGAGCCGCGGTACTGATGGTCGTCGGCAACGTCGGTTCGTTCCTGGAGCAGTCCTGCCTGCATCGCTTCGAGGGTTTGACGACCGGTGGAGCTGCAGATCGGGCGATTCTGGCGGTCCAGTTTTTTTACGATGGAGTAGAGTCTGTCGAGATTTTTTGAGAAATAGAGATTGTAATGTCCTTCGTAAATCTCATTTCCGAACGACCACATGACCAGGGACGGACGACTGTAATTATCGCGGATGAATTCTTCCAATTCAGGAGCGGTTTCCAGAATGCAGTTGTTCCATTCCTTGTCATAGGCGGGAAAGGAACCGGGACCGCTCCAGTCAAAATAGACCAGCATACCGATTTCGTCGCAGATGTTGTAGAGGTTTTCCAGCGGGGTGCCTTCTCCGCTGTGCGGACGGATCATGTTGATGTGGAGACGGTCTTTCATCAGGCGCAGGGTCTTTTCCGTGCCGTGTTCCAGATTGTTGTACAGCGCCGGACTGCTCTGGATGGAAAAGGTGTGCATGCGCGGCTTGAACTTTTTCCCGTTCAGCAGAAACCATTCTCCCTCGGTTTTGAATTCCCGGAATCCGAAGCGCTCATATCCGGCGACTTTTCCTGCCGCATCGCGGATGCGGAGAACGTAGAGATGCGGCTCCTCCGGTGACCAGAGACGGGGAGCGGGCAGCTTGATCATGCCCGGTTCGCACCATTTCGATCCGGCGGCAATGCGGAAATCCTTGAACTTCCGGGCAACGACCGTTTTTCCGTCCTTCCAGTTGATGATCTCCGCCGTGAATCCACGCAGCTCCTTCGGAGAGAGGGTCTGCATCTGAATATGAACCGTACTGTTTTTCAGGTCCGGCGTGATCATTGCTCTCTGGACAAAAAAGGATGCGGGTACTGTTAGAATTCGGACGGAATCATGGATCCCGCCGATGTGCCGCCGCCAGTAGGATGTGTGCCCGAGGTAGTCGTAGACCCGGACTGCCAGTTCATTGCGTCCGGTTTTGACGAGATCTGTGATATCGTATTGAAACGAGACACCGCGTCCGATATGCGGTTCTCCCGCGGATTTCCCATTGATCCAGACATCCGCCCGTTCCGCGACGCGTCTGAAATCCAGAATGATCCGTCCCTGTTTGAGTTCCTCCTCGGGAAGTTCGAAGATACGACGATAGTATCCGATTTTTCCGCTGGAGGTATCATAACGGGGCGTCAGGTACCAGCTGGACGGGACGGAAATGGTATCCCAGTCCGCGGTGGGTACTTCCGGTCGGAAAAGAGCTTTCCGGATTCCTTCGTCGCTGGCTTTGCCGGTACGGCCTTTGACGAAGGGAACGGTCCGGAGTTTCCACTTTCCATCAAGCTGTCGGACTTTCCATTCCGGAGCGGCGGGTTTGTGAAGCCGTCCTGCAGGGAGTGATGCCTCCGGAAACGGGACAGGCCCCGTGAATGATCGTTCCTCCGGAATGGAAAGTTCCGTTCCGGTCGTAAAAAAGGGAATGCCCAGTGCGCATCCCAGCAGCATGGATGAAAACCTCATCAGGAGAGCTCCTTTTTGTTTTGTTATTGATCTTCGGCCTTGTCCGCCCAGAATATTTTTGCCCAGGTCGTGGTGGTTTCGTATGCCAGGCGGTCATATTTTTCATAGCCGACATGGCCGTCTGCATAAAGCAGATTGGAACCGAAGTTGTGAACCCCGTCGTTTTTAACGATATAGGGAACCGTGTCTGCCGAAGCGTAGGCGGTTCCGAGGACGGTGTCCCTGACATACCATCCGGCTCCGGATCCGATGGAACCGCTTTCCATGACAAGCATTGTCTGTGTCGGATGTTTGATGAAGCTCAATGGTTTTGATGCGGTGCTGTGGTCCATGTAGCATCCGCTGTCGTCCCCGGCACCCGGATCGTTCATGCTGTAGGAAACCGGGTAGGTCTTTTCGTTTTTTGTTCCGAACTGCTGCGCCGGACAGTTGAATACGGTTCCTTTTTCATTTCGGTTCCCTTTGCTGCAGTAGCCGAGGGCGTTGTTCCATGCGGGATGGCCCATGTAACAGGTGCCGTAACTGCCCTGGAGCGGTTTTCCCGTCATTCTGGTATAAAGGACATTCGACCAGTATCTTCCGCATTCGCATTCGTTGACCAGAGGCAGATACCCGTTGTAGTCATCGGTGTAGGAATGGAATGCCAGTCCGATCTGTTTCAGGTTGCTGGTACAGAGTGCCTGCTGGGCTTTCCTTCTCGCTTTGTTCAGAGCGGGAAGAAGCATGGCGGCAAGAATCGCAATGACCGCAATTACCACGAGGAGCTCTATTAATGTGAAAAATGGACGATTCTTTTCCGGCTGCTTCCACGTCCCGGAACATCCTTTTCTGTCGTGTGAAAAGATGGTCATGGGAAACTCCTTTCAGTGGGAATGTTGTTTGTCATGAGTTCCGGGATTTTCATTTCCCGCGATGGCTTCTTCGAAAACGGTTTCCGCGGCGAGATACGCAACGGCACGCGGAATCATATCCCGGGAGCATTTCCCGCTGAGCACCCGGGTGTTCAAATGCCAGTTGCTCATGCCGTAACTGCTCATTTTCCGTTCCACGACGTCTACGGTGCATTGCGGGCAGCGGGCGGTCCACTCCTCCAGAAGAACCGCTTCCGGATTGAGCATGTAGGCGGTGTTGAGGAGGGCTTCCGCATGCCATTCATACCGTTCCGCCATGAGTTGTTCAAGGAATCTGTCTCCATTTTCAATCGAGCGGATGACCATTTCCAGCGTGATGGGATCGCCGGGTGATTTCATCTGCTGAAGAATTCGGGGATGTCCTCCGTTTGCGATCATTTTTGCAAGCTTGTGTTCCAGAAGAAAGAAGGGGGCGTGGAAGGTCAGGAGTCCGTTTCGTCCGTCTGCGGCAGTTTCCTGATCTTCAGTGACCTTCATATAGGAGAGTTCGCCCGCATGTTTCTGCCATCCCCGATACAGCTTCCCGTTGAGAAAGAATCCCGCTGCGCAGGAATCGGTCAGCGTGATGAAATCGTTCATATTTTTTGCCGCGCCCCACCGCTTTTCCATGATCGGGAAAAGATGTGCCACATTGATGAGAAAGCAGGAGATGCCGAAACGGTCCCGGATGAAATCCTTCAGATTGAAATTGCCGCATCCGTCGAGTATCGCCGAGGAGAGGACATCTCCTTTGTCAAAATCAATGATTCCCGCAACGGAAAGTCCGATGGTCAGGATTCTTGGACGCGGGACCACCTGCATCAGTTCCCGTATGGCATTTTCAAGAAGTGCGAGATCCGTGGCAAAATTGTTCGGGAGAGTTTTGACAATCGGCAGGGGGATTTCTCTGACGGCATGTCCTGCTGCGTCGAACAGAGAGGCTTTCGGTTTTTCCAGTGAAAAGGAAACCCCGATGGTGTAAAAAAGTTCCGGAACCAGATAAAGTCCGGTTGTGCTTCGTCCCGGCCGCGTTTCATTTTCCGGCAGCGCTTCGCCTTCCGTGACATACCCTTCCTCAATCAGCTGGGCTATGTTTGTTGTAATCGTTCCCCGGCTGAGTTTTGCCAATGTCCCGATATCGCGCCGCGCTATGCCGGGATTCTGCCAGATCAGTTCCAGCAGTTTCAGGGTTTTGTTGTCCTGTCGCAATTCCCTGCTCTTTTCGATGATTTCCTTCAGTGACAGTGGCGGATTCATTTCACGGAAAAGACTCCTCTTTTTTTACATTATACGATAAAATTCTCTTTTTGTCAAGACTAAAAACAAAATGAAATTCTCTTTTTTTCTGCTTTTACTGAATTATTATGATTAAAAACAAATTAATCTGTCATTTTTCCTTATTTCATGATTTTCAAGAAGAACGTGGAGTCGATTGCGGAAAATGGCAGGATTCCAGGGTGCATGGGGAAAATGGATTTGCAATCGGGAAAACGGGGTGCTATACTATCCTCAGCAGAAAACTGTTATGGAGATCAGGATCATGAAAAGAACGTTTACGCTTGTGGAAATTCTCGTTGTGGTTGCGATCATTGGAATCCTGGCGGGGATGGCGCTCGGACTGACCGCCTATGTCAGTGAAAAGACCGCCAGAACCTCCACCCAGACCACCATTAAACTGGTGGAACTCGCCCTGGAAAGCTATAAAAACAAATTCGGCTATTATCCCGTGCTGGATACCAATGGATATCCCTGTGTTTTCATGCTGGATGAAGTGGAATTTGAAACCCCGTCTTCGGACAAAGTCAATTACAAGAACAATATCTGGGGACAGTTCAACGATGTGACTGCCGATGACTCCGGCAATGCAAAAATCCGTGGAATCCGCATCCAGCATGTCAATAACAGATACCTGGTTCTGGACGGTTGGCGTCAGCCATTGATTTATGTCTATCCCGGTGTGTTCAATACGGGTTCTTATGATCTTGTCTCTCTGGGAAAAGATAAAACCGCTGCGAATTCCGGAAAAAAGAGTTCCGATCTGAGTGACCGGGATAAATTCTCCACGCACATGACCAATGGCGAAGGGGATGATGTCACCAACTTCAAGCGCGATTGATCCGATTTCTTCCTTTCCGTCTGAATGTGGATGAAATGGGATGCCTTTTTGTGGAAGACCGTTTCAGGGGCTTTTTCCGGAATCTTTCGGAGGGGATGTTTTTTCTGTTTTTTCGCCGGGATCATGCCTTCGTTTTCTTTTCCTTCCGTGCGATTGCTTCTGATTCCACTTTTCTTTTGTGAAGAGGAGTAATCCGGAAGAAATTCGGGAGGAAACGGGGGAAGACGTGAAAACGGGTTTGAAAACAATGTGGAATGGTTGTAAATTATAGGATTATATAAAATTTAAGATTGAAGGAAGGCAATGATGATCACAAAAAAGAACATTGTTCTTCTCGGTCCTCCGGGAGCGGGAAAAGGGACTCTTTCGGAAGTACTTCTGAAAGAAGAGAAGCTGGCACATGTTTCAACGGGAGACATCTTCCGCTCCGAAATCGGAAAAGGAACGGAACTGGGCAAGCTGGCGAAGAGCTACATCGATTCCGGCAAACTGGTTCCCGATGAGGTCGTTGCCGATATGGTCGCCGGAAAACTCCTTTCGGCAGAGTGCGCGGATGGATTCCTTCTGGACGGCTTTCCCCGCACGATCCGACAGGCGGAACTTCTGGAAACATCTTTGGAGAAAGCCGGTAAAAAACTGGATGCCGTCGTCCTTTTCGACGCTCCCGAAGAACTTCTGATTCAGCGTTTGACCGCCCGGCTTACCTGCCGCAAATGCGGAGCCAGCTTCAACAAGATTTTTTCCAAACCGAAAGTCGAAGGCGTATGCGACAGCTGCGGCGGAGAGCTCTACCAGCGGTCGGATGATTCGCTGGAAACGGCGAAAAACCGTCTTGCCGTCTATCAGGAACAGACCTTCCCGCTGATTGAATATTATACGAAGAAATCGCTTCTGCGGAAAATCGATTCTTCCCTTCCAAAAGCGGAGGGATACGCCGCCCTGCGTGCGATTCTGAGCTGATAAAATGGCCAGGGATTACATCATTCACACTCCGGATGAGATCGCCAGAATCCGTGTTGCCGCCGCAATGGCAGGCAAGGCTCGCGACCGCATCGCCGAATTCGTTCGTCCGGGAATGAGCACGAAGGAACTGGACATGGTTGCGGGGGAAGTGATTCATTCGATGGGCGGCAAATGCGCATTTCTCGGATATCACGGCTATCCCGGCAACATCTGTATTTCCGTGAACGATGAAGTGGTTCACGGGATCGGAGTTCCGGATCGTTTTATTCTGAAGGGGGATATTGTCAGTCTGGATGTCGGAGTGGAGTATGAGGGGGGAATTGGTGATACCGCGCGGACTGTGTATGTCGGCGATGGACCGGTCCCTTCGAATGTCCAGAAACTTCTGGATGTGACACGCGAGGCGCTTGAGGCGGGGATGAATGCGGCGCTTCCCGGCAATTACATCCGCGATATCTCCGCTGCGATTGAGAAGGTCGCCAAACGGAACGGAATTGGAGTTGTCCGTGATTTTGTCGGGCATGGCTGCGGAACGAAACTGCATGAGCCGCCCGAGGTTCCGAATTATGTTACGCCCCGGCGCGGACCGCTGCTTCAGCCCGGTATGGTGCTTGCCATTGAACCGATGTTCAATCTTGGTACCTACAAGGTGTTTGTCCGTCCGAACCGCTGGACGGTCTGTACCTGCGATGGAGAATATTCGGCTCATTTCGAGCATATGGTTCTTATAACAAATGAACAACCGGAGGTCTTAACCCGTGCCTAAAGATGACGTCATAAAAGTTGACGGGATTGTGAAGGAACTGCTGCCCAACAC
>CASEYW010000057.1 GCA_949292215.1 uncultured bacterium
ACTTTTAGTCGTAATTGCAATTATTGCGATTCTAGTGGCACTTCTTCTTCCGGCTCTGAACAAGGCAAGAGACAGCGCCCAGGCGATCACCTGTACAAACAACTTGAAACAGATCGGAATCGCCACACAAAGCTACGCAACGGACTATAACTTTTATACTCCTTCCACTGGTGGATGGAATGCTTCGCTCGGGATGGATCAGAACTTCATGATGCAGCTGTTCCCGTACATCAAAGGAAGACCGATTAAACTGGCATCGAACGAAAAGGATGTTCCGAAAGTCTTTCACTGTCCGTCAGGCGATCCGTCGCATTACCGGACGATTACTTCCAGCACGGTTCGAACCAATTATGCCTGGAATCAGCTGCTCGGGGTACCGACCGGCAGTTTTGTCAATGGCTGGCTGACAGTCAATGCACGCCTGCTGACACGCTGCCGTCAGCCTTCCATGACGGTTCTGGCGATCGACTACGACTATAAAAACGCGACTTCCAACGGATTCGGTAATTTTGTCTACTTCTGGAGCCGCGCCACTTCAGAAACGAACTCGCCGAACCGGCACAACGTACGCGACAACAATCTTGCCGCAGACGGTCATGTCTTCGCGGCCAATCCTCGAAAACTGATCGACAGCACCTATGCAAACTACTACGCTTTCGCGAACAAATGTTCCGACAACACCTTTCCACTCTGGCCGCAATAAGAGAAACGGAATCTCCGAAAATGAAAACTCTCACTCTGACATTTCTTCTTTCTCTCTTCTGTCCGCTTTCTCTGCTCGGAAGTGTAAAATGGGATTTTCCGTTCCGAAATCCGGAAGAACTGAAATCATGGAGCCATCATAAAAATGCCTCCGTAAGCGAAGGCGGACTGGGAATTTCCCAGACGACGCCCCGGAACGGGATGCAGGGAATTTCCAAATTCCTCCCTGCAGATAAACTGAAGGGGAAATTGCTCCGCATCCAAGGAGAAAGGCGCGGAAAAGATCTCTCCATCCCTGCTCAAGATTATCTCGGACCGAAGCTGATGTTCATTCTCCGCTGCAAAGGCGGACAGATTCTCTATCCGGGACTCCCGGGGAAATTCGGGACCTACGACTGGGAACCGTTTGAATTTCTCTGCCAGATTCCGGAAAATACGGAAAAAATCCAGTTGTTTCTAGGGCTGCAGAATGGCAGCGGAACATTCGGTATCCGCAATCTGCAGATTTCCGTTGCGGGAACACCGCTGAATCTGGCGCGTCATGCCAACATGGGATATGTGGATAAAATCGCCGGAGACGGAAAAGGCGGGTGGTCGGATCAGGGGCCGGGAAACGACGGACGCTTTTTCCGCTGGCCTCACCTGGCGAAAAAGGAGTTTGCAAACGTTCCCTTTTCCCCTACGCTCAAAAGGAACTGCATACTCTCCATGTATTCCACCCATTTCCCCGCCGGACTGAAACAGGTTGAAATTCCTCTGGGAAAGCCGGAAAAAGCAAACTTTCTTTATCTGCTGCACACGCTCTGCTGGGGACAGAAAAAGCCGGAAACAGTCGGCTCAGTCACGATCTGCTACACGGACGGGAAGACAGAAACCGTGAATGTCCGTTCCCAAATAGATGCAGCCGACTGGTGGCAGGGAACGGCGCTTCCCAACGGAGCAATCGGAGTCCGAGCCAGAAGCGGAGACGGCGAATGGCGTTCCCTGTATGTTTCCAAATTCAAATTGAACTCCGATGTCCCAGTCAGGTCAATCCGTTTCAACTCGGGCAATCCGGAAATGCTCTGGATTGTCTGCGCCGCGACTCTGACGGCTACAGAATACAATCTGCCCCGTCAGAAACCGAAAATCAAAACCACGATCCGAGTCGGCCGCGAGTGGCTTCCAGTCGAACGCGAAGAACACAATCGTCGAATCAAGGGTTCCGCGCTGGATCTTTCTGCATTTGCCGATCCGGGACCAGTCGGAAAATTCGGACGCGTTATCATCCGGAGCGATGGACATTTCGCTTTTGAGCGCACCCCGGAAAAAATTCTGCGTTTCCTTTCCGCCTCCACCGCCTTCAAATCCCTGAAAAGCCGCTACGAAGTCGATCAGATTGCCGATGAACTTGTAAAGAACGGCTATAATATGATCCGGATTCATATTCCGGAACACACACTCATGTTCGGTTCCAGCAAAAAACTTCAGTTCAACTCGTTTTATCTGGATTTATTTGATTATCTTGTATCCGCATTGAAAAAGCGTGGCATCTACATGATGTGCGATATGGCGGGCGCACAGGATCACGGCTGGACCCCATTCCAAATCAATTACTGGGGGACCCAGCAGCCCGATCCATCCAAACGCCGGGCAAGGCTGGCAATTCACTTTGATCCGCAATTCCGGGCAGACTGGCGCAAGGGGGTCGAACAGATGCTCTGCCGTGTCAATCCCTATACCAGAACACGCCTGATCGACGATCCCGTTCTGGTGATGGTTCTCGGATTCAACGAACAGGAATTTGAGTTCAGCAGAACCTATTTCGACCGGGAATATACAGCCCCGTTCTATCGGAATTTCCTTCAGAAAAAATACGGAACCATCCAAGCCTACAACCGGAAATGGAAAACCAATTATGCCTCCTTTGATGCAATTCCCGGATTTCAGAAACGCGAGACCGGCAACTCCGATGTCAGCGAATTCCTCTACGAAACCGAACGCGATACGGCCGAATGGTATCGGCAGCAGCTTCGCGAACTCGGATACAAAGGTCTGGTAACATCCTACAACGTCTTCAAGACGCATCACTTCAACCGGATTCGCCGGGAAACCTGCGATTACGTTGCCATGAACAGCTATCACGCGCATCCAAGCAACTGGATTCAGAAGAATTCGGTCATTTCCCAGGAGAGCGCGATCGGGAAATCCGCCAATCTGTTCCGGGATATCATCGCAGCGCGTCTGCACGGCAAGCCGCATGTCGTAACAGAATATCAGTGTGTCTACTGGAATCAGTACCGGTATGAACAGCCGTTTGTCTTCGGAGCCTATGCCGCGTTCCAAGGACTGGATGCGATCTCCATGCACAGCGATCCAGTTTCTCTCCAGCCGGAACTGTTCAGCAATTCGCGCATCCGCTCCTTCGCGGGCTATACCGATCCGATTGCGGTGGCGTCGGAGTTTCTGACCTTCTTCCTCTACCGTCGCGGTGATGTGAAAACAGTTCCCGACAACGTCCGGATCCGGATTCAGAAAGATCTCAATGGAATGCGGAATCCGAACGTCACGCTCTCCAAAACCCAGAGCTCGCTTGCACTGATCAACGGTTTCTCACTGGATTTCGAGGATGAAAACGATCCGGATGCGCTTCTGATCTCCGTCAAGGGCGGAGCCGGAACCGCCGGAACGGATGCCTATTCGCAGTCCATCGACGAATCCGCCAATCTTGTTCCGTATCTGCAACTCATGAAGCAGAAAGGCTTCCTGCCGAAAAAGAACCGCAGCAACGGATTCAATCTGTTCGAAAGCTCCACCGGAGAACTGTTTCTGGATACGGAGAAACGCTTCATGGCAGTCAATACGCCGCGTCTTCAGGGGATCAGCGCCGAGGCCGGAACCAAATACAAATTCCCCGATTTCGAGATTGATTTCATGAGCATCCGAGGAACGCTTGCCCTGGTCTCCATCGACGGAAAAGAACCGATCCGCACGGCAAAACGTCTGGTCCTTGTCTTCGCGACCAACGCCCTGAGCAGCAATATGCAGTTTGCCGAAGCCGAAATGCTGAAGCTGCTGAATCCCGGCGGCGGACCGGCTCTGCTGCAGGCAGGAAAGTTCCAGATCCGTCTCCGGAACCGGAACGCCTCCCGTCTGAAGCTCTATCCGCTGGATCTCGCAGGCAACCGGCTGAAACAGCTTGCACCGACAAAGACGGACGGGGATCAAGCTCTCTTCTCCGTTGATACGGCACGCGACGGGGCCTCCGTATTTTTCGAACTCGGGCTCAAGTGATTCGCTCTCCGGCAATTCGTGCGGAATCGGCATGAAGTTCGGGGCTCCTCCGGTAAACGCCGGGGGAAACCCCGTGATAAAGACGAAAACGCCGGCTGAAATAATTCGCATCCGGATATCCTGTCAACTCTCCAACCTCTGCAATAGTGTAATACAAGTTCAAAAGCAGACGCCGCGCATGTCTCATCCGCAAAGCGGTTAAATATTCCTCAGCCCCCGCGCCGGTCTCCTTTCGGAACAACGCATTCAAATGGCTCTGACTGACGCCAGCTTTTGCGGAAAGTTCCGAGATTGTAAATACTTCCGAATAGTGCTCCTCCAGATAATCCATCGCACGGAGCAATGCTGGATGACGGCGTAACCGCACCTCTCCGGAGGCTTCGATTGCATTCAAACGAGACCAGATCAGCATCAGAAGAAGGGATGCCTCTTCCAGCGCATAGCCGCTGTTCAATTCATAAAGGTTGCGGAACCACTGTGAAAGAAACAGATCGCCTGAGGTGTCAATCGTCCTCAGGGACGTATCCAGCTCTCCGCCGGAAATCTCCATCACAGCGTAGTAGGTTTCACAGTCCTCTGTCAAATTTCTTTGAACATGAACAAGATTTGGCGGAGTCACATAAATTGTGCCAGGTTTCGCAGCCAGAGCCACTCCGTCTCCGAATATCGTTACACACTCTCCTCTGGAAACATAGACGAGCTCCGCTCCCCGGTGAGAGTGCACCGGGACCGGAAGATTTTTCTCATAATGTCCAGCATAAGAAAATAAAACAGGTAATTTCATGCCTGATATTTCTCCGGGAATCATCATTTCATGCTATTATAACATAATATTGTGCAGATGTCAAGGGGTTGCTTTTTCAATCGAAATATCGTATAATGTAGTGTAAGAAAATTCAAGCAGCAAAAAGGAATTTCAGAATGCAGAATATCTCCGCACTTTTTCCGAAACTGACGTATGAGCGCCGCCGTGAACTTCTCACCCTTCCCTGCCGCGGAACAGCGGATGCGCTTCTTGACACCGACACTTTCAACGAAATCGACGACCAGTTCGCACTCGCCTTTGCCGTTCTCTCTCCGGAAGTTCTGAATCTGAAGGCAGTTCTTGCCGCACCGTTTTACAACTCACGCTCCAGCGGACCCGCAGACGGCATGGAAAAAAGCTACGGAGAAATCCTGAATGTTCTGAAGCTGCTGAACAAGCCCGCCGATGATTTTGTATTTCACGGTTCAACCTCCTATTTGCAGGATGCAGTGACGCCGGTCGAAAGCGATGCCGCACGGCGGATCGTCGTGCTGGCACGCGAAGCCAAAGCGCATGGACGCGTCCTCTATATTCTCGCGATTGCCGCGATTACCAATGTGGCATCCGCGCTGCTGATGGCGCCGGACATCATCGACAGTGTTGTTGTGGTCTGGCTCGGAGGGCACGCGTTTCACACGGTCCCCAACACAGAGTTCAATCTTCATCAGGACGTTCCGGCGTCACAGGTGATATTTGAATCCGGCGTGCCGCTGATCCTGATTCCCTGCTGCGGAGTTGCGGAACTGCTCATGATTACGCTTCCTGAGCTGCAACGGCGCTGCGAAAAATGCGGCAGACTCGGCGAATTTCTCTACCGGCGCACGTCCGATTATCTGAATGGAGACCCCTGCATTCAGAAAGTAATCTGGGATATTGCCACCGTCGCCTGCTTCGCTGCACCGGAAGCGGTACACTCGGAACTCATCTCTGCGCCGATCCTGAATGATGACAGTTCCTGGACAACCACCGGAAACCGCCATGAAATCCGCCTGGTAAACTACCTGAAGCGCGGCATGGTGTTCGACTCGTTATTCCGGAAATTGGAAACATCTGTTGGTGAATAAAGCATCAACGACACAACAGATTCCAGTTGATTCTGTTCAACCTTCCGCCGGAAGAAATGGCGAACCGGTTCTGACGGAAGAGTTCAACGGTTCACCGTGATTTCAAGCGTTTCGTAGGCGTGTTCCAGCAGCTCGGTCATATCGCCAAGCAAGGCTTCCTCCGCCTCGATCCGATAGAGCTTGGCGGCAACGGAAGGCGACGGCGGAGCAAATACGGTACAGCTGTCCGGGAAATCTTCGATCGAAGTCTGAAATGTCCCGAGCTCCTCCGCCCGACGGATTGTCTCCATTTTATCGAGTCCGCAAAGCGGCCGCAGAACGACAAACTCCGCAGCATTGTCAATGGTTCCGAGATTGATCACCGTCTGGCTGGCAACCTGTCCGACTGATTCTCCCGTCACAATCGCATACAACCGTTTCCGGCGGCAGAGCATGTTCGCAATGCGCATCATGTAGCGGCGGTAGAGTACCGTGCGGAACTTCGGATTGCAGACATCACGGATCTTCTTCTGGATCTCTGAAAAATTACAGGCGTAGAGAGTTCCCGGCTTCTGATGACGATTCAGAATTGCAGCAAGCCGACGGACCTTGTCCAGCGACTCCATCGGCGTATACGGATAGCTGTGGAATGTCAGATAATCCACATGGCAGCCGCGGTTCATAATCAGCTTGCAGGCGACCGGCGAATCAATTCCGCCTGAAAGCAGAGCCAGCACCGGACTGTTGCTTCCGACCGGCAGTCCTCCCGCGCCATTGAACGAGGTGTAGTAGACCAGCGCATTCACATCGCGCACTTCGATGCCCACCGTCACTTCCGCGTGGGTCAGGTTGACTTTCAAATGCTCCTCTCCGAACATTGCTTCGATGTGTGTTGCCACGGCGATCTCAATATCTCGGGAGCGCAGGGGGAAGGACTTGTCGCTTCTTCTTGCGCGAACCCGGAACTCCACTCGCGGACGGACGGAGAGAATCGGGTCGAAATGCTCGTGAATGCTCTGCGTGACCAGCGAACAGATCTCCGTCATATCGGGCCTGCATTCGAGTGCCGGAGAAAAGGATTCCAGTCCGGCACATCGGTGGAGTCCCTCCCGGATCGTTTTCAGTTCCTCTTCCGAAAAGGCGGAATCATCCTTCTTCCGGATATAAATTCTTCCCCGGACACGTTTGAAAGAAAGATTCTCCAGAGAAGCACACTGATACTTCATATTATCAACGAGTTTCTCTTCAAACATCGAACGGTTGTCGCCTTTGGTGGCGATCTCATGATAACGGCAGATAATGGTATTGTACATGGATGAATCCTTCTTCTCAAAACGAGGGGGAAAAACAGAATCGGCAGCGAAGATTCCACTCCCCGCCGCCGTAAAAAAACCTCCCGTCCGGATACAGCTGCAGCGCCATCCCCGGCCGGAAACACAATCAGGTATACTTCAGCACCTCTTCCATCGTCGTTTCACCGTTCAGAATGGCTCGGACTCCGTCCTCGCGCATAGTGACCATTCCCAGTTCACGCGCCTTTTCACGGATAGCGATGGTCGGCGCATTCGCAAGGATCAGGTCGTTGATCTTCGGATTCATGACCAGGAGCTCCGTAATTGCTTTTCTGCCTTTGTATCCGGTGTTGTTGCAATAGGGACAGCCCTTGCCGTAGTAAAACATATTTTCGCCGACGTCCGCTCGCTCCAGCTCCAGCAGTTTCAGATCGTGATCCGACGGACGGAAAGCCGTTTTGCATTTCGGGCACACACGACGCAGAAGGCGCTGTGCCAGAATGCCGATCAGCGCACTTGTGATAAGGAAGGGTTCGACACCCATATCCACGAAACGGGTCACGGCACCGGCGGCGTCATTCGTGTGCAGCGTGGAGAAGACAAGATGCCCTGTGAGAGCAGCCTGAACCGCCATCTGGCCGGATTCGATGTCGCGAATCTCTCCGAGCATGATGATGTCGGGGTCCTGACGGAGAAAGGCACGAAGCGCACGGTCGAAGGTCATTCCGACTGCCTCGTTGATCGGGAGCTGGATGATGCCTTCCAGGTCATATTCAACGGGGTCTTCTGCGGTCAGAATCTTGTCTTCGATCCGGTTGATCTCCTTCAGAGCGGAGTAAAGAGTGGTCGTCTTGCCGGAACCGGTCGGACCGGTCACAATGAAGATGCCGTTCGGGCGGGAAATCATGTCACGGATCTTCTCCAGCACGTCTTCGTTGATCCCGAGAACGTCAAGATCCAGGTTCACAACAGAACGGTCAAGAATTCGGAGCACGACGGATTCCCCGAACTGGGTGGGCAGGGTTGAAACACGAAGGTCGATCGGTTTTCCGGCAATCTTAAGCTGGATTTTACCATCCTGCGGACGGCGCCGCTCGGAAATGTTCAGTCCGGAAAGAATTTTCACACGGCTGATGACAGGAATCGCAAGGTTTTTCGGCGGAGGCGCCATCTCGTAAAGCGCACCGTCGACACGATAGCGAATCTTGAATTCATTTTCGAACGGCTCGAAATGGATATCCGATGCCTTGTCCTTGATCGCCTGATACATGACGGCATCGACGAAACGGACAATCGGCGCGTCATTCGCTGCACTTGCGATGGCGTCCTCGTCATCCTCATCCACGTCGGCAAGATCCTGCATATCCATTTCAGCAAGGACGGACGCCGCAGTGGCATCATCCTCCGGATAGTATTTTTCCAGCGCTTTTTCAACCTGTTCCTCGGGTGCGACCAGAATATTCACATCGTGCCCTAAAATAAAGCGCAGCTCATCGGCAACCTGATAATTCAGCGGGGAACGCAATGCCGCATAGAGTGTGGAACCATCATAGGACACCGGCACCACGCCGAGCATTCTGGCATTTGCCGGTGTCACCAGGTTGATCACATCCTCCGGGATTTCCATGGAAGAAAGGTCAATCACCTCGGTGCCGAGCCCGTGAGCGATCTGCTCAAGAATTTCCTCCTTGGTCAGAATTCCGAAATCGACCAGCAGTTCCTGCAGAGGGGTCCCGGTACGTTCATGTTCCTCAACGACTTCGGCAAGCTGTTCTTCCGTACAGCATTCATTGGCGATCAGGATATCTTTCAAGGTCTGATTTTCTGTATCCAGCATGTTCAGTCTCCCTATTAATCCGCGTCGCCGACGGTCGCGGCGATCACTTCAGACAGTGTTGTAATTCCGGCCGCCGCTTTGCGCAAAGCATCCTCGCGCAGGGTTCTCATTCCGGATTTCCGTGCTGCTTCACGAATGGTGGAAGCGGCAACTTTTTCATAGATCAGGTCCTGGATTTCCTCGCCGATCATGAAGATTTCGTAAATACCGACACGGCCTTTGTATCCGGTTCCGCCGCAAGCCTCGCACCCGGTGCCCTTCATGAGTTTAGCCTGAGAGAGGAATTTGTCGTCAAGTCCAAGCATTCGGATCTCATCGGGAGTCGCCGTAGTACGTGCTGCACAGTTTTTGCAGACACGGCGTAGAAGACGCTGTGCCATCACGGCGCGCACCGAAGACGCCACAAGGAACGGTTTCACCCCCATATCCACGAGTCGGGTCACGGCGCTGGGAGCATCGTTGGTATGGAGTGTGGAGAACACAAGGTGTCCTGTCAGGGAGGCGTTGATTGCAATTTCAGCAGTCTCAAGGTCTCGAATCTCTCCGACCATGATGATGTTCGGCGCCTGACGGAGCATCGCCTTCAGTGCAGCGGCAAAGGTCATGTGGGCAAGCGGATTCACCTGCACCTGATTGATGCCGGGCAGCATGTACTCGACAGGGTCTTCCACAGTGATGATTTTCCGAGTCGGCTTGTTAATTGTGTTCAAAAAGGCGTAAAGGGATGTTGTCTTTCCGGAACCGGTCGGACCGGTCACAAGGAAGATGCCGTCCGGGTAATTGATGATGCGATTGATCTTTTCCTGGTCATCGGAATAGAACCCCAGCTTCGGAATATCAAGCTGAATGCTCGCCTTGTCGAGAATACGCATGACAATGCTTTCGCCGTGCGTTGTGGGAATGGAGGATACACGCAGGTCGATATCCTTGTTCTTCAATTTGATCTGAATTCGACCGTCAAGCGGAATGCGCTTTTCGGAGATATCCATGTGAGCCATGATCTTCAAACGGCTTGTGATGTTCGACTGAAGATACTTCGGCGGTCCCTCCTGTTCACGCAGAGCGCCGTCGATTCGGTAGCGGATGCGGTAGCGCTTTTCCATCGGCTCCATGTGAATATCGGATGCTTTCAGGTTGAACGCGTTGATGATGATCTGGGAGACAAGTTTGATGATCGGGGCATCGTCAACGGTTGAAGTTCCGATGGTGCCATCCTCCATTCCGTTGGTGATCTGCTGAAAGTCTTCCGGCTTGGCAAGGTCGTCGGTCATTTGAGCGAGTTTTTCCTCTTCGCTTCCATATGTCTGAATCAGCAGTTTTTCGATCTGTTCCGGAGGTGCGATCACAGCGTCGACATCGCGCTGCAGAAGATAACGAAGAGCATCAAGCGTTTCCATTTTCGTCGGATCGCTCATCACAATGGTCAGCGTGCTGTTCTGCACTTTGTAAGGCACGATCTGATACTGTTTCGCGACCTCTTCCGGGACAAGAGCCGCCAGATCCTCCGGAATCTCCACGCCCTCCAGATCGACGACTTCCAGACCGTACTGTTCCGCAAGCATCGACTGCAGCTGCTGATCGCTCACCGCACCGATATTCTTCAATGCATCAATGATATCGACCGCTCCGTCGGATTCGGAAACCTTCTGCCAGCCGGCTTCGACCTGTTCCGGAGTCACCAGCCCGTTCTCCTTCAACAGCTCAAGGATATAATCACTGTTCTCAGCCACTTTCCACACCTCTTTTCTTATCTTTGTACAACAGCACACTATATTAGAATTCAAAAATCCCGGTTTGTCAAGTGCTTTTCGCAAGATTTTCTCCGGAGACCACGAAAAAAAACACGTATCACTCCATTGCCGGTGATCCGATTTCCCGTTTTGTTTTTTTTCGCGTGTTTAAAGGCAGGAGGGCTCTTCCCGGCTTTACAAACAACGCATCGAATGGTATAGTAAAATACAATCGTCAGGAACACTAACGGCAGCAGGATAAACCATGATTCAAAAACAACCGCTTACCAGAGAGCAGAAAGAATGTTCCCAGCACAACTACAATTTATTCAGTGCGGTGAATGGAGCTTCCTATATGTGTCTGGGAGAGACTGTCATCATTTTGTTTGCCGTCAAACTGCACGCGCCGAACATTCTGATTGCAGTCATCGGCGCGATGATGTATCTCGGGTTTCTGCTTCTGCCTCTCGGAGTGGTCCGGACAGGACAGGTTGGTGCAGCGCGAAGCCAGGCGGATTTCTGGGTCTGTCGGAACATTGCGGCCCTGCTGGTCGCGGCAAGCGCGTTTCTGGTTCTGCTGTATCCGCCGCTGGCAATGGCGGTACTCCTGCTGGGAAGTTTTCTGTTCTACGGGTTCCGGGCTGCGGGAGTGGTGATGTCGCAACCGCTGATCGGAGATATTACCTCGGATTCCGACCGTGCGAAGCTGATTGCACGGTCCACCGGACTTTTCTATCTGACCGGAGTTCTCGCCATGGTCACAATCAGCCTGATTCTGAATTACTTCGACAACATCTACGCACTGGTGGGAATCATTGTAACAGGTGCGATGCTGGGAATCACCTCCTCGGGATTCATCCGGAAAATTGATGAGACGGCCGATCTCCAGCAATCGGCGCGAAAACCGCTCCTGCCTCAGCTGCTGGATGCACTTCTCGATAAAACTCTGACCCGACAGATCTATGCCGGTTTCATGGTCAACCTTTCGATCATCATGCTGGCTCCGATTTCAATTCTGGCGATCAAGCGGGGATACGGAATCAGCGATACACGGGCGATTCTGTTTTCCATTCTTCAGTTTGCATCGGCAATTGCAGCGACGCAGATCGGCAGAACAATCACGGAACGGATCGGACCGAGGAAAGTGGCAATTTCCGCGTATTTCATGAACCTGATCGTCTGCGTTTTCTGGCTTTTTGCCCCGGCTTCCGCGCAAACGGAAGGCTGGTGGTGGAGCATCTTTCTTCTCCCGTTCATCGTAGTCGGCATGACAACGGTTACGATGCAAAATGCCATGATCCACTATTTTCTGATGTCAGTACCGAAAGCAAAACAGGTGGCATCATCGATGTTCGTAAATGTGGCGACAGGAGCGGCGGCAGGTGTGATCGGTATGCTGCTGGGAGGATTTCTCCTGAAATACGGGGAACGGTTCGCCGGACCCGAAGCGCCTCCGGAAAATACCTTCCGGTTCTATTTCGCCGCAGCCGGAGTGATCTTTCTGCTCGGGGGCTGGCTGGTGGTTCGTCTCGTGCCGGTCATCGACACCTTCCTGAAGGACAACGGGATGGAGCAGACCCGCTCAATCATCCGCGGAGTCGTCAAGCATCCCCGCTGATCTCCGGAGACATTCCGGAATTTTTCCGGTCCACGCGCCTCTCCGGAAAAAGAATAAAACCATCAGAAGCGACTCGGTCCGGGAAACGGACTCCTTCTCTTTTCCGAATCCGGGCTTGAAAATTTCCGAACAGGGGATATTGTTTACTCAATCCCCAGACCTGCAGCGGGACAACATCTGAATCCGTCAAACGATCTCCTCGCGCGACATAAGAAAGGTGAATCACTATGAAAATTTCCATGTGGACGGCTTTTTTAGTGGAGGATTCCCCCGAATCCGCAATCGAAACTCTGGCATCCTGCGGATACCGCTATGCGGAATTTTCCGATGAACACGGAAAAATGCTGATGGATCGGCCTGATCCGCTGAAAGCGGCAGCCGAACTTGCTGACTTCGCTCACGACCGCGGCCTTACTCTTCCACAAGCACATCTGCATCTGACCGCAGACATCTCCCATCCCGATCCGGAAACGCGCCGTTCGTATCTTGATTTTCTGAAAAAAGAACTTCAGGTCTATGAGCGTCTCGGCGTCAAAGCGGCAGTACTCCACTGCGGTGGAAAAGCGGCAAGAGATCAGGGAATGCCGGTTCCTGAAATAGAAACCATCTCCGCCGCATCTCTGACGGAACTCTGCCGATCCATCGAAGGACGGGACATCCGGATCGCCATCGAAAACATTCCATCCACACAGCCGTTTGCATCCGATCTTCTGCGAATGATTGAAAAAGTAAACCGGCCGGAACTTGGAATCTGTCTCGACACGGGACATCTCAATCTTGTCCAGGGAGATCCCGCCGCTTTTCTCGACGAGGTCGGCGACAAGCTGATCGCACTTCACATCGCGGACAATCTGGGCACTGCAGATCACCACATGCTTCCCTGCGGACGCGGCACAGTCAACTGGTCCGCTTTCATGAAGAAACTGAAGTCGACCTCCTATCAGGGCCTCTTCAACTTTGAAGTTCCCGGAGAACGCTGTCCCGCCAGCCGTCCGATTCAACTGCTGAAGCTGAAATACGCCCTTGATCTCGGCAAACTCATGTTTGAACTGCCCTGAACTCAATGACGCTCAGGCAGAACCGGATTCACTGCGGAGGAATCGGACGCAAGAAAGACAAGCTGGTCAACCACAGCGTCCATTTCCTCCACGCTTGCAAATTCGTATTCCCCGTGGAAATTGTATCCGCCCGTTCCCAGGTTCGGACACGGAAGGCCTTTGAAGGAGAGCATTGCGCCATCCGTCCCGCCGCGAATCGGGGGCGTTGATGGGACAAGCCCAGCTCTGCGGGCAGCCTCTTCCGCCAGACGGATCAGAATCCGATTCGGGCGGATAATCTCCTCCATATTGCGGTAGGAATCCTGCAGAATCAGCGATACTGTACCGTTTCCATATTTCCGGTTCAAGGTATCCGTGATCACCTGCATCCGGTGCTTTTTCTCCAGAAACTTCTCCCCGTCATGATCCCGCAGGAGATATGACAAAACGGCTTTTCCGGTAGAACCTTCCAGTCGGATCAGATGATAAAACCCCTCGAACCCCTCCGTTTTCTCCGGGACCTCATCCGGCGGAAGCATGGAATCAAATTCCATGGCAATTTTCTGAGCGTTCAGCATGACACCTTTGGCACTGCCGGGATGAACCGAACGGCCCGTGATCGTCACTTCTGCAGAAGCGGCATTGAAATTCTGGTATTCAATCTCTCCGGCACTTCCGCCGTCGACAGTATATGCGAACACCGCACCGAAATCGGCGATATCAAAACAATCCGTACCCTGTCCGATTTCCTCGTCAGGCGTGAAACCGATGCAGATTTTCCGATGAGGAATCTTTTCCGCAATCATCCGTTCCGCAGCCGTCATAATCTCAGCGATTCCGCTTTTATCATCCGCGCCGAGCAAAGTGGTGCCGTCGGTCGTGACAAGCGTATGTCCGATCAGCCGCTTCAGAACGGGAAATCGTTCAGGAGAAAGTTCTTTGCCGGAAGAACCAAGCGGAATGACTCCGCCATTGTAATTCCGGATGATCTGAGGACAAACATTTTTCCCGGAAGCCTCGTCGCTGGTATCCAGATGTGCCAGAAGTCCCATGGGTGCAAGCTCTTCCCGGCCCGCTGTCGCAGGAAGACATCCGAACAGACAGCCGGATTCGCTCAACCGGACCTGCGATATGCCGCATCTTCTCATCTCCTCCGCCAGATGCTCCGCAAACACCATCTGACCCTGAGAAGAGGGATGCGTTCCACTGTTTTCATCGGATGTCGTTTCATATTTTACATATCGGATCAATCGTTCCACTGCGTTCATAAGATCACCTCTGATTCTAAAGTTCCTACGAAGAATATGACAGCCTTAATATAACAAAGGATTCCCGTGAAGTCAAAATGCCGCGGAACAGATTCGACAAACAAAAAAGCGCACCCGGATCTCCGGGTGCGCCGCTCAAATGGCAAAAAAGCAATCGTTATTTTTTGGCATTCTTCATGGTGGACCAGACAATCACTTCGGATTTCTTCGGAACGAATCCGTGATCGCTACCCTGTACCCAGCGGATGGATTTCTTCGGAGAAGCAATATTCTTGTAACTGATTGCAAGTCCAGACGGCGGACAGGTGTAATCGCCAAGTCCGGCGCGCGTAATTTCGACCCGCGCATTCTTGATGCGCTTCGCCATGAACACCGGATCGTAGTAATCCAGAGCCGGCACATACTGAATTCTCCAGCCGCCGGAAAGGCGCTGCTTCTTCTGTGTTCCGGCCAGATCGCAGCACCAGGTGATGCTCGGCTGAGCAACCGTGACATCCGGGTCCAGAGCCGCCGCCCACATGGTCTGAAGTCCACCCTGGCTTCCGCCGACAGCCGTCAGATCTTTTCCGTTCCATTCCGGACGGCTCTTCAGGTACTCCATCGCACGCATCACGCGAAGCGCCATTCCGTTGAAAAAGGCCGTTTCGGGATTGGAGTTCTGCTTCGGATCAAACGCGTAGCTCTTGCCGTTGGATTTGATGCTCTCAAAGAATTTTTTATAGTAGGCGTCATCTTTTCCAAGTTCCTGACCATGTGCATTGATGTCCAGAGTCAACGCCTTGGAATTGCCCCAGCCGGGAGCACGATGAATGCCTGTGCCATACCCGTGGAAGGAAATGCGGGCGGGAAGAGACTTTGCCTTTGCATTGACCGGAACATTCAGATATCCGGTAACCGGACGCGGTCCCGCGCATGGAATCGATACGGCATAGATATCGGCGCCGTTGATCGTTTTCACTTTTTTCAGCTCAACCTTCCCCTTGAACGGAACGGCAGCAAGACGTTTCTTCTGTTTTGCCCAGAAGGCGTCAAAATCCTTCGGTTCTCCGCAGTCGGTCAATGTTTCCGGTTCGACAGCGGTTCCGGCAAAGTAGGCGATGTTTCTTTTCCGGGTTCTCTTCGCCCAGTCCTTGTACTCCTGCTGAACGATCTTGCCCTTCTGGTCGACCAGATGCACATTGACACTGACAAAACCGGGCTTGTCAAGCTTTGTTCTGACGACGGCCTCCTGATTTGCGGGGACCTTTCCGCTCATCTTCTGTCCGTCATCGCCTTTCCGTTCCCAGCGGAGGAAAAGTCCGTCGGCTTTCTGGTTTCCGAGTTCTGCCTTGAAGGTATAGACCATCTCCTCGCCCGGCTTGTAGGAAAGCGCGGATTTGTTTGTTTTCCCGACAATGAACACATTGGTCGGATCAAAGTCTGCATAGCAGACAAGCGCAGCTGTCGCCAGCAGCGCCGCAGTAAAAATGGATTTCATGCTGTCTCCTTTTGTTAGGTTATTATACAACCTAACGGCATTTCCCGTTTTTTCAAACGGAAAATCCAAAAAAAGCAGGGCAACCGACAGGGAAGTTCACTCTTTTTCCGCGAGATAAAGTTCCTGCCGGTTCTCCACGGGAAGCCTTCCGACAGAAGCAGAGATGACATCCGCAAGCTCACATTCCAACGGAAGCCGGACAGATGACGGCAGAGCAAGGTGATCGGAATAGGTATTCAGAAGCCCCAGATACTCCTCCGCGGATGCCGTAAAAAAATCCCGGAACACCCGCACCTGAATCCTCCGGAACCCATGCCTGGCAAGCGACTTCAAGCAGGAAGAGTATCTCGACAGCCCCACCTTCTCCGGCGGACGGCTCTCCGGACGATATTTGCGGTAAACACGCTGAATCCGCTCGAAGAGAACCGGATCGCCGGATGCCGGAATCCGGATATTCCAGAACAACGCAGCGCAGCCGCCCTGTTTCAGCAAAGCAGAGAGTTTCGGGTAACCTATCTCCGCCGGAATCCAGTGGAATGCGGTGGCGGAACAGATCAAATCGAATGGTCCGCCTTCTCCGTCGAAGTCTTCAAAGCGTACTGGCAGAAGGCGCAGGTTCCGACAGCCGGCGCAATTCCGCCGGGCAACCGCGGCAAGAGCATCTCCCGGTTCAAGAGCTGTTACGGAGCAGCCCAGGTCCAGCAAAGGCAACGTTGCTTTGCCGGTCCCGCAGCCGATCTCCAGCACATTCGCACCGCTGGTCAAATCCGCGTATCTGACGATCTCCCGGAACAGCGCTCCGCTGTATCCCGGACGGTACCGGTCGTAATTCTCCGCGACGGAATTGAAGCAGAGTCCATCGCGATGTTCGGAATCTATCATAAATAAATTCTCTTTCTCTTCAGAGAGTTTAAATGTTTCCGGCGGCAAAAGAGCAAAATGCCTGCTCATCCGCCCTCCCGGGTAAACTTCCGGAAGGCGCGCGGGCTCATTCCGGTAAACTTCCGGAACACGGAAGAAAAATAGAGGGGATCGTTGTAGCCGATCCGTCCGGCGATCTCCTTCATGGAAAGAGCGGTCGATTCCAACAGATTCTTTGCAAGTTCCATCCGCATTTCCGTGACATGTTCCATCGGAGATTTTCCGCAATAGTTGTGAAACATGCGGATCAAAGTCGGATTGCTCACTCCGGCGACTTCCGGCAGAATGGACAACCCGACATTCCCCCGCGTATAGGTCCCGTGCAGGAAATCCAGAGCCTTCCGCAGAGGCTCCGGATAACTTCTGGATTCGGTCACCCGGTTCTCCTCTCCGAGAAACAGAAACAGACTGAACGTTTTCTCTGTAATGATCCGCTCCGTCCCCGGGACCTTCTCCCGCAGAAGATGCTCGATTTCGTGAAATCGGTGTTTTGCTTCCTCCACACGGGAAAGCGTGATCTTCAGCACCGCATTCAAATGCAGCGATTCCACCAGAAGATCCAGAATGGTCCCGGAAATGCAGAGTGTCAATTTTTCATAATGCTCATCCGCCGCTGTCGAAAACCCGCAGTCGTGACCGCGCTGCATGAGGAAAACCTCCCCCGCGGAGACTTTTGTTTTCCGGTTGTCCAGATAAAACGTCGCGGAACCATCCACAATCAGCTCCAGCGCAACGCCGACATACAGATGATGGCGCATTTTATGGCTTCCCCATCGTCTTGTGCAAAGATACGTGTTCGAAAACAGAACAAGACTGCGCTGCGGCGCCTGATACCAGCCGCACTCCTCCATCTGAAAATTTCCCCCGACTTCAAATTCATCGTAGGACGGCCCGTTGACATGTGCTTTTCTCATAACTCTATATTTTTGATAAAAAATTCCATGTTTTTCATCATTTCATTGCACGTATTTTTTATAAAATAACCTATAATTAAAATAAATCAACTGAAGAAAGGGTTGAGCTCATGAAGAAAAGAAAAGTTCACCGAAATTTTACATTGATAGAGCTTCTTGTCGTAATTGCGATCATCGCCATCCTGGCAGCACTTCTTCTGCCTGCCTTGAATTCCGCCAGGGAAAAAGCAATGGAAATCAAATGCGTCAGCAATTTGAAACAACTCGGTTTTTCATGGGAAATGTACGAATCCGCCTTCGGCTGCACACCGCAGCTTCA